>DATKJV010000033.1:0-3495 GCA_035543235.1 Anaeromyxobacteraceae bacterium | reverse complement strand
CCCGAATGGGACTGCCTGACTCGGACGATGTACCCAGCTGACTCTCGATAAAAGGCTATGAGCGATCGTTTACGGGGACACTGGAACGGGTACAGAGGCTCGCGGCCCACGGGCGCGATGGCGCCCGAGGACGCCACCACTCTCCGGGGTTTCGGGCGCCGGAGGCGAGCGCCCCGCCCGACGCGCCTCGCCTCAGGGAGGAGGGCGCCCGGGCGGTAGCGAGTCGGGACCGCCTCCTGGCGGGGGTGGCCCGGGGGGAGGAAACCCGGGGCCGCCTGGATGGTCAGGGCCTCCTCCAGGCGGACGCCGTCTCTCGATCTCCTCGAATCGGGCGCGCTGCGCGGGCGTCAGGATCTCCTTCAGCTCTTTGTGGGTCCGCTCGACGATGGCCTGCATGCGCGGGTAGGTCTCGCGCATCACGGCGTCGAGCTCCGGACGGTGCCGCTCCAGGATCGCGGCCGCCTGAACCTCCTGCTCCGGCGTGAGCCCGAGTTCCCGGAAGTGGGGCGGGAGCGCCGAGCGCTCGCGCGGGGGCGGTCCGTGTGGCGTGGCCCATCTGTAGAAGCCCACGCCCGCGACCGCCCCGGCCAGGAATGACCCGAGCACGACGACCGCGGACAGGAGGTGGATCCGGCGGGGGGAGGTTTCAGCGGGCGTCATCGGGGGCTCCCGTGGGGATCACGAGCTCGGCGGCGTCGGGGGCGCGCTCGCGAAGCGCCCACCACGCGGTGGAGGCCACGGGGTCCGCTCCCGCTTCCGCGTTGCCCCGCGAAGCGGGACCGGGCGGGCGGAGCACCGCGGGCGCCCACGCGAGGAGGGCAGCGGCGAAGGCGAGCGCCATCGCCGGGCGCCACCAGGCGACCACCTGGGTCAGGACCGGGTTCGGTCGCCGGCGCGCGGCCGCGCCCCGCGCAGCGACGCCACGGACGATTCGCTCCCAGCGCACCCGATCGCGCGAGGGGTCGAGCGGGGAGAGGTCGATCCGATCAGGATCCACGGGAGTCCTCCTTCGGCGCCGCGTCCGCGAGGAGCGAGCGAAGCGTTCGCCGGGCTTGGAAGAGGTGCTGGCGGCTCATGAGCTCCGAGAAGCCGAGCGCGTCGGCGATCTCGGGGTGCGTCCACCCCTCGAGGTCGTGGAGGAGCACCACCTCGCGCTGAACGGCGGCGAGGCCCGACAGCGCGGAGAGGAGCCGCGCGCGAAGAGGCGCGTTCTCCGCGTGCCCCGGGACCCCGACCTCGGGCGCGGACGCGGGGTCGACCGTCGGGCCGCGCAGCCGCATGCGGTCCACGCTGGTCAGCGCCTGGTTGCGGACGATCTGGAGGAGCCAGCCCGCGAAGCGCTCCGGCTCCCGGCAGCTGTCGAGGCGCTCGAACGCGAGAGCGAAGGCATCCTGGGCCACGTCCTCTGCCTCCGCAGGGTTCCGAACGACGGCGAGCGCGACGGCGTAGGCGGCCCTCAGGTGGCGACGTACGAGCAGGTCGCACGCGGCCCCGTCGCCGGTCCGGGCGCGTGCGACGAGCTCGGCGTTCGATTCCCCAGTTGCCAACGGTCCCCGCTCGACGGCGGGCCCTGGCCCGCCGCTCCGTAGGGGTACACCCATCTAGTGCCCGGGGGGAGGGCCGTTCGGTGCGCAGGCAAGCGCGCCCCCCTCCGGTCCCGTCCGGCAGGTTCCGGTGAGCGTCGACGACCCGAAGGTCACCGTGCACGCCTGGCCGTCGGAGAGGCCATTGCAGGCCTGGAACGCCTCGGGGGGAGGCCCGTGGTGCGGGTGAGGGGGCATGCAAGCGGCCGGCTCGCCCTGGGGGCCCGTATGGCAGGTCCCGCTCACGGTCTGGCCGTCGAGCGTGAACGTGCAGGCGGTGCCGTCGGACAGGGAGGCGCACGCCTGTAGGGCTTCCGTCGGCGGGCCATGCGGGTGGCCCTGCTCCGGGCCGGAAGCGGACTGAGCGCTCACGGTTCCTGAAAGCGCCACGAACGACACGACGAGCGCGACCCTCGAGAACAACTCGCTCTTCACGGTGCACTCCTTCGCGTCGCCGGTGGTTCGAGACTCCCGGGCGCCGTGCGACGCGAGTCGGCGACCCTGCGAGGGGCGAGGGACGCGGCGGCGCGGTTGCGGGGGAGAGCCGGTCTCCAAGACGCCAGGTCGCTTCGTCTCCAGGGAGGGGTCTCTCGAAGCAGCCCCCGGCGCATCGAAGTCCGGCTTTGGCTCCACGCCGCCGGACCCTCTGGCCTTATGACGGTCGCGGGAGGAAAAGCGTTAGGCGTTCCGCGCGGCGGTCACGGAATGCTGCGGGGGCAGCGGATTTCGCGTACGCAGAAGGCGCTGGACCTTCGGGGCCTGAGACGAGCGGCGCCCCTGCAATGACGTCGACAGAGAATTGCGAGCGGCGGTCATCGGAAGGGTCCCCCACGCTTGCCAGGAGCGAAGGCAAGAGCAGCGTTTGACCGGGGACACGATCCCCAGGCCCCGGTGGAGGCAGAGTCAGGGCAGAATCCGGGCCGAAAGCCATGGCTTCTGCAAACCGGACAGGACGGTGAGCGGTCAGGAGAGGCCTACGATTCCGATCTGCGGGCGGAGAATGGTCGACGGAACGAGCGCTGCCAGGAGGTAACCCGGTGCCGCCAGAGACGAAGCGACTCGCCCCCGCCGATTACAGTTACGGTTCCACCGCGGCCATCGTGACCAGCATGGCGCTCGTGGTCGGCTTCGAAGCCGCCGACATCAAGAAGGCCACCATCGTGAGCGGGCTCTTCGTGATTGCCCTGGCCGACAACCTGTCCGATTCGCTCAGCATCCACGTCTACCAGGAGGCCGAGCGGATCGAGCGAAGGAGGGCCTTCGCGTCCACCGTTCGGAACTTCCTCGTCCGAGTGTTCGTCACGCTCTCGTTCATAGCCATCATCGCGATGGTCCCCACCGAGCTCGTCGCCACGTCGGTCGTCGGGTGGGGGACGGTGCTGCTCGTGGTGTTCACGGTCACGCTAGCTCGCGAACGAGGGGTGAGCCCCCTCGGAGAGGTGTGGAAGCACCTCGTCTCGGTGGCGGTAGTCTTGGGCATCAGCCGATTCGTTGGGGTTGCCGTACCGCGACTGTTTCACTGACGCACCGGCTCGGAAGCCGTACCGGCAGGCCCAGTGTAAATGAGGCCAGCCACCGTCGATGGTACGTCGCCAACCACCTTCCGACTTCGCGACGGCCGTAGACCCCAAGGTTAGCGGCAAGTGATCCACGTGTGTGACGGCACCCACGAGGTTGGAGCCTGAAGTGCAAGCTCAACCACCCTCGGAAAGTGACCGGGGTGGAGCTTGGTGGGATGGTTCGTTCGGGTTCCGCAGTTCGACAGGCCGTCCGCCAGGATAGGGTTCGTGCTGGTTCCCGATGCGTCGGGAACCGGGGAAGAGCCCTCCGTCGCCAACTGCTATCATGCGCTTCGCTCGCGCGAAGCCTTACGCGAAGAACGATTCATGGACGGACCGGCAGCGACAGGCCA
>DATKJV010000032.1:0-2512 GCA_035543235.1 Anaeromyxobacteraceae bacterium | reverse complement strand
CATTAGTCGTCTGGGACCGACGCGCACAACACCGGGTATGTTACCTCGACGAATACGCTGGTAGAGTGCCCACTTGCTCGTCCGTAGCAGTTTGGCGGTCTCGGTGATCGTCATCATAGGGGGCAGGTTCTCGGGATGGCGGGAGGCGCGCTTAGCGGCTACCATTCCGCGCCATGCGTCCCCGTGCGCCGCCAACTCACGCACATCACATCGCAGCCCTTGAAGCTCTGCTACTATTGCATGCCCGATTGTGGTCATTGCGGAAAGGAAGGCGGCATCTGGCATCAGCTTCTTTGTCGTTGAACGGGGCGTCCGGTCGTCCATCGGTTCCTCAGCATGTCCACTCCTGTGGACTAAATCGGATCTTGCCGGAATTTTGACGTGGATTGTGTTTACTTCGTGAGAGTCCGGTTGACTCTTGAGGCTGATTCTCCGCCGCCAATCCCTCTGAATCCTTCGGATCCGTAGTCGTTTCGCCCGCCTGCCGTGAGGGTGGGGTTGGGCTACGAATCCGAAGGCCAGAGGTTCAAATCCTCTAGGGCGCGCCAGACTCAGGGCCGGGTTTTCCTTGGACTTTCTCCGGGAGCCCGGCCCTCCTTTATTCCGGTTTTCGCTCCATTGCACCAAACCTGCACCAAACCGGGCGGCCTCGGCCTCCTCTGAGCCGGGCATCACCGGGCGCGCGGGCTCCGGGATGGCGCCCGGGAGGCACCGGCCGATCTCCCGCAGGTCCTCCACGTTCGTGTGAACGTAGCGAGCGGTCATCTTGAAGTCGCGATGGCGCAACGCCCGCTGCAACCGAACGCCGTCGAAGCCCGCCTGGGCGAGCAGCGTCCCGTAGGTGTGGCGCGTGTCGTGGACGCGCATCGGGCGCGGGATCGCGCGGGGCCAGAGACGCATGTCGCACTTCGGGCAGCGCCGCTCCGCCTCGTCGGGCAGGCGCCAGGTGTGCTGCTTCTCGTTGCGCGCCTTGCACCGGCGGCAGATGTGGTCGTACCCGTCGACGATGCCCGCACGCGCCAGCGCCGTGCGCGTGAGGCGCGCCATGTCGTTGTCGACGGACCTCATGCTGCCGTCCGATGCCGGGAAGAGGAGCTCCGAGCCGGACGTCGCCATGGCGTGCTCGATATACGGGACGAGCTGCGGCGGGATGGGGAGCGTGTCGACGTGGCCGCCCTTCGTGGTCGGCCTGAGGTACGAGCGCTGGATCGTCGCCGTCATCCCGGCGAGGTCCACGTCGCTCTTCCGGAGCGCGAAGAGCTCTCCCTTGCGGAGACCCAGGTAGAGGGCTGTCGCGAAGACGTCCCGCCACTGATCCGGGACGTTCGCGAGGAAGAGCTCCACCTCGGAGGCCTTGAGGGTCACGTACGCGCGCTCCACCTGGCGGCGAGAGTCGACGGCCTCGAGGGGATTCGGACCCGACCAGAGGCCCGCCCTCGCGGCCTTCCGGAACACCCCGAGGAGCACGCGTCGAAGCATGTTGATGGTGGTGGGGCTCTTCCCTTCGCGCTCCATCTCCCGGAACCGCTCCTCGAAGCGGACGGGGGTCGCGCGCGCGGCGGGCAGCTTGCCCAGGTCCTGCCTGAGGACGTGCTTCCCGAGCTGTGACCGGACCTTCGGCGCGCTCGCGGCCGGGCATTTCTCCTCGAGCCACCATTCGCACAGGTCCCCGACCGTCAGGCTGGGGTCGCCCGGGAGGGGCTCGAGCCCCTGTCGCTGCCGCTCCGCCCTGCGCTCCAGGTCCTCGGCGAGCCGCAGCGCCTCCGCCTTCGTGCGCGCGCTGGTCCGCAGGTTTCGCCATCCGACCGCGTCGCGGTAGCGGATGTACCAGCGGTCGCCGAGCTCGACTTCGATGCGCTCGCCGCCGGCGCGGAGACGGTCGGCCTCACTCTCGGAAACGTACCGTCGCCGTGCCTGGCCGCGTGGCCCGGACACGTGCACGAGGAACCTGCGTCGGTAAGCGCTCGCCATCGTCCAGACCTACTCTCCCGGGATCCCGCTGTCACTCGACCGGCGCAGCACCCGGGCGGGGGCCTCGTCGCGGGTCGCGATCGCCCGGATCTTCTCCGGGTCGAAGCGGAGGAGCCCCCCGAGCCTCGTGTAGGGTAGGCGTCCTCCGGCCACTGCGTTTCGAACCCACCGCTCCGACGCCTTCAGGAACTCGGCGACGTCCTTCGTCGTCCAGACCTTGTCGCTCATCGCACCCATCCCATCCAGAGTGAGGCAGGGCGTGCCCTACCGTCTCTCCTTTGTGCTTCCTGGCTCGTCGAACCCCGGTCCCTGCGTCTGGACGGCCTCGCTCCGCCGGTAGAGGACGTGCTGAAAGTACTCGTACCGGTCCATGCCGAGCTTGCGCCGGTCCCCCTCGAGCGTCTCGGCCACGGCGCGTGGCAACCCGTAGTACCGGTGGTAACCGTCCACGACCCTGACGACGTGGGCCGTGGCATCGAGGCCGCGGGCCGAGGCCTCCGCCTTGAACGTGTAGACGACGTCGAGCGGCATGCGGAAGGTC
>DATKJV010000031.1:0-3618 GCA_035543235.1 Anaeromyxobacteraceae bacterium | reverse complement strand
GTCCAACTCCTCGAGCGCGACCCCGTCCTCGCCGCGAGGGTCCTCTCCATCGCCCAGTCGCCGCTCTACGCCTCCCGCACGCCCATCCTGTCGCTGCGGGTGGCGACCGTCCGGATGGGCCTCAAGACGGTCCGCGACATCGTCATGGAGGCGGCCGTGCACCTGAAGGTCTTCCGGGTGCCAGGCTACGAGAAGCCGATGGCGCGGGTCGCGCGGCACAGCACCGCCACCGCCTACGTGATGCGTGCCGTCTGCCGCCAGACGCGGGTGGAGAGCGAGTACGCGTTCCTGTGCGGTCTCCTCCACGACGTCGGCTATTCCGCGTCGCTGCTCGCCCTCGCCGAGGAGCCGAGGATGCCGGGCGTTCCCTACGAGACGCTCGCCCCCGTGCTCGACGAGGTACACGAGGAGGCGTCCGGGCTGCTCGCCAGGCTATGGAAGCTGCCGGAGCCGGTCCAGCGCGTCGTCGCGAACCACCACGACCTGTCCGCGGAGCGACCCGAGGCGGTGACCGCGGTGCTCATCGTCTCCGAGCAACTGTGCTGGGAGGCTGGCGCGGGCATCGAGGAGCCCCCGCCGCAAGCGAATCCGATGTCGATGAAGACGCCCGAGCCGCCGGTCGAGGGTGCGGACGTGAACTGGATCGGCCTCGTCGATCAGGCGCGTCGCGCGCTCGGCATGGACGACCTGGCGATGGCGGCGGCCCGCGCGGAGGCGTTCGCCATCGTGGCGCAGCTCGGGTCAGCGAAGGCGTAGCGGACCGGGGACATCCTCGGAATGGCAGGAGCCGCCCGACGATGGACGGGGCGGAACCGGACGGCTCGTGGCCTCCGCTCCGCTCGCCTCTATCCCCAGACTGCCGCAGAGACGGCCGCGACGGGCAGCCAGCGCGCCTCTCTCGCCGCCTCGTAGCGGGCGTACCCGCAGACGTCGCAGCTCCACACCACGGTGGGGAGGTAGGTGAAGCCGCTCTGGTCGAGCTTGCCCTCGTGGCGTCTCACATCGCCGTTCCTGCAGATGGGGCAGTGGTCATCGGCCATGGGGTCGCCCTCCAACGCCATTGCCTGCGACCCGTGTGCCAGCCGGAACTCCCGCACAAGGCCTTGGAACGAGGTGGCTCTGCCCCGTGGGCAGGCATCGGGCGGCCCGGGAACGGGCAGGAAACTCGCCTGCGAACCCTTGACCCTGGGTCCGTGGAGACAGCCCTCTCTTGGAGTGGGTGGGCATCAGGCGGCGCGGTGGGATGCCGACGCCGCGGCGAGGTGGGCCACCGGTCGCGCCCGGCCGCCCGCTATGCTCCCCGCCGAGGAGGCAGCCATGCGCTGGAGGCCGGGCGGCGTGAGCGATGACGTCGAGGACCGTCGGGAAGAGGGAGGAGGCCTGCTCGCCGGGCGCGGCGTCCACGTCGGCGTCGGCGGAGCGGTCGTCCTGCTCGTCCTCTCGGTCATCTTCAAGACCGACCTCTTCGCCCTTGTCGGCGCGGGCACCACCGGTCCCGCGACCGGCCCCGTCGCGGCGAGGGGGGCGCCCCCGCGCGCGCCCTCGCCCGAGGAGGAGAGGCGGGTCCAGTTCGTATCCTTCGTCCTCGACGACCTGCAGACGAGCTGGGAGAAGGAGTTCGCGCGTACCGGGAAAAGCTATCCCCACGCGAAGCTGGTCCTGTTCCGCGAGGAGACTCGCTCCGGCTGCGGCGGGGCCGAGGCCGCGAGCGGACCCTTCTACTGTCCCGCCGATGGAAAGGTATACGTGGACCTGAGCTTCTACGACGAGCTCCGCGATCGCTTCGGGGCGCCCGGGGATTTCGCGGAGGCCTACGTCATCGCCCACGAGATCGGCCACCACGTACAGAGCCTGCTCGGAGTCGAGGGCCAGGTGAGGCGAATGCAGGAGGAGTACCCCGACCGCCGCAACGCGCTCTCCGTGATGCTCGAGCTGCAAGCGGACTGCCTCGCGGGAGTCTGGGCGCACTCGACGGCGCAGCGGCAGCTGCTCGAGTCCGGGGACGTGGAGAGCGGCGTCGCCGCCGCGTCCGCCGTCGGCGATGACCGCCTCCAGCGGCTCGCCCAGGGACGGGTGGCGCCCGAGACCTGGACCCACGGCTCCTCTGCCCAGCGGGTCCAGTGGTTCCGCCGAGGATTGGCGAGCGGCCGCGTCACCGATTGCGACACCTTTCGCGCGGCTCATTGACTGCGGCCGGGCCGCCGCCGCCTCGGTGGCGCGCTTCCACCCGGACGTGGGTGCGGACTGCGCGGGAGGGAGGTGCCCACCTTGCGGCCTGCCCGCCGGTCTCGACGTGACCGGGGCCTCTTCGGGGAGGCGCCGGGCGCCAACGGCCGCCGCGACGGTCGTCGACTGGGACGCCACCGGGGCCAGCGCGCTCCACCATCTGGATCCCGACGAACTGCTCCTCGCCGTTGGCTGGGCCTCCCCGCTTACGGGGCGGGCCCGTCCCGCGCTGGGCGTCGACGGGTCGCCGCGGCTCTGCGCCTTCGCGGCGGTCATCGGCGCGAGCCTCCGGGCCGCCTCCGCAGGATTCGGCTGAGATTGGCGACCTGCGCGTGCACCCGCGCACCATATCCGCGGGACACCGCCGAGAAGCGTGTGCGGCGGGAGGCGCCGCGGTCGCCGCACGCGCCACACCCCGCCCTAGCACGCCCACCTCCCCCGTACGTACGATGAGCTCGGAGGTCATCCCTTGCGCTTTACTTGCGATAAGTGCGGACGGGCCTACTCGGTTGCAGCGGAGCTTTCTCACCGTGCGTTCAAGATGCGGTGCAAGGCTTGCGGCGAGATGATCACCGTGTCCGCCGATGAGCCCCTCATGCCGCCGGTGCCGGACGAGAACCCCTTCGTCGTCACACCGGTCCGGGCCACCTGGATTCCCCCGCCTGCCCCCGCTGCACGCCCATCCGCTCCGCAGCTCGCGGTCGCCGAGAGCGCCGCCGCCGTCGTCGCCGTGAACGCGCCTGCGTCTTCGGAGGCGGACGACCTCGCCGCCGTCGCCGAGCTCGTCGCCGAGCCTCCTGTCGAGGCCCCCGAGCCCACGTTCTCCTCCGCGATGCCGGACGGCGAGCCAGTCGCGCGGCAGGAGGGTGCGACCGTGCACGTGCTCGCGCCCAAGCCCGGAGCGCCGCGGCCCCGGCTCGCGCTCGCGGTGAACGACGCCCCGCTTGCGCCCGAGCCCACGCCTCAGACGCTGGCGCGCCCGGCACCGGCCCCGCGGCGCAGCGTCGTCGCCGTGCCCGCACCGCCGGAGCAGGACGGCGCACCGCCGCGCCGCCACGCCGTGCCGGTGGTCCTCGCTGCCGTCCTCGGAATCGCGCTCGGAGGCGCCTTCGTGGGAGTGCTCCTCCTCCGCGATCGCCACCCGAGCGGGGTCCAAAAGACGGTCGAGACCGCCGTCGCGGCGCCGGCACCCGTCCCGGCCCCGGTGCCGCGGGCCGAGGCGACCTCCCCGGCCGCGGCCCCGAGCCCCGCGCCGCAGGTGGCAGTGACCGCACCGCCCGCGTCGCCGCCCGACCCTCTGGCTACGCCGCAGCCCCGGACGTCGCGCCGCGCGACCTCCGCGTCCGTCGAGCGCCGCGCGGATCCGGTCGCGCCCGCCGAGCCGCGCAAGGC
>DATKJV010000030.1:0-158787 GCA_035543235.1 Anaeromyxobacteraceae bacterium | reverse complement strand
TGCCCGTGATCAACAAGGGGGTTGGTCGGCACTACACGCCACTTCCGCCACGGCCGGCCCAGTTCTCTCGCTCGCTTGGCTAACGACGAAATCGTCCTCAGCCGCCTGCCCGACCCCGAACTGCGGAAGTTGGGCTAGCGCCCGCTTCCGTCGACGAGCACCGCAAGCTGCCGATGGCCTGCCCGGCCACCCGCACGCGCGAGGGGCGAGGCGAAGGAGCGGCCCCCTACCCCTTTGCGTGGCCGAGGATCACGTCTTCCGCGCCATCGTATTGCTTTCGGAGGCTGGTTCGCATGGTGGAGTTCGAGGCCGCTCCAGCGGCGTGGGCCATCTCCGCGTCGCCGAGCCGGCGCGGGGGACGCCTCTCGCTCCTGCGGGCCTTCTCGGCCTTCTCGATCTTGCGCTTCATGGCCTCTCCTTTCGTGGCGCGGGGCGCGTGCCGCCTCGTCGCCGGGGCGCCGGCGGCAACTCTGTCGCCGCGGGCTTCCCCGTGTCACGAGGCCCGATCGGGTCTCGCGCCCCCTCGAGCGAAGCCAACTTTTACTCTCCGGGCTCGAGAGGGGAGCCTGCCGCATGGCACGCACCGTCCGTCAATATCATCCGCGCACGCCCGCGCGACGGCCCGGGCCTCGGCGCGGGGGCGCATCGAGCCCTGGTCGGCGACCCGCCACCCGGTCGAGTGCCTGTCAGGCCCGTCCCCGGACGACCAGGACCGGACAGTGAGCCACGCGGACGAGCCTCTCCGCGACCGACCCGATGACGAGGTGGCGCAGCCCGCGCCGGCCGTGGGTCCCGACGACGAGCAGGTCGACGCCGCGCTCGCGAGCGCATCGCGCGACCTCGTCGGCCGGGGCGCCCTCCACGACGACGGCCGTCGCCGCCCCTCCGCTCCGCCGAGCCGCCTCCGCCCGCCACGCCTCGAGCTTGCGCTCGAGCTCGACGCGCGTCGCGCGCCCCGAATCCGGCGGAGGCGGCATGTCCGCGGGCGCGCCGGGGATCTCGAAGGCGTGGATCAGCAGCAGTTCAGCCTCGGACCCCTTCGCCAGGTCGGCGGCCTCCTCCATCGCGGCGCGCGAGGTCTCCGAGAAGTCCACCGCGCAGCCGACCTTCCTCCAGTGGGCCATCGCATCCTCCTTCGCCGACGGGCGCAACCCCCTTGCCCGTAATGTGGGACCTCTGCGCCCGAGCGGAAGCCGGAGCTCCTGCTGCGGCCCATCGGGGGCGTGCCGGTCGGCCCCTACTGCCGCCCAGGTGGGGGAGGTGCGGCGCCGGGCTTCCCGACCACGGTCACCCGGTACACGCGCCGGACCGACTGCACGTCGAGGAACGAGCAGAGGGTCTGCCCGGGGGCTGCTCCCTTTAGGGCCGGTCCGTCCAGCGTGTCGACGAGCGCCACCACGCTGCCGTCGTCGCAGATGACCTGGCGAACCGGAGGCGGGCCAATCGGCAGCGTATCGCCCACCCCGATCGTGACCGCGACCTCGCCCGGGTCGTCCCCACGGGCCACGACCCAGGGGAGCGTCGCAGAGACGGCGAGGGCGAGGGCGAGCGCGCGCATGGAAACCTCCCGCGCCATTGTAGCCCGTCCGCGGCTAGAGGCGGCTCGTGCGCACGGCCCGGAACCGCGCCGCGTACCAGACCGGGCCTGCCGACGCGACGAGCAGGGCGATCCCCGCTGCCGGGACGCCGAGCGCTCCCGGTTCGTTCCTTCCCTGCCATGCGGCGAAGGCGAGCAGCGCCACCGGCAGGGCCGCGACGGCCGCGACGACCGGGAGCCCCCCGGGGATCCGGTAGGGCCGGGGGAGGTCCGGCTCGCGAAGGCGCAGCACCACCAGGGAGACGAGCTCCAGGGTCAGCCCGGCGCCGTACAGGAGGACGTCGATCTCGACCAGCCGCCGCAAACCGAGGCCCACGACCGCGGCGCAGGCGAGCGCGCCAAGAACCACCGATACCACCGGCGATCCCGTGCGGGCGCTCCGGCGGCCAATGGACGCGGGCATCCAGCCGTCCTCGGCGAGGGCCACCGGGAGCCGGGACCAGTACAGGAGGATGGCGACGAACATCGCGATCGCGGTGGCAGCACCGCCGGCGACGGCGAGGGCAGCCAGCCAGCCCCCCCCCACGCGGGCCGCGGCGTCGACCCAGCTGCCGGTCGTCCAGGACGCGGGCGACATGCCGCTGCTCGCGGCCGCGAGGACGGGCAGGAGGTAGCTCAGCGTGACGAGAACGAGCCCCGCGAACATGGCACGGGGGTAGTTCCGGCGGGGGTCATCCACCTCGCCGGCGAACGTGGAGGTGTTGTCCCAGCCCATGTAGTTCCACATCGCGATGAGCAGCGCCGCCGCGAGCCCGGACGCGTCCGACGGAGAGGCCTGGCCGAGCGCCGTGCCGAGGCGTGCCGCCCCTCCCGACGGCAGCGCCCAGGCCGCGAGGGCGACCATGAGGACGAAGGGCGCGAGCACGAGGATTCCCACCGCCTCCGAGCCTCGGCCCACGGCGCGGATCCCGAGCAGGTTCCAGGCGGCACCCGTCGCGATCACTGCCACCGCGAGGCCCCACCCGAGACCTCCCGCCTCGACCCCGCCGAGGCCCGGCCACTGGCGCGAGAGGTAGGCGACGAACATCGCGGGGTAGATGGCGAGGTCGACGATGGTGACCGAGAGGAAGAGCCAGGCCGCCTGGAGCCCCCAGAAGGGGCCGAGGGCGCGGCGGACCCAGACGTAGTAGCCGCCGGTCGCGGGCAGGGCGGAGGCGAGCTCGCCCACGCACAGCGCCACCGGCAGGCTCCAGGCGAGCGGGAGGACGGCGACCAGCCACACCGCTCCCGCGTAACCGCGCCCGGAGATGACCTCCTCGAGCCCGTATGGGCCACCCGAGACGATGAAGAAGGTGGCCGCCACCAGGCCCGGGAACGAGAGCCGGCGCTGGCCCGCGAGGAGACTCACGTCGCGTCAGGACAGGCGGACGCCGTCCACCGACACCGTCGACTCGGCGTAGGCGACCGGTCGCCCGGAGAGGCGCAGCGCCTCGCGCGTGGCGGCGGCGATGCCCGCGCAGCAGGGGACCTCCATCTTCACGACGGTCACGCTCCGGGGCGCGGCGCGACGGAACACCTCGGCGAGCCTCGACGCGTGCGCGCCGAGGTCGTCGAGCTTCGGGCAGCCCACCACCACGCGGCGCCCGGCCAGGAAGTCGCGGTGGAAATCGGGGTACGCGAACGGAACGCAGTCGGCAGCGACGAGGAGGTCCGCGCCGGCGAGCCAGGGCGCGCGGGCGTCGACGAGCCCGAGCTGCACCGGCCAGTTCGCGAGCCGGGTCGCCGTCGCGCCCGGCCTCCCGGTCGCGCCGGGCCGCGGCGCGGATCCCGCACACCCGACCGCACCAACCGGCGTCGCGGACAGCACGGCGAGCCGCGGGCGCGGCGCCGGCGCGGCGGCGCTCCGCCGGGTCGCGACGGCGAGCTCGTCGAAGGCGTCGGCCTCGCGTTCGACCACGCGCAACGCCCCGCGGGGACACTCGCCGAGGCACGCGCCGAGGCCGTCGCACAGCACGTCCGAGACGAGGCGAGCCTTGCCGCCGCGGAGCTCGATGGCTCCCTCCGCGCACGAGGGGATGCACTCCCCGCAGCCGTCGCATTTCGCCTCGTCGATCTCCACCAGGTTCCGGCGCATGGCGGTCCATTGCCACAGATGGCGCCCGGAAGTCGAGGGCGGGGAGATGCCGAGGGCGCCGCGAACGCGGAGCGACGGACGGCGCGCCCGGACGTTGCCCTTCCGCCGCAGCCAGGGGTGGCAACTGCCCTTCACTCCCCCAAACGAGGCTTGGGCTGCGCAAGCACCCAATATTGCTCGAATGTATGCGGGCGGGACCTCCGGCACACATCCTGCTCATTCGCCAATGCGGTCCTCATCGCCGGGCGGATGGCTTCCATGAAATGGCAATTCGTCGTCGCGCTGGAAATTGCCGAGTGGGCCGTGTTCATCGGCGTCATGCCCTTCGTTTGGAAGGTTTACCGCTGGCTGGAGCGCCAGGGCTGAAGTCGGGCCGTCTCGGGACGCCGTCCAGGTGCGTCCTCCCAGCGAGGGTCGTCGCTCACGAGGCGCCGGGGTCGCGGGCGGGGGCCTCGCCCGACTTCGAGAGTGGTAGGCGCAGCGTGAACAGGGCGCCGCCGTCCGGGTGGTTGCTCGCCGCGAGCCTTCCGCCGTGCCTCTCGACGATGCCGTAGCTGATGGTGAGACCGAGGCCCGTTCCCTTCCCGACGGGCTTCGTGGTGAAGAAGGGGTCGAAGATGCGCGGAAGGTCTTCCGAAGCGATCCCGGGTCCGTTGTCGCGGAACTCGAGCACGGCCTCTCCGCCCTCCTCGCGGGCATTGACCTCGAGTCGCGGCGAGACCTCCCCGGCCGTCGCGTCGTAGGCGTTCTGCACGAGGTTCATGAGCACCTGCTGGATCTGGCCCGGGGACCCGAGCATCCTCCAGTCCTCCGGCACGCTCACGGCAACCTGGACGCGGCCAGGTGCCGCCTTCGCGACCCAGTGCAGGCTCCGATCGAGGACCGCCCGGATCGCGAAGTGCTGCTGCTGCTCGCGATCGACCGCGGAGAAGCGCTTCAGCGCGTCCACGATGTCGTGGGTGCGCTCCGCCCCCTCGATGGTCCCGGCGATGAGCGGCTCGAGGTCCCCGATGATCCGGTCGATCCGCAGCTTCGCGCGCATCTCCGCCAGATCCTCCGGCGGCGCCCTCCGGTGCACCGCCTCCAGGTACTGGGAGAGCCGCTGCGTGTAGCGGTGCATGGCGTGGACGTTTCCGAGCACGAAGCTGATGGGGTTGTTGAGCTCGTGGGCCACCCCGGCCACGAGCCGGCCGAGCGAAGCCATCTTCTCGGAGTGCAAGAGCTGCTGCTGGGTCCGCTTCAGGTCCTCGTGCGCCTGGCGGAGCGCCTGGTACGCGCGCCGGAGCTCGCCCACCGGGCGTCCGGTGATCACCGTCCCGAGGAGCTTCCCCGATCGGACGCGCGGCGTGCCGTTGAGCGAGACCGCGAGCGCCGAACCGTCCGCGCCGCGGAGCTCGAGGACGAGGTCGTGCACCGCCTCGCTGCGCCCCGAGGCGAACACGCGGGCCGCCTCCTCCCGGGAGGTCGGGGCCGCGAAGAGCTCCGCGACGGACTGCCCGCGCAGGTCGTCCTCCTTCAGCCCGGTGAGCTGGAGGAGCGACGGGTTCACGTCCTCGATCGTCCCCTTGCGGCCGCAGACGATGAGGATGTCGGACATGGACCCCAGCACGCTCTCGATGAAGACCTGTGACTCCTCGAGCGCGGCGTTCTTCTCCTCGAGCGTCACCTCGTACTGGAGCAGGTCGTTGTAGACCTCGTCCATCTTGCGGATGACGTCGATCCAGACGTCCTCGCCAACGGCCTCCGGGAGGTGCCTCGGGTCGATGCGCTCGCCCATGGACGTGCCTCGCCCTCAGTGGACCGTGCACACCATGCACGGATCGAAGGATCGCACCACGTGCTGCACCGCCGGGTCCTCGGCCCCCCGGCCGACGGGCGTGCCGACGAGCGCCTGTTCGAGCGGGCCGGGCTTCCCGTCCGCGTCGCGCGGCGAGAAGTTCCAGGTCGTGGGGGCGACGATCTGGTAGCGGGCGATGCGGCCGCCCTCCACCGTCAGCCAGTGGCCGAGCGAGCCGCGCGCCGCTTCGACCATCCCGACGCCCGTGGCCCTCTGCTGGACGTCCCCGGGGGCGCAGAACGGCTCGCCCGGCGCGAAGGACGAGACCCATCGTTCCATGGCCGGGACGACGAGGGCGAGCTCGAGCAGGCGCGCGAGGACGCGCGAGAAGACGTTCCCGCCTGCGTCGGCGACGGCCTCTCGGAGCAGCGGATGGCCGTCCACGACCTGGCGCGCGATCGCGCCGACCTCCACGACGCGACCGCCGAGGCGAGGCGCCTTGCACCAGGTGTAGGCCCCGGGCTTCTCCGGCGCCGGCCGCGTCGCGCCGTCCGCCGGATGGCGCGGTGCCTCGTCCTTCAGCCAGGCGTGGCTTCCGTCCTCCGCGATGGAGGTGCGATCGAGGTCGTGGAGCGCGCCGTCGAACACCCCCGCCGCGAAGTGCGGGCGCTGACCGTCGTGGTAGGCGCCGTAGCTCATGAACACGTCGCTGCCCCGGCCGAGCCGATCGAGATCGAGGTCGCGCGCGACCTCCAGGAACAGGCGGAAGTCGCTCGCTGCCGCGGGGCGCGCGTCACGCCACGCCCAGAGCGCCGCCATCTCCGACAGCTCGCCGATCCGCTCGAGGGGGTCGCCGAACAGCGTGCCCTCCAGGAACCGGCGGAACTCCCGGAGGACGAGCATCAGCTGGACCTTCTCCGGCTTCTGCACGGCGCGCGACGTGCCCCCGGGCTGGAGCGCGAGCGTGTGCGGCCACTTTCCACCGAGGATGGCCATGAGCTCGAGGAACCGGGCGCGTGCACCGATGGCCTCGACGCCGCCGGTGCCGCGCATGGCCTCGAAGCGCGCCTGCGCGACCTCGAACCAGTGCCGCTGCGAGTAGGCGGGGCGCGCGAAGTCCGGCATGAAGAACAGGTAGAAGTGGGTCAGGTGGTCGGCCAGGTTCTCGGCCGCGAGCATCAGGTTCGCGGCGGTGCGGCCGTTCGGCGGCGGCTCGACCGGGACGACGCTGGCGAGCGCACTGGCCACCGCGGACGACTGTGCGACCGAGCAGATCCCGCAGATGCGCGGGACGATGACGAGCGCGTCGAGCGGCGCCTTGTCCGCGAGGATCTCCTCGAAGCCCCGGTAGACCTGGGAGCTCACGCGGGCGTGGCGAACCACGCCCTCCTCCACCTCGAGGGCGACCTCCAGGTCTCCCTCGACGCGGCTGAAGGGACCGACGACGATGCGCGTCATTTCCGACCCGGCCGGACCGTCGGCGGCACCGTCAGGCGGTCCACGACGGCGTTCTCCCGGACGCGGCGCGGCGTGGCCGACTTGGAGAGGGCCGCGAGCGCCAGGAACCACGCCTTGGGCATGTCGATGGGGAGCGTCGTCGGGATGCCCGCGATCTTGGGAGTCCGCGCGAACTCGTGGCCGGGCTCCTCGAAACCCGGGAGCGTGCAGTTGATGCACGGGTAGCCACCCCGCAGGCAGGACCCGGACACGTTCCACAGCCGGATGTTGCAGTCGGCGTGGGCCTGGGTCGCCTTGCAGCCCATGTTCTCCATGAGGCACCCGAGGTCGGACGCCTTCGAAGCGCTCGCCTTGAACTCGTAGAACTCGTTGCGCGGGCAGCCGTGGTGGACGAGCTGGTCCGCGTAGAACCGGGGCCGACCGAGCTGGTCGAGCTCGTCGGCGCCGAAGTTGCCGAGCGCGAGCGCGAGCAGGGTCTCGACGATCCACCCCGGGTGCACAGGGCAGCCCGCCACGTTGACGACCGGAAGGCCTCCGGGCCCCCGCCAGGACTCCCCGAGGAGCCCCCCGGGGCGCTCGCCGTCGTACTGCAGGCCGGTGGCGTCGGCGGGGTTGGCGCCTGCGGAGGGGATCCCGCCGTAGGCGGCGCAGCTCCCCACCGCGACCACGTGAGAGGCCCGCGTCGCCAGCCGCTCGACCCAGGTCATCATGGGGAGCCCCGAGCCCGACAGGAGGTGGAAGCGCCCGGTTCCGTTCGGCCCGCACAGCACCGCGCCCTCGACGCAGAGGACGTCGAGCGGGGTCTCCCCCGCGGCGCAGGCCTCGAGGATCGCGAGCGCCTCGGGCCCGCTCTCCCGCGAGAGGCTCGGGTGCCAGAGGAAGTTCACGCCGGCGCCCCGCAGCGTCCAGAGCAGGCTCGAGACGTCGGAGCACAGCAGGGACATCGTGCAGCCGCCGCACCCTCCCGACTGGATCCACACGACGTTGATCGGATGCATGGCTAGCTCTCGTTCAGCCCGTACCGGTTCAGCTTGGCGCGCAGCCCCATGCGGGAGAGCCCGAGCTCCTGCGCGGCCCGCGAGCGGTTCCAGCGGTGGCGGATCAGGGTCTCCTGGATGATGCGGGCCTCGAGCTTGTCGAGGCGCTCCTTCAGGCTGCCGTCGAGGCCCTTCAGGCGCGAGAGGTCGCGCTCCTCCGCCTCGCCGCGGGCGGCGCGCAGCACGTGCGAGGAGAGGAGGTCCGCCCCGAGCCACGGGCCCTCGGCCAGGGCGAGCATCCGAATCACCTCGTTGTGGAGTTCGCGTCCGTTGCCGGGCCAGCGGTAGGCCCGGAGGCACTCCTTGGCCTCCTCCGTGAAGCCCTCCACCCGCTTGCCGAGCAGCCGCCGCCCCTGGTCGAGGCTCGCCTGCGCGAGCAGCGGGATGTCCATCACCCGTTCCCGGAGCGGCGGCACCGCGAGCGTCAGCGCGGCGATGCGGTAGTAGAGGTCCGCGCGGAAGCGCCCGGCGCGGACCTCGTCCTCGAGGTTCCGGTTCGTGGCGGCGACGACGCGGACGTCGACCGAGACGCTCGTCGAGCTCCCCACCGGGCGGACGATCCCGTCCTGCAGGACGCGAAGGAGCTTCACCTGGAAGGCCGGGGTCATCTCCCCGATCTCGTCGAGGAAGATGGTGCCGCCGTGCGCCTGCTGGAAGAGCCCGATCCGGTCCTCGAAGGCGCCGGTGAACGACCCGCGCTTGTGGCCGAAGAGCTCGGACTCGAGAAGGGAGTCGGGGAGCGCCCCGCAGTTCTCGACCACGAACGGGCCGTCCGCGCGGTTGCTCCCGTAGTGCAGGGCGCGGGCGACGAGCTCCTTGCCCGAGCCGGACTCCCCGGTGATGAGGACCGAGATGTCGTGCGGGGCGATGCGCTCGACGAGCGCGCACACCTCGACGAGGGGGCTGTCGGGGGCGCGGACGATGTGCTCGACGGCGAAGCGCTTCTTGGCCTCGCTGCGGCGCACGGCGACGCGACCCTTGAGCGCCGGCAGCCCCTCGCGCAGCTCGAGCGACAGGCGCTGGTTCTCCTCGTGCAGCCGGTGGAGCTCGCTCGCGTTCCGGAGCGTGAGCAAGAGCTGGTCGGGGTGCCAGGGCTTCAGCAGGTACTGCCAGATCCCCGCCTCGTTCACGCCGGCGATGATGTCCTCGGCGTCGGTGTAGCCGGAGATGATGATCCGGACCACGTCCGGCCACTCCGCGCGGACGCGCTTCAGGAATTCGACGCCCGACAGGGTCGGCATCCGCTGGTCGCACAGAACGATGGTGACGAACTCCCGGCGGAGCACCTCGAGCGCCTCCTCGGCGCTCGCGGCGGTGAACACGGTGAAGTCGTCGTCGACGGTCCGGGAGATGGCCTCGAGCGACCGCACCTCGTCGTCCACCACCAGGACGACGGGCTTCTCGGCTGCGGTCGCGGCGGCCTTCTTCTCCTGCGGGGCTACGGAAAGGGGGGCTGGCACGATACCACTGGATACTCCCAATCGGCCGGGGGTGGAACCGATATTGGCATTTGTCATCACGCGGGAATCACGCCGGAAGCGCCGAAGCGCACGCTCTTGTGGCAACGCCCCTTCCATCTCCGACCGGATGCGGCCCCTTTGGTCTGGGGCTGGATCAAGGCGCCCACGGAGGTCCGGTCCTAACCTGCCGTCCTCGTTGGGTGTAGGGAGCACGACCACTTTCGGCAGGGGTTTTGCTGCATTGGTTCGTGGCGAAAACTTGCGCCAAATCAACTCGTTCGCTCGATCCGGGGACCCTCAGATGAATCAAATGGAAACGAGCATCTTCTCTCGCCGGGACTTCCTCAAGGTCTGCAGCATGGCCGCGGCCGCGGTGGGGCTGCCCGCGTCCGCCGCGGACAAGATGGCCGAGGCGGTCGCGAAGCGGAAGCCGTCGGTGGTCTGGCTCCAGTTCCAGGAGTGCACGGGCTGCACGGAGTCGCTCCTGCGAACGGGGCACCCCGACGCCGCGCAGTTGATCCTCGACCTCATCTCGCTCGACTACTCCGAGACGCTCATGGCGGCCGCGGGCCACCAGGCGGAGGCGGCGCTCGCGCAGGCCATGAAGGACAACGCCGGCAAGTACGTCCTCGTCGTCGAGGGGGCCATCCCGACGAAGGAGAATGGCGGCTACTGCATCATCGGCGGCAAGACCGCCATCGACATGCTGAAGGAGGTGGCCGAGAAGGCCGCGGCCATCGTCGCCATCGGCTCGTGCGCGTCCTGGGGAGGGATCCCCTCGGCCGACCCGAACCCGACCGGCGCCGTCGGGGTGGGCGAGATCGTGAAGGGCAAGCCGATCGTGACCATCCCGGGCTGCCCGGCGAACCCCTACAACCTGCTCGGCACCGTCCTCCAGTTCGCCACCTTCGGCACCCTTCCCGCGCTCGACGACAAGGGGCGCCCCAAGTTCGCCTACGCCCGGGTCATCCACGACGACTGCCCGCGGCGGCCGCACTTCGACAACGGTCGCTTCGCCCAGCGCTACGGCGACGAGGGGTCGCGCCAGGGCTGGTGCCTCTACAAGCTCGGCTGCAAGGGGCCGCAGACCCACGCGAACTGCTCCCTCCTGTCGTTCGTCGACACCGTCGGCGCCTGGCCCATCGGCATCGGGGCGCAGTGCTTCGGCTGCACCGAGAAGGACCTCGCCTTCCGGGTGCCGCTCTTCCAGACGGTCGACGTCCAGGGGCCGACGCCGCCGGCGATGTACACGCCGGTCAACCCGCAGGCCGGGTCGGTGAGCCCGGTCGCCACCGGCGTCGCCGGCGTGGTCGGCGGCGCGCTCGTGGGGGCGGGTCTCGCCTACGGCGCAAAGCTCGCGAAGACCGAGGACGCCTCCGAGGAGAAGAAGCCATGACCGTCAGCCGCCGCACCGTCCTGAAGACGCTGGCCGCGACCGGCGCCGCCGGGGCCGCGGTCGGCGTGGCGGGCCGCGCCGAGGCGAGTCACGCGGCCGCGACCCTCGCGCCGGACGCGATGGGGCTCCTGTACGACTCCACCCTCTGCATCGGGTGCCAGACGTGCACGGTCGCCTGCCAGCGCGCGAACGGCATGCCCGTCGACAAGTCGCTCGTGACCATCAACGGGGCGCCCTTCGACTTCCCGTCGGACACGAACGGCTACAACAAGACCGTCATCAAGCTGTTCGACTCCGGCGAGCGCCACGCCTTCATGAAGATGCAGTGCATGCAGTGCGTCGACCCGGCCTGCACGAAGGCCTGCATGCTCGGGTCGCTCCACAAGGTCGAGAACGGGATCGTGGCCTGGGACCCGGTTCGCTGCACCGGGTGCCGCTACTGCCAGATCTCCTGCCCGTTCAACGTGCCGAAGTTCCAGTGGCACGAGGCCATCCCGCGGATCGTGAAGTGCGAGCTGTGCCGCGCCCGCGTCGACGGCGGCAAGGGCTCCGCCTGCGCCGAGGTCTGCCCGCGCGGGGCCGTCATCGCCGGCAAGACCGTCGACCTGCTCGCGACCGCCAAGAAGCGCATCGCCGAGAACCCGGGCCGGTACTACGGCGAGAAGGACGAGACGGGAAAGGTGGTGCCGAAGATCTACGGCGAGCACGACGGCGGCGGGACCCAGACGCTCTACCTCGCGCCGGCGGGGGTCTCGTTCCAGGACCTCGGGCTCCCCAAGCTGACGCACGAGCCTCCTGCCCAGATGGCGATGACGGTGCAGCACGGGGTCTACAAGGGCTTCATCGCCCCGGTCATCCTCTACGTCGCGGCCGCGGTGGCCATCGTGAGAAACCTGCGAAAGGACGCCGCCGAGGCGCACCGGGAGGAGGGGAAGCACTCATGAGCGCGGAAGCCCGTCCCGTCGGGGGACGCATCCTCACCCCGTTCTTCTACGTGCTCGCACTTCTCGCCGGCATCATGGCGACGCTCGTGCTCTACCGCATCTTCGCGGGGGTGGGGTCCATCACCGCCCTCACCGACGGCTACAGTTGGGGGATCTGGAAGCCCATCAACGTCGTCACCTTCACGGGCATCGGCGCCGGCGCCTACGCGGTGGGCCTGCTCTGCTACATCCTGAACCAGGGGAAGTTCCATCCGCTCGTGCGCCCCGCGGTCCTCGTCGGGGCACTCGGCTACACGCTCGGCGGGACCTCGGTCATCGTCGACCTGGGCCGGTGGTGGGGCTCGGTCTTCCTCGGCTTCCCGCCCTGGTACAACCTGAACTCGATCCTCCTCGAGGTCGCGCTCTGCGTGATCACCTACATGGCGGTCCTCTGGGTGGAGGTCCTCCCGGCCGGTCTCGAGCGCATGCAGTCCTCCCACTCGCCGAGGTGGAAGGGCTTCGCCGACCGGTGGCTGCCGCGCGTGCGGCGCATGCTGCCCTTCATCATCGCGCTCGCCATGCTGCTGCCGACGATGCACCAGTCGTCGCTCGGCGGGCTCTACATGATGGCGCCGACGAAGGAGCACCCGCTGTGGTTCACCGGATGGCTGCCCTTCCTCTTCCTCACCTCCTGCCTGACCATGGGGTACGGGTCGGTGGTGGCGATGGACGTGCTCCTCGGCGTCGTGTTCCGCGGCAAGTACCGCACCCACATGAAGCTGCTCGGCGACCTCGCGAAGGTGTGCGGGTGGGTCACGCTGTTCTACGTGGCCTTCCGCTTCGCGGCGCTGGGCTTCGAGGGCAAGCTCGGCGAGGCCTTCCAGCTCACCGGGCCGGTGCCGTACTTCTGGCTGGAGATCGTCCTCTTCCTCGTCTCCGGCCTCATGTACCTGTCCCCGGCCGTCCGGCGGAACCGCGGTCGCCTCTTCCTCGCGGGGTTCGTCGGCGTCCTCGCCGGTGCCGCCTACCGGGTCGACACCTACCTCACGGCCTACGACCCGGGGCCGGGCTGGCACTACTTCCCGAGCCTGGGCGAGATCTTCGTGACCCTGGGCCTCGCCGCCCTGGGCGTCGCCGTCTTCATCGTGGTGGTGAAGACGCTCCCCATCCTTGCCCTCGGCACCGGCCACGACGCGCCGTTCGACCCGGGCCGACCCACGCGCTAGCGAACCTCGAACGATTCCGACGGGCGGGCTCGGTGGCCCGCCGAAGAAAGGACCCCCGCAATGAGCCGAATCACCATCGACCCCATCACCCGGATCGAGGGCCACCTGCGCATCGACTGCGACGTCGACGGCGGAAAGGTCAACAAGGCCTGGTCGAGCGGGACCATGTGGCGGGGCATCGAGAACATCCTGCAGGGGCGCGACCCGCGCGAGGCCTGGATCTTCGCCCAGCGCATCTGTGGCGTGTGCACGACGGTCCACGCGCTCGCGTCGGTTCGCGCCGTGGAAAACGCGCTCGGGCTCGACATCCCGCTCAACGCGCAGCTCATCCGCAACCTCATCATCATCGCGCACGCGCTGCACGACCACATCGTCCACTTCTACCAGCTGTCGGCGCTCGACTGGGTCGACGTGGTCTCCGCGCTGAAGGCAGACCCGGCGAAGGCGGCGAGCATCGCCCAGTCGCTCTCGGCCTGGCCCGGCAACAGCGTCCAGGAGATGCAGACCGTCCAGGAGAAGCTCAAGGACTTCGTCGGGAAGGGCCAGCTCGGCATCTTCACGAACGGCTACTGGGGCCACCCGGCGATGAAGCTCCCGCCCGAGGTGAACCTGATCGCCGTCGCCCACTACCTGCAGGCGCTCGACTACCAGCGGCGCGCGCTCAAGGCGGTGGCCGTGCTCGGGTCGAAGACGCCGAACATCCAGAACCTGGCGGTCGGCGGCGTCGCCAACGCCATCAACATGGACGCGGCCTCGCCCCTCAACATGAACAAGCTGTTCGAGGTGAAGGCCCAGCTCGAGCCCGTCATCCAGTTCGTGCAGCAGGTCTACTTCCCCGATGTCTGCGCCGTGGGCGGCATGTACCCCGAGTGGCTGAAGTACGGCGCGGGCGTCACGAACTACATGGCCATGCCGGAGCTGCCCACCGACGCCAAGGCGACCAAGTTCGACCGGCCGGGCGGCATCATCTGGGACGGCGACCTCACGAAGGTGCGCCCCATCTCGAGCTGGAAGGACGAGTACTGGGAGAAGCACGTCACCGAGAGCATCGCCCACTCGTTCTACGACGGGGACTGGGCGAAGAGCCCGTACGAGGAGACCACCGACCCGAAGCTCACGCCGTGGGACGCGAGCAAGCGCTACTCCTGGGTCAAGGCGCCCCGCCTCGAGGGCAAGCCCGTCCAGGTCGGCCCGCTCGCCGACGTCCTCGTCTCCTACGTCTCCGGTGATCCGCTCACCCGCAAGTGGGCCGATCGCTGCCTGGAGACGGCGGGCAAGGTCGCGGGGGCGAAGCTCTCGCCGGGCGTGCTCCAGTCCACGCTCGGGCGCATCGCGGCGCGCTGCATCCGCGCCGCCGTGTACTCCGAGCTCGCCGTGAAGCACTGGAACCTGCTCGCCGAGAACGTCGGCAAGGGCGATACCGCCATCTACAACGAGCCCAAGTTCCCCGCCGGGACCATCCGGGGCTTCGGCGTCCACGAGGCGCCTCGCGGCGTGCTGTCGCACTGGGTGGTGATCGAGAACGGCAAGATCAAGAACTACCAGGCGGTCGTGCCGTCCACGTGGAACGCCGGCCCCCGCGACGGCCGGGACCAGCCGGGGCCCTACGAGGCCTCCCTCGTCGGCAACCCCATCGCGGTCCCGGAGAAGCCTCTCGAGGCGCTGCGGACGGTGCACTCCTTCGACCCCTGCCTCGCCTGCGCCATCCACACGCACGACGCCGACGGCGAGATCGCGAAGGTCAAGGCGCTGTAGACTACGGCCGCCGCGCCCGGCCCCCCGGGCGCGAAGAGGCTGCGGGGCGGGAGAGCCTGGTGCCTCCCGCCCCGCGCGTGTGGAGGCCCGTGGCGCACGTCGCGGTGGTCGGCATCGGCAACGTCCTCAACGGCGACGACGGCGTCGGGCCCTACGCCGTGCGGGTACTCGAAGCCGGCTGGGAGCTGCCGGCGGAGGTCGAGGTGGTCGACGCCGGGACCCCGGGCGGCGACCTGGCCTCGATGCTCGACGGGGCGAGCGCCGCCGTGATCGTCGATGCGGTGAACGCGAAGGGTGCCCCGGGAGAGCTCCGGCGATACGACCGGGCCGAGATCCTGCGCGGCGCCCCGCGGCTCGCCATGAGTCCGCACGAGCCGGGCGTGCGGGAGGCGCTGCTCACCCTCGACTTCCGGGGGGGCGGTCCCGGCGACGTCACCCTTCTCGGCGCCATCCCGGCGAGCGTCGAGCAGGCGACCGCGCTCACGCCCGCGGTCCGGGCGGCCGTCCCGGCGCTCGTCGAGGCCGTCGTGGCCGAGCTCCGCCGCCTCGGCCTCGAGCCGCGGCCGCGCGCGGTGCCGCTCGCCCCGGACATCTGGTGGGAGCGCCCCCCGTGAGAGGCCACGCGCTCCTGCGCCACGGCGCCCGCGCCGTTATCCTGGGGGCCGTCGAGCGTGGGAGGGCGGATGCGCGTCGGGATCGCGACGGAGAGTGCGCCGGGCGAGCACCGGGTCTCGCTGGTGCCCGACTCGGTCGCGCGGCTGGTGCGAGGGGGGATCGAGGTGCTCGTGGAGCGCGGCGCCGGGCAGCGCGCCTTCCTCCCCGACGGCCTGTACGAGAGAGCCGGGGCCCGACTCGTCGGGGGGGAGGACGCTCTCTCGGCAGAGCTGGTCCTCGCCGTCCGCCGGCCTGCGGGCGAGCGCGCCGCTCGACTCCGCGAAGGAGCGACCCTGGTGGGACTCCTGCAGCCAGCCACGGGCGCGGAGTTCTTCCGATCCCTCGCGGAGCGGGGCGTGCAGGCGCTGGCCATGGAGCGCGTGCCCCGCATCATGCGCGCGCAGCCGCTCGACGCCCTCTCGTCGCAGGCCACGGTGGCGGGCTACAAGGCGGTCCTTCTCGGCGCCGCGAGCGCGCCGCGGCTGCTTCCCATGCTCACCACCGCGGCCGGTACCATCCCGCCCGCCCGGGTCCTCGTGGTCGGGGCGGGCGTCGCCGGCCTCCAGGCCATCGCCACCGCGCGGCGCCTCGGGGGCGTCGTCTCGGCCTTCGACGTGCGTCCGGCGGTCCGCGAGCAGGTGCAGTCGCTCGGCGCCTCCTTCGTCGACTCGGGCGTCCGCTCCGAGGGAGCGGGGGGCTACGCCGCGGAGCTCGCCGCCGAGGCGCAGTCGCGGGTCCTCGCGGCGGTGGCCGGCGCCATCGCCGACCAGGACCTCGTCGTCTGCACCGCCCAGGTTCCCGGCAAGCGCGCCCCGGTGCTGGTCACCGACGAGATGATCCGCTCGATGAAGGCCGGGGCCGTGATCGTGGACCTGGCCGCGGAGTCGGGCGGCAACACCGCCGCGACCCGGCCGGGGGAAACGACCGAGGTGGGCGGCGTGCAGGTGCTCGCCCCGCTGGACCTCGCGTCCACCGTTCCGCTGCACGCGAGCCAGCTGTACGCGCGGAACCTGGAAGCGCTCCTGAAGCTCGTGCTCGCGGACGGCCGCGTCCGCCTCGACCCGGCCGACGAGATCATCGGCCCGATGGCGGTGGTGCTCGACCGCCGGGTCCGCCTGGGTGCCCCATGACGACGACCGCCCTCGTCCAGTCCCTCTACGTGTTCGTCCTCGCCGGGTTCGTTGGCTTCCTCGTCATCACCCGCGTCCCGGCCCTCCTCCACACCCCCCTCATGTCGGCCACGAACGCCATCTCGGCGATCTCGCTCGTCGGGTCGCTCGTCGCGGCCGGCGCCGACCGGGGCCGCACCGCCACGGTCCTCGGCTTCGTCGCGGTGACGAGCGCCACCATCAACGTGGTGGGCGGGTTCCTCATCACCGATCGCATGCTGAAGATGTTTCGCCGCGACCCCAAGGCCGGCCCCGAGGAGCGGGGGCGCGGCCGGTGACCCGGGACCTCCTCATCCAGGCGAGCTATCTCGCCTCCTCGGTGCTCTTCGTCCTCGGGCTGCGGAGCCTGACCCGACCGGACTCCGCCCGCCGCGGCATGCACCTCGCGGCGATCGGCATGCTCGTCGCCGTCGTGGGCACGCTGCTCCACCGGGAGATCGTCGACTTCCGCTGGATCGTCGCCGGCCTGACCCTGGGATCGCTCATTGGCTACCCGATGGGCATGTGGGTGCCGATGACGGCCATGCCGCAGCGGATCGCCATCTCCCACATGTTCGGCGCGCTCGCGGCGACCCTCGTCGGGATCGCCGAGTTCGAGACGCTCGGGCGCGGAGCCTCGGTCGGGCACGCCCAGATGGCGGCCCTGGGGTTCGAGGTCCTCTTCGGATCCCTCACCATCACGGGCAGCCTCATGGCCTTCTTGAAGCTCCAGGAGCTCCTTCCGGGGGCACCCGTCACCTTCCGCGGACAGAACCTGGTCTCGCTCGCGCTCTTCGGCGCTGGCGTCATCCTCCTCGCCCTCCTCGTGGGGAACCCCGGACAGCCCCTGGCCTTCCACTCCATGGCGGCCGTCGGGCTCGCCTTCGGCGTCTCGCTCGTCCTTCCCATCGGCGGCGCCGACATGCCGGTCGTGATCTCCCTTCTCAACTCCTACGCGGGCCTCGCCTCGGCGGCCACCGGGTTCGCGATCGGCAACAACGTGCTCGTGATCGCGGGCGCGCTCGACGGCGCGTCCGGGTTCATCCTCTCCATCGTCATGAGCAAGGCGATGAACCGCTCCTTCACGAACGTGCTCTTCGGGGCCTTCGGGACGCCACAGGTGGCGGCGGGGCGCTCCGCGGCGGGGCTCGCCGTCCGGGCCATCACCCCGGAGGACGCGGCCATCCAGCTCGCCTACGCCCGGAAGGTCATCGTGGTCCCGGGGTACGGCCTCGCGGTCTCGCAAGCGCAGCACCAGATCCGCGAGCTCGCGGGCCTCGTCGAGAAGAACGGCGGCGACGTGATCTACGCCATCCACCCCGTGGCCGGCCGGATGCCGGGGCACATGAACGTCCTGCTGGCCGAGGCGGACGTCCCCTACGACCGGCTCCGCGAGATGGAGGAGGTGAACCCGGAGTTCGGCAGCGCGGACCTGGTCCTCGTCATCGGCGCGAACGACGTCGTGAACCCCGCGGCGAAGCACGACCCGAAGAGCCCGATCTACGGGATGCCGATCCTGGAGGTCGAGCAGGCGAAGAACGTTCTCGTCCTCAAGCGCTCGATGAACCCGGGGTTCGCCGGGATCGAGAACGAGCTCTTCTACATGCCACAGACGTCCATGCTCTTCGGCGACGCGAAGCAGTCCCTCCAGCGCCTCATCGCCGAGGTGCGCCTGGCCTGAGTCTTAGAGCGCCACGGCACGCGCACGAGGGACCCGGACGTGCCCGAGTCATAGACCACGGGCACGCCCGCCCCGCCGGTGGGCTCGCGGGCGCGCCTTGTGAAATCCTCCCGGGTGTAGACGACTCCCTCGTCGGCCCCGAGGGCGAGGGCCGCCTCTCCCCACGGTCGCCATGATTCGCGCCCCGTGGACGCGGAGCCACTGCGCGGCGAGCGGGCCACCCCGCCGGCCGCCACATGAAAGGGGACCGTCTCTCCCCGCTCGACCCAATGGACGCCCCGGACGAGCATCCAGACCGCAAGCCCCTTCAGGAGCGCGGCCGCCGGGAGCTTCGTCGAACACCCCGTCCGGGAGCCGGAGCAGGCGGTCTGCGGCCACGACCCTCGGCATAGGCCCCGGGTGGGCCGCCCGCGCAGGCGAGCCTGTCGCCGGAGCGCACTCCCTCTACCCCGGCCCGCCCGCTTCCACCACGCCGGCGGCCTCGACGCCGATTCCGGACGGGAGCGCCACCTCGTAGGGCCCGAACCGGTGGTAGGTGTCCACGCAGTTCACGCCGATGGCGCGGTGCGCACCCGCGCCTGCCCCTCGCCCGGGTCGCCGACCGATACCACCTCGAGGCGCAGCGCGCCCGGCGCTCCGGTCTCGTGGATTCGAATCGCCTTCGCCCGTCCTGACTCCGCGCCGAACGGGAGCCGCGGAGGGCTCCGGGACGGGCAAACGGGGCCTCCCTAACCAGGATCAAGGTGCGCCGCCCGCCGCCAGCGAAGAATTTCTCGCAGGGAAGCTGTCAAGCACGGGACGCCGCCTCGGCGTCCGAAGGGGATCGCCGGTGGCGGACATGCCAGGCGGCGAGGCGGCGACGCTAGAGCGGCTCGAGGCGGACGAGAAGCCCCTGGAGTCCGCGCTCGCGGAGGCCCGGGCGGAGGCCGCGCGCGAGGTATTCGCGGCTCGCGCCCGGGCGGAGGCGCTGGCCGCCGAGGCGCGCCGGTCGCTCGAGGCCGAGGTGGGCGCCGCCCGGGCGGAGATGGCCACCGAGGCGGCCCGCCTGGAGGCGGAGGCGGTGGAGCGCGCCCAGACGCGTGCGGCGGCCCTCATCGCCCGTGCGGGGGCGGCGAAGGAGAAGGCCGTGGCGCTGGCGCTCTCCCGGGTCGCCGGAGACGAGCCGTGATCGCCCCCATGTCGAAGGTGCAGGTGCTCGGGCCCCGGCGGCTCCTCGAACCCGTGCTCGCCTTCCTGCAGCGGCAGGGCGTGCTCGACCTGCGCACCCCGTCTCCCCTGGCCGCTGGCGCTCCCTCCGGCTCCCTGCGGTCGGTGCCGCTGCGCGAGGGCGAGCACGCTGTGGAGGTCGCCCTCGAGTCGGCGCTCGAGTCCGCAAGGGCGCTCCTCGCCGCTCTGCCCGCCACCGGGCGAGCCGAGGAGGAGGCGCTGCCAACGCCCGGCGACCCGGAGTTCGCCGCCCGCCTCGCGGACCTGAGCACGCAGCGACACGCCCTGGAGGACCGCATCGCCGCCCTGAAGGAGGAGAGTCAGGTCGTGGACCGCTATGGCCGGCTCCTCGTGGCGCTCGCACCGTTGCGCCCAAGCCTCCCGAAGCCGGGCGATCCGCAGGCGCTCGGCCTCGTCATGCGCCACGACCCCAACGCGCTGTCGCTGCTCGACGCCGAGCTCCAGCGCCTGACGGAAGGGAACTGCTCGGTCCAGGCACGGCCGGCCGGCGAGGATCAGCTCGCGGTCCTCGTGACCGTTCCGCGGCCCCGCGCGAAGGAGGTCGCCGCGCTCCTCTTCGAGCGGGGTGTGGAGGAGATCCGCCTGCCCGCGCGCTACGCCGGCCAGCCGCTCGTCGATGCTCTCCGGCTGCTCATCGCCCGGGAGCGCGACCTCCCGGCCCAGATCGCCGCCGCCGAGGAGGACCTCGTCCGGTTCGCGGGCCGCGTCGCGCCGGCGATGCGCCGCGCCATCCGCGAGGCGCGCGAGCGGCTGGAGCGGCTGCGGGCGCTCGCCACCTGTGGCGAGACGCGCCACGCCTTCGTGGTCACCGGGTTCCTCCCGCGAGCGCGCGTCCCGAGCCTCGACGGGGAGCTCGCCCGGGCCTTCGAGGGGCGCGTGACGATCGTCGCCCACGCTCCGGTGGCCGGGGAGGAGGAGGACGTGCCGGTCGTCCTCGTGAACCCACCGGCGCTGCGCCCCTTCGAGAGGCTGCTCGCTCTCGTACCCCCGCCGACCTACGGGTCGATCGACCCGACCCCCTACCTCGCGGTCTGCTTCCCCATGCTCTTCGGGCTCATCCTCGGCGACGCGGGCTTCGGCGTCCTCGGGCTCGCCCTCGCCCTCGTCTGGCGATGGAGGGGCTGGGGAGGGGCGGCCGGCCGCGACCTGGCGGCGATCGCCCTCGCCTGCTCGGTCGCGGCGGTGGTCTTCGGGGTCCTCTTCGGCGAGGCCTTCGGGGACCTGGGCGCAAGGCTCGGGATGCGCCCCGTCCTCATGGACCGGCGCCGGGCGGTCCTCTCCTTTCTGGCCCTCGCCGTCGGGGTCGGCGTCGTGCACGTCGGGCTGGGAACCGCGCTCGGGGCCGCCCACTCCTTCCGCCGCGGCCACGTCCGGGAGGGGCTCGAGCGCGCGGGCCGCCTCGTCCTCCTGTGCGGCGGCGCCGCGGCGGGGAGCGCGCTCGCCGGCCTCTTGCCCCGGGGGGCGCTCTGGCCCTCGCTCTTCGCCGCCGCGGCGGGCGTCCTCCTCGCGGTCGCGGGGGGCGGCCCGCTCGCACTCCTCGACGTCGTGCTCTCGCTCGGGAACGTGCTGTCCTACGCCCGCCTGATGGCGCTCGGCCTGGCGTCGGTTCTCCTCGCCGAGGTGGCGAACCGGATGGCGACGGCCGTGCACCCGGCGGCGGTGGGCATCACCCTCGCCCTCCTCCTCCACGCCGTCAACTTCACCCTGGGGCTCGTCAGCCCCCTCATCGCCTCGCTGCGTCTGCACTACGTGGAGTTCTTCGAGAAGTTCTACGAGGGCGGCGGACGGCCGTATCGGCCGTTCGCCTTGGAGAGCTGAAGCGGAACGGAGGGAGCATGGAAAGGGTCTACATCGCCATGGCGGCCGCGCTATCCATCGGCGTCGGCGCCCTGGCCACGGCCTGGGTGCAATCTCGCATCGGGACCGCGGGAGCCGGCGCGCTCTCGGAGAAGCCGGAGCTGCGCGGGACGGTCATCGTGATGCTCGCCATCCCGGAGACGCTCGTCATCCTCGGCTTCGTCGTGGCCGTCCTCATCCTCACCGGCGGGGGCTAGGCGTGGGGTACGGCGACCTCCTTCGCGCCCTCGAGGAGGAGGTGCGCGAGCAGGCGCGCGCGCTCCGGGAGGCGGCGCGCGCCGACGGCGAGCGGCTCGCCGCCGAGGGGCGGAGCCTCGCCGCTCGCGCCCGAGAGGAGGCGCTCACACGCCTCTCCCGGGAGCGGGAGGCGTCGCTCGCGCGGGCACGGGCGCGGGCGGCGCTTGCGGAGGACCGGGTGCTGCTCGCCGAGAAGCGGCGGTTGCTCGAGGAGCTGCGGTCCGAGGTCGCGTCGCGTCTGGTCGCGCTCTCGAGTCCCGCCCTCACCGTCCGCCTGCTCGAGAAGGCGCTCGGCGACGACGATGGCAGCCCGCTGCGCGCGGTCGTCGACCCGGGTCACGCGGCGGCGTGCCGCGAGTACCTCGCCCGCTCGCACTCGGCGGCGGTGGCCCGGACGGAGATCGTGGAGGCCGCCGAGGCGCGGGGGGGCGTCGAGCTCTTCGTCGGCTCCCATCTCACCGTGGACGACACGCTCGCGGCCCGCCTGTCCCGCGCCTGGCCCCGCCTCGAGGTCGAGCTGTCGCCCGTCCTCTTCGGAGGCGACGATGGCGCACAGTGACTTCGCGCTGGGTCGCCTGGGCGGCGCCCGGTCCCGGCTGCTCGCCGAGGCCGGCCTCGCCGACCTGCTCGCACGCCCCGACTTGCCGAGCCGCGTGGAGCGGCTCGGGGCGTCGGTGTGGGCCTCGGCTCCGTCGCCCGTCGCGGGCCGGCCCGCCGATCTGGAGGGCGTGGAGGCGGCGCTCGCCGCCGCCTTCCGCACGGAGACCCGCCGCGTGCTCGGCGACCTCGTCGGCGCGGACCGGAGACTCTGCGCCACGTTCTTCCTCACGCTGGATGCCTCGAGCCTGAAGGGCCCGCTCCGGGCGCTCGCCCGCGGCCTGTCGCCCGCGGAGGCGACCGCGTTCGTGGATCCCTCGCCCGGCTTCGACCGCGAGGAGCTCCTCGCCCTCGCCGCCTCGAGCGGGGTCGGGGCGGTGGCCGAGCGGCTCGCCGGCCGGAACAGCCCCTTCGCCCCGGTCGTCGCCGCGCATGCCGCGGAGCTCCTTCGGCCGGGCGGGCTCCTGCACCTCGAGGTGGCGCTCGACCGGGTGGCCTTCGGCTCCGTTCTCTCCGCCGCCCGCGGCCGGGGCGAGGACCGGGCGGTCCTGCGCTCGCTCGCCGCCGTGCGCGCCGACCTGGCGAACGCCGCCGTCCTCCTCGCGCTCGGTGGCGGCCCGGAGCCGGGGGACCTCCAGGTACCGGGGGGAGAGCGGATCGACGCCGACCGCTTCCGCCGCCTCTGCTCGCTCTCGGGCGCGCCACTCGCGAGCGCCGTCGCCGCGGCGCTCTCGGACCTCGTCGAGCGCGGGAAGGTGGGAGCGCTGCTCGGCAATCCCCTCGTCGCCGATCACGTCCTGGGGCGCGCGCTCGCTCGCGCGGCCCGCGCGGCCGGGCGGCGCTTCCCGCTGTCCATCGCCGTCCCGTGCGCGTACGTGCTCGACCTCGCCGAGGAACTGCGCCGCGTGCGCGTGCTGCTGCGCGGGACGGAGCTCGGCTTCCCTCCCGCCGCGCTGGTCGATCTCCTGGAGGCCTGAGGTGCCGGAACCCCGCCCGCCCGCTCCCGCAGCCGCCGCCGCGCACGCGCGGACCCTCCGGGTCGTCACCCGCCCCGGCGACGCGCTGGGCCTGCGCCTCGCGGGCGCGAAGGTCGACGAGGTGGCGGTCGGCGACGAGGCGGCAAGGCTGCGAGCCCTCCTTTCGGACCCGGCCATCGGCGTCGTGGCGGTGGAGTCGGCCGTGCTCTCGCGAGTGCCGGAGGCGCTCCTCCAGAGGGCGGCGGAGCGGGGCGTGCCGGTCGTCCTCCCGTTCGCGCTGCCCCGCCGCCTCTCCGAGGCTGCGGAGGGACGCGCCTACGTGGCGGCGCTCATCCGCCGGGCCATCGGCTACCACGTGAAGCTGGAGGAGCGCCGATGAGCGGTCACGTCACGCGCGTCGCCGGCCCGACCGCCACGGTCCGCGGCCTCTCCGGGGTCGCGCTGAACGAGCTCGTGCTCGTCGGCGAGGAGCGACTGCTCGGCGAGGTTGTCCGCATCGAGGGGGACCTCGCCACCGTGCAGGTATACGAGGACACCTCGGGCCTGCGCCCGGGCGAGCCGGCCGCGTCGACGGGCGGCCCCCTCGCCGCCGAGCTCGGGCCGGGCCTGCTCGGGCTGGTCCTCGACGGCGTGCAGCGGCCGCTCGCGGCGCTGGCGGCCCGGGAAGGCGACTTCCTCGCGCGCGGGGCGACCATGCCCGCGCTCGACCGACGCCGCCGGTTTCGCTTCGAGCCGGCGCTCCGGGCCGGGGACGAGCTCCGGGGCGGCGAGGTGATGGGGCTCGCCACGCCCGTGGACGGAGCGCCGGGATCCACGGAGAAAGTGCTCGTCCCCCCGGGCGCGCGGGGGCGGGTGGCCGACGTCGGTCCGGGCGAGCTCTCCGTCGACGACCCGGCGGTCCGGCTCGAGGGGGGCGGGTCGCTCTCCCTCGTTCACCGCTGGCCGGTGCGCCGTCCCAGACCGGTCCGGCGGCGCCTCTCGCCCGACGTGCCTTTCCTCACCGGTCAGCGGGTGCTCGACTGCTTCTTCCCGGTCGCGTGCGGCGGGACGGCCATCGTGCCGGGCGGGTTCGGCACCGGGAAGACGGTGCTCGAGCAGAGCCTCGCGAAGCACGCGGCGGCCGACGTCATCGTCTACGTGGGCTGCGGGGAACGTGGCAACGAGATGGCGGAGGTGCTCGACGAGTTCCCGCGCCTCTCCGACCCGCGCAGCGGCCGGCCGCTCCTCGAGCGCACGGTCCTCGTGGTGAACACCTCCAACATGCCGGTGGCGGCCCGCGAGGCGTCCATCTACTTCGGGGTCACCCTCGCCGAGTACTTCCGCGACCAGTCCCTGCAGGTGGCGCTCATGATCGACTCGACCTCCCGCTGGGCGGAGGCGCTCCGGGAGATCTCGTCCCGGCTGGAGGAGATGCCCGGCGAGGAGGGCTATCCCACCTCGCTCGCTTCGCGCGTGGCGCAGTTCTACGAGCGGGCGGGCCGGGCCGTCCCCCTCTCGGGCCAGGGGGAGGGCGCGGTCACCATCGTCGGGGCGGTCTCCCCTCCCGGCGGGGACTTCTCGGAGCCGGTCACGCAGTCCTCGCTCCGGGCGAGCGGGGCGCTCTGGGCGCTGTCGGCGGACCTCGCCCACCGCCGGCACTTCCCGGCCGTGGACTGGGGGCTCTCGTTCAGCCTGGACGCCCCCCGCCTGGAAGCCTGGTTCCGGCGCGAGGCCGGGGACGACTGGGTGTCGCTCCGCGACGAGGCGATGCGCCTCATGCAGCGGGAGCGGGAGCTCCTCGAGATCGCGCAACTCGTGGGCGTCGAGGCGCTGCAGGACGCGGAGCGCGTGGTGATCGAGTCGGCACGCCTGCTCCGGGAGGGATTCCTGCGCCAGAGTGCCTTCCTCGCCGCCGACGCGTCGTCCCCCCCGTCGAAGACCGTGGCGATGCTGCGGGCCTTCCTCCACTTCCACCGGCGCGCCGAGGACGCGGTCCGCCGCGGGGTGCTGCTCAGGACCATCCTCGACGCCCACCTCGACGGCCACCTCCTCCGGCTCCCGGAGGCGGCGCCGGACGAGGCCCCCGCGGCGGCCGAGGCGCTCACCCGCGCGATCGACGAGGCGTTCGCGGGGCTGGAGGCAACCGCATGATCGACCTCGCCGTCCGCCGCCTGCGTTCCGCGGTCGCCGTTCGCGGCCCGCTCCTCTTCGTGCGCGGGGCGCGCCGGGCGCGCCTCGGGGAGACGGTGGTCTTGCGGGGCGCCGGGGAGGAGCGCCGGGGCCAGGTCATCGAGGTCGGGGAGGACCTCGCCGCCATCCAGGTCCTCGAGGAGACGCGGGGGCTCGCGCCCGACCGGGTCGAGGTGGAGCTCACCGGCGAGGTGGCGTCGCTCGGGGTCTCCCGCGACATGCTCGGGCGCACCTTCGACGGAACGGGGAAGCCCCGCGACGGGCTCCCGGTCCCCGTGCCCGAGGCGCTCGTCCCCGTGCAGGGCGCGGCCATGAACATCGTGCGCCGCGAGAAGCCGTCCGAGTTCATCGAGACGGGCATCTCGGCCATCGACGGCCTCAACACGCTCGTGCGCGGCCAGAAGCTCCCGATCTTCTCCTGCGCGGGCCTTCCGGCCTCCCGCCTGGCCGCCCAGATCGTTCGCCAGTCCCGGGTGCGCGGCGGGGAGCCGTTCGCGGTGGTCTTCGCGGCCGTGGGCGCGCCGTTCCGGGAGTCGCAGGAGTACCTGGAGTCTTTCGCCGAGTCCGGGACGCTCGACCGGACGGTCGTCTTCCTGAATCGGGCGGACGACCCGCCCATCGAGCGATTGCTGACGCCCCGCTGCGCGCTCACCTGCGCGGAACACCTCGCCTTCCGCCACGGAATGCACGTGCTCGTCGTCCTCACCGACATGACGGCCTATTGCGAGGCGCTCCGGGAGGTCGCCCTCGCGCGCGAGGAGATCCCCGGGCGGCGGGGCTACCCGGGCTACCTGTACACGGACCTCGCGAGCATCTTCGAGCGGGCGGGCAGGCTCGCGGGTCGGTCGGGCTCGGTCACCCAGCTCCCGGTGCTCACGATGCCGGACGACGATCTGACCCATCCGATCCCGGACCTCACCGGATACATCACCGAGGGGCAGATCGTCCTGTCCCGCGATCTCGACCGCAAGGGAGTGTTCCCGCCCGTGGACGTCCTCCCGTCGCTGTCGCGGCTCATGGGCCTCGGCACCGGCGAGGGGCGCACCCGCGAGGACCACCGGCCCGTCGCGGACCAGCTCTACGCCTTCCACGCGCGCGGGGTGGACGTCCGGCGCATGGCGGCCATCGTCGGCGTCGCGAACCTGGGCGACGACGAGCGGCGCTTCCTCGACTTCTCCGACCGGTTCGAGCGCGAGCTCGTGCACCAGGGCGGCGCGTTCCGGACCCTCGAGGAGACGCTCGCCGTCGGTTGGCGCCTGCTCGCCGCGTTCCCGCCAGCCGCCCTCACGCGCGTGAAGGCCGGGCTCGTCGAGAAGTACCTCCCCCGGGAGGTCCAGCGTTGAGCGGGACCCCCACGACGCGCATGGGGCTCCTCGAGGCGCGGGCGCGCCTCGGGGTGGCCTCGAAAGGCGCGCGCCTGCTCCGGAGCAAGCGACAGGTGCTCGCCGGAGAGTTCTTCCGCCTCATGCACGAGGTCCTCGAGGGGCGCGAGCGGCTGGACCGCGCGCTGCTCGAGGCCGCCCGCGGCCTCGTCGTCGCGCGCGCGCGGGAAGGCCTGGAGTCGCTCGCCTCGGCGGGCGCCGCCGGCGAGCGGGAGATCCCGGTCGAGGTCACCCACCGCCGCGTCTGGGGCGTTCCCGTGCCGCGGATCGAGGCACCCCGTCTCTCCCGCCATCCGGCGGCGCGCGGCATCTCCCCGCTGACGACGGCGCTGTCGGCACAGGAGGCGGCCCGCCTTCACGAGGAGGCGCTCGAGGTCCTCCTCGCGATCGCCTCGCGGGAACTGTACCTGCGCCGGCTCGGCGAGGAGATCCAGGACACCTCGCGCCGCATCAACGCACTCGAGCAGTTGCTCGTGCCCCGGCTGGACCGCGAGGCCGGGCGGGTCGAGCAGGCGCTCGAGGAGCGAGCGCGGGAGGACGCCGTCCGTCTGAAGAGGTTCCGCGGGCGCCGCCGCCGGTAGTTAGCGGCGCCGCTTCGGGCGGCGGGAGGGGCGCTTCGCCCCCGCCTTCCGGCGCCTGGGGCGCGGGGTGGCTCGACGGCGCGCGCCGCGCGCCGGGGCCTCCGGCGCCGGCCGCCCGGCCTCGCTGCGCGGGGGCAGTTCCTCGGACCCGGACGGATGGTCGCGCAGCCACAGCAGGAGGTCCACGTAGGAAAGGACGCCGCAGATCCGGTCGGAGGCGTCCACGACGAGCAGCGCGCCGACGCGCTCGTCGGCAAAGGTGTCGAGCACGGCGGCGGTTCGCGTGCCCAGGGGCACGGTGATGGGGTCCGGCGTCATGACGCCAGAGACGGGCTCGGAGAGGGCCTCGACGGTCGCCTGGGTGAAACCGTACAGGTCCGTGCCGAGGCGCGCGCGGAGGTCGCGCTCCGAGATGATGCCGACGGGCCTGCGCGCGTCGTCGACCACGGGCAGGTGGCGGAATCCGCCCTCGAGCAGCGCGGTCGCCGCGTCGGCGAGCGTCGAGTCGGGGTCGAGCGTCTGGGGCTTCGCAGTCATGAGCTTGTCGACCGGAAGGTCTTGGAAAGGAACCGGATCCGCCATCGCGCACCTCCCTCGCGGCGCAAGGATGCCCCGGAACCCACCGGCCTCAAGTTTTTCCCCTCGCGCGCGGGGACTTCGGCGCGCTCGGCGGGGCGTCGAGAACCTGCCCGCTGCGGCACCCCCGAAGCCCCATCGGGGTCTCGCAGGCCTCGAGGCCACACCTAAACGGGGCGGGGCCGGTCGGGGTGCGAAGGCGCACAATGATTGCCGAAGGGGCGTCGCCCGACGGCGGGTCTGAAGCCATGGCGGAGGGTTCATGGACGGCATCCAGCTTGCGTTCCTGGTACTCGCGGCGTTCGTGATCGGAGCGCTGTTCCCGTTGCTCATCCAGCTCTACTCCGTCCTGCACACGCTCCGGCACGTCCTCGAGAAGACCGCGAAGGACATCGAGGCAGGGACGAAGACGGTGCATCAGGTCGCCGATCGCGTCGACCGCATGACCGCGGACCTGGAGAAGGGCGGCAAGCTCCAGGCGATGGTCGCTGGCGTGGCGGCGATGTCCGACATGGTCCTGCAGCTCCGCGACACCCTGAAGATCGCCTCGGCGGTCGGAGCCGCCGTGGTTCCGGCCGTGGGCGCCGCGGTCCGCGCCTGGCGCTCCGAGCCCGAGGCTCAGGCGGGGGACAGCGCACCGGGGCCGGCAGACCCCGCCCCGGTGCGAGGCGGGGCGCGGGAGGATGCGGAGGAGAGTTCGAGGAAGGAGGTCGCGCGATGAGAGAGTACTCGAGTGGAGGAGGCAGTGCGGGCAGCGTGCTTCTCGCGTTCCTGACGGGTGCGGCCGTGGGTGGGATCGTGGCGCTGCTCCTCGCCCCCCGGTCGGGGCCGGAGACGCGCCGCCGCCTCGTCGAGATGTCGGACGAGGCGCGGGAGAAGCTCGGCAGGGTCCCCGTGGCGGTTCGCGAAGCGGAGAAGGCCGCCGTGTCGGCCTTCAACGACACGATGAAGAAGGCGTAGGGACTCCTTCGGGGGAGAGCGCGTCCAGCCGCAACGCAGATTTTTCCCTGGCACGGGAAGTCCGGTTGCGCGCAATCCCCCGGAATCGCTGTGGGTTCGCTCCGTTCTCGCGGGGCACGGAACCTGCTAGCTTCCCTCCCTCGCTCCCGACGGGAGCGAGTGCCCATGACCGCGCCGAGCCACCGGGAGATCCCCTACAACTACACGTCGGCCGACGACCGCCAGGCGGTCTCCATGCTCCTCGGCCGGGGCGTGTGGCAAAAGCTCGAGGAGCTGCGCGCTCGCCGCGTCACCGGGCGGTCGGCGAAGCTCCTCATGCGGGTCTTCGGCGAGGTGCTCATCTACCACCGCAACCCGTACCTCCGCCAGGAGCTCGTCGAGTCCCGGCCGCGCCGGACCCGCTTCTTCCGGGAAGCCGAGGCGAGCCTCCGCATCATCCAGGAGAACGCCGGCGACGAGTCGCTGGTGCTCGAGGTCGTGGCCGAGTGCCGCCGACTGCTGGATGGCTTCCGGGACGAGGTGCTCGAGGCCCCGGAGGTCGAGGCCCGGGTCCGGCGCGCCCTCGGGGCCGTCGTCGGCCGGGAGAACGTCCATTTCGACCCCTTCACGCTCGTGTCCCATGCGACCGACGCGACCGACTGGCGGCTGCACCTGCCGCTCGCGGTGGTGACCCCGACCGCCGAGGAGCAGGTCGCCCCGCTCCTCTGCGCGATCCGCGATCTCGGGCTCCACGCCATCCCTCGCGGCGCCGGCACCGGGCTCACGGGCGGCGCCATACCGCTGCGGCCCGGCTGCGTGATGGTGAACACCGAGAAGCTGGATCGGATCCGCGGGATCGCGCCGCGGCCATTCGCGCTGGAGGACGGGCGAACCGTCGATGGCAACGTGCTCGCGCTCGAGGCCGGTGTCATCACCGAGCACGCGATGGAGCACGCCTCGCAGCGCGGCCTGGTCTTCGCGACGGACCCCACGAGCGCCTGGGCCTGTACCATCGGTGGCAACATCGCCGAGAACGCCGGCGGCAAGGACTGCGTGCTGTGGGGCACCTGCATCGACAACCTCGTCTCGTTCCGGATGGCCATGCCCACCGGGCGCACCTGGGTCATCCGCCGCACGAACCACCAGCTGCGGAAGATCCTCCCGGACGACGCCGTGCGCTTCGAGGTCGCCGAGTCGGACGGCACCCCGATCCGCGTCATCGAGCTGCGAGGCAGCGACATCCGCAAGAAGGGGCTCTGGAAGGACATCACCAACAAGGCCCTCGGGGGGCTCCCGGGCGTCCAGAAGGAGGGAACCGACGGGGTCATCACCTCCGCCGAGTTCATCCTCTACCCGGCGTACCCGCACCAGCGCACCCTGTGCCTCGAGTTCTTCGGGCCCGACTTCGACGAGGCGAGCGAGGTGATCCAGGAGATCGCGCGCTCCATGCCCAACCGAGGCGAGGAGGCGCTCTCCGCCCTCGAGCACTTCGACGACCAGTACGTGAAGGCCATCGGCTACCAGGTGAAGGCTCCGCGCGCGGAGACGCCGAAGGCGGTGATCGTCGTCGACGTCGTCGGCCACACCTCCGATCAGGTCGCCCGGGGCGTCGCCACGCTCCGCTCGATCCTGGCGCCCCACGCGAGCACGTTCCTCACCGAGGCGCGCGACGCCGCCGAGGCAAAGCGCTTCTGGGCCGACCGCAAGAAGCTCGGCGCCATCGCGCGGCGCACCAACGCCTTCAAAATCAACGAAGACGTCGTCCTGCCGCTCTCCTCCCTCGGGGAGTTCTCGCTCTTCATCGACGCGATGAACGTCCACGAGGAACGCCACAGCCAGGAGACCTACGCCCGGCGCGTCGAGACGTACCTGCGCGGCGCACCGCCGCAGGACGAGGCGAACTGGCCCGCGCGCCTCGAGGCGGCGACGGCCCTGTGCCGAGCCTGCGTCGAGGCGCTACGGACCGCGAGCGAGGAGCCGGTCCGCGCCCTGTCGCTCGCCTCCAAGCTTCGGCAGGACCTGGCCGCGCTCCTGCGGGGCCACGGGAAGGTCGCCGCGACGGTGGAGGCCATCTGGGAGGAGGTGCGGGCGCGTCTCATCGTCCTCGCGACCCACATGCACGCGGGGGACGGCAACGTCCACGTGAACATCCCGGTCCTCTCCAACGACCGCCCCATGCTTCGGCGCGCCGAGGCCGTCGTGGACAAGGTCTTCGAGAGGGTGCACGAGCTCGGCGGAGTCGTCTCCGGCGAGCACGGGATCGGCGTCACCAAGCTGCGCTACTGGGACCCGGCCCAGCGCCTGGAGCTCGAGACCTACCGGCGCACGGTGGACCCGGACGGGCTCATGAACCCCGGGAAGCTCGCCGACGTCGAGGTGCTGGACCAGATCTTCACGCCCTCGTTCAACCTGCTCAAGATCGAAGCCCGGATCCTCCAGCACGGCCAGCTCGAGGAGCTGGCGAAGAAGATCGCGACTTGCGTGCGCTGCGGGAAGTGCAAGCCGGATTGCTGCGTCTTCTACCCTCCCCGCGGCCTGTTCTTCCACCCCCGCAACAAGAACCTGGCCATCGGCGCGCTCATCGAGGCGCTGCTCTTCGACGCCCAGCGCGAGCGGTCGGGCTCCTTCCAGCTCCTGCGCCACCTGGAGGAGGTGGCCGACCACTGCACCATCTGCCACAAGTGCCTGAAGCCCTGCCCCGTCGACATCGACACCGGCGAGGTCTCGGTGATGGAGCGCGAGATCCTCGCAGCCCGCGGCTTCAAGCGCACGCCCCTCGCCACGCGGCTCACGCTGCGTTACCTGGACACCCGCTCCCGGGCCGGGAACGCGGTCTTCCGCACCGGGCTCGTGCGCCTCGGGGGAGCGCTGCAGCGCGCCGGTCACGAGGTCACGTCCCCGCTGCATTCGCACGGCGGCTCGTCCCGGCTGCTGCGCGTCCTGCGCTCGCCGGTCATGCCCGCCGACGACGGGACCCTGCGCGACGTCGTGCCCGAGTGCCGGCCGGACCAGGCGCTCCTGTTTCAGCCCGAGGGCGAGTCGCGCCGCACCGTCTTCTACTTTCCCGGCTGCGGCTCGGAGAGGCTCTTCTCGCGGGTCTCGCAGGCGGCCCTCCACGTGCTGCTCGCGACCGGGACCCGCGTCGTCCTCCCTCCCCCGTTCCTGTGCTGCGGCTTCCCGGCCCATGCAAACGCCCGGACCGCACAGTACGACCGCACGGTGCTGCGCAACACCATCCTCTTCAGCCAGATCCAGGAGATGTTCTCCTACCTGACCTTCGACGCCGTGGTGGTCACGTGCGGCACCTGCATGGACGGCCTCGAGGGGATGGAGGTCTCGAAGATCTTCGACGCGCCGGTGGTCGACGTGGCGCGCTTCGCCCTCGACGCCGGCCTGGCGCCAAAGGCGGCGGGGCGGGTCCTCTACCACGCGCCCTGCCACGACTCCCTGCGGGGCCAGGGGCTCGACACCCTCCGGCGCGCCGGCTACGAAGCCGAAGCGGTGCCGCACTGCTGCTCGGAGGCGGGAACGCTGGCCCTGTCCCGGCCGGACATCACGGACTCCATGCTCACCCGGAAGGCGGAGGCGCTTCGGGAGGCGGTGGCCGGCCGGCCACCCGGCGAGGTCATCGTCACGAACTGCCCCTCCTGCATGCAGGGACTCGGCCGGAACGCGTCGCTCGGGGCCGTCCCGCGCCACGTGGCGGTGGAGCTCGCGACGCGCATCTCCGGCGAGGGGTGGCAGGAGCTGTTCCGCGCCCAGGCCGCGCAGGCCAAGGCCATCCGATTCTAGGCCGGCGCCTCGGTCACCGGGCCGAGCCACCGCAGGAGCTCGGCGTTCACCTTCTCCGGGTCCTCGCTCTGGACGAAGTGCCCGGCGTCCGCGAGGAACACGACCTCCGGGCGGTTCCCGGGCGAGAGGTAGGGCGCGAGCTTCTCCTGGGCCAACGTCTCCTGTCCAAGGAAGCGGTCGCGCGTGCCCCAGAGAATGAGCAGGGGGGCGGCGATCGGGCGCGCACGGCCGTCGCGGTCCGCCGCGCCGGGTTGGCGCAGGATCGCACGGTAGTAGGCGAGGGCGGCGCTCGCGGCGCCCGGGCGCGCCATCGCCTCCTGGTAGGGAGAAGTCTCCTGGCGCGGCCAGGCATCCCGGACGTGGGAGCCCGCTCGCAGCGAACGCCCCACGAATGCGGCGCCCTTCCGCGACAGGAGCCACTCCGGGAGCAGGGGGATCTGGAAGAAGAACATGTACCAGGAGCGCCGGAGCTGCCTCGGGTTCCGCACGAGCTCCCGCGCGAGCGCACCTGGATGCGGGCAGTTCATCACGACGAGGCGCTCCACCACCTCGGGATGGTAGATGGCCGCCCCCCAGGCCACCGCCCCTCCCCAGTCGTGCCCCACGACCGTCGCCCGCTCCCGGCCGAGCTCGCGGACCAGATCCCGGACGTCCCCCGCGAGAGTCCTCAGGTCGTACGGGCCCCGCCTCTCGGTGCGTCCGTAGCCCCGCATGTCGGGGGCGACCGCTCGGTAGCCGGCCCTCGCGAGCGGCGGAAGCTGGTGGCGCCAGGACCGGGAAAGCTCCGGGAAGCCGTGGAGCAGGAGCACCAGGGGACCCGACGACGGTCCATCGGCGAGGGCGAAGAAGTCGAGCCCCTGCGTGCGGATGCGGATCTCTTCCACGCCCCGGATTCTAGCGGGGGCACGGGTCGCCTTCACGCTCAGCGCCTCTCGCACCAGTACGCATGCGTCACGTAGGGGAGCGTCACTTGACCGTCTGCCCCGGCTTCGCGCTGCGCGATGGCCCGCACCGCCTCGAGGACGCCCGCCCGGCGGTCCTCGGGCAGCGCCGCCACGATGCTCGTCGTGGCGATCCGCTCGACGATTCGCTCTGGCGGGCCCGCCTGCTCGTTCGCGAAGTCTTTTGAGGCGAGCGGGGAGAAGAGGGTCGATGCCTCGAACGGATCCCTCCAGCGCCCCGTACGGAAGCGTGGCGCGTCCCCCTCGAGCGGCCGGAGGAGCTCCCCCAGCTCCCTCACCCAGGGCCGGGACTCGTCCCGTTGGTTCCACAGGAGGCCGAGGCGCCCCCGCGGGGCGAGAACGCGGTGGATCTCCGCGAGCGCCGGCGTCGTCGCGAACCAGTGGAAGGACTGGCCGCACACGACCGCGCCGACCGCGCCGTCCCGCAGGGGCAGGGCCTGCGCCACGCCCGCCACCGCCTGGACCCGGGGAACGCGATGGGAGAGCGCACGGCGCATCTCGGCGATGGGCTCCACCGCGACGAGCGAGCCGCAGCGCGGCGCGACGAGGTCGCTGAGCTTCCCGGTCCCCGCACCCAGGTCGAGCACGCGCACGGCCGGCCCGAGGGCAAGCGCCGCGGCGAGCCACTCCACCGCGTCTTCCGGGTAATCGGGCCGCGCGACGTCGTAGCGGTGGGCGTCGCGAAAGCCGGCGCTCGCCGCGGCGTGAAGACCCGCTCCCTGCGGCACGCTCTTGCGCCTCGCGCTCACGGTTCGCATTGTCCCGCCCGCGGGGCCTCCGGTCACCTCCCCCCGCGGTACTCCACCTCCAAGCTCGCGAGCGAACGCAGCAGGTCCGGCTTCCGGACCAGCACCGGACGCATCGGATCGCGCCCGAGGCGGCGCATGCGCTTGGGCACGGTCTCGATGGTGAAGCGGGCCGGGTCGAGCCCCGGCGTGACCTCCGCCCAGGAGAGCGGCGTCGACACCGGCGCCCCGGGCTGTGGCCGCACCGCGAACGGGGCCACGATCGTCTTCCCCTGCCCGTTCTGCAGACAGTCGAGGTACACCCGGCCACCGCGCTCCCCGAGGGGTCGGGCGAGGGTGGCGATGTCCGGCATCTCGTCCGCCACGCGCCGGGAGAGGACGAGGGCGAGTTGGCGCGCCTGCGCGTGGGTGAGCTGCCCGGCCACCGGGACGAGCACGTGAAGGCCACGCTGGCCGGTGGTCTTCGGGAATGCGGGGAGCCGGACCCGGCGGCACAGGTCCCGGAGCCTCAGGGCGATCCGTACGACGTGCGCGAAAGGCGCGTCCTTCGGGTCGAGGTCGAGGACCGCCCAGTCCGGTCGCGCCAGGTCGGCGACCCGGGCGGCGGTCACGTGGAGGGGAATCGCGCCGAGGTTCACGACGTAGGCGAGCGACTCGACGTCGTCGACCACGAAGTAGTCGATGTCGCGCCCGGCGTCCTCGCTGTAGATGCGCTCGGTCCGCACCCACTCGGGCGTCCAGTCGGGCGCGTCCTTCTGGAAGAAGGACTTGCCAGAGATGCCGTCCGGGTAGCGCGTCAGCGTGAGGGGGCGGTCCCGGAGATAGGGGAGGATCCACCGGGAGATGCTCCGGTAGTACGCGAGGAGGTCGCCCTTCGTGTACCCGTCCTCCGGCCAGAAGACCTTGCCCGGGTTCGTGAGGCGGGCGCGGGCCGGGGGCGGGTCGTCGCTTCCGGTCGCCGGCGGGGGCGCGGGCCCGCCCTCCGCGACGGCGCACTCCTTGGGCGCCTTGTCCTCACGGAGCCTCACGAAGACCGGCTGGCGGAGCAGGCCGTCCCGCGTCACCTCCCGGTAGCGCACCTCCGCGACGAGGGTCGGCTCCACCCAGTGGTGGCCAGCCCCGCGCGGAACGGCCCCCCGGACCGGCGGGGTGCGCCGCCGCAGGGGATCGAGCCGATCCCGGATGGCGGTCAGGTCCGCAGCGCTGAATCCGGTGCCGACGCTGCCCGCGTAGGCAAACCCTCCGTCGCGCGCCGCCGCGAGATGGAGAGCGCCGAACCCGGCGCGAGCGCCCGAGGGGTCGGTGAACCCCACCACGGCGAAGTCGTCGGCCCGGTGGACGCGGACCTTGAGCCACGCCGGCGAGCGGCCGCTCCGGTAAGCTCCCTCGGCGCGCTTCGCCACCATGCCCTCGAGCCCGCGACTGCGCACCGCCCGGAAGAACTCCTCCCCGCGGCCCTCCACGTGGTCGGCGTAGCGGATGGCGCCGGCGCGCCCCACGAGGCGGCCGAGAACCTCCTTGCGCGAGAGGAGCGGAAGCGGCCGGGCGTCCCGGTTGCCGAGCCCGAGGAGGTCGAAGGCGAAGTAGGTGGCGGGGCGCTCCCGCGCGGCGCGCGCCGCGTCCCGCGCACTCGCGTGCCTTGCCCTCCCCTGCAGGAGCTGGAAGTCGGGCCGCCCCCCCTCGTCCAGGACCACGATTTCGCCGTCCAGGACGACGCGGGGCACGAGGAGCACCCGGACCCCTTCCGCGAGGTCCGGATAGAGGGCGGTCGCATCGAGGCCACTCCGGTACCGGACCTCGACGCGATCGTGGTCCTTCTCGACGATCGCCCGGTACCCGTCGTACTTGAGCTCGAAGATCCACCCGTCGTCCGAGAAGGCGCTGTCGCGCGCCTCGGCGAGCATGGGCCGGACGTCCCGCGCGCGCACCGTGCCCTCCGGCGCACCGCGCCGCGCGAGCTCGGCCTCGAGCTCAGCCCCGAGACGCTCTCCATCCCGGGGGCCCGCCGGCGGCTCGCCGGCGGGCGGGTCCCGGTGCCTTATGAGCAGCCACTCCTTCGGGTCCCGCTTCGTCCGGACGAGCGTCCAGACGCCGCTCAACCTGCGACCGGCGAGCTCGAACAGGAGCTTGCCCTTCTCGAGCCCGGGCTCCGGGGCCTCGACCCAGCGAAAGCGCCCGCGGTCCCAGATCTCGACCTCTCCCGCCCCGTAGTTGCCCTTCGGGATGACCCCCTCGAAGTCGGCGTACTCGAGCGGGTGGTCCTCGGTCCGCACCGCGAGGCGCTTCACGGCTGGATCGTCCGATGGTCCCTTCGGGACCGCCCAGGAGAGGAGCACCCCGCCGTGCTCGAGGCGGAAGTCGTAGTGGAGCCGCCGGGCCGCGTGCTTCTGAACCACGAACACGCCGCCCGGCGCGCCCGGAGGCGCTGGCCTCGCGGGGCCGAACGGCTCCGGGGTCCCCGAGGCGCTTCGCTTCGAGCGATATCGCGCGAGCGGGTCGCCCGCGTGCCGGCCCATGACCCCGGCCCTATAATCCGTGCCATGGCGCCCCGCTCGATCGGCTCGGGCACGATCTCCTTCGGACTCGTCTCGATCCCGGTCCAGATCTACGCCGCGACCCAGCCCAAGGCCGGCGTGTCCTTCAACCTGCTCCACGCGAAGGACGGCTCCCGCCTGAAGCAGCAGTACGTGTGCGCGAAGGACGGGGAGCGCGTCGAGCGCGACCAGATGGTGAAGGGGTACGAGTTCGAGAAGGACCGCTACGTCGTCTTCACGCCCGAGGAGCTGAAGGCGCTCGAGGAGGCGACGAGCCCGGCCATCGAGATCGTCGAGTTCGTCCCGGCCGATCAGGTCGACGCGGTCTACTACGATCGGGCCTACTACCTCGCCCCCGACAAGGGCGCCGCCAAGGCCTACCGCCTGCTCGCCGAGACGCTCGCGCGGTCCGGACGCGCTGCCCTGGCGCGCCAGGCCGCGCGGGGCAAGCAGTACCTCGTCCTGCTTCGGCCCGCCGGCCACCGGCTGGTCATGCAGCAGCTCCTCTATGCGGATGAGGTGCGCCCGCTGGAGGAAGTCCCCGTCGAGGAGGCGGACGTGAAGGAGCCGGAGGTCCAGCTGGCGCTCCAGCTCGTCGACCAGTCCTCGTCCGACGCCTTTCACCCGGAGCTCTACCACGACGCCGTGCGAAAGCGGTTGCTCGAGGCCGTGGAAAAGAAGGTCGCGGGGCAGGAGATCCAGCTGGCAGCGTCCGCGGAGCCCGCGGCGCAGGTGATCGACCTCATGGAGGCGCTGAAGCAGAGCCTCGCCTCCCCGCCTCCCGGCAAGGCCGCCATCGCCCGGAGCGAGGCGGAGAGTGCGGCGGAGGAGCGCCGGCCGCCGAAGCGCGTGCCGCGGGAGGCTGCCGCCAAGGCCTCGCGGGCCCCTTCCAAGAAGTGACGGCGGGTGCGAAGCTGCCGCGCGGATGTGGGGATACGGCACCCGCGACGTGGCGCGCCTCGTCGGCGTCTCCGAGGGGAGGGTCCGCGCCTGGGTGCGCGCCGGCGTCGTGAGCCCGCGGCGGGGCTCGCGCGGCGAGCTCCGCTTCGCCTTCCAGGACCTCGTGCTCTTGCGCGCCGCGGCGGGTCTCTCGGACGCCCGGGTCCCCGCCCGCCGGCTGCGGCGCACTCTGCGACGGCTCCGGGAGCAGTTGCCCGATGGCCGAGCCCTCGCCTCGGTGGCCGTGGCCGCGGACGGCGAGCGCGTCGTCGTGAGCGACGGCCGGTCGCGCTGGCACCCGGAGTCGGGCCAGGCGCTGTTCGACTTCTCGGTCCGCGAGGTCGCGGCGGAGGTCGCACCGCTGCTCCGGCGCTCCCCCTCCTCCCTGGACGCCGACGGCTGGTTCGCCTGGGCATGCGACCTCGAGGACGGGGCGCCTGCGGAGGCCCGGGAGGCCTACCGCCGGGCGCTGCTCCTCGACCCGGGCCACGCCGGCGCCCACCTCAACCTGGGACGGCTGGTCCACGAGAGCGGGGACGCACCCGCCGCCGAGCGGCACTACCGACGAGCGCTGGAGACCCGGCCAGGCGACCAGACGGCGCTCTTCAACCTGGGCGTGGCGCTCGGCGACCAGGGACGCCTGGAGGAGGCGCTCCTCGCCTACGGCCGCGCCCTCGTCGCCGATCCCGGGATGGCCGACGCGCACCTGAACGCCGCTCGGCTCTGCGAGCGGCTGGGGCGGCGCGCAGAGGCCATCCGCCACCTGCGGGCTGCGCGCGAGGCAAACGGCGTCACCGACTGACCGGCGCGCGGTGACCGGGGAACGGAAACGTGGTTTCTTCGCGCGATGGCCTACACCCTCCTCATCGGCAACAAGAACTACTCCTCGTGGTCGCTTCGCCCATGGGTCCTCATGCGGGAGGCGCGGATCCCGTTCCGGGAGGAGGTCGTCTCCCTGCGCCCGGACGAGGGGAAGCCGTCGCGGATGGCGAGGTTGCCGGCAGGGCGGGTGCCGTGCCTCAACCACGACGGGTTCCTCGTGTGGGACTCCCTCGCCATCGCCGAGTACCTGGCCGAGCGCCACGAGGGCCTGTGGCCCGCCGACCCCCAGGCGCGCGCCTTCGCCCGCTGCATCTCCGCCGAGATGCACTCCGGTTTCGGGGCCCTCCGCTCGGGGATGTCCATGGACGTGCGCGCCCGGAGGCCGCAGCGCAGGCGGAGCCCCGACATGCTCGTCGACATCGCGCGAATCGAGCGCCTCTGGGCCGAGAGCCGCGCCCGCTTCGGCGCGGGCGGGGCCATGCTGTGCGGGGCGTTTTCCGTGGCCGACGCCTTCTACGCTCCGGTCGCGTTCCGGTTCCGGACCTACGGCGTCGCCCCCGCCGGGGAGGCGGGCCAGTACATGGAGGCGCTGCTCGCGCTTCCATCCATGAAGGAGTGGGAGTCCGCCGCCCAGGTCGACGAGCACCTCCCGGACCACGACCTCGACCTCCTCTACCCCGGAGGCTGACGGATCCCGTGCAGGGCGAGACGACCCGCCTCCCCGCGCCCCGGCGCTCGCGCGTCCTTCACCTCCGGCCGGGCGAGGGAGCCGCCGCTGCGCTCGGCTTCGCGTACTTCTTCGCGCTGCTCTGCGGGTACTACGTCCTGCGTCCGCTCCGCGAGGAGATGGGGATCCGCGGTGGCGTCGAGAACCTGCCTTGGAACTTCACCGCGACCCTCGTCGCCATGATCGCGGCGCTTCCCCTGTACTCTTCCCTCGTGGCGCGGCTTCCCCGCGCCCGCGCGGTTCCGCTCGTCTATCGCTTCTTCCTTCTCAACCTCGTCGCCTTCTTCGCGCTGGTGCGGCTCGGCGTCGCGCCCCGCCCGGTGGCGCGCGCGTTCTTCGTGTGGGTCAGCGTCTACAACCTCTTCGTCGTCTCCGTCTTCTGGTCGTTCCTGGCGGACCTCTTCACGAGCGAGCAGGCGAAGCGGCTGTTCGGGTTCGTGGCCGCCGGCGGGAGCGCGGGCGCGATCGCCGGCCCGGCGGTCGCGGGGCTCCTCGTGCGCCCGCTCGGCGTCGCCAACCTGCTGCTCGTCTCCGCGGTTCTCCTCGAGATCGCGACCCAGGCGGCGCGCGGGCTCGTGCGGTGGTCGCGTGCGTCCGGGGCCTCCGACGTCCGGGCCGCCGAGGGACGGGCGGAAGCGGGCGGAGAGGCGCTGGGCGGAGGCGCCCTCGGCGGGATCGGGCCCGTCTTTCGGGACCGCTACCTCGCCGGCATCGCTGCCCAGATGCTCCTCTTCACCCTCGGAACCACCCTCCTCTACGTCCACACCGCGCGGCTCGTCGCCGCGGCGATCCCGGACTCGGCGCGGCGAACCACGCTCTTCGCGTCCGTCGATCTCGCGGTGAACGTCGCCGCGCTCCTCACCCAGTCGCTCGCCACCGGGGCGCTCGTGGGCCGGCTCGGCCTCGGCGTCGCGCTGGCGTTCGTGCCTCTCCTGTCCGCGACGGGTTTCGCCGTCGCCGCCGCCTTCCCGGCCTTCGCGGTGCTCGCCGCGCTGCAGGCGCTCCGGAGGGCAGCGAGCTACGCCGTGGAAAGGCCCGCGCGCGAAGTGCTCTTCACGGTCGTCACCCGCGAGGAGAAGTACAAGTCGAAGGCCTTCATCGACACGGTGGTCTACCGCGCCGGCGACGCCGGGTCGGCCTGGCTCGCGCAGGGGCTCGCGAGCGCGGGCGTGGGGATCTCCGCGAGCATGCTCGCCGGCGTTCCGTTCGGCGTCGTCGGCCTCGCGCTCGCCGTCTGGCTCGCCCGGCGCCAGGCCGGGCGGGAGGCGGCTCGCCCGGCGGCCTAGCGCCCGCAGGGTGGCCTCGCCGGGGACCGGAGTGGTACGTATGGCCCCAAGGCCCCGATGCTCCGGCGAGCCATCCCGCGGACGGGGGAGACCGTGCCCGCAATCGGGCTCGGGACGTGGCAGACGTTCGACGTCGGTCCGTCCGCCGCCGCGCGCGCCCCTCTCGCCGAGGTCCTGCGCCGGTTCTTCGCTGCGGGCGGCCGGGTGGTCGACACCTCCCCGATGTATGGCCGGGCCGAGTCGGTCCTCGGCGACCTCTTCGCGGAGGTCGCCCCCCCGGAGGCGCCGTTCGTCGCCACCAAGGTCTGGACGACGGGGCGGGCGATGGGAGAGGCGCAGATGCGCGCGTCGGCCCAGCGCCTGCGCACCGCGCGGATCGACCTCATGCAGGTGCACAACCTCCTCGATTGGGAGAGCCACTTGCCGGTCCTCCGCGAGTGGAAGGCGGCGGGGCGGGTCCGCTACATCGGAGTGACGCACTACGCGCCGGGGACCTTCCCGCAGATCGAGCGGATGATGCGGGACGAGGCGATCGACTTCGTGCAGATCCCGTACTCGCTCGCGACGCGGGATGCGGAGAGGCGCCTCCTTCCGGCCGCGGAGGCGACCGGTACGGCCGTGCTCGTCATGCGTCCCTTCGAGGAGGGCGCCCTGTTCCGCTCGGTGGGCACAAGGCTCCTCCCGCCGTGGGCGGTCGAGGCCGGGGTGTCGACCTGGAGCCAGTTCTTCTTGGCCTTCGTCCTCTCGCACCCGTCCGTCACGTGCGTGCTCCCGGCGACGTCGAATCCCGAGCACCTGACCGACAACCTCCGCGCGGGGGCGGGTCCGCTCCCCGAGGACAGGCTTCGCCGCCGGATGGCGGACGAGCTCCGCCGACCCTGAGCAGGGTCCGTCGTCCGGTCGCGGGTCAGGTCGTGGGCGGCCGCGCCGGCCCGGCCGCGGGCGACCGGCCGGACAAGCCGCCCGCCCCGTCGTCCTTTCGCGCCACCCTCATGGCGAGGGCCACCATCGAGGCGACGTCCGACAGGGTCGCAGGAACGACCAGGGTGTTCCCGGCCTTGGCGAGGTTCCCGAACTCCCTCACCCACTGCTCGGCGACCCGGAGCTGGAGCGCCTCGATGCCGCCCGGCTGCGCCACTGCCTCCCCGACGTTGCGGATGCCTTCGGCCGTGGCCTTCGCAACCTCCAGGATGGCCTGCGCCTGGCCCTGCGCCTCGTTGATCTGCTGCTGGCGCTTCGCCTCGGACTCCTTGATCACTTGCTGCTTGCGCCCCTCGGCGGTGTTGATGGCGGCGTCGCGCTCGCCCTCCGACGTGAGGATCACGGCGCGCTTCTCCCGCTCGGCGCGCATCTGCTTCTCCATCGCGGCGAGCACGTCCTCGGGCGGAGTGATGTTCTTGATCTCGTAGCGGAGTACCTTGATGCCCCAGGGGCCGGTCGCCTTGTCGAGCTCCTCCACGACCTGCGCGTTGATGTGAGTGCGCGCCTCGAATGTCCGGTCGAGGTCGATCTTGCCGATCTCGGACCGGAGCGTCGTCTGCGCGAGCTGGCTGATGGCGAAGTAGTAGTCGGCGATGCCGTAGCTGGCACGCTGCGCGTCGAGGACCTTCAGGAAGAGCACGCCGTCGACGTGGACCTGGACGTTGTCCCGGGTGATGCACACTTGGGCCGGGATGTCGACCGACTGCTCCTTCAGCGTCTGCCGGTAGCGGACGACGTCGAGGAACGGCACGAGGATGTGGAACCCTGCCTCGAGGACCCCGTTGAAGCGCCCGAGCCTCTCCACAACGAACGCGCTCTGCTGGGGGACGACGACGGCGGTGCGCACCACGACGAAGACCACGAAGGCGGCCACCACGATGGCGACGACGAGTGCGATCACGACCGGCCCTCCTCCGGGACGATGAAGATGTGGATGTTCGCGACCCGCGCCACCTGGCACCGTTGACCTCGCGCGAGCGGGGCGTCGCTCGCGTTCGTCGCGGTCCACGGCACGCCGCGGAGCTCCGCCTTGCCGGTGGCGCCGGGCGCGAGGTCCTCGAGGGGGAAGACCGCCTCCCCCACCAGCGCGTCGACGGGAGCGCCGCGGCGGCGCATCCGCTCCGCGACCGGACGCCGCAGGAAGGCGACGAGCAACACGCCGAGGGCCGCGAAGACGAGCCACTGCAACCAGGCCGGCCCGAGCCCGGCCCCCGCGAGGGCGGCCACCGCGAGGGCCGCCGCCCCGAAGAACAAAGCGAACAGGCCGCCGGGGGTGCCGAGCTCCACGGCGAGCAGCGCCACCCCGAACAGCACCCACATCCACCATTCCATCGCGCTGCTCCTCCTCGCGAGCGGCGATGGTAGCACCGGCGGTGCCACGACGTCGAAGGCTCAGGCGAGCGCATCGGGCGGGGGCTCGTCCGCCTCCCGGGCCACCATCCCCGCCTGGTGGTGGCACATCCGCCACCGTCCCCCCTCGAGATGGAAGACATTGGTCGCGACGAGCCGCGGGCCGCCGGACAGCCGCTCGCCGCACACCACGAAGGCGACGTCCCCCAGGACATGGGCGGAGGCCGCCGTGCACGAGACCCGCGGGGCACCGGCCCGCATGATGTCGCGCCAGCTCCGCATGACCGCATCGCGTCCCCTCAGCGCGCCCCAGCCCGGATGGACGCAGGCGACCGGCGCGGCCTCCGCCCAGAGGTCCTCCATCGCGGCGAGGTCGCCCTCGGAGAGTGCCCGGTAGAAGGAGGAGTTGGCGTCGAGGACCGCCACCTCCTCCCTCGCCGTCCCGACGACGCCGGCCACGTCAGTCCGCCCGGGCCCGCCGCCAGGCGGGCCGCTCGAGGAGGCGCGCCACGTAGGCCTCGACCGTGGGGAGCTTCTCGAGCGCCCCGATGCTTTTCCCCCAGGCGAGAACGGCCCCGACGACCACGTCGGCGACCCCGAAGTCGCCGAGCAGGAAGGGCCCGTTCGCGAGCACGGGCTCGAGCGCGGCGGCAGCCCGCCCGAACCGCTCCTTCGCCTCCGCGGCCGCCGACGCGCTGCGCTCGGCCGCGGGCTTGCGGTTCTCTGCTGAAAGGGCGGCGAGCGGAGGCTCGAGCTCGGTCATGGCAAAGAACAGCCACTGGTAGACGAGCCCGCGCCCGGGCGATCCCATGGGTGGCACGAGCCTCTTCTCCGGGTACTTGTCGGCCAGGTACAGGCAAATGGCCGCCGACTCGAAGATGCGCTGCTCGGCGTCCTCCAGTACCGGCACGTGCCCGAGTGGCTGGCGCTCGAGGTGCTCGCGCGTGCGCGTCTCCCTTCCGGGTTCCAGCCGCACGAGCTCGTAGGGGACACCGAGTTCCTCGAGCATCCAGCGCGCCCGCGTCGCGCGGGTCTTGGGAACGTAGTAGAGCTTCATCGACCCTCCTCCTCCCTCCTAATCAGGCCTCCTCGGCCTCGCCGAAGCACAGGCGCACGAACGCCCGGTCTTCGGGGCGGGTGAGAAGGTACACGTGGTCGCCGGGGACGAGCGCCGTCGAGCCGCGGGCGGCGAGCAGGTCGTCGCCCCGCAGGACCATCAGCACGGACGAGCCCGCCGGGAAAGGGGGCAGCTCCGCCAGCGTGGAGCCGGCCACTGCGGACGCAGGGTCGACGAAGTACACCTCGATGGCCGCGTCGAGAGGCCGGCTCGGAGAGATCTCGATGAGCCCCTGCGGCGGTGGGGGGCGGGCGGTCTGGAGCCGGAGCCGGCGGGCGCCGCGCCGGACCGTGAGCCCCTGCACGAGGATGTTCACGAGCACGACGAAGAACACGACGTCGAAGATGCGATCGGCCCCGGGCGCCCGGGCGAGCACCGGCACGATGGCGAGGACGATGGGCACCGCCCCCCGGAGGCCCACCCACCCCACGTACGCCATCTCCGTCCACCGGTAGCGGAAGGGCAACAGCAGCGGCACGACCACGAGCGGGCGGGCGAGGAGGAGGAAGAAGGCGAGCCCCAGCCCCACGAGGCCGGTCGCGAGGAGCCGGGAGGGGGAGGCGAGGAGCCCGAGGACGAGGAACATCGACACTTGCAGAAACCACGCGCCGGCGTCGTGAGCGCGCAGCACCCCTCCCCGGAATGGAATGGGCCCGTTGCCGATGAGGACCGCGGCCAGGAACACGGAGAGGAAGCCGCTGCCGCCGACGAGCTCGGGGACCCCGAAGGCGAGCAGCGCGAGCGCCGTGGTGAGCACCGGGTAGAGGCCGCCGACGGGTAGCCGCACCCGCGAGAGGAGCCACCGCCCGGCCCAGCCGATGGCGCCTCCGGCGGCGGCGCCGAGGGCGAGCTTCGCGACGAGCCCCACGGCCGCCGACGGTCCGAGCGGGCGGCCGGCGACGAGCAGGTCGGTGAGCGCGGCCGTCAGGATCACCGCCGTGGGGTCGTTCAGGCCCGACTCGAGCTCCAGGGTTGCGCCCACGCGGCGCCGGAGCTGGATCCCGCTCGATCGCAGGATCGAGAAGACCGCTGCGGAATCGGTCGAGGACACGACCGCCCCGAGCAGCAGCGCCTCTCCCCATGGAAGACCGAGGAGGTGTGCCGCCGATCCCATGGCGGCGGCCGTCGCCAGGACGCCGGCGGTGGCGAGCACCGCCGCCGGTGCGATCGCCGCTCGGAGCGAATCGAGAGGGGTGTTGAGCCCGCCGTCGAAGAGGATGAGGGCGAGCGCCACGCTCCCGAGCCTCCAGGCGAAGGCGTAGTCCTCGAAGCGGAGCCCCCCCACCCCTTCCGCGCCGGCCAGGATGCCGATCCCCACGAACACGAGCCCGACGGGCATCCCCAGCCGGCGCGTCGCGCCCGAGAAGAGGACGCTGGCGGCGAGGAGGGCACCGGCCGTGGAGATGAGGAGCGCTGTGGCGAACGGCTCGCCCGACGGCATGACCTAGCGCCACACGACGAGGAGGGAGGCGGCGCCGGCCGCCAGGATCCCGCCGAACGCGAGAACGACGTAGCGGGCGAAGGCCCAACCGCCGAGCACGACGGCTGCGATTCCCTTCACGACCGTGTTCATGACGCCGGCGAGGAAGACGGCCGTGGCGGCGACGGGGAGCGCCACCTGGCCGTGCGCGAGCTCGCCCATCGAGAGGGAGATCGCATCCATGTCGGTCGTGCCCGCGGCGAGCGCCGCTAGGTACACGCCCCCGGCGCCGAGCGAGCTTGCGGCCCTGGCGGCGACGAGCACGACGGCGAACACGAGCGCGAACTCGAACGCGGCGGACAAGCTCACCGGGTTGCGCAGCTTGACGACCGCCGTCGCCCCCCGCATGGCCCCCTTCCCCCGGATGAGCAGGCTCCCGGCCAGCCCGGCGACCGCCATCGCCACCATGGGTGCCGCGAGCTTCACCGCCAGGTCCGCGTTCACGAGCGCCACGACCACCTCGACGCGGAGGAAGACGATCGAGGAGGCGAGCACCACCGCCAGCGCCGCAGGGCGGGCGACCCCCGGCTCCTCGCGGGCGCGGCGAGCCATGGCCACGGTCACCGCGGTGGACGACACGAGCCCACCGACGAGCCCCGTGACGCCGAGGCCCCTTTCGGGGCCGAGGAGGCGCGTGGCCGCATAGCCAACGAAGCTCACGCCGGTGACGAGCAGCATCATCCATCCGATGGTCCGCAGGTTGAGCGCGTGGTAGGGGCCGAAGGGCTGGTCGGGGAGGAGCGGCACGAGCACCACGGCGACGATGAGGAACTTGAGCGCGGCGACGACATCCTGGCGCGACGCGCGCCGTACGAGGGGCTGCAGGACCGGCCTCGACGACAGGAGGCCCGTCGCCACGACGGCGGTCGCGAGCACCACGAGCACCCTCCGGCCGGTGGGAACCACGATCCGGTCGGAGACGGCGAGGGCGCCGAGGAGGAAGCTCACGAGGAACGCCGCCTCCGAGGTGAACCCCCGCCCGGCGTCCCGCCGCACGAGGTCGGCGTAGGCGATCGCGAGGAACACGACGAGTCCGCCAAACGCCGCGATCACCGTGATGGTGCCGAGCTGCCGGGCGAGCAGCGTGGCGAGGCCGGCTGCGAGCGCCACGAGGGGGTGGGTGCGCGCCCCTCCGAGGAAGAAGGCCGCGCCCGGTTCGCTCGGGGCCGACTGCTCGCGCTCCAGGCCGATGAGCAACCCGGCGGCGAGGGCGAGGCCGAGCGACAGGAAGGGCTCGTACGCGTCCAAGGCGGCTCCTCCAGCATCCTAGCACCCGCGGGCGGCCGGACCGGCCGAAACGCCGGGGCGCCAGGCCTCGAGCGGGGCGCCGAGTCCCCTCCCGGGAGGTCCGGAAAGGCCCCGTCGCGAACCGGTCTGCTCGCACCCCGCGCAAGGCGCTGTGCGGATCCCGAGCACGGAGGCGTCCGGCAAGGGGGCAGTCCACCATCCGACGCCTGCGGGGAAGGCGCTCCCGAGGCGCCCGCCCCGGGTCCGTGCTCGTCGAGCGGGCAACCGCGTGCACGCGGTGGGTTCAGCGGGTGGGCCGCCGGCCCGCCCCGAGAGCCTGCAGACCGCGGAAGGGGTCGGCACGGGGGCTGCAGAGCGTTCCGGCGGGCAGCGGGCCGACGGCACCCGAGGTCGGCGAGCAGGGCAGCTTCACCTTTTCCCGGGCCAGGCGCCTGGCAGACCACGCAGGAAGGGAGACACACCAATGGCTGAAGGAAGCGGCGTTCCGGCCGAGAAGGTCTCGACGCGGCCGACACTGGGACTCACGGGTCTCACCGTGAACGCCATGGCGCTCATCGCGCCGGGCGCGTTCCTCTGGCTCACGTTCCAGATCCAGGCGCTCTACGGCGCTCCGATGGCGGGTTCCGCGATGTGGTTCGGGATCGTGGTCGCGCTGCTCCTCTGCTTCGCGACTGCGATCAGCTACGCGGAACTCTCGAAGCTCTACCCCGGGGCGGGCTCCTCGTACTTCTTCGCGGAGCAGGCCTTCCTCTCGAAGACGAAGGCATACAAGTTCGCGCGCCTCGCGAAGTTCGTCACCGGCTGGGCGAGCCACCTCTACTACTGGGTCTACCCCGGCGTGATGGTGGGCGTGACCGCCATCCTCGCGGGGTACCTCCTGAACCAGTTCTTCCCGGACACCTTCAGCGGGACCTACAACAGCCCGCTCTTCATGATCCTGTTCTGCGCCGTGTTCGCCCTCGGCGTCGCCTACATCGCGTTCCGCGGCGTCACCGGCACCACGAACGTGAACCTCGCCATCAACGTGATCCAGATCGCGGCGCTCCTCGTCTTCGCCGTGATCGCCATCTCCTACCGGGTCGGACACCCCGAGGGCTCGAAGGGGTACCACCTCGTGAACGGCGTCCCGGTCGACTTCGTCGTCGCCCAGGAGCCCGTGCTCGAGAACGGCAAGCCCAAGCTCGACCCGACCGGCGCGCCCGTCACGCAGAACAAGATGGACGCGGACGGCAACCCCGTGCCGGAGATGAAGGACGGCAAGCCCGTCCCCTTCCTCCTGAGCTACGCGCCCGACCAGGCGATCACGATGGAGCCCGTCGACGCCGACCACCCGAAGGATCTCACGCCGCACTTCAAGTTCCACACGACGGCCGCGTCGGTCACGGCTCCCCACGGCTTCTCCTTCATCTTCATCCAGGCTTGCATCGCCATCCTCATCCTCGTCGGATTCGAGTCGGTGACCTCGATGGGCGAGGAGGCGCGCAACGCCAAGCGGGACATCCCGCGCGCGGTGCTGCTCTCGCTCGCGATCCAGGGGTTCGTGATGTACCTGATCGAGTACTTCGGCGCGAACTACCTGCTCAACCAGGGCTACACGCTCGGCGACGCCGCCGGCTCCGGCGCTCCCATCGGAGACATGATGGTCATCGTCGGCACCTGGCTCTTCGGCAGCTACGCCGCCGGCCGCGCCTTCATGCTCGTGCAGGCCGCGACCGTGTTCCTCGCGCTCATCGGCACGACGCTGTCGTGCCTCTCCACCGGCGCCCGGGTCACCTACGCGATGGGGCGTGACGAGGAGGTGCCGGAGCACTTCGGCATGCTCCACGGCAAGCGGCTCACCCCGCACCGCGCCATCTGGGCGCTCGCGATCCTGTCGATCGTGATCGGGATCGTCACGGTGTTCGTCTACCTGGGCGGCACCACGCCCACGCCGCTCGAGCCGAAGTACCAGAACTTCTGGTACAGCTTCGGCCTCTTCAAGCCCGAGACCTACGCCAAGCTCCCGAACACGCTGGTCATCACGACGCTCGTCTCCAACTTCGGGACGTTCCTCCTCTACATGCTCACCTGCGTCGTCGCGATCGTCGCCTTCCGCGAGCACCACACCTTCCACGGCTTCAAGCACCTCGTGGTTCCCGTCTTCGGGCTCGTCGCGAACCTGGCCTGCATGCTCTTCTACCTCGTGGGCCCGTTCACCGTGTCGGGCATGAGCTGGAAGGAGCCCTTCATCGCGCTTGCGGTGGTCGCCGTCTGGGGCATCTACGGCGGCGTCTACTTCGTGCGCGCGAGCAAGAAAAAGGGCAAGGCGGTGTTCGTCGAGAAGCCCGCCACCGCCTCGTAGTCTGGGAAGGGGGGAAGTCCTCGCTCGGGGTGCGGTGCCGGCTCCCGCCGGCGCCGCACCCCAGTGGCTCGTCAGGTCAACCGCGGGGGTAGGCGTCGGTCCCCATCTCCAGCGTATCGAGGCCGGCATGCTCCACCTCGGCAGGCACGCGGTTCCCCATGAAGCGCTCGACCAGCCGGAAGAAGCCGTAGGCCGCCGCGAACACGAAGATGGCGTTGGCCGCAACGCCGACGATCTGCGCCACGAACTGCCTCGCGTCGCCGAAGAGAAGCCCGCGGACCGGACCCGCGACCCCGTTCCAGCCGTTGCCGTAGGTCCCGTCCGCGAACATCCCGACCGCCAGCGCTCCCCAGATCCCGCACCCGCCGTGGACGGCGATCGCCCCGACCGGGTCGTCGATTCGCAGCCGGCGCTCCAGGAGCGCGACCGACCAGACCACCACGACGCCCGCGACGAAGCCGACGAGGACCGCCGCCGCCGGACTCACGAAGGCACAGCCGGCGGTGATGGCGACGAGGCCGCCGAGCAGCCCGTTGCAGGTCATGCCGACGTCCGGCTTCCGGAAGGCGAAGCGCACGTAGAGGAGCGCGGAGAGCGCACCGGCCGACGACGCGAGCATGGTGTTCACCGCCACGAGCGCGATGCGGGTGTCGGAGGCGGAGAGCGTCGAGCCGGCGTTGAAGCCGAACCACCCGAAGGCGAGGACGAGGGTCCCGACCACCGCCATGGGGATGTTGTGGCCGAGCATCGCGCCGACGGTGCCGTCCGCCCGGTACTTCCCGAGCCGCGGCCCGAGCACGAGGACCCCGGCGAGAGCCGTGATGCCCCCCGTCATGTGGACGACGCTCGAGCCCGCGAAGTCGACGTGGCCGTGGCCCAGGCCCGCGTTCACTCCCAGCTGGGCGAGCCAGCCGCCGCCCCAGACCCAGTTGCCGTAGATGGGGTACAGCAGCGTCGACATGAAGACGCCGTAGAGCATGAAGGCCGTGAACTTCCATCGCTCGGCCATCGCGCCCGTGGGGATGGTCGCGGCCGTGTCCATGAACACCACCGCGAAGAGGAACATGGCGAGGCCCGCCGGGCTCTCGGCCACGCTCACGAGCGCGAAGCGCGCGGCGCCGAAGAGCCCGTACCCGTGGCCGAGGAGACGCACGGTCGCCTCGTGCCCTGCCCCTCCGGCGACCCCGACGGAGGGCCATTCGCTGACCCCACCGTACATGAGGCCGTAGCCCATGAGCCAGAACCCGAGGACGCCGACCGGGTAGATGACGAGGTTCATGGCCATCGTGTTCGCGGCGTTCCGGCTCCGGGTGAAGCCGGTCTCCACCATCGCGAACCCGGCCTGCATGAACATCACGAGGAAGCCGCAGAGGAGCACCCAGGCGAGGTTCAGGGAGGCGTCGATCTGCGCGGACATGCGTCACCTCGCTCGGTTGGTGGTCTGGGCGCGGGGAGCGGCCGGGGCGTGGCGGGCGGAGAGCCACACGAGCGCCCCGAGCCCCGCGACGATGAGGGGCACGACGAGGAAGAGCACGACACGGCGCGAGACGCGGGAGCCGCCGCGGCGCGCCCGCTCGCCGGTCTCCGGGTCCCGGGGCTGGACGGCGGACGGGTTCTTCAGGTCCGCGAGCATCTGCTTCGCGCTCCCGTAGCGGTCGCGGGGATCGCGCTCGATGGCGCGAAGGATGATGGCCTCGAGCTTCGGGTCGAAGCCCGGCACGTAGTAGCTCGGCGGCCTCGGATCCTCGCTCACCTTGGCGCGAAGCAGGGCGCGAGGGTTCGGGCTGTCGTACGGGAGGTTGCAGGTGAGCATCTCGTAGAGCATGAGACCGACTGCGTACACGTCGGTGCGCGGGTCTCCGCGCCGTCCCCGGACCTGCTCCGGCGCCATGTAGTCGGGGGTCCCGATGGTGTTGGAGAAGCCGGTCCAGGTGAGGCGGCGCTCGGACGCGACGAGGGCGATGCCGAAGTCCAGGATCTTCGCCTGCCCGCTCGGGGTGAGGAGGATGTTCTCCGGCTTGATGTCTCGGTGGACGACTCCCTGGGAGTGGAGGTACTCGAGCGCGTCGCATACCTGGGCCGCGATGCCGAGGGCCTTCTCGACGGGCAAGGGCTCCCTCTCCTTCAGCATGGCCCGCAGCGACTTCCCCTCCACGAACTCCATGGGCAGGTACATCCGGGTCTGGTTCTTTGGCGTCAGCACCCTCACGACGTTCGGGTGTGCGAGGCGCTGGCCCACCTCCACCTCGCGCTCGAATCGCTGCGAGAACACGACGTCGCTCTCGAACTGCACGTGCGGGATCTTGAGCGCCACGGTGGCGCCGGTCTCGGTGTCGATGCCCTTGAAAATCGACGCCATCCCGCTGCGCGCGAGGAGTTCGGTGAGCTCGTACTGGTCGATGCGCTCGCCGACGTTCGACTCGCGCATCAGGGGACCGGGGGCTGTGATGGCATGGCCGAAGCCTAGTGTGCATCCCGCGGCGCGTGCAACAGCTTCCGGGAGCGCGTGGCCGGCCCCATTTCACCGGTGGTTCCCGCCGGGGAGCGACCGCCTGCCCGGATTCCGGGCACGGGGCTCCGGGGGAACCGCGTGAACGACTTCGAGCTCGAGATCGCGGCGCTCTCCGACGTCGGCACCGAGCGCGACCACAACGAGGACTTCTGCGGCTCGTTCATGGAGAGCAACGACCGCGCCGTCGTCGCCGTCGCCGACGGGGTGTCGATGTCCGAGGGCGGGGAGGTGGCGAGCCAGATGGCCGTGGAGGTGACGCTCCACGCCTTCCGGCAGGAACCCCCGACGGCCGCGGCCGGCCAGCGCCTCTACCGCGCCGTCCAGCAGGCGAACATCGAGATCCACGACCGGGCCATGGTCGTCCCCGAGCTACGCGGCATGACCACGACGCTCACGGCGGTGGCGATCGACCGCGGGCTCGTCACGGTGATCCACGTCGGGGACTCGCGCCTCTACCTCGTCCGCGGGGACTCGATCGTGCAGCTCACGAAGGATCACACGGTCGCCGCCGAGAAGGCCAGGTACGGACTCATGAGCAAGGAGAAGGCCCGCAATCACGTCGACCGTTCGACGCTCACCCGCAGCGTCGGGCGCGAGCTCATCGTGAGCCGGGACCGCACGAGCCACCGGCTGTCCCGCGGCGAGGCTCTCCTTCTGTGCAGCGACGGCCTCTACAACGTGCTCGAGGACTCCGAGATCGCGACCACCATCGCCGGCCTGGACGCGGTCTCCGCTTCGCGCGCACTCATCGAGGCGGCGAACCGGCGCGGCACACCGGACAACCTCACCGCCGCGGTGGTCCGGATGGTCGGGCCGACGCCCCACCCGCCCGCCGAGGGTGGGATCGGCGCGCGCCTGCGGCGCCTCTTCGGCCGCGGAACCGCCGCCTAGCTATGCCCCGAGGAGCTCCAGGAGGTCGGACTTGATCGCCTCCCGGGTCGTGGCATCGGGGGCCGCCGCGAGCGCGCGCTCGAGCGTCTCGGCCGCCTTCCGGCGGAACCCCTTCTCGGTGTAGAGGGCGGCGAGGCTCCGCAGCGCCGGGAACGACTTCGGGCGGAGCTCGACCGAACGCTCGAACGCCGTCATGGCGCGGAAGTGCTCGCCCCGCAGCCGCAGCGCCTTCGCGAGCTGGTAGTGCGCCTCGGCCGAGAAGGGGTCGATGGCGAGCGCCTCCTCGAGCGCCGAGACCGCATCGGCGACCTTCCCCGCCTGGAGCATCTCCCTCCCGCGCTGGAGCAGAGGCTCGGCGGAGGCGCTCGGCTCGGACTGCCGGGCGCTGGTCGCCTCGAGCACCGCCTCGACGCGCCGGAGGAGGTCGTCCAGGCGGAACGGCTTCTCGATGTAGTCCTCCGCGCCGTACGTCTCCCGGGCGTCCTGGGCGAAGCGCCACCCGCGGTAGATGGCGGTCATCATCACGATGGGAACCCCACGGGTGCGCACGTCGGAGCGGAGCTTCCTCGCGACCTCGAAGCCGTGGATCTTCGGCAGCATCGCGTCGAGGAGCACGAGGTTCGGCGGCCGCTTCTGGACGCGGGCGAGAGCCTCCTCCCCGTCCGACGCGGTCTCCACCTCGAAGTCGCGGGCGGCGAGCGCCTTCTCCACGAGCTGGCGGATCTCCGGCTCGTCGTCCACGACCAGCACCCGCCGGCGGTCGGACGGCGCCGGGTCCGCTCCCATGGCGACCTCGTGGAGGATCTCGTCCTCCCCCTCGCCCACGGCGATCTCGATGACCTCGCCCTCCTCGAGGGGGGCACCGCCCGGGAGGCCCTCGTCCGGCTCCTCGATCGGCTCGAGGTCCCCCTCTCCGACTTCGGAGATGGCCTCCTCCTCCGCGGGGAGCGGGAGGTCGCCCGGCAGCACCACCGCGATCCGTCCCGGGCCGGCAGCCGCGGCAGGCCCGCGCCATTCGGACTGGCCTCCCGCCAGGGCCTCGTACGCCTCCTGGGTCACCCGGCGGAGCGGGCCCTCGAGCGCCACGTAGGCCGAGACCTCCATGCCGGTGACGAAGCGGACCTCGGCGACGATCCGCGCGGCATCGCCCGGGGAGGCGATCGCGAGGTGGAGGCGGCCGCCCTCGGTCGACAGCGGCAAGATCGCGTCCGCCTCGCAGACCGGGCGCGGCACGAGCCCGAGCACATCGGTCGCGAGGGTGGAGCGCGACAGATCGACCCCGGGGACCCCGTGGAGCTCCGCCAGGACGGCGACGAGCGCGTGCTCGTCGGCGGCCCCGAGCGCCAGGACCTGGTCGAGGAGTGGCCGGCCCGTGCGGGCGGCCTCGGCCTCCGCGCGGACGAGTGCCTCCGGCGACACCGTTCCCCGGGCGAGCAGGAGGTCCCTCGTGGTCGCGCTCATGACTCGTAGCCGGCGGGACCGGCCCCGGATCCCTTATACCCCGCCCCCGCGGAGCCCCCGCATTTTCGACCCGTCCTAGCCGACGGTCTCTGCGTAGGTCATGACGAGGTACATGAGCGCCTCGGATGCGCCGTTGTTGCGGTACACGTGCGGGACGTCGGCCTCGAAGACGATGGCGTCGCCCGTCGCGAGCGTGTGAACCGAGCCCCCGACCTCGATGTCGATCCCCCCGTGGCTCACGACCAGGTTCTCGACCGTCCCGGGTGGGTGAGCGTCGGCATGCTCCTCGCCGCCGGGAGCGAGCCGGAGCTCGTAGAACTCCACCCGGCGCGGCTCGTCGAACGGGAACAGCGCCCGCGAGCTGAAGCTGCCGTCGCTGGAGGTGAGGCGCTTCGCCTGCTCGCACCGCATCACGTGGAAGTTCGTCGACGGGCGGTCCGTGATGAGCGCGCTGAACGGCACCTCGAGCGCCGTGCTGATCTTCCACAGGACGTTCACCGTCGGCGTGCTCTGGCCGAGCTCGATCTGCCCGAGCATGGCCCTCGATACTCCGGAGATGCGCGAGAGCTTCTCGAGGGAGAGCCCGCGCCGATTCCGCAAGCGGCGCAGGTTGCCGCCGACGACCGGTGTCAGGTCCGCGCCCGCGGCGTGCGCCCGCTCGTGACCCGGGGCCTCCGGCCCGCGGCCGCGGGGGCGCGCGCGCCGGCCGGCCGCCCTTGGATTCGCCATGGAGCGGTTATCCGTTCCAGCAGACGCCTTGTCAACCGGCGAGCGCAGGGCCCGCGGCTACCGGTCGCGCTGGATCTCGTCCGGGAGCTCGTTCTCGTGGGGCTCGCCCTCCCGGCGGGGAAAGTGCTCGGCGAGCCGGTCGCCCACGACGCGGATGGCGTCCGCGAAGCCCCCGGCGGGGTCTCCCCGGCCAATCCCCGCGACGAGGGCCTCGACGGCGCGGCGCCACTCCCCGTCCCCCATCTTGGCGTGGATTCCCTCGTCCCCCATCACGACCGCCCGGCGCTCCCGCAGCGAGGCGAAGACCAGGACGCCGGTGGCATTCCGGGTCCTGTAGAGCCCGTGCTCGAGGAACGCCTGCTCCGCCCGCTCGTGCACCGCCCAGTCGCGGGCGTGCCGCGAGGTGAGGAGCCGCTCCAGGGGTGGGATGCGGGCGAGGAGCGCGCCGACGAGGCCCGCTCCGAGCTGCAGGAACGGCAGCTCGCCCGCCGTCAGGCCGGCCCAGACGAGCGGGGCGACGGCGGTCGCGAGCGCCGCCCCTGCGACGCCCCCGATCCACGGCACCGCCTCGTACCTGGCGGAGCGGAGGACGACCACCGGCACGATCTGGCCGGTGCTCCTGGCCTCCGCGGCCCGCACCGCGTCCCGGACGCGCTCCCGCGCCTCGGGCGGGAAGAACCGGTCGAGATCCATCGCGCCCTCCTACCAGCTCCCCGACGCGCCGCCGCCGCTGAATCCACCCCCGCCGCCGCTCCACCCTCCGCCACCTCCGCCGAAGCTCCCTCCCCCGAAGCCGCCGCCCCCCCAGCGGTCCCACGGGCCCCGGCGCGATCGTCCCAGGCCGCCGAGGATGCGGACGACCACGAGGAAGAGGACGATGAAGACGATGAACGGCGCCCCGAGGCCGAGGAGGACCCCGAGGATCGGCCCGAGGATCGGGATGTGGATCTCGCGGACCTGCTGCGGCTCGGGGGCCTGCCCGCCCTCCGGCAGGGCGCCAAGGAACCCGAGGATCTGGCGGCCGGCGGCGTAGAGGCCCGCGCCGTAGCGACCCTCCCGGAACGCCGGTGCGATCGTGTCCCGGATGATGCGGCCTGCCTGGATGTCGGTGAGGCCACCCTCGACGCCTCCGCCCACCTCGATGCGGACGCGTCGGTCCTCCAGGGCGACGACCACGAGGACGCCGTTGTCCTTCCCCTTCGTGCCGAGCTTCCAGGCCTCGGCGGCCCGCATCGAGAACGACTCGATGGGCTCCCCGTCGAGGGTCTTCACGATGAGGTACTGGAGCTGCGGGCCGTTGCCCCCGTCCAGCGCCCGTGCCGCGCGGCAGAGGCGCTCGAGCCGCGCGGTCCACTGGGCATCGAGCACGCCGGCCCGGTCCACGACCGGGCCCGAGAGCGGCGGCACCGCCACCTCGGCAGCGACGGGCCCCGCGAGACCGAGCAACAGGCACAGGGCCGCCCGGCGGCCGGCGCTCACGCCCCGCCCCCCTAGAACTTCACCTTCGGCGCCTGCTCGGCGCCGGGCGTGGTGGCGGTGAACTGGGGCTTCGGCTGCTTCTTGTAGAAGAGGCTGTTCGTGAAGCTCGTGGGCGGGACGGTCACGAGGTTGTTGAACTCCTGCACGGCCTGGATGTAGCGCCTCCGGGCCGTGGCGATTCGGTTCTCCGTTCCCTCGAGCTGGACCTGCAGGTCCCTGAACTGCTCGTTCGCCTTGAGCTGGGGGTAGTTCTCGGCGACCGCGAGCAGCCTGCCGAGAGCGCTCTGCAAGGCCCCCTGCGCCTGCTCGAACTTCTGCAGGTTCTCCGGCGTCAGGTTGTCGGCCTTGATCTGGACCTGCGTGGCCCTGGCGCGGGCGTTCACCACCGCCTCCAGCGTCTCGCGCTCGTGCGCGGCATATCCCTTCACCACCTCGACGAGGTTCGGCACGAGGTCGGCCCGGCGCTGGTACTGGTTCTCGACCTCGGCCCAGGCGCCGGCGACGGCGTTGTCGGCCTGCGGGATGGACTGGAAGCCGCACCCGGCGACGAGGGCGGCAGCCGCCAGGGCGGCGACCGAGCGTGCGCATGTCATGCGGCAAGCGTAGTGTCCGGCGGGAGGTTGTAAAGTGAAACCCGAGGAGGCCCCGCAAGGGATGGTGCGAAGGTCCCCCGCGCCCGCCGGCTGGCAGGCCTATTACGGCGTGGTGCGGCGCATCCCGCCGGGCCGGGTGACGACCTACGGGGCGGTGGCGATGCTGTGCGGGCGGCCGCGAGCCGCGCGCCAGGTCGGCTTCGCCCTCGCTGCGCTGCGGGGCACACGTCACCGCATCCCCTGGCAGCGGGTGCTCGGCGCGAGGCCCCGCGGGTTCGCGGCGGTGTCGATCCTCGACCCCATGGGGGCCGCGGTCCAGCGCGACCTGCTCGAGCGGGAGGGGGTGGAGTTCGACACCCGGGGGCGCGTCTCCCTCGCGCGCTACGGCTGGAGGCCGCGGCGTGGCGCCCGCTAGCCGAGCGGGATCGGGTTCACCTTCCAGATCTCCTCGGCGTACTGGCGGATCGTGCGGTCCGACGAGAACCGGCCTGTGCGCGCGACGTTCAGGATGGCCATGCGGGTCCAGCGCTCGTAGTCGAGATATGCGCGCGACACCTCCTCCTGGGCCGCCACGTAGGAGGCGAAGTCGGCCAGCACGAGATAGGGGTCCCCGCCGTTCAGGAGAGAGTCGACCACCGGCTGGAAGAGGCGCGGCTCCCCGGCGGAGAAGACCCCGGAGGCGATGGCGTCGATCACCGCCTTCAGGTCCGGGTTCGTGCGGTAGTAGTCCCAGGGGTTGTATCCCCGGCGCTTGAGCTCCTGGACGTCGGGCACCGTGAGGCCGAAGAGGAAGAAGTTGTCGGCCCCCACCGCCTCGCGGATCTCCACGTTCGCGCCGTCCAGCGTGCCGATGGTGAGCGCGCCGTTCATGGCGAACTTCATGTTGCCCGTTCCCGATGCCTCCTTGCCGGCCGTCGAGATCTGCTCGGACACGTCCGCCGCCGGGATGATCCGCTCCGCCAGGGACACGCGGTAGTTCTTCAGGAACACGACCTTGATGCGGTTGGCCACGTCCTTGTCGTGGTTCACGACGTCGCCGACGGAGCTCACGAGCTTGATGATCCACTTCGCCATCGCGTACCCGGGAGGCGCCTTGCCCCCGATCATGTAGGTCCGCGCCACGGGGGCGTAGGCCGGGTCCGCCTTCATGCGCAGGTACTGGTGGACGATGTGCAGGACGTTCAGGAGCTGCCGCTTGTACTCGTGGATGCGCTTCACCTGGACGTCGAAGATCGAGTCGGTGTCCAGCTGGACCCCGTTCTCGCGCAGCACGATCTCGGCGAGCCGCGCCTTGTTGGCCGACTTCACCTCCCGGAAGCGCTGGCGGAAGGCGGGGTCGTCGGCCACGAGCTCCAGCCGCTCCAACTCGGCGCTGTCGACGACCCAGCTCGGCCCGAGCACCTCGTTGAGCACGGACGACAGCTCGGGGTTCGCCTGTCGCATCCACCGGCGCGGCGTGACGCCGTTCGTCTTGTTGTTGAATCGCTCGGGCCAGAGGCGATTGAAGTCCTTGAAGAGCTCGCTCTTCAGGAGCTCGGTGTGGAGCGCGGCGACCCCGTTGACGGAGTGGGACCCCACGACCGCCAGGTTCGCCATGCGCACCATCTTGGGGGTGCCCTCCTCGATGAGGGACATGCGCTCGATGGCTGCCGCGTCGAAGCGGCGGTCCTGCTGGATGCCTTCGAGGAACCGCCGGTTCACCTCGTAGACGATCTCGAGGTGCCGGGGCAGCACGCGGCCGAACAGCTCCACGGGCCACTTCTCGAGCGCTTCGGGCATGAGCGTGTGGTTCGTGTACCCGAACACCGCCCGGCAGATCTCCCAGGCCTCGTCCCACTCGAGTCCTCGCTCGTCCACCAGGATGCGCATGAGCTCCGCCACCGCCACCGCCGGGTGCGTGTCGTTCAGCTGGATGGCGACCTTGTCCGGGAACGTCTCGAACCCGTCGTGGGTCTTCAGGTGCCGAATGACGATGTCGTGCAGGGAACAGGCGACGAAGAAGTACTGCTGCTGGAGCCGGAGCTCCTTCCCCATCACCGTGACGTCGTTCGGGTAGAGCACCTTCGAGATGTTCTCGGAGATGTTCTTGTCCTCGACCGCGCGCAGGTAGTCGCCGGCGTTGAAGTCGGCGAGGTCGAACTCCTCCGACGCGCGCGCCCGCCACAGGCGGAGGGTATTCACGTTCAGGCTGCCGTATCCCGCGATGGGCGTGTCGTACGGCATTCCCAGGACCTGGCGGGTGTCCACCCAGCGGACGCGGAGCTCCCCGTTGCCGTCCTGCGACTTCTCGGTGCGCCCGTAGAAGCGAACCGGCACCTGGTACTCGGGACGCGGGACCTCCCAGACGTTGCCGAAGCGGAGCCATTCCTCCGGTCGCTCCACCTGCCAGCCGTCGCGGATCTCCTGGTCGAAGATGCCGAATTCGTAGCGGATCCCGTATCCGTAGGCAGGCAGGGACAGCGTGGCCATCGAGTCGAGGAAGCAGGCGGCGAGGCGGCCGAGGCCTCCGTTGCCGAGGCCGGCGTCGGGCTCCTGGCCGTAGAGGTCGGAGAGGTCGAGCCCCAGGCTGCCGGCCGCGCCCCGCATGTTGTCGAGGAGGCCGAGGTTCATCAGGTTGTTCTCGAGCGCCTTGCCCATCAGGAACTCGAGGGACAGGTAATACACCCGCTTGGCGTCGCTTCGGTAGTACGCCTGCTGCGTCAGGATCCACCGCCGCATCATCCGGTCGCGCACGGCGTTGGCCACCGCCTGGTACCTGTCGAGCGGCGTCGCGCTGTGCTCGTCTTTGCCCGCGGTGAACTGCAGGTGGTCCGCGAATGCGCGACGCAGCGCGTCCATGTCCGTCGCGGTGCGGACGCTGGGCAGGTCCCGCGCCCTCTGCAGCAGGCGGGCCTCCTGGCCCAGCGGATTGGGGAGCTCTCTCCCGGGCATTCGCCCTCCTCGCCCCGTCTCGGGGGGCTCCCATGTTAGCGTTCCCGCGCCCGGTCGCGAAGTTACCGGGCGGCGAGCTCGGCGTAGAGGTGGATGGCGCTGCGCACCGCGGCCCCGAAATCGGCCAGGTTCAGGCTCTCGTTCTCGGAGTGGGCGTTGCAGCGCGGGTCCTCGACGCCGATGAGAAGCGCCGGCGCCCCGCCGAGCGCCTTGGCGAAGGGCGCGACGAACCCGATGGACCCTCCGCAGCCGATGGCCAGCGCTTCGCGACCGTACCCCGCCCGCAGCGCCCGGAACGCCGCCGCGAAGGCCGGGTGCGAGACGTCGGTCTTCCAGGGCGGGACGCCCTCGTGGATCTTCACGGCCACCTCGACCCCCCACGGGGCGGACCGGCGGAGCGCGCCCTCGAGAAGCCGGGCGACCTCGGCCGGATCCATGTCGGGGACCAGGCGGATACCCACGTGCGCCCACGCCACGTCGTTGACGATGTTCCTGGCGTCGCGCTTGCTCGAGGCCTGCAGCGCGTTCACGGACAGCGATGGCTGCCACCAGTTCGTCTCGAGCGGATGGCGGCCCCCGAGCAGCTGCACGCCGGGGCGCATCCCCGCCATGCGCCGGAAGTCCTCCGGCGAGACGGGAAGGAGCTCGATGGCGCGCCGCTCCGCCGCCGTGAGCGGTCGAATCCGATCGTAGATGCCGGGGATGGTCATGCGACCGTCCGCGTCCACGAGGCTCGCGAGCATCTTCGAGAGTGCCATCGCCGGGTCGGGCACCGGCCCTCCCCACATCCCGGAGTGCACACTCTGCTCGAGCGACCGAACCTCGACGTCCGCGGAGACGAGACCGCGGAGCGCGACGGTGACGGCCGGCACGCCGGCGTCCACGTTGGCGGTGTCGGTGAGCACGATGACGTCCGCGCCGAGCCTATCCCGGTACCGCCGGAGGAACTCCTCGAGGTGCGCCGACCCGCTCTCCTCCTCCCCCTCGACGAGGAGCTTCAAGTTCACCGGCACGGCCCCCGCGCCGCAAAGCCAGCTGTCGGCGGCGGCCGCGTGGACGAGGATCCCCGCCTTGTCGTCCGCGGCCCCGCGTCCGTAGAGGCGCCCGTCCCGCTCCGCGGGCTCGAAGGGCGGCGACCGCCAGGCCGATTCCTCCCCGGCGGGCTGGACGTCGTGATGGGCGTAGAGGAGGAGCGTGGGAGCACGCGGATCGGAGGCGAGCTCGGCGAACACGTAGGGATGCGCCCCGGGAACCTCCAGGATCTCGACCCGCTCGAACGCGCGGCGCCGCAGCAGTGCGGCGGTGGCTTCCGCACTCCGCCGGACCTCGCCGGGCGGGAACCCGTCGAACGACACGCTCGGGATGCGAACGAGTGTCTTCAGATCTTCGAGGTACGCGGATGCGTTCTTCTCGTGGTGCGCGAGCGCGAGGGCGAGGCCGTCTCTGGGCATGGGTCTCTTATAACCGGCTTCCCAACCCCGGGCGCGGCCCGCCTCACGGCGCGGCGGCGGGGCGGCCCGATGCGGCCGCTGCCGGCGTGCACCCCGTGTGACCGGTGCACACGAGGAACCCCGGCCCGGATCCGGCCAGGGCGACGAGCGATCGGGCCGATCCCTCGTTCGCGGAGGGGCTGTGGTCGAAGAAGGCGGGGCCCGTCCCGAGGCGGCTTCCCTTCCAGGCGAGGATGTCCCCCGCGAACACCACGCCGTGGAACACGAAGGCGCACGAGCCGGGGGTGTGCCCGGGCAGCGGGATGGCGTGGACCGGCTCGCCGCCCGGGACTTCCACGTCGCACTCCTCGGTGATCGGGTCGCTCACCGGCGCGGCCGGGGTGGAGAGGACGATCGACGTGAGCCAGGACAGGGGCCCCGCCGCGCGGCGCCCTTCGATGTACTCCACGTCCGCGGCGCCCGCGTGGACCCGCGCGCCGGCGAGAGCCCCGACGGCGGCGACGTGATCGCCGTGGGCATGGGTCAGGAACACGTCGGTCACCTGCGCGCGCCGGGCGCCCATGGCGCGGAGCAACGCGTCCACCGGCCGCGCCTCCGGGTCGGCGCCAGCGTCGAAGAGGAGGACGGAGGCGCCCGCGCGCGCCGCATACAGCCAGACGCCGCCGGCGCTCCGGACCGCGAAGATCCCCGGCGCCACCTCGGCGGGCGCCTCGTAGGAGCCTCGGTTCACGCGTACGGCGAGAAGCGCCAGCGCACCGGCAACGGCGACGAGGAGCGTCGCCCCCAAGGCGATCCGCCCGAGCCGACGGAGGACCGCCCTCGGCGGGCCGGAAGTCACGGCTCGGGGCCCGCTCCGGTGAACTCCTCCGCCGTGAGCCAGCCCGCCTTGGCGAAGCCCCCGACCACGTGGGCGTCCTCGACGGCCAGCTGCCAGAACGAGAAGTCGCCGAGCTCGGCGAACGACTTCCCCTCCGGGTGGACGGCGACGTACCGGGCCTTCGCCTCGGCGACCTCGGCCTCCGGAACCGGAGCGACCCGGCCGACCAGGGCGACGCGGCCGGCCGCCTGGGGGTTCCGCGCTCCCCCCTCCTGCACGAAGAGCGAGGCACGCGCGTCCGCGCGCAGATTCCGGGTGTGCTGGGAGAGCTCGGAGAACAGGAACACCGGGTCGCCGCGCTGCGTGAGCGCGTAGGAGACGAGGGATCCGATCGGCCAACCCGGCTTGCGCGTCGAGAGCGTGCAGAGCACCCCGCTCGCCTGGGCGCGCACGAGCTTGCGCGCTGCCGCTGCCAGTTCCGCGTGGTCCGGACCCGGGATCTGCTCGTCCGCCATGCCCCGTCCTCCCTGCGGCCCGCGGCCGCGCCGTGCCAGGCTCCTACATACCCCATCGCGCCCGGCCGCGCCTGCCGTCCCCCCGACCCCCCGTTACACACCCGGAATGGAGCTCGTGAGGGTCCTTCTGGTGGGCGCCGACCCGCTCGCGCGCGGCGGCGTCGCCGCCCTGCTGGCGTCGGAACCCTCGGTCCGGGTGGCCGGGGAAGCCGCACCCGACGGAGCTCTGCGGGGCGCCGTCCGCGCGCTCGTCCCCGAGGTGGCCGCCTTCGACGTCGGGATGGGCGAGGGCTTCGCCGACGCGATGTCGGGGACGGTCGCGGCCGGGGTCCCGGTCGTGGCGCTCCTCGGCTCCGGGAGCCAGGCCCGGGAGGCGCTCGGGGCGGGCGCGCGGGGCCTCGTGCTCCGCGGTACCCCGTCGGCCCGCCTCGCCGCCGCGCTCCGGGCCGTCGCCGAGGGGCTCTGGGCTCTCGACGCCGACATCGGGGAGGGGCTCCTGCACCCGGCGGCGCCGGGCGGGAGTTCCGAGCGGCTCACGCCGCGGGAGCTCGAGTTCCTGGGCCTTCTCGCGGAGGGTCTCTCGAACAAGGCCATCGCCGATCGGCTGGGCATCACCGAGAGGACCGCCAAGTTCCATGCGAGCTCGGTCCTCGCGAAGCTGGGGGCCGAGAACCGGGCCGAAGCGATCGTGCGGGCCGCCCGCCTCGGGCTCGTCGCCCTATAGCCGGTTCGCCTCGCACTGTCCCTTCGGCCAGCTGGCACCCGTCCCGCGGGACGATGCGCTCCCGGGCAGGCCCTCCTACGATGGCCGCCATGGATGCGAATCTCCCGTCCCCGTCGGAACTCTCGGACGCCCTGGCCGGCCTCGCCGCCCGGGCAGAATCCTGGGTCGTGAACGTCGATGGGCGGGCCGCGCCGGGAAGCGGCTTCGTCTGGTCCGTCGGGGTCGTGGTGACCGCCCACCACAACCTGGAGCGCGACGAGGTGGTGGTCGGCCTCCCCGACGGCCGGGCGGCCGCCGCGGAGGTGGCCGGGCGCGACCCCGCGACGGACGTCGCCGTCCTTCGCGTCGACACGGGCGCGGCGAGCGCGCCGGCGTGGGCGGACGCCGACGCGCTTCGCGCCGGCCAGCTCCTGCTCGGCGTCACCCGGCCCGGGCGCGCGCCCCGCGTCGCGCTGGGCTGCCTCGCGCGGGTGTCGGGGGCGTGGCGGGCGCCGACCGGCGGCCGGCTCGACCGCTACCTCGAGGCGGACGTGACCCTGCACCCGGGCCTCTCCGGCGGGCTCGCGGTCGACATGGCGGGGCGGGCCGCCGGGATGCTCTGCGCGGGCATCGCGCGCGGCACGCCCCTCGTCATCCCGGAACCCACGCTTTCCCGGGTCGTCGCCGAGCTCCTCGGCCACGGGCGGGTGCGCCGAGGATTCCTCGGCGTGGCCACGCTCCCGGTGCGGCTGCCCGAGCATCTCGCGCGAGCGGCTGGTCGGGCGGGCGCGCTGCTCGTGTCGGCGGTGGAGCCGGGGAGCCCCGCCGACAAGGCCGGCCTGCTCCTCGGCGATGCGCTCCTCTCGATCGACGGACGGCCCGTGTCTTCGATGGGCGACCTCCTGCCGCTCCTCGACGAGGACCGGATCGGGCGGTCGCTGGAGGTCCAGTTCGTCCGCGGAGGCGAGATCCGCTCCCTGGCTCTCGAGGTCGGGGTGCGGGGGGGCACGCGGTGACCCTTCTCGGGCAGCTCTCCGACGACCTCGCCGCCCTCGTCGCGCGCGCGTCCCCCAGCGTGGTCGGGATCGAGCGGAGGCGCGGGCAGGGCTCGGGGCTCGTGCTCGCGTCTGACGGGTACGTCCTCACGAACGCGCACGTGGCCGCGGGTGGCGGGCCACTCCGCGTCCGGCTACCGGGCGGCGCCAGCGTGCGGGCCGACCTCGTCGGCAGCGACGTGCGGACGGATCTCGCCGTCGTCCGCGCCGACACCTCCGGCATCCCGCCCCTCCCGCTCGCCGAGGCGCGCCGCCTCCGGGTGGGTGAGCTCGTCGTGGCCATCGGGAACCCACTCGGGTTCGAGCGATCGGTCTCCGCGGGCGTGGTGAGCGCGCTCTACCGGAGCCTTCCGGGGCCTGGAGGCGCGGCCCTCGACGGTCTCGTGCAGACCGACGCGGCGGTGAACCCCGGCAACTCGGGGGGCCCCCTGCTCGACGCCCGCGGCGAGGTCGTCGGGATCACGGCGGCGATGATTCCCCGCGCGAGCGGGCTGGGGTTCGCGGTCCCCGCTCACACGGCCTCCTGGGTCGCGTCCGTCCTGCTGCGCGAGGGCGAGGTGCGCCGGCCCTACCTCGGCCTGGCCGTTCGGGGGGAGGAGCTCGCCCCATCGCTCGCGGCGGAGGTGGGCCAGCTCCGGGGGATCCGCGTCCTGAACGTGGAAGGCGGGAGGCCCGGCGAGCGAGCCGCGCTGCGCGCCGGGGACCTCCTGCTCCGGGTGAACGGCGCACGGGTGGACGCGCTCGACGACCTGCAGCGTGCCATGGTCCTCGCCCGGGATGGAGAGGTCGAGCTTGGCGTGGCCCGGGGGCGGGAGCGCCTGCGCCTGACCGTGCGCCCCGAGCCCGAGCGGCGGGCGGCCTAGGACGTGCTCTAGTAGCGGTACTGGTCGGACTTGAAGGGGCCGCCCGGGGCGACGCCGATGTAGCTGGCCTGCGCCGGGGTGAGCCGCGTCAGCCGCGCACCGATCTGGTCGAGGTGGAGCCTCGCGACCTTCTCGTCGAGGTGCTTCGGCAGCACGTAGACCTTTCGCTCGTACTTGCCGGCCCGCTCGGCGAGCTCGATCTGGGCGAGCGTCTGGTTCGTGAAGCTGTTCGACATGACGAAGCTCGGATGGCCGGTGGCGCAGCCCAGGTTGAGGAGACGCCCTTCGGCGAGCACAAGCACCGAGTGGCCGTCCGGGAACGTCCACTTGTCGAACTGGGGCTTGATGTTCGTGCGCTTCACGCCGGGCACCTTCTTCAGGCCCGCCATGTCGATCTCGTTGTCGAAGTGGCCGATGTTCCCGACGATGGCGCCGTCCTTCATCCTCTTCATGTGCTCGACGGTGATGACGTCGAGGTTACCCGTGGCGGTGACGAAGACGTCCGCCTTCGCAACCACGTCCTCCACCCGGAGGACCTGGTAGCCCTCCATCGCCGCCTGCAGCGCGCAGATGGGGTCCACCTCGGTCACGACGACCCGCGCCCCCTGGCCCCGCAGCGCCTGGGCGCACCCCTTGCCCACGTCTCCGTAGCCGCAGACGACGCACAGCTTCCCGGCGAGCATGACGTCGGTCGCCCGGTTCAGTCCGTCCACGAGCGAGTGGCGGCACCCGTAGAGGTTGTCGAACTTCGACTTCGTCACGCTGTCGTTCACGTTGATGGCCGGGAAGAGGAGCTCGCCTCTCCTCTGCATGTCGTAGAGGCGGTGGACGCCGGTCGTCGTCTCCTCGGTCACGCCGCGGATGGCCTTCGCGACCCGGGTCCAGCGGTCCGGATCCTTCCTGGCCTCACGGCGGAGGAGCGCGAGCACCACCGCGAACTCCTCCGAGTCCGCAGTCGCCGGGTCGGGGACCTTCCCGGCCCTCTCGCACTCCACGCCCTTGTGGACGATGAGCGTGGCGTCACCCCCGTCGTCGACGATCTGGGTCGGGCCCTTGCCGCGGCCGAAGTCGAGCGCCCGCTCGGTACAGTCCCAGTACTCGACGAGCGTCTCGCCCTTCCACGCGAACACCGGCACGCCGCGCGGCGCGTCGGGGTTTCCGCCCGGCCCGACCACGACCGCCGCCGCGGCGTGGTCCTGGGTCGAGAAGATGTTGCAGGAGGCCCACCGCACGTCGGCGCCGAGGTCCCGCAGCGTCTCGATGAGAACGGCGGTCTGGATCGTCATGTGGAGCGAGCCGGTGATGCGCTGCCCCTTGAGCGGCTTCTTCTTCGCGTACTCCCGGCGCACGGCCATGAGGCCGGGCATCTCCTTCTCCGCGAGCTCGATCTCCTTGCGGCCCCAGTCGGCGAGCGACAGGTCCTTCACCTGGAACTCGAAGGCGTTGGCGGGGCGCGACTTCTTGGCGGTGGCGATGCGAAGGGCCATGTCTTGGTTCCTCTCTTTTCGTCTGGGTAGCCGGGAACTTCGTCCGAATCCGAGGGCTCGTCAGGCGCGCCGAGCCCGGGCCAGCAGCAGCGCCGGCCCCCGCGCGGCGGGCTCGGGGGGCAGTGGCGCGCAGCGAGCGTCGGCGAGGCCCGCGCCCGCGAGCATCTCCTCCACGCTGCGCGGCTCGAAGCCGGGCCACACCTGCCCGGCGCGGCGCCGGAAGGCTTCGTCGGCGTGAAGCACCGCGTCGACGAGCGCGAGCCGCCCGCCCGGCCGCAGGACGCGCGCCGCCTCTCCGATGACCCGGGCCGGGTCGTCGACCCAGCCCAGCGCGAGGACGAGCAGCGCCGCGTCGCAGCTCGCGGCCTCGAGGGGCAGCTCCTCGAGCGATCCCTGACGCAGCTCCACCTGCGGCAGGGTCGCGGTACGGCGCCTCGCGGCCTCGAGCATGTCCGCGGACCGATCGACACCGACGACCCGCCGGACGAAGGGCGCCACGGCAGACGCGACCGCGCCGGTCCCGCACCCGAGATCGGCGACCGTCCACGCGGGGTCGAGGAGCGCGTGGAGCGCGGCCGGGCCGAAGCCCGTCCCGTACCACTCCGCACGGAGCCGGTCCCAGTCGCCCGCGGCACCCTCGAAGAAGCTCTCCGCCCCGGATCGCCGCTCTCGCAGGCGCCGCTCGAGCCGCAGCCGGTCGTGCTGCAGGGTGGCCCAGCGCCCGCTCTCCTCGCGGGCGAGCTTCCACAGGCGGCGAGCGGCGGGGTCCACGTCCTCCGCCATGCGGTAGAGGCGATTCGGCCCCTGCCGCTCGGCCTCGATCCATCCCTGGTCCGCGAGCACCTTGAGGTGGCGGCTGACCGTGGACTGGGGAAGCTGCAGGACCTGGCAGAGCTCGGCCACGCCGAGCTCGTTCTCCTCGAGCAGGTGCAGGAGCCGCAGCCGCGTGGGGTCCGCAAGCCCATCCATCCAGCCGAGGAGCGCGTCAGGACGGGCAGCGCAGGAATCAATCCTCATATCCGGATGAACGGATAGCACGCATGGGAGACGGGAGTCAAACCCGTCCGCGGGCGCAGGTCCTCAGGGTGGGCGTCTCGCCGGAGCGCGACGAGCGTGACGTCGTTGGACACCTCGCCCCCGTGGCGGCGCGAGAGTCACGGTCGCACCCGCCATGAGTCCCGCGAAAACCGCGTCGCCGTGGCCCTCCCCCGCCTTGCCGAGGGTGCTTAAGCGAGCGTTCATTCGCACACGTGGCCCCGGACCGGCACGCCCAGGACGCGGCGCGCTACGAGCAGCTGTCAGGTCGGGGTCGGGGAAGCCACCCCCACCCGCCCGGCCGGCTGCGCCGCCCGGCCGTACGGAAGGAGGTCCCTGAACTTGAGGAAGCGCTTCTCGAGGAGGTGCCAGGACGCGAGCGCTGCCGCAAACGAGGCGGCGCCCGCGACCGCCGAGAACGCGAGGATGCCCGCCAGGCCGCTGCCGAGCGCCGTCGCGAACGTCGTCGGCCCGAGACCCGCGCCCTCCAGGCCACGGAAGATGGGGTAGTGGAGGACATAGAGGCCGTAGCTGTAGCGGCCGGCGCCCCGGAGCCATCGGGCCGAGAGCGCGCGGCCGAGCGCCGACCCCGTTCCGGACGAGAGAGAGAGGACGAGCACGGCGCCGTAGCCAACGGCGAGCGGCGTGAACGCCCACACCTGGACGACGGGGTCGCCCCCGAAGAAGGCGCCCCTCACGACCCAGGTCGCGAGGACCGCTGCGGCGGCGGCGGCGAGCGCCCATGGGGCGAGCCGCGCGAACCGCTCGCGCCCTCCGCCACGCCAGGCCTGCGCGACGAGCGCACCCACGGCGAGCCCGTCGGCGCGGCAGGGAGTGAGCACGTAGGCGGCCGTCGCGTTCCAGGTCGTCCGGTGGATGGCGAATCGGGCCGCGAAGGCGATCCCGATGAGCGCGAGGGTCGCCGCCCAGAGCCGGCGCGGCGAGAGGAGCCACACCGCGAACGGCCACAGCAGGTAGAACTGCTCCTCCACCGCGAGCGACCAGAAGTGGCCGGCGTACGGACTCGCCTCGAAGCCGCGCTCCCGCGCGAACAGGAAGTTGCCGAGGTAGCTCCACAGCCAGCCCTGGGAGGCGGGCTTCACGTCGATGGCGCTGGGGGCGAGGCGCGGCGCGACGAGGAACACGGCCGCCAGGTACGCGTAGTAGAGGGGAAAGATCCGGACCGCGCGCCGCGCGTAGAAGGTGCGGAAGTAGCCCTGGCTCCCCTTGGCGTCGAGAAGGACCCCGGTGATGAGGAAGCCGGAGAGGACGAAGAACAGGTCGACCCCCGACCACCCGAATCCGGTCGCCCCGAGGAGGAGCCGCCCCACCACTCCGGCGTCGCCGTCGAGGTGGGCGAAGTGGAACGCGAGGACGAGCAGCACGGCGACGCCCCGCAGGCCGTCCAGGGTCGGCCAGTGCGTGCCCTGGGAGCACGGGACAGCGGCGGAGGGTGCGGTCATCGCGGGCCGCGCATCCTACCAAGGGCGCACAGGTGCGCGCACTCGCCACATTTTACGTGCCCCGTGGGCCGGGTAGTCTGACGCGATGGTGGGAATCACGGGGAGGCTGCAGAAGGGGCGCGAGGGCCCTCTTCTGCACTGCCTCGCCTTCGGCGTGGCTTATGCGCTGATGGCGGAGGCTGGCGAGTGGCTCACGGACTCCGCTTCCCAGTTCTCCACCTTCTGGCCGGCCGCCGGCCTCTACGTGGCCGCGCTGCTTCTCACGGAGCGTCGGAGATGGCCGGTCATCGTGGCCGCCGCGGCGGTCGCGGATCTCGCGGTCTGCATCCACGTCGGGCGCTCGCCTCTCCTCACCGTGGCCACGCTCCTCGGGGACCCCCTCGAAGCCTGCCTCGCCGCCTGGCTCGTCCTGAGGGCCGTGGGGGGCGTACCGAACATGTCGCGCCTCCGCGACGTGCTCGTGGTGATGGTCTTCGCCGTGCTCGTGGCCCCGGTCGCGGGCGCCACGGTCGACGCCCTCGCGGTCGCCTACCACTACGGTCGCTCGCCCGTCGGCCCCTGGGCGGAGTGGTGGTCCGGGGACGCCCTCGGCATCCTCGTCGTCGCCCCGCTCATCGTTGCCTGGTCCGGGCCCGCCGCGTCGGGCCGCACGACGTTCAGGAGGCCGGCGGAGTTCGCCGCTCTCTTGGTCGCGGCCGTGGCGATGACCTGGCTCGTCTTCCACCGCGCCGACCAGGGGGAGATCCTCCACCAGTACGTGGTCCTGCCGGTCTTCGTGTGGGCGGCGATGCGTCTGGGATCGCGCGGCGTCACCGCCACGGGCTTCCTCATGGCGGCGACCACGGCCTTCGCGACCACCATCGCGTCCGCGGGCGGCCCCCGGGCGCTCGCTCCCGCCGCGGCCCCCGTGCAGCTCCTCATCGGCGTGGCCGTCTCCACCGCCCTCATCCTGGCGGCCGCCCTCTCGGAGCAGCGCCGGACCGAGCGGGCGCTCCGCCTGGCCCGCTACGCCCTCGACCACGGATCCGACGGATTCCTGGTCATCGACCCGCAGGGGAAGGTCTCGTTCGCCAACGACGGCGCGGGGCGCATGTTCGGGTGCCCCGCGGTCCAGCTCCTCGACCGGCTCATCTCCGACCTCGACCCGGGCCTGCCGCTCCCCAGCTGGACTGGGCGCTGGCGGGAGATGCGCAAGGGCGGCACTGCGCTCTACGAGACCTCGCTCGCCGGGCCGGCGGGCCAGCGCCTCGTGGCCGAGGTGAGCCTCTCCTACCTCTCTTTCGACGGCCAGGAGTACGGCGTGTGGTCGGCACGCGACGTCTCGGACCGCAGGCGCGCCGAGGCGACGCAGCGGCTCGCGAGCGTCGGAACGCTGGCGGCGGGCGTCGCGCACGAGATCAACAACCCGCTCACCTACGTCACGTCGAATCTCGCTTACGTGGCCGACCTCCTCGCGCGGCTGCGCGGAGCCGACCGGGGCGTGGAGGAGGCGGAGGCGGCCATCCGAGAGGCCATCGACGGCGCGCGCCGCGTCCGCAACATCGTCCGGGACCTGAAGTTCGTCTCTCGCGCCCCCGACGACCGGCGGGTCGAGGTCGACATCCACACCGAAATCCGCTCGGCGCTCAACCTCGCTCAGACGGAGATCCGCCATCGTGCGAGGCTCGTGACCCGCCTCGACCCGGTGCCGCCGACCCGCGCCTCCGAGGGTCAGCTCGGGCAGGTGTTCGTGAACCTGCTCGTGAACGCGGCGCATTCGATTCCCGAGGGGAGCCCATCGATCCACACGGTCCGGATCTCCACCCGCACCGACATCGAGGGCTGGGCGGTGGTCGAGGTCTCGGACACGGGGGCCGGCATCCCCGCCGACATCCGCGCCCGGATCTTCGAGCCCTTCTTCACGACCAAGCCCGTGGGGACCGGCACCGGCCTCGGCCTCTCGATCTGCCACGGGATCGTGTCCAGCATCGGGGGCACCATCGAGGTGGACAGCGCCGAGAAGCGGGGGACCACGTTCCGGGTCCGCCTGCCGCCGGCCGTCCCCGTCGACGCGGCCCGGCTGGCGGGCCACGCCTCCTCGCCGCCGGGCATCCCGCACGGGCGGGTGCTCGTCGTGGACGACGAGCCCCTCATCGGCCGGAGCGTCGCGCGCATGCTCGCCCGGGAGCACGAGGTGGTCTCCGTCACCGACCCGAAGCTGGCCCTGTCGCGGCTCGTCGCCGGGGAGCACTTCGACCTCGTCCTGTGCGACGTGATGATGCCGGGAATGGGCGGCGTCGACTTCGTGCAGGAGCTCGACCGTCAGCGTCCCGGCGCGGGCGCGGGCGTGGTGCTCATGACCGGCGGGCCGTTCACGGCGGCCGCGCAGGAGTTCCTCGAACACTCCAGCCAGCCCCACCTGCAGAAGCCATTCGAGGCGGAGACGCTCCGGGAGCTCCTCCGGGGACACATGGGGCACGCCCGGGCCGCGAGCTGACGACCTCGTCCCCGGCGGTCACCACATCCCGAGCTGGAGCCGGGCCGCGTCGCTCATCCGCGCGGGCGTCCACGGGGGCTCGAACACGAGCTCCACGTCGACCTCGGACACGCCGGGGACCTTGGCGACCCGGTCGCGCACGTCGTCGAGGATGAGCGGAGCGACGCCGCAGCCCGGAGCGGTGAGCGTCATCCGGATGGCCACCCGGTGACCGCCGGCGGACAGCGGCTCGGCGCGGCACTCGTAGACGAGCCCGAGGTCGACGATGCTCGCCGGGATCTCGGGATCGAAGACCTTCTTGAGGGCTTCCCATACCTGCTGCTCGTCGAACGGGCGGTCCGCCGCGTCGGCGACCTTCGCCTTCTCCGCCTCCGCCGCACGGCGCGCCTGCTCCGCGTAGGCCTCGCCGAGGGCGTCGGCGTCCGCGTCCGCGATGCGAGCGAGGCCGCCGCGATCGGTCATCACCGTGTAGTGGCCGCCGAGCACCTGCTGCGGCACCACCCAGGCCCCCTCGGGCAGGACGTGCCTCTCGCCGGAGGGGACGAGCGTCACCTCCACTGCGCGCCGCAGGGCGATGGGTTCGCGTCGCTCCATGGCCTCACTCGGTGGACACGGGCTTGTGCTCGCCGTGGAGCGCCGAGTGGAGGGTGTGCCACACCAGGCTCGCGCACTTCACCCGCGTGGGAAAGTCGCAGACGCCCTTCAGCACGGCGAGCTTCCCGAGGCGCTCCGCCTGGGTCCGGTCCCCTTCCACCACCATCTTGTGGAAGCGCGTGAAGAGCTCCTCCGCCTCGGCGAGCGTCTTGCCCTTCATGGCCGAAGTCATGAGCGACGCGGACGCCTTGGAGATGGCGCAGCCGGCGCCCTGGAACGAGACGTCGGCGATCCGATCGCCGTCGAGCTTCACGTACACGTGGTAATGGTCGCCGCAGAGCGGGTTCAGCCCTTCGGCGTCGGCGTTCGCCTCCGGGATGACCCGGTAGTTCCGCGGATGCCGGCCGTGGTCGAGGATCACTTCCTGGTAGAGGTCCTGCAGGTCGCTCATCGGAACATCTCCCGCACGCGGCCGAGGCCCTGGACGAGGGCGTCGATCTCGTCCCGGGTGTTGTAGAGCGCAAGCGAGGCGCGCACCGTCGCGGGGACGCCGAAGCGCTGCATGAGCGGTTGGGCGCAGTGGTGCCCAGCGCGGACGGCCACGCCCTCGCGATCGAGGATGGTCCCGACGTCGTGGGGGTGGACGCCGTCGAGGACGAACGAGAAGACGGCGACCTTCTCCGGGGCGGTCCCGACGAGTTGCAGGCCGGGGACCGACGAGAGGCGCTCGGCGCCGTAGGCGACGAGATCCTCCTCGTGGGCGCGAACCCCGGCGCGGTCGAGCGTCCCGAGCCAGTCCAGGGCTGCCCCGAGCCCGACCGCCCCGGCCGCGTCGGGCGTCCCGGCCTCGAACTTGTACGGGATGCGGTTGTAGAGCGTACGCTCGAAGGTGACCGAGAGGATCATGTCCCCGCCACCCTGCCACGGGGGCATGGCCTCGAGCCGCGACGCCTTTCCGTACAGGGCGCCGATCCCGGTCGGGCCGAAGACCTTGTGCCCGCTGAATACGTAGAAGTCGCACCCCAGGGCGGCCACGTTCACCTGCAGGTGGGGCACGGCCTGCGCCCCGTCCACCACGACCGCCGCGCCCCGAGCGTGCGCCATCTCGGCCACGCGGCGCACCGGGTTCACGGTTCCGAGAGCGTTCGAGACGTGGGTGAGCGCGACGATGCGGGTCCGCGGCCCGATGAGCCGCTCGAGCTCGTCGAGGTCCAGGACGCCCCGGTCGTCGACCGGCGCCACCTTGAGGGAGGCACCCTTCACCTCCGCCAGCATCTGCCAGGGCACGATGTTGGAGTGGTGCTCCATGGCGGTCACGAGGATCTCGTCGCCCGGGCCGACGTTGGCCCGCCCGTAGGACTGCGCCACGAGGTTCAACGCCTCCGTGGCACCGCGCACGAAGACGATCTCCTTCGGGTCGGCCGCGCCGAGGAAGCGCGCGACCCGCTCCCGGGCGCGCTCGTACTGCGCCGTCGCACGCTCGGCGAGCGCGTACACGCCCCGGTGGACGTTCGCATTGTCGTGCTCGTAGAAGCGAGAAACCGCGTCGATGACCCGCTGCGGCTTCTGCGCCGTGGCTCCGCTGTCGAGGTAGACGAGGGGCTTGCCGTGCACCCGCTGGGCGAGGATCGGAAACTCGCGCCGCACCCGCGCGACGTCGAAGGGCTCGAGCCCTCGGGCCTCCTCCACCGCTCCTGCGACCTGCTCGCTCATGCGGCCTCCCGCACAAGGGCGCCGTCGGGCAGGCGCGCGGCCACCAGGGCGCCGACCTGCTCGCGCAGGGCAGCGGGCCGCACGAGATCCACCATCTCCCGGGCGAAGGCGTAGATGAGCAGGCTCCGGGCGCGCGCGAGCGGCAGGCCGCGCGAGCGCAGGTAGAAGAGGGAGTCCGCGTCGAGCTGCCCGACCGTGCCGCCGTGGCCGCACTTCACGTCGTCGGCGTAGATCTCGAGTTGCGGCATCGTGTCGACGGTGGCGTCGCGCGACAGGAGCAGGTTGGAGTTCAGCTGGTGGGCGTCGGTCTTCATCGCGCCCTCGAGGACCCGGACCCGCCCCCCGAAGACCGCCCGAGACTCCCCGTCCAAGATGCCCTTGAACACCTCTCGACTCGTCCCCCGGGGCGTCGCGTGCTCGACGAGCGAGTGGTTGTCGACGAGTCGCTTGCCGTCGGTCATGTACAGGCCGCAGAGCCTCGCCTCCGCCTCCTCGCCCGCGAGGCGCGCCTGGACGTCGCTGCGAGCGATGGCCGCGCCGAGCGCGGTGGAGTGCGTCTGGAAGCGCGAGCCGGGTCCCTGCTCGGCCGCGACCGAGGCGAAGTAGAAGGCGCTCGGCGGCAAGTCCTGCACCTGGTAATGGTCGAGCCGCGCCCCTTCCCCGAGCCGCACCTCCGTGACCGCGTTCGAGAGGGCTGGCGCGGTCCCCAGGGCAACGTAGCGCTCCACGACCGTCGCCTCGCTCCGCGGTCCGCCGACGACGAGCACCCGGGGGTGGCTCGCGGACGGTTCCAGGCCGGCGACGGCGACGAAGACGATCTCGATCGGCTGGGCCACCGCGGACCCCGCCGGAAGGTGGACGAAGGCCCCGTCCGCGAGCAGGGCCGCGTTGAGCGCGGCGAGCGCCCGCCCCTCCACCTTCGCGAGGCGACCGAGGTGGGGCTCCACCAGGGCGGGGCGCTCGGCCAACGCCCGCGCCAGGCTCCCGGCCGATGCTCCGCCGGGGAGCGCGGCCTCGCGCGACAGGTCGGCCCGCAGCCGCCCGTTGACGAAAACGAGACGCGGGCCAGCGGCCGGGCCGAGCTGCCGGTCCAGCGCTGAGAGGTCGACGCGGGCGTGTGGCTCGCCGGGGGCGAAGACCTGCGACGCGAGCGGCGCGAGCGACGTGAACCGCCACTCCTCGAGGTCCGTCCTCGGGAGGCCGGCGGCTCCGTAGGCCTCGCGCCCGGTCCGCCGCAGATGGGCGGCGAAGCCGGGGAGCTCGGGGGCGGGGAGCGCCTCCGCGAGCAGGCTCGCCTCGGTCGGGGTCACGGACTCACCTGCGCCGCCTCGGCAAACGCGCCGCGCTTGGCCTCCTCGTCGATCCACGCATAGCCCTTCTTCTCGAGCTCGAGGGCCAGCTCGCGACCGCCCGAGAGGACGATGCGACCGGCTGCCATGACGTGCACGACGTCCGGCACGACGTGTTCGAGCAGGCGCTGGTAGTGCGTGACGAGGATGGTGGATCGCTTCGGATGGCGCAGCGCCTCGACGCCCTTCGCCACGACGCGGAGGGCATCGATGTCGAGACCGCTGTCGATCTCGTCCAGGATGGCGAGCCGCGGCTCCAGCACCGCCATCTGCAGGACCTCGTTTCGCTTCTTCTCGCCGCCCGAGAACCCCTCGTTCAGGCCCCGGTTCATGAACGCCGGGTCCATCTCGACGAGCCTCATCTTCTCTCGGGCGAGGTCGAGGAAGTCGACGGCGTCGAGCTCCTCCTCGCCGCGCGACTTCCGCTGGGCGTTCAGCGCGGCGCGCAGGAAGTAGAGGTTTCCCACGCCCGGGATCTCGACCGGGTACTGGAACCCGAGGAAGAGGCCCGCGTTCGCCCGCTCCTCGGGGGCCATGGCGAGCAGGTCGCGCCCGTCGAGAGCGGCGCTGCCCCCGGTGACCTCGGCCGTCTCGCGCCCCGCGAGCACCCCCGCGAAGGTGCTCTTGCCCGACCCGTTCGGCCCCATGATGGCGTGGACCTCGCCAGGGTTCACCGAGAGGGTGAGTCCCCTCAGGATCTCGCGCTCGCCGATGCGGGCGCGGAGCCCCTCCACGCGCAGGATCGGCTGGCTCTCCGGTTCCTTCGGGCTCATCCGACGCTCCCCTCCAGGCTCATCCCGAGCAACTTCTGCGCTTCCACCGCGAACTCCATCGGCAGCTCCTTCAGCACTTGCCGCGCAAACCCGTTCACGATCATCGAGACGGCGTCCTCCTCCTTGATGCCGCGCTGCCGGCAATAGAAGAGCTGGTCCTCGCTGATCTTGGAGGTCGTCGCCTCGTGCTCCACCTTCGCGGTGGGATTCCTCACCTCGATGTACGGGAACGTATGGGCGCCGCACTTGTCGCCGATGAGGAGCGAGTCGCACTGGGAGTAGTTGCGCGCGTTCTCGGCGCCCTTCACGACCTTCACCTGGCCCCGGTAGGTGTTCTGCCCGCGCCCGGCGGAGATTCCCTTGGAGATGATCGTCGACCGGGTGTTCTTCCCGATGTGGATCATCTTGGTGCCGGTGTCGGCCTGCTGGCGGTGGTTCGTGAGCGCGACCGAATAGAACTCCCCGACCGAGTCGTCGCCCTGCAGGATGCAGCTCGGGTACTTCCAGGTGATGGCCGACCCCGTCTCCACCTGGGTCCAGGAGATCTTGGACCGGCGCATCGCCTTGCCGCGCTTGGTGACGAAGTTGTAGATGCCCCCGCGTCCCTCGGCGTCCCCCGGGTACCAGTTCTGCACCGTGGAGTATTTGATCTCCGCGCCGTCGAGGGCCACGAGCTCGACGACGGCCGCGTGGAGCTGGTTCTTGTCCCGCACCGGTGCGGTACAGCCCTCGAGGTACGAGACGTAGGCGCCCTCGTCTGCGACGAGCAGGGTCCGCTCGAACTGACCGGTGTCCGCGGCGTTGATGCGGAAGTAGGTGGAGAGCTCCATCGGGCAGCGGACGCCCTTCGGCACGTAGGCGAACGACCCGTCCGAAAAGACCGCGGAGTTGAGCGTTGCGAAGTAGTTGTCCGTGTGAGGCACGACCGACCCGAGGTAGCGCTCCACGAGGTCGGGGTGCTCGTGCACCGCCTCCGAGAAGGAACAGAAGATGACGCCCAGGTCGGCGAGCTTCTTCTTGAACGTGGTCGCCACCGACACCGAGTCGAACACCGCGTCGACGGCCACGTTGGCGAGGCGGGCCTGCTCCTCGAGGGGGATGCCGAGCTTCCGGAAGGCCTCGCGGAGCTCCGGGTCCACCTCGTCCATCGAGGCGAGCTTCTTCTTCGGCTTGGGGGCGGCGTAGTAGACGATGTCCTGGTAGTCGATGGGGCCGTGCCGGACATTCGCCCAGCGCGGCTCCTCGATGGTGAGCCAGTGGCGGAACGCCTTGAGCCGGAAATCGAGGAGGAACTGCGGCTCGCCCTTCTTGCGCGAGATGAGGCGGACGATGTCCTCGGTGAGGCCCGCCGGGATTCGGTCCTCGTCGATCTCGGTGACGAAGCCGTACTTGTACTTCTGATCTGCGAGTTCGCGGATGGCGTCGCTCACGGCGTGACCCCTCCGGGGACGGCGAGGTGCACGAGCCCTGCCGCCGGCTCGGGCCGCATGGCAGAGAGCGGGACGTCCTGGAGCGCGCGCTCGATGGCGCGGCTGATTGGGCCCCAGCGCCCCTTCGCGGCGCACACTTCCTCGAGGTAGCAGTTTCCGACCGCTCCCGTTCCGCACTCGGTGATCCCGATGGGGCCCTCGATCGCGGCGATGATCTCGGCGACCGAGATGCGGTCGGCCTCTCGGGCGAGGCCGTAGCCACCGTTCCGCCCGCGGTGGGACACGACCAGCCCGGCTCGGGCGAGCGACTTGAGGAGCTTGCTCGCCGTCGGCAGCGGGACGTGCGAACGGCTCGAAAGGCCTTGCGCGGTGTGCAAGGACCCCTCGCTCCCCATCGCCATGTGCGTGAGGAGGACGATCCCGTAGTCGGCAAGTTTGGTCATCCGGATCATGTTGGACAGGCCACCCTGTTGCGCCCCGGCTGGGTAGGACCGGGACTTATCTGGACTACGATAGTCCTGATAGCGGGAATCCCCGGTCGGCGCAACCGGATCTGGGGAACGGCGGCCGCTTAGCCGAGCGTGGCGCGGTGGAGGGGCCCGTCGAGCACCTCCGTGCCCCGCTCGACGTACAGGTGGTCGCCGACGATGGTGACGGACAGGCGCACCCGGCGCTCCTCCGCCCGGGAAAGCCCCGAGAGCAGGCTGGGCTCGACCGCGGCAAGAGACAGCCCGCCGAGGCGCGGGAGCCTGGCCTCGCGCGCCTCGGCCGCGAAGGCCTCCATCCGCCGGGGTGAGTCGAATAGCGCCGCGACCAACGCACCGGGGTTCCGGTCCGCCTCCTGCTGGAGCCTGGCCGGGTCGGGCCGACCCACGCGCGCCCAGAGCGTAATCCGGCCGGTGAGGTCGCGGGCGAGGACATCCGGCTGGTCCGGGTCGGACAAGCCCGGGCCCTGCTCGATCCCCGGGCGCCACAGCCAGCACTGGGCGAGGACGCGCAGCCAGAGGCGCTCGAGCGACTCCGACGGGTGGCGGGCAGCGCGGATCGCCACGCGCTCGTTCACGCCGGCGTCGACGTTCGAGAGCTCGACCTGGAAGTCGTGGAGGGTCGCCGGAAGGGCCAGGCTACTTCTCCTCGGCGAGCCGACGCGAGAGGGCGGACCCGCTGTTCGCGCGGGCCCGCCCTCGGAACCACAGGCGGAGGTGGATGCTACTTCTTCGCGATGGTCGCTTCCTCGATGATGACGGGGTAGGCGTAGCCGGCGCCGAAGTCCTTGTCGAGCCGCACAGTGCCCGTGACGATGATGACGTCGCCGACGGCGGCGACGTCGCCGGTCGTGACGGTGATGTCGTTGTCGCCCTTGCCCTGGGCGCCCGTGCCGTCGCGGAGGTGGATCCAGTTCTTCCCCATGATCCCGGAGTTGTACTTCACGACCTTGCCCCGGACCGCGACCACCTTCTCCTTGAGCTGGCCCTTCTGCCCGTAGACCTCGGCGATGGTCTTGGCGTTCGGGCCAGTGGCCTTCGCGACCTTGACCTCACCCACGTCGGCCGGACCAGCGGCAGCAGCGGCGTGCTGGGCGGCCATGCCGGGCGGCATGCCTCCCGGGGGCATCCCGGCCGGAGCACCGGCGGGGGGCGCCCCCACCGGGGCGCCGCCCGCGGGCGGCATCCCGGGTGCGGCGGCCGGGGCGGCGCCGGCGAGCGTCGCGAACAGGATCTTGTCGAACTTGCGGTTCAGGGTCTTGCTCTCGAACCCGTCCATCGCCATGGGGTTCTCGAGCGTCACGTCCGTGCCGTTCGCGACGGTCGTCTGCGGCACGGCTGCCCAGATCTCGCCCGAGGGCGTGCTGAGCCGGAGGTAGCTGTAAGGCGCCGCGTCGATGCGCTCGACGACCTTGCCCTTGACGGCGTTGGCGCCGCCGGGCGCGGTCCCCGGGGCCGGAGCCTGCGCCGCCATCGTCGGCGGCTCCGACTTCTTGCAGGCCGTCAGGGCCAGCGCGAGTGACACTACAAGGGCAATTCGCATTTTTTTCTTCCTCCAAAGGATGTTCGGCTCGAAAAGCGGCCGTAGGATAACCCACGAGGGGGTAAAGTCCATCCCGATCTGGGTGCCTATCCGCGCAGGCGCCAGCCGCTCGCGAGCACGGCAAGCGAGGCCGCGAGCGAGGCGGCGCAGAGCCCCACGAGCGTGAGGAGCCCGGGCCAGGGCCCGGCACCTGAGCGGCCGAGCATTCCCCATCGCAGCGCGTCCACCATGTAGTAGACGGGGTTCGCGAGGGTGAGGGACCGGAGCGCGCCCGGCAGCATCTCGGCGGAGTAGAAGACGCCGCCGAGGAACGTGAGCGGGGTGATGACGAACGTCGGGAAGAAGTTCACCTGCTCGAAGGTCCGCGCCCAGACGCCGGTCAGGAAGCCCATGGCGCCGAACGCTACGACGACGAGCGCGAGCGCGAAGGTCGCAAAGAAGGGGTGCGCGACATGGACGCCCGTGAAGGCCGAAGCGACGAGCCAGACGACGGATCCCACCATCATCCCGCGCACCGCAGCCGCCCCCACGAACGCCCCGACGATCTGGCCATAGGAGAGCGGAGAGACGAGCAAATCCACCATGGTGCCCTGGAGCTTCATCACCATGATGGAGGAGGACGTGTTGAGGAAGGCGTTCGTGACGGCGCCGAGCATGACGAGCCCGGGGACGATGAACCGCACGTAGGGGACCCCGTCGACCTCGCGGAGCCTGCTGCCGAGCGACCATCCGAAGACCAGGAAGTAGAGGGTCGTGGTGACGAGCGGGGAGAGGACGGTCTGCCCCGGGACGCGCAGGAAGCGCCGCACCTCCTTCAGGAACAGCGTGCGGGGGCCGAGGCCGATCACGGGGCGTCCCCCGGCTCGCCCCGGCGCAGAAGGCTCACGAACACGTCCTCGAGCCGCATGCGGCGGGTCTCCACGTCGCGGACGGGGAGACCGGCTGCGGCGAGCGCCTCGAGGGCCGGCCCGAAATGCCCCCCCGGCGGTGCGGCGACCGCCACCGAGAGCCCCCCGTCCTCGAGCCTGGCGCCAAGCCGGGACAGGCTCGGCGGCAGCGACGACACGGCGCTCGAGAGAATCACCCGGAGCGTCTTGCCGGCGTGGCGCTCGAGGAGGCGGTCCTTCTCCTCCACGACGAGGATCCGGCCGCCGTCGATGACGGCCACCCGGTCGGCGAGCTCCTCCGCCTCGTCGAGGTAGTGGGTCGTGAGCACGATCGTCGTCCCGCGCGCCCGCAGGGTGCGCACGTACGCCCAGAGTGCCTGCCGGAGCTGGACGTCGACGCCAGCCGTGGGCTCGTCGAGGAACAGCACCTTGGGCTCGTGCACGAGCGCCTTTCCGATGAGGAGGCGGCGCTTCATGCCACCGGACAGGGAGCGTGTGTTGGCGTGGCGCTTCGATACGAGGTCGAGGGCGCGGAGGATCTCCTCGAGCCGCGCCGTCGAGAGACGCACGCCGAAATACCCGGCCTGGATGCGAAGCGTCTCCTCCACGGTGAAGAAGGGGTCGAAGTTGATCTCCTGCGGCACGAGCCCGATGGCCCGCCGCGTGAAGCGATAGTCGGCGACGACGTCGCGGCCGAGCACCGTGGTGGTTCCGGCGCTGGCGCGCACGAGCCCGGCCACGATGCCGATGAGCGTCGTCTTCCCGGCGCCGTTCGGCCCGAGGAGGGCGAAGATCTCCCCGGGCGGCACGTCGAGATCGACGCCGTCCAGCGCCGCGACGCCGCCGAAGCGCTTGCTCACGCCGCGCCACCTGACGACTGGCTCCTCCACGGGTGCGCAGTCTAGCGTCCCTGCGCCGCCCGCGCCCCAGGGGATTCCGTGCGCCGGGCGCCCGCGCCCGCCCCCTGGTAGGCTCGCCAGGTGGGGAGACGCGGCGCCCGGCCCGACGACGACGACCGCTGGGTGTTCAACCGCCTGGCCCAGGACTACCGATCGCGGCCCGGGTACCCCCCGGCGCTCGTGGGCCGCCTCGCCGAACTCGCGGGCGGCCGCGGAGCGGTCGTCGTGGACCTGGGCGCGGGGATCGGGCACCTTGCCCTCCCGCTCGCCGCCCGGGGCCTCGAGGTCCGGGCGGTCGAGCCTGCCCGGCGCATGCTCGAGCTCCTCCGCTCCGGGGGCGGGGACGGCCGCGTCGAGGCGGTCCACGCCACCGCCGAGGAGACCGGGCTCCCCGACGCCAGTGCCGGCGCGGCGATCCTCGCGGATGCCCTCCAGTGGATCGACCCGGACCGGGCCGGCCGGGAGGCGGCCCGCGTGGTCGCGCCCGGGGGGCTCGTCGCCGTCGTGACCGCCCGGCTCTCCGACGGCGGCTTTTCCCGCGCGATCTCGGCGCTCCTCGCCGAGGCGAACCACAGGGCGCGCCCCCGTGCTCCCGGAAGGCCCGCCCAGTTCCTCCACGCCGCGGCCGTCGTCCGCGTCGAGGAGCAGACGTTCCTGCACGAGGAGGCGCTCTCCCCTCCCCGCCTCGATGCGGTCCTGCGTTCCCTGTCGCTCGTCGGGCCGGCGCTCGGACCCGATGCCGTCGCGGGCCTGCTCGCCCGTGCCCGGGGCCTCGCCGAGGCTCACGGAGGGGCCGTCTGGGCGCGGGTGCTCACGCTCCGCTTCGGCCGGCGGGCGGGCCCTTGAGCACCGCCTCCTCCTCGCGCCACCGCGCTACGGCGGCCGCGGACCGGCTGCGCTCCTCCTCCAGATGGCGCCGGACGGCTCCGTCGAGCCTCGGGTCGACGAACGCGTGGGCGCTCCATGTCTCCGCGGGCTCGAAGCCCCGGGCCAGCTTGTGCTCGCCGCCCGCCCCGCCCTCGAAGACCGCGATCCCGCGCCGGATGCACTCCTCGACGGAGTGGTAGAGCGCGACGTTGAAGTGGAGGAAGGGGTGCTCCTCCGCGGCACCCCAGTAGCGGCCGTAGAGCCTGTCCTCCCCGACAACGTTGAAGGCCATGGCGACGAGCCGTCCCTCCCTGCGCGCCTCCACCACCTCGAGACGCTCGGGCATCGTCCGCAGCACCCGTTCGTAGAAGGCGCGGTCGAGGAACCTGCGCCCCCAGGCCATCTTCGAGACGGAGGCCTCGTGGAGCCGCGCGACGTCGCGGGCCCAGGCCGACGGCGTGCGGGCGAGCTCGTCGCCGCGGACGCTGCGGATGGCGATGCCCTGGCGCGCCGGGGCACCGCGCTCGCGGCGGATGGCGTTGCGTCGCTTGGCCCCGAAGCGCGCGAGGAACTGCTCGAAGTCCCGGTAACCGGCGTTCACCCAGTGGTACTGGAAGTCGAGGCGCACCGCGAGGCCCGCCGCCCCCAGGTCCTCCACCTCGTCCCTCCAGGTGAAGAGCACGTGTACGGAGTGCCCCCCCTCTTCCGCGCACACCTCCCGCGCCGCACGGACGAGCGCCCGCGCGAGGGCGCGCCGGTCCTCGCCTTCCGCCGCGAGGAGCCGTCTGCCGGTGGCAGGGGTGAAGGGGACGCCGAGCACGAGCTTCGGGTAGTACGGGATGCCCGCGCGCTGGGCGGCGTCGGCCCAGTGCCAGTCCCGCCCAAAGTCTCCGTCCGAGTCCTCCTTCAGATAGGCCGGCGCCGCGGCGACGAGGCGGCCCCCGCGCTGGAGGAGAACGTGGCGGGGCGTCCAGCCCTGCTCCGGCGACACCGCCCCCGACTGCTCGAGCGCGTTGAGCCAGGCGTGCGAGAGGAATGGCGACGCCCGGGCCGGCTCGTGGGACCAGAGCCGGTCCCACTCGCGGGCCGGCACGTTTCCGATGGCGGTGCAGACTTCGACCTCGAGGCCCTGCAAGCGACGGATCCATACGGGGAGGGTCCTTCCCACGCAACCGCACCCCCGGTCGCTCCAGGATCGCACGCAGTCGGGCCTCGGCCATCCGTCGTGGCCCCGGACGCCGCGGCGGCCGGCGGGGCGGGGCCGCAACGCCCGGAGACCTCGCCCAGCCCCCAGTCCACGGCGCGGTCTGCCCCACGGCCGGGTGCGGGCGGCTACACCCCAAGCGGGCGTTGCCAGAGAGTGCAGTCGGACCGTAATTGCGGTGATTCCGGCCCGCCTCCGCGGATCCCGGGCGGTTCCTCGAAGGAGTGCGCCATGCGCAGAACGACGATCGTGGGTCTCTCGGCCCTGGCGTGCGCGTGCGGAAGCGGAAGCGGTGGCGGCTCGACGCTGTCCTCCTTCTGCGCGAGCGTCAACGCCGCCCTGGTGAAGGCCGCGGTGACCTGTCTGCACGCGAACCAGGCCTACGTGGCGGCGCTGAACCTGGAGTTCCAGGGAATCGACTGCACCGACCTCCAGAAGGCGGCGGACGCGGGGCGTCTCACCTTCGACCCGAAGAGCGCCCAGGCCTGCTTGGTGGCCGCGACCAACTGTGACAGCTTCGACCCGGAAGCGACCACGCCCGCGCCGTGCCTCGCGGCACTGCACGGGAACGTACCGGTCGGCGGCACCTGCTACCAGAGTACGGACTGCCAGGCCGGCTCCTTCTGCGACACCTCGGTCGACAACTGCCCCGGGAGCTGCGTGGCCTACGCCACCGTCGGCGGGGACTGCTCGGCCACGCTGTGCGACCCGTCGCTGTGGTGCGACGCCAACACGAACACCTGCGTGGCACGCGCTTCCGCGGGGACTGCCTGCGACCCCCTGCCCTGCCAGATCGGGCTGTATTGCTCGGGGAGTGGCAGCTCCTTGTGCGCGGCGCGCCTCACATCGGGGTCCTGCGATCCGACGCTCGACCAGTGCGCTCCGGGATACGCCTGCACGGGCTCGGGCCCCGCGTGCATGTCGCTCGTCGGCGCCGGCGGCAACTGCTCGGCGGACCCGTCGACGCTCTGCGGTCCCGGGTTCACGTGCGGCACCGACGACCGGTGCGCCTCCCTGCCGACGGTGGGGAGTGCGTGCACCGCGGGCCAGGCCTGCGTGGCTGGCTACTGCGACTCGACGGGCCGCTGCACCGCCTGGAAGAGGAAGGGCGACTCCTGCTCGTCGGACGCCGAGTGCGTGACGCTCTCCTGCCCGGCGGGAACCTGCGTGAGCGACGCCCCCTGCTCCCCGCCTTGAACGGGTGGAGCGCTTGCGGCGCGGGATGGAGCTAGGTGCGGTCCTCTGCGGCCGCGGCCGGGGCCACGGGGCTGAGCGCCGAAGACGGCACGCCGAGGTAACGCAGCATGCGGTACTGGTGCTGCCGCAGACCGCGCACGGAGACGCGGCCGTGGGCCGCGGCGAGGAAGTCGCCGAGCACGGCCACGGCGTGGTCGTGGAACTGCCGCACGTGGGAGAGGTCGACGTAGACCTCGGAGCCCTCGGGAAGCGCTGCGAGCTCCTCCCCGATCTTCTGCGCAGACTCCTTGTCGAACACGCCATCCAGCCGGATGACGAGGCTGCCCCCCTCGGATCGCGTCGCCACGGTTGCTCCGGCGCCTTCGCGCCTTCCTCTCTTCGCGGATCTGCACGGGCGGTCCCGTGACCGCCTTTTAACTAAGTCTACGTTCAAGAGCGGGAGGGGGCAATTGACCCGGCCCGGGCCGGTCGCTCCCGAGGGGGCACCCCACGAGGGGCTACTACCCTCGCCCACCGATGACCATCTTTGCGGTGCAAGCCGGAGGAGGACTCTCATGATCCCAGCCCCTATCGAGAAGTACCTGGCGGACCACCACCTCGCGTTCGCGCACCACGTCCACGCCCGAACCGTCCCCGCCCAGAGGCTCGCCGCCGCGGAGCACGTCTCCGGCCACCGGGTGGCGAAGCCGGTCGTCGTGAGCCTCGACGGCTGGCTCGCGATCGCCGTCGTTCCTGCCCACAGGCAGGTCGACCTGCAGTCGCTCGCTCGCGCCACGGCCTCGTCCGAGGCCGTGCTCGCGCCCGAGGCCACCTTCGCAAAGCGCTTCTGGCCCTGCGAGGAGGGCGCGGAGCCCCCGCTCGCGCTGTTCGGGATCCCGATCTACGTGGACGAGGCGCTTGCCCGCGAACCGTTCCTCGTCATGCGCGCCGGGACGCACGAGGACTCGATCCTCGTGACGACGCGCGACTGGATGAGGACCGAGGGCGTGCGGCCCCTCGTCGGGCTCGCTGCCGCAGAGGCCTAGGCGACTACCTCTTCTCGTAGGTGCCGACGAGCTGCGCGCGCGCGAGGACGTGTCCCTCCATCCGGCCCTCGAGCTCGGCCTTCGTCGGGGCGCCGAGGTCGCCGAGCGCGACGTCGAGGGCGTAGAGCTTGAAGAAGTAGCGGTGGCGGCCGATCGGCGGACACGGCCCCCCGTAGCCCTTCCGCTTCCAGTCGTTCAGGCCTTCCCGCGTGCCCCGTGGCAGCGCCTGCGCAGCGACGGCCTCCGGCAGGCCGGTCGCGGAGGGCGGGATGTCGTAGAGCACCCAGTGCACCCAGGTCATCCTGGGCGCCGCCGGGTCCGGCGCGTCCGGATCGTCGACGACCAGCGCGAGGCTCTTCGCATCGACCGGCACACCCGTCCACGCGAGCGCGGGTGACGCGTCGCGTCCCTGGCACGTGTACTGCTTCGGGATCTCGCCGCCGTGGGGAAACGCGGGCGAGGTGAGGGTCGCGCTCATGGCCGCCGCTCCCGCCCCGGCGAAGACGAGTATCGCGAGCGACGCAAGACGCCAGGGCACGTGGCGATGATAGGCCCCCTGGGGCCGCCTCGGCTCCACCCCGTGCGGGTGCGCCGCCGCTCGGCTACATACGCCCCGCGTGCCGCCCCTCGGGAAGAGATCCCTCCTGCCCCATGAGCACGGAGCCTACGGCCAGATCGTCCTCCCGCTGATCGCGGGCCTCGCGCTCGGACGCCCCGGTCCGGCGGCCACCCTCCTCTCTCTCGCCGCGTTCAGCGGATTCCTGGCGTACGAGCCATTGCTGGTCGCGGCAGGGCACCGGGGCGTCCGGTCGAGGGAGGGCGACGCCGCCCGCGCCCGCCGGTGGGCGGCATCGTTGCTCGCCCTTGCGGCGGCCTTCGGGACGGCCGGGTTCGCGCTCGCTCCGGCCGCCGCCCGGTGGGCGGCCCTCGTCTGCCCGCTCCTCGCAGGCGTCGTGGCCGTGCTCGTCTGGCGGGACGCGGAGCGCACCGCCGTCGGCGAGATGGTGGTCGCGACGGCGCTCTCCTCCACCGGATACCCGGTCGCGCTGGCCGCCGGCGCACCGCTCGGGGTCGCCGCCGCCGCCTGGATCGCCTGGATCCTCGCGTTCGCATCGGCCACGCTCGCCGTACAGGCGGTCCTCGCGCGCCGCAATCCCTCGAGCGGCGTGGCCTGGGGCCCGGCGACGGCCATCGCAGCCATCCTCGCCTTCGCGTCCTCGGCCGCGGCGCGCACGTCCCTGCCCTGGGCGGTCCCGGCAGCGGTCGCACCGGTCGCGCTCGCCGCCCTGGGAATCGTGCTCCTCCGAGTTCCCCCGCGGCAGCTGCGACGCGTGGGCTGGGCCGTCCTCTCGGCGTCCCTGGTGAGCCTCGCCGTGCTCGTCGGCGGCCTGCGCTAGCTAGCGCCCGCCGTTCCTGGCGGGTCCGTCGCCCCGCTGCTATCTTGGGTCGCCTTGCGCGTCCTGCTCTCCAACGACGACGGAATCCACTCCGCGGGCCTCGCGGCGCTCGCATCGGCCTTCGCCGGAGACGAGGTGTGGATCGTGGCTCCGGACCGGGAGCAGTCCGCCTCCAGCCACGCCATCTCCCTCCACCGTCCGCTGCGACTCCACGAGGTGGGGCCGCGGCGCTTCAGCGTGGATGGGACGCCGACCGACGCCGTGTACATGGGCATGAACTTCGTGCTCAAAGGGCAGCGCCCCGACGTCGTGCTCTCCGGCATCAACCACGGCCCGAACCTCGGGAACGACGTCCTCTACTCGGGCACGGTGGCCGCCGCGATGGAGGGGGCACTCCTCGGGGTGAACGCCGTCGCGGTGTCGCTCGCGTCGCCACCGCCGCACGAGTTCGGACACGCCGCCGCCTTTGCGGCCGAGTTCGCCCGCCGCATCGCGACCGCGCCGCCCCCCGCGCCGGCGCTCTTCAACGTGAACGTCCCGCCCGGTCCGGTGCGGGGGTACCGCTTTGCCCCTCTCGGTCACCGCACCTACGGCAACGAGGTGGTGGAGAAGCTCGACCCTCGCGGCCGCAAGTACTTCTGGATCGGCGCGGAGGCGAGTTACCGGGACATCCCTCACTCGGACTGCAACACCGTCTTTCACGACGGGTTTGCCTCGATCACCCCGCTCCACCTCGATCTCACCCACGGAGCCATGCTCCAGGACCTCCGCAACTGGACGCTCCCCGGGTACCGGAAGGAGCCCGCGCTGTGAGTTTCCGCGCCGGCCTGGCCGGTGCGGCGCTCGCCTTGGCAGCGTGCGCGGCGGAGAGGCCCCGTCCCCCGACGCCCCCGCCCGTCGCCCCCCCCACCAGCCCGGCCGACGGGGAGGCCCCCCACGTCGAGCCGGACCTCGTCGGCTCGACGCACGTCGTCCAGAAGGGCGAGACCGTGTACCGCATCGCGAAGACCTACGGGCTCGAGCCCCGGGAGCTCATGGAGGTGAACGGCCTGTCCGATCCCCGTACGCTCCACACCGGCATGGAGCTCTTCATCCCCGGCGCCCCGCGCGCGCTCGAGGTCCCGACGCTACCGCCCGGCGCCGTCGAGCCGGCACCTCCCGCCTCGCCTTCGCGACCCGCGGTGGGGCCTGCGCTCGGCGCGAACGGCAAGATGCACTGGCCTCTCCAGAAGGGCGTCGGCGTGCTGCGGCAGGGCTTCGGCGTGAAGCAGGGCCAGCGGCACGACGGGGTCGACATCGCGGCCCCGGAAGGAACGCCGGTCCTCGCCGCCGCCCCCGGCGAGGTCGTCTACACGGGCAGGCAGTCCGGCTACGGCGTCATCGTGATCCTCCGGCACGCCCCCCCGCTCGTCACCGTCTACGCCCACAACAGCGCCGTGCTCGTGAAGGAGGGCGACCGCGTGGAGGCCGGCACGCCCATCGCGCGGGTCGGCCAGTCCGGCCGGACCACCGGGCCCCACCTGCACTTCGAGGTGCGCGAGGGCACGAAGCCTCGCGACCCGCTGCAGTACCTCCCCTGATAGACTCCGCCCCGACCGACCGCCGAGGAGGCCGGCCGCGAGCCGGCGCAACCCCATGGACTCCATCGCCGAAGCGCTGCGGACGACGATCCGCGACATTCCCGACTTTCCCAAGAAGGGCATCGTCTTCAAGGACATCACCCCCGTGCTCGCCGACGCGGCGCTCTACCGCAAGGTCGTCGATACGATCGCGAACCGCTGGGCGTCGGAGCGCATCCGCAAGGTGGTGGGTATCGAGTCCCGCGGCTTCATCTTCGCGGCCCCGGTCGCGTACGCGCTGGGATCGGGCCTGGCGATCGCTCGAAAGCCGGGAAAGCTGCCCTTCCAGACCATCAAGGAGATGTACGACCTCGAGTACGGGATGGACGGGCTCGAACTCCACATCGACGCCGTCGGCCCCGGCGAGCGCGTGCTCATCGTCGACGACCTGCTCGCAACCGGCGGGACCGCCGGGGCGGTGGGCCGGCTCGTCTCGCGCCAGGGCGGCGACGTCGCCGGCTACGCGTTCGTGGTGGAGCTGTCCTTCCTGCACGGGGCGCGCAAGCTCGGCGCAGGGAAGGTCGAGACCCTCGTGCGGTTCTGAACACCGTCGCCCGGGGCGGTTCCGTGCCCGAGACCGCTCGCGACAGCCTGAAGTTCCTCGGTACGGCGGGGGCCCGCTTTGCGGTATCCACGCAGACGCGCCACTCCGGGGGGCTCGTGTGGACGCTCCGCGGCTTCACGCTGTGGGTGGACCCCGGGCCGGGGGCCCTCGTGCGCGCCCTCGCCGCGCGACCGCGCGTCGATCCCCGCCGGGTGGACGCGGTGCTCGTGTCGCACCGTCACCTCGACCACTGTGGCGACGCCACGGTGGTCGTGGAGGCGATGACCGAAGGGGGTCGCTCCCGGCGCGGCACGCTCCTCGCGCCCCGCGACGCCTTGGAGGTCGAGCCGGTCGTCTTCCGGTACGCCCAGGCATTTCCGGCGCGCCTCTCCGTCCTCGAGGAGGGCTGCGAGGTGGCGCTCGCCCCGGGGCTCACGCTCTCGGCACCGCTCGCCCACGACCACGGAACGGAAACCTACGGCTACCGGCTTCGCGCTCCCGGCCTCTCGGTCGCCCACGTGACCGATACCTTCTGGATGGACGCCCTCGCCGACGCCTACGCGCGGGTGGACCTTCTCGTCGTGAACGCCACGCGCCTACGGGGCGGCGACCGGCACCTCTTGCACCTCGGCTGGGACGATGCCGAGCGCCTGGTCGCCGCCATCCGCCCGCGCGCGGCGATCCTCACCCACCTCGGCATGCAGGTGCTCCAGGCGGGCCCGGAGGACCGCGCCCGCGAGATGACGGAGCGCCTCGGCGTCCCGGTGGTCGCCGCGCGGGACGGCATGGCGGTGCCGCTCGACGACCTCGCCGCGCTTCGCGCGCGGGCCGAGGAGCAGCGCTCGCGCCGTTCGCGAGGAGCCGCGCGTTGAGCGGGGGGCACTGGGGAGCCGCCGGCTGGGCGATCGCCCTCCCCTGCGCCCTCTGGTGGGCGCGGGCCGCCTGGCTTGGCCTGCTCGCCGACCGCCGGCTCGAGGACCTCGGCGAGACCGTCCCCGTCCCCCCGCGAGGCGCCTGGCCGCCCCTCGCCGCCGTCGTCGCCGCGCGGGACGAGGCCGGCGGCATCGACCGCGCAATCCGGTCGCTCGTCAGCCAGGACTACCCCGCGCTCGAGGTGATCGCCGTCGACGACCGCTCGCGCGACGGAACAGGGGAGATCCTCGACCGCCTGTCCGGCGAGTTTCCCAACCTCCGCGTCGTGCACGTGCGGGCGCTCCCCCACGGCTGGCTGGGCAAGAACCACGCTTGCGCGCGCGGGGCCGAGGAGGCGGCGGGCCGGTGGATCCTCTTCACCGATGGCGACGTGGTCTTCGCGCCCACGGCGCTGCGACGGGCCGTCGCCTACGCGGAGGCCCGGGACCTGGGCCACCTCGCGGCCCTCCCGCACCTCGTCGCCCCGAGGCTCCTCGAGCGCGCATTTGTCACCACCTTCGCCTCCTTCGCGAACATGGCGTTTCGCACCTGGGAGCTCCGCCGCCCCAAAACGGCCGGCTTCGTGGGGATCGGCGCCTTCAACCTCGTGCTCCGCGACGCCTACCGGACCGTGGGGGGACACGGGAGGCTTCCGCTCGAGGCCGTCGACGACGTGAAGCTCGGCATGGTGCTGCGGCGCAGCGGCGTGCGTCAGGGGGCCGTCCGCGCCGGCCGCCTCGTGTCGGTCCGGTGGAACGCCGGCTTCGTCGCCTCCTGGCGCGGGCTCCTCAAGAACGCGTTCGCAGCTGCCGAGTACCGGTGGCCGGTCGCGCTCGCCGCGGCCTTCGCCCTGTGCCTCCTCGGCGCGGGGCCCTGGGCGGTGCTGCTCCTCGGGAGTGGTGCGAGCCGGGCCATCGCTCTGTGCGCCGTCGCCCTCTCCACGGGCGTGGTGGGGGGAGCTTCCCGGCGCGTGGTCGGCGGAAGTGGGGTCGAGGCGCTCCTCCTCCCCCTGGCCGCCCCGGCGCTTGCCTCTGCCGTGCTCGCGAGCGCAGCGCTCGCGACGGCCCGCGGCTCCGTCACCTGGCGAGGCACCCGGTACCCCCTGAAGGCCTTGCGACAGGGCTGCGTTCGCGTCCGGGACTGGCCCCCGGACGGCGCCGTGGGATGGGACCGCCGTTGGTGGTAGCTTCTCGCCCGATGGCCTCTCCGTCCACGCCCTACGAGCGAGTCTCGGTCCTCGACGCCTGGGACGAGACCCCCTCGCTGCGGGCCATCCGGGTCGCCCTCGGGCCGCTGGCGGCGAGCCACACCGCTGCGGGCCAAGTCGTGAAGATCCGGATGCCGTCCGGCGAGGCGTACTTCGCGCTCGCGAGCGCCCCGTCCCGCAACGGCCGGGCGGACCTGCTCGTGAAGCGCGGCGGACGCATCGCCGACGAGATCGTGGTTACGGCCCTGCCCGGCTCCGCGCTCTCGCTCTCGCCCCCCTTCGGCAAAGGCTTCCCGGTCGCGGAGGCCGTCGGCAAGGACGTGCTCCTGTTCGCCGCCGGTGCCGGCATCGCCCCGATCCGCGCGCTCGTCCAGCACCTCATGTCCCGGCGGGAGCACTATGGGCGCGTCACCCTGTTCTACGGCCAGCGCAGGGGTGGCGACTTCGCCTACCGCAGCGAGCACCTCGACTGGGAGCGCCACGGCGTCCGCGTCGTGCTGTGCCCTTCGGGGCCCGACGACGCCTGGCAAGGGGTGCGCGGCAGGGTGCAGGAGGTCGCGCGCACGCTCGCGTTCGGCGGGGCCCCTCCGGCGGACGGCGTCGCGTTCGTCTGCGGGATGAGCGCCATGGTGAACGAGGTCAAGGCGACGCTCAAGGAAGCCGGCGTCCCCCCCGAGCGGGTCCACTTGAACTTCTAGGCGGAGCGGGGCCGTGCACCGAAGGGTCGAATCCCGCTACTTCCTGGTGCTGCTCACCGCCCTCGCGCTTTGGCTCGCGTGGCTCGTGGTGCGCCCGTTCGCCTCGGTCCTCTTCCTCGCGGCGGTGCTCGCCGCGGCGCTCGCGCCACTCCAGGGATGGCTCGGCGCGCGCCTGCGGGTGCGGCGCTCGACCGCCGCCCTGCTCGTCACCCTCGCGATGCTCTTGGCCGTCGTGGGCCCCCTCGCCGCCATCGGCACGGTCATCGTGCGCCAGGCCATCGAGGGGGTGCGCTGGGTGGTCCAGGGACTCGGCGCGAGGGGCTTCTCCGAGCTCGCCGGCCGGCTGCCGGAATGGGCCAGGGGCGGCGCCGCGGAGGTGCTCGATCGCCTCCCCCAGTCCTTGACCGAGCTCGAGGGGCTCGTCACCCGGGCGCTCGGCGGCGGCGCCGTCTCGACCGTGGGCGGCGTCCTGCAGGCGACGGGTTCGGTGCTCGCGAACGTCCTCCTGTTCTTCGTGGCGCTCTTCTTCCTGCTCTCGGACGGCGGCCAGCTCGTCGAGTGGGTGAAGGACACGCTGCCGCTGCCCGCAGGGCGCGCCGCCGTGCTCCTCGGGTTCCTGCGCCGCGTCGCCCTCTCCGTCGTGGTCTCGACGCTCGGGACCTCTGGCGTGCAGGCGGTCCTCGCATTCGCCGGCTACCAGCTCGCCGGCGTTCCCTTCGCGCTGTTCTTCGGCGTCGCCACGTTCTTCGCCTCGCTCATTCCGGTCGTCGGCACGGCGCTGATCTGGATCCCGCTCGCCCTTCTCCGCCTCTCCACGGGCCACCCGGCTGCCGCGGCGTTCCTCGCCGCCTGGGGCGCGCTCGTGGTGGGGATGGCGGACAACGTGGTGAAGCCCCTGCTCCTGCGGCGCGGGGTCGACTTCCCGGCGGGGGTGGTCTTCTTCGCGCTGCTGGGCGGCCTTGCCGCCTTCGGCCCGATCGGGCTCGTGGCCGGGCCGCTCGCCGTGGCCCTCCTCGTCGCGGTGGCGCAGACCTGGAGGGAGTCGTGAGGAACCCGTGAGCCGAGACCCCGCCCCCGTCGACCTCCTCGACGTCTCCTCGCGACTGCCGGAGGAGGCGCGGCTCGCCCGCCAGTCGGTGGCTCGCTTCGTCGACGAACGCTTCCTGCCCGTCGTCCGCGACCACTTCCGGGCCGGGACCTTCCCGTTCGATCTCGTGCCGGAGATGGCCTCCCTGGGGCTCTTCGGGATGAACCTCCGGGGCTACGGCTGTGCCGGGCTCTCGGAGGTCGCCTACGGCGCGTGCATGCAGGAGCTCGAGCGCGGGGACTCCGGCCTCCGCAGCTTCGCCTCGGTGCAGGGAGCGCTCTGCATGTACCCGATCCTCGCGTACGGCTCCGAGGATCAGCGCGAGCGGTGGCTGCCGGCGATGGCCCGGGGCGAGGCGATCGGCTGCTTCGCCCTCACCGAGCCGGACTTCGGCTCCGACCCGGGCGGGATGCGAACCCGGGCCACGCCCCGCGGCGATGGCTTCGTCCTCTCCGGCGCGAAGGCTTGGATCACGAACGGCACGGCCGCTCACGTCGCCCTCGTCTGGGCCAAGGTCGGCGACGACGCGCGGTCCATCCGCGGGTTCCTGGTGGAGCGGGACACGCCGGGCTTCGGCACGCGCGAGGTCACGGGCAAGCTCTCGCTGCGGGCCTCCGTCACCGCGGAGATCCACCTCGACGAGGCCTACGTGCCGGCCTCCGCCGCGCTCCCCGGGACGGAGGGCGCGGGCCTGCGTGCGCCGCTCGCCTGCCTGACACGGGCGCGCTACGGGATCGCCTGGGGAGCCGTCGGTGCGGCGGTGGCCTGCTTCGAGGCAGCGCGCCGCCACGCCATCGATCGGGTGCAGTTCGGCCGCCCCATCGGCTCCTTCCAGCTCGTGCAGGAGAAGCTCGTGGAGATCTGGCAGGGAATCGTGCAGGGCCAGCTCCTCGCCTTCCGCCTCGGCGAGCTGGCCGACGAGGGGCGCCTCGATCCCGTCCAGGTCTCGCTGGGGAAGCGGGCCAACGTCCGGATGGCCCGGGACGCGGCCCGCGTGGCGCGGGAGATCCTCGGCGCGAGCGGCATCGTCGACGACCACCCGATCATGCGCCACATGATGAACCTCGAGTCGGTGTACACGTACGAGGGTACGCACGACGTTCACACCCTGGCGCTCGGGCGTGCCGCCACGGGGCTCGACGCCTTCTCGTGATCCTGCGGGCGAAGGGCCGGCTAGCCCGCGCCCTTGAAGGCGCGGAACGCGAGGAGGGTCTCCGTCTCGCGTACCCCGGGAACCTTCTGGAGCCTCCCGGGGATCACGTCGCCGAAGTCGTCGTAGGTCGGGGCATAGAGCTTCACGAGCAGGTCGAACGGGCCCGTGATCGAGTGCACCTCGGAGACCCCGTCGATCTCCATGACGGCGTTGGCGACCTCTTCGAGGCGACCGAGCCCGCACTTCACGAGGACGAAGGCGAATTTCATCCTCCCTCCGTATCACGGCCAGGTCGGCGCGTCTCCGTGCCAGTCCGCGGTCACCTCGAGCCACATGGCAAGCCCGGCCCACTCGCCCCAGGGCGCGAACCAGCGCGCGAGCGCCCGGTCCGGGGGCTGCCTGCGCCGCCCCCGCAGCCTGGCGATCTTCCGGCGGCTGAAGGAGTCGAGCGCCAGTCCCCGGTGGCGGCCGAGGAGGCGGAGGAGGTGCTCGGTGGCGTAGGGGCCGAACCCCGGGAGCGAGCGGATCCGATCTGCGAGCTCTTCGGTGGCGATCGACGGGCTCCTCCAGCTCTCGATGTCCAGGGCGCCAGACGCCGCCCCGCGGGCAAGCGCGCGCAGGAACGGCGCCCGGTAACCCGCCCGCATGCGCTCCCGGTAGAAGCGCTCGGGGAGCCCGGCCATCTCCTCGGCGCTTGGGAACGTCCGGGACCCGCCCGGGCCGGCTCGCCCCAGCGCGGCGACGAGGTTGCCCACCATGGCGCGGGTGAGCCCCCAGGAGCAGTTCGTCGTGCAGAGCGTCTTCACCGCGTCCTCGAACACCGTGGGGGACCGCAGCAGCCGCCCCGCTCCCCGGGTCAGCGCGCGCCGGAGCGCCGGGGCCTCTGGCCGGGAAGCGAGCTCCTCGACGAGCGCCCGGAAGGGCTCCAGGTCCTCGTCGAGGGACAGGCACGCCCGCATCTTGGAGCGGGCCTCCGCGACCTCCGCGCCGTTCGGGCGCCCGTTGGCGACGACGCGCAGGGCGAGACCCCCCGAGGCGGCCGCGACCTCGGCGCGCACCACCCTGCCACCCGAGAGCAGCAGGGGACGCGCGAGCACCCCGCGCCGGGCGTCCCAGTCCCAGGGCGGCAGGTCGTACCAGCCGTGACTGCGGACGACCCGATCCAGGTCAAAGGGAACCGGAGTGCGCAAGACCTACCCCTCCGGGGCGTTGCCGCACGAGGCGGGCGGGCGCGGAATGAATGTCGAGGCCCCACGCACGGCGCCAGAGGAGGGAGCCCCCATGATCGATGTGCCCGCTAGCAACGTGGTCGAAGCGATGGAAGGCGACGAAGGCGAGCTCGAGGTCGGCCGCCACGCCGACGTCGGCCGGCAGCTCCTGCAGACGGTCATCGGGGAGCTCAAGCGGGAGTCCCAGGCCGTCTCGGTCGGCCCGGACACGACGGTCGGGAAGGCCGTCGAGCTCATGCTGAAGAAGGACGTGTCCGCCGTGCTGATCGTCGACAGGAAGAAGCCGAAGAAGCTCATCGGGATCTTCACGGAGCGCGACTTCATGAAGCGCGCCCTGACCGCGCGCGGCGTCGCCAAGCAGCCCGTCAAGAAGTTCATGACGAAGGACCCGGAGAGCCTGCGGGCAAAGGACAGCGTGGCCTACGCGGTGAACAAGATGTCGGTGAGCCGCTTCCGCCACGTCCCCGTGGTCGACGAGCGCGGCGTCCCGAAGGGGATGGTCTCGGCGCGGGATGTCATCGACTTCGTCTGCGAGCTGTGCCCGGAGGAGCTGCTGAACCTGCCGCCCGACTCGCGCCATGCGGTCCCGCGCGATCAGGAAGGCCCGTAGGGGGACGGCCGCGGGCCGGAGCGGCGCCTAGGCGGCGGCCTCGGTCGCCCCGTGGCATTTCTTGTACTTCTTCCCCGAGCCGCAGGGGCAGGGGTCGTTGCGCCCGATCTTCGGCTGTGAGCGCACGACGGTCTCCTGTTTCGGCTTCTCGCCGTCACCCGAGCCCGCCGCCGCGTGGCTCTCCACGACGCGCTGCCGCCTCCCGAGCGCGAGCCGCTTCTGCTCGATCTCCTCGGCGGTCTCCTGGCGAGCCGGGACGAGGCGCACGACGTTCCCGGCGACGCTGGAGCGAACGTTCCAGGTCATGCGCAGGAACATCTCGTAGCCTTCCTTCTTGTACTCCTGCTTGGGATCGCGCTGCCCGTAGCCGCGCAGGCCGATCCCCTGGCGCAGGTGATCCATCTGCAGGAGGTGGTCCTTCCAGAGGGCATCGATCGCCTGGAGGTACAGGTACTGCTCGTAGCGCCGCAACAGCGGTACACCCTCGGTATCGACGCCGAACAGCTCTTCCTTCTGGCGGTAGGCCTTGTCCACGACCCGGAAGATCTGCTCCTCGAGGGCCGCACGGGCCTCGGTGACCCGGGAGAAACTCGGGTCCGAGAACTTCATGTCGACGTTGAACTGCTCCCGGACGCGCAGCGCCAGGGCCTCGAGGTCCCAGTTCTTTCGCTGCTCGGGGCAGCAGTCCGCGACCATCTCCCGGATGAGGTCCTCGTAGACGTCGAGGAGGTGCTCGCGGGCGTCCTCCCAGGTCCAGACCTTCTCGAGCCTCGTCTTCTTCCGGGTCTTGGCGTCCTCGTCGTACTCGACGACCGGGACGCCCGCCCCGAACCCCAGCACCATCCGGCGGAGGCGGTAGGTCGACCGCCGCTGCTGGTTCATCACGTCGTCGTACTCGAGGAGGTTCTTGCGGATGTCGAAGTTGTGCGCCTCGACCTTTTTCTGGGCGTTCTCGATGGCCTTGGTGAGCCAGCGGTGCTCGATCTGCTCGCCCTCCTTCATCCCCAGCTTCTCCATCATCCCGGAGATGCGCTCCGACCCGAAGATGCGCATCAGGTCGTCCTCGAGGGAGAGGAAGAAGATGGACGAGCCGGGGTCGCCTTGGCGACCGGCGCGGCCGCGCAGCTGGTTGTCGATGCGCCGCGACTCGTGCCGCTCGGTGCCGACGATGTGGAGGCCACCCTTGGCCACCACCTCCTCGTGCTCCTTGGCCGTCTGCGCCCGAAGCGCCGCGGTGCGCTCCTCGAGGCGCTTCGCCCAGGCGCTCTTGCGGGCGGCGAACTCCTCCTCCTGCTCGCCCTCCATGGGAGCGTCCGGCTCCGGGCCGACCTCGTGCTTCGCCATCATGTCGGGGTTCCCGCCGAGCAGGATGTCGGTTCCGCGCCCGGCCATGTTGGTCGAGATGGTCACCGCGCCCTTGCGGCCCGCCTGCGCGACGATCTCCGCCTCGCGCTCGTGGTTCTTGGCGTTCAGGACGTTGTGGGCGATGCCGCGCTTCTTGAGGAGCGAGGAGACCACCTCGCTCTTCGCGACCGAGACCGTCCCGACGAGGATGGGCTGGCCGGCCTGGTGCCGCTGGGCGATCTCGTCGCAAAGGGCGGTGAATTTCTCCCGCTCCGTCTTGTAGACGACGTCCTCGGCGTCCTTGCGGACCATGTGCCTGTTCGTGGGCACCACCACGACGTCGAGGTCGTAGATCTTCGCGAACTCCTCCGCCTCGGTCTCGGCGGTGCCGGTCATGCCGGCGAGCTTGGAGTACATGCGGAAGTAGTTCTGGAAGGAGATGGTGGCGAGCGTCTGATTCTCCGCCTCGATCTTCACCCCCTCCTTGGCCTCGACGGCCTGGTGCAGGCCGTCGGACCAGCGGCGACCCGGCATGAGGCGGCCGGTGAACTCGTCGACGATGACGACCTCGCCCTCCTTCACCACGTACTCGACGCCACTGCGGTACAGGTGGTGGGCGCGCAGCGCCTGCTCGACGTGGTGGAGCCACTCGATCTGCTCGGGGTCGTACAGGTTCCGGATCCCGAGCTTCTGCTCCATCTTCTCCACGCCGGCGTCGGTCATCACGACCGTCTTGGCCTTCTCGTCCACCGTGAAGTCGACGTCGCGCATCATGGCCGGGATGACGCGGTTCACCTGGTAGTACTTCTCGCTCGAATCGTCGCTGGGGCCCGAGATGATGAGCGGCGTGCGCGCCTCGTCGATGAGGATCGAGTCGACCTCGTCGACGATCGCGTAGTTCAGCTCGCGCTGGACGTAGTCCTGGAGCCGGAACTTCATGTTGTCGCGCAGGTAGTCGAATCCGAACTCGTTGTTCTGCCCGTAGGTGATGTCCGCGCCGTAGGCGTCCTGCCGCTCCCGGTCGGTGAGTCCGTGCACGATGACGCCCGTTCGCATCCCGAGCGCCCGGTAGAGCCTCCCCATCCACTCCGCGTCGCGGCGCGCCAGGTAGTCGTTCACGGTGACCACGTGCACCCCGCGGCCCGCGAGCGCGTTCAGGTAGCAGGGGAGCGTGGCGACGAGGGTCTTGCCCTCCCCCGTCTTCATTTCCGCGATCTTCCCCTCGTGGAGCACCATGCCGCCGATGAGCTGGACGTCGAAGTGGCGCATCCCGAGGGCCCGCACGCCCGCCTCCCGGACGAGCGCGAACGCCTCCGGCATCACGTCCTCGAGGGGACGCCCCTTCTGGACCTGCTCCTTCCACTCGGCGGTCAGGCGGACCATGTCGTCCGCTCCGAGCGCCTTCATGCGCGGCTCGAGCTCGTTCATCCGGACGGCGAGCGGCCGCATGCGCTTGAGCTCGCGCTCGTTCTTCGTGCCGACGACCTTGCGGAGTACCCAGTTCAGCATCTTTCCCTCGCAGCGACGGCCCCGGCCTCCCCGCGAAAAAGAAGCCCGCGGCCACGGCGCCATGGCCCGCGGCGGCAGGCGTCAGGAGGCTACATGGTGAGCTAACGCCGCACCAGCCAAAAGCAAACCCGGGGCGCGGGGCTCCCGTGGCTTCGGCGCACCGCTACTCGAGGACGAACTTCCGGGGGTTCTCCGGGATTCCGTTCACGCGGACCTCGTAGTGCAGGTGAGGCCCGGTGGACCGTCCGGTGTTCCCGACCGCGGCGACCTTCTGGCCGCGAACGATCCGCTCCCCGAGGCGGACGAGGATCTCGGAGAGGTGGCCGTAGCGGGTCTTCACGCCGTAGCCGTGGTCGATGACGAGCACCTTGCCGTACCCGCCCTCCGTGCCGGCGAAGACCACGGTCCCGTCGGACGGCGACATGACGCTCTGGCCGTGGGGCGTCGCGATATCGAGCCCCTGGTGCATGGTCCGCTCGGCGCTGTAGGGGTCGAGCCGCACCCCGAAGTCGCTCGTGACCCATCCCTGCGTCGGCCAGATGGACGGCGTCGAGGCGAGGAGCGACTTCTGGTCGTCGAAGTACTCCTGCAGCTCGCGCAGGCTTGCCTCCTGGCGCGACGCCTCGTTCTCGAGGGCGTGGAGGCGCCCCGGGAGCGCGGAGAGGTTCTCCTGGGCGGCCGGCGCGAGCGAGGGGCTGGCGGCGTCGGCGTCGGAGGGGCCGACCGGCCCGATCGCCAGCTTGCGCTCGGGGTCCTGCAGCTGGGTCACGGCCGTGCGGAGCTTCGCATCGAAGCGCTCGACGCGGTCCAGCGTCGACTGGACGTGGGCGACCTTCTCCTGCACGAGCAGGATCTGCGACCGCAGCTGGGCGTTCTCCTCGCGCAACACCCTGTTTTCCGCGGAGGAGGAGAGGAGCGACAGGTAGTGGCCCAGGGTGAGGAGGGCGACGAGCGCCGCAGCCCCACCCACCCACACGCCCCGGCTGACGTACCGGCGCGGCAGGCGGAACTTGCGCACCGCCTGCGAGTGATCGCTCACCACAATGACGGTGTACTGCCTGCTGTCTGGAACAGGGCGCATGGTTCGAATCTGTACGGAGCAAGTGCAAGAGGGGGGCCACGGGGCCCAGGGCCGCGCTGGCACCGGCTCGGGCCGAAGCGGTAGCAGAGCCCCCCTGGCGGTGTCAACGCCTTCCGGTGGGCGTCGGCCCGACACCGGTGACCGGGGTGGGCCGATCTGACGCCGCGCAAGCGGATGGGGCGTTCGGGCCGGCGCCTTCGGGGCGAAATCGCCCGGCGCTCGCCGCGACACGTGGGCGGCCACGCGCGCGAGCGCCGGCGGGCGCCGCATTGACGCCGGGTCCCAGACCCATATGGGGATGACCGGTGAGATGGAGGGCGGGCTATGGTCGCCGCCTCGCTTTCATCGAGGGAACCGCAATGCCCCTTCCCGCCGCCCCGCACCGACGCGCCTTCCTGGCCGTCGCGATCGCCGCCTTCGCCGCAGCGTGCGCCAAGGAGGAGGCACCGAAGGCACCCCCCCCTCCGGACATCCCCGTGGTCCAGGTCGGCCAGCGGGACACCCCGATCGACTACGAACTCGTCGCGCAGATCCGGGGCTACGAGGACGTGGAGATCCGGGCGCGCGTCGAGGGTTACTTGGCGTCCATCGATTACGCCGAGGGCTCGGAGGTGAAGAAGGGTCAGCTCCTGTTCACGATCGACGATCAGCAGTACCGGGCGGCGCTCGCGGAGGCCCGGGCGGCGCTCGCCCGGGCCGAGTCCCAGCTCGCGAAGACGGACATGGACGTGAAGCGCTACACGCCACTCGCGGCGGAGCGCGCCATCAGCCAGGCGGAGCTCGACAACGCGGTGGCCGCGAACCGCTCGGCCAAGGCGCAGGTCGAGGCGGCGAACGCCAATCTGGAGCGGGCTCGGCTCGACCTCTCGTACAGCCGCATGTACTCGCCGATCGTCGGGATCGCCGGGCATGCCGAGAAGAAGGTCGGCGACCTCGTCGGCAAGGGAATCCCCACGGTGCTCACGACGGTCTCCTCCATCGACCCCATCCGGGTGAGCGTCGCCATCCCCGAGGCGGAGTACCTTCGGTTCACCAAGGCCACCGCCGAGGGCAAGCGGGAGGCGTCGACGGCTCCCCCGCGCCTCGTTCTCTCCGACGGGACCGTGCACCCCTACCCGGGGAAGATCATCTTCGTCGATCGCGCCGTTGACCCGACGACCGGCACGCTGCGCGTGGACCTGGCGTTCCCGAACCCCCAGAAGACGCTCCGGCCCGGCCTGTACGGCAAGCTCATCGCCCAGTCGGAGGTGGTGAAGGGGGCGCTCCTCGTTCCGCAGCGCGCCGTGCAGGAGCTGCAGGGCACCTACACGGTGCTCGTGGTCGGCGAGGGCAACAAGGTGGAGACGCGGAAGGTGAAGCCGGGCGCGAAGGTCGGCACGAGCTGGATCATCGAGGACGGCCTGAAGCCGGGCGACCGCGTCGTCGTCGAGGGCTTCCAGCGCCTCCGGGACGGGGTGGTGGTGAACCCCACCGCGGCTCCGGCCGCGCCCCCTCCTGGCACCTCGGCCCCGGCCGGCGCGCCAGCGGAGAAGTGATCCATGGGCCAGTTCTTCATTCGCCGCCCCATCGTGGCGATGGTGATCTCCATCGTCACGGTGATCGTCGGCGCGGTGTCGATCACGCGCCTTCCGGTCGCCCAGTACCCGGACATCACCCCGCCACTCATCCAGGTGACGACCACGTACACGGGCGCGAGCGCGCTCGACGTCGAGTCGTCCGTCGCCGCCCCCATCGAGCAACAGGTGAACGGCGTCGACAACATGATCTACATGAAGTCGACGAACGCGAACGACGGCACCTACAACCTCCAGGTGTCGTTCGAGGTCGGGTCGAACCTCGACATGTCGAACGTGCTCGTCCAGAACCGCGTCTCGCAGGCGATGGCGAGCCTGCCGCAGGATGTGAAGACGTACGGCGTCACCGTCAAGAAGTCGCTGAACTTCCCGCTCATCCTGGTGACCCTCACGTCGCCCTCCGGGGCGTTCGACAACAACTTCCTCTCCAACTACGCCGCCATCAACATCAACGACCAGCTGAAGCGGATCCGCGGCGTCGGCGACGTGGTGCTCTTCGGCGGCTCCGACTACGCGATGCGGATCTGGGTGCGCCCGGATCGCCTGAAGACGCTCGGGCTCACCGTCGCCGACCTCTCGAACGCGGTGAAGCAGCAGAACGTGCTCCTCCCGGCCGGCCAGATCGGCGGCCCGCCCGCCCCGAAGGGCACCGAGTACACCTACGCCGTCCGCACGAAGGGCCGGCTGCTCGACGCCGAGGAGTTCGGGAACATCGTCGTTCGCTCGAACCCCGACGGCTCGCAGGTCCGGCTGAAGGACGTGGCCCGGATCGACCTCGGCTCGGTGCTGTACAACTCGCAGGGACGGCTGAACGGCAAGCCCGCGGCGGTGATCGCCGTATACCAGGCGCCGGGCTCGAACGCGCTCGCCGTCGCCACCGCGGTGCGGAAGACCGCCGACGAACTCTCGGCCCGCTTCCCTCCGGGCGTGAAGCACGAGATCACGCTCGACACGACGCTCGCCATCAGCGAGGGCATCAACGAGATCGTCCACACCCTCTTCGAGGCCGTGGTCCTCGTCATCCTCGTGGTCTTCGTGTTCCTGCAGAACTGGCGCGCGACCCTCATCCCGCTGCTGACCGTGCCGGTCTCCCTCATCGGCACCTTCGTGATCTTTCCGCTGCTCGGCTTCTCGGTGAACACGCTTTCCTTGCTCGGCCTGGTGCTCGCCATCGGCATCGTGGTGGACGACGCCATCGTGGTCGTCGAGGCGGTGATGCACCACATCGAGCACGGGATGTCGCCGAAGGACGCGACCGCTCAAGCGATGAAGGAGGTCTCCGGTCCGGTCGTCGCCATCGCGCTCGTCCTGGCCGCGGTCTTCATCCCGGTGGCCTTCATCTCCGGCATCTCCGGCCAGCTGTACCAGCAGTTCGCGATCACCATCGCCGTGTCGGTGCTCTTCTCGGCGATGAACGCGCTCTCGCTGTCGCCGGCGCTCTCGGCGCTCCTGCTCAAGCCCAAGGGCGGGAAGCGGTCGTTCCTGCAGCCGTTCTACGACTGGTTCAACCGGGTCTTCGATCGGTTCACCGGCGGGTACCTCTCCCTCACCTCGATCCTCGTCCGCAAGCTCGTCCGAAGCGCGATCCTCGTCGGCGTCGTCTCGGCGCTCGCGGTGGTCGTCGCCACCCGCATCCCGAGCGGCTTCATCCCCGACGAGGACAACGGCTACTTCATGGTGGCGGTGCAGCTGCCGGACGCCTCGTCCCTGGAACGGACCGACGCCGTCTGCCGGAGGGTCGAGGAGATCCTCGCGGGGGACCCCACCGTCGAGTACGCCACGACCATCACCGGCTACAGCATGCTGTCGGGGGCGTACGCCTCCAACACCGGCTTCTTCTTCGTCTCGATGAAGCCCTGGCACGACCGGAAGGAGGCGGCGCAGCGCGTCTTCGAGGTCATGCAGGCCCTGAACGTCCAGTTCGCGCGCCAGCTCCCCGAGGCGACGGTCTTCGCCTTCGGACCTCCTCCGATCCCGGGCCTCGGCACCGGATCGGGCTTCTCCTTCATGCTGCAGGACCGGAGCGGCGGGACCCCCGAGCTCCTCGCCGAGAACCTCGACAAGTTCCTCGCCGCGGCGCGCAAGCGCCCGGAGATCGGTCGCGCGAGCAGCGTGTTCCGCGCGGCGGTTCCGCAGGTCTTCGCCGACGTGGACACCGACAAGGTGCTCAAGGTCGGGGTGCCCTTGACGGACGTGCTCTCGACGATGGGCAGCTACCTCGGCGGCAACTACATCAACGACTTCAACCGGTTCGGGCGCGTCTACAAGGTCTTCCTCCAGGCCGAGCCCGAGTACCGGCGCTCGGTGAAGGACCTCGGGCTCTTCTACGTCCGCGGCCCCGACGGCAACATGATCCCGCTCGACACGCTCATGACGACGCGGCCGACCTCCGGGCCGGAGTTCACGAACCGCTTCAACCTCTACCGAGCCGCCGAGGTGACGGGGATCCCGGCGCTCGGCTACAGCTCGGCGCAGGCCATGAAGGCCCTCGAGGAGACGGCGGCCGAGGTCCTGCCCAAGGAGATGGGCTACCAGTGGTCGAACGTCTCCTTCCAGGAGAAGCGGGCCGAGGGCACGGCCGGCATCGTCTTCGTCTTCGCGATGGTGATGGTCTTCCTCATCCTTGCCGCCCAGTACGAGAGCTGGGCGATGCCGATGAGCGTGCTCCTCGGAACGCCGTTCGCGGCCTTCGGCGCCTTCCTCGGCCTCTGGCTCTCCCGCTTCGCGAGCCCGGCCTACGTGAACAACATCTTCGCGCAGATCGGCCTCATCATGCTCGTGGGCCTCGCCGCCAAGAACGCCATCCTCATCGTCGAGTTCGCGAAGATGAACGTGGAGAAGGGGTTGGCGCCGGTGGAGGCCGCCCTCGACGCGGCCAAGCTCCGGCTCCGTCCCATCCTCATGACCGCCTTCGCCTTCATCCTCGGCGTGGTCCCGCTCGTGCGCGCGAGCGGCGCCGGCGCGGAGAGCCGCAAGGTGATGGGCATGGCGGTCTTCGCCGGCATGCTCGTCGCCACCTTCCTCGCGGTCTTCCTCGTGCCGGCGCTGTTCGTCATCGTGGAGAAGTTCTTCGGCAAGAAGGGCGGCCACGCGCCGGCGGAGCCTTCGCCCGGAGGCGGTCAGGGCGCCCCGGGCCACGCGCAGGCCGGGCCGGAGGTGGCGCCATGAAGCGCATCGTCGCCGCGGCGCTCCTCGCAGCGACATCGTGCGCCGTGGGCCCGCGCTACCAGCGGCCCGAGGTGCCGGTCCCTCCGGCCTACTTCAATGTCCCCGCCGGACCCGACGCGTCCTCCATCGCCGACATCCCCTGGTGGGAGATGTTCCGGGACGAGGCGCTCCAGGGGCTCATTCGCGAGGCCATCGCGAACAACCAGGACCTGCGGCTCGCGACGGCGCGCGTGGAAGAGTCCCGGGCGCTCCTCGGCATCGCGCGGGCCGATTTCTACCCGCAGGTGGGCCTCTCCGCCGGCGGCACGTACGGCCAGCAGACGGCGAAGGCCTATCCCGGCTACGGCGCCATCGGACCCTCCGGGGTCTGGGGCGCCAACGTCGGCGTCTCCTGGGAGATCGACCTCTGGGGCAAGATCCGCAACGCCAGCGACGCCGCCAAGGCGAGCCTGCTCGCGACCGAGGAGGGTCGCCGGGGGACCCTCATCACCCTCGTCGCCGACGTCGCCCAGGCGTACTTCGAGCTGCGCGAGCTCGACATGGAGCTCGAGATCGCGAAGCGCAACACCGCCACGCGCCAGGGCACCCTCGACCTGTTCGAGAAGCGCGCGAACGGCGGCATCGGGAACGACCTCGAGGTGAACCAGGCCCGGGCCGACCTCGCCGTCACGGCGGCCGCCATCCCTCAGGCGGAGAAGCTGATCGTGCTCAAGGAGAACCAGATCTCGCTGCTCCTCGGTCGCCCCCCGGCTCCCGTGCCGCGGGCGACCGGCGGGAACCTGCCGCGCCCCCCGCCGTTGCCGGTGGGGGTCCCCGCTGCGCTCCTCGAGCGGCGGCCCGACGTCCGCGGCGCCGAGGACAACGTCATGGCGGCCACGAGCGCGGTGGGGGTCGCCGTCGCGAACCGCCTGCCCTCCCTCTCGCTCCAGGGGCTCATCGGGCTGTCGGGTCCGCAGCTGCCCTCCATGTTCTCGGGCAACGGGTTCGTGTGGAACGTGGGCGGGGGCCTGCTCGCCCCGATCTTCCAGGGCGGGCGGCTCCTCTCCGAGCAGGAGGCGGCGGAGGCCCGCCTCGACCAGACGGTCGCCGTGTACCGCCAGACGGTGCTCAATGCCTACAGCGAGGTCTCCGGCGCGGCGGTGAGCGTGGTGAAGTCCGGCCAGATCCGCACGGAGCAGGAGAAGCAGGTCACGGCGGCCCTCGCAGCCGAGCGCCTCGCGAGGCTCCGCTACGAGGGAGGGGTCTCCTCGTACCTCGACGTGCTCGACGCCCAGCGCTCCTCCTTCAACGCCGAGCTCCAGCTCGCCCAGACCTCCCGCGACGAGACGGTCTCGGCGGTCCAGCTGTACCGCGCGCTCGGCGGCGGCTGGCAGGAAGCGCCCCCGGCGCCGGCGCCAAAGAAGGACTGAAGGCCAGGCGAGCCGGGGCTCGGTCCGCGCGCCACTCAGCGGCGCGCGACCCGCACCAGGTACGCGCCCGCCCCGGCGGCACCGAGCCCGGCCGCCATGGAGGCGGCGTAGCGGGCCACGAAGAGCGGCAGCAGCACGATGACGATGGGGTGGAATTGCCGGAAGACCGGCAGAAAGACGTGCACCATCCCCATGACGCCGCTCGCGGTGCCGGCGGCGACGAGGACCCGTCGCTCCCAGGCGGCGATGTCGCGCAGCCAGCGCACCCGGCCGGTCGCGCCGAGCCAAGCCGCGATCGAGAGCGCCACAAACGGCGCCGCGTGGAAGGGGGAAAGGAAGAGCGAAAGGACGATCCACCGGCCGACGAAGCTCCAGGGCCAGGTGGGCTCGCCGCTCGCCTCGAGGTGCAGCTTCACGGCCACCGCGACGATCCAGGGAGTCGCGACACCCGACGCCACGGCCCCCCAGAGGAGAAGGCGGTCGCCTTTGCCGAGGCGCGCCGGGGCGCTGGCGGCCAGGTCCCGCGGATGGGGCACGGCCAGCAGCGTAGCAGGGAGCGGGGTCCCTGTCGGGTCCCGGCGTTGCCATGGCCGAGCGACCTTGCGTACAGCTGCCCGCATGCAAGCGCGCGACCCGACCCTCGGGGTGCGAGCTGAGGCCCAAGCCCTCCGGACGCGTCCGGAGGCCCGATGCGGCCGGCCCCGGTGATCGCCCCCGCGGCGCTGCTCGGGTCCGCGCGCGAACGGGTGAGGCGTGTTCGCGTCGAGGAGCTCGCGTCCCGCCTCGCCACCGGGGCCGGGAAGGCCGCCCCCGGCATCGTCTTCGGGGCGGTGTGGACGGACGGTCGGAGGGTGGTGCGGGCGGCCGGGCGCGCCGACCTGCGCACCGGCCGACCGGCCGACCCCGCCGCTCCCTTTCCTTGGTTCTCGATCACGAAGCTGTTCACCGCGACCGCCGTGGTGCAGCTTGCGGAGCAACGGCGCCTGGCCCTCGACGCGCCCGTGAGCAGCATCCTGCCGGAGCTGCGCCTGGAGAGGAACGGGACGGAGGCGACCGTCCGCCACCTCCTCGCGCACGCTGCGGGGCTCCCCAACCCCATCCCCGTGACCTGGGTCCATCTCGCGGCGGAGAAGGGTCCGGGCCTCGAGACGCTGCTCGCGCGCCATCTGGGGACGACCCCGCGGCTGCGCTTCGAGCCCGGCACGCGCAGCGCCTACTCGAACCTCGGCTACCTGGTCCTGGGGCGCGTCGTCGAGCGCGTCGCCGGTGAGCGATTCGAGGACTACCTCTGCGCTCACGTGCTCCAACCCCTCGGTGCCGACGAGACGGGCTTCGACGCCGTGCGCTGCGGCATCACCGGCCACCAGCGGCGCGCAAGTCTCATGGGCCTGGCGATGCGCGCGATGCTCGACCGCCGGTTCCTCGACGGCGCGGTCGAAGGCTACTGGCCGCTCCGGCCCGTCGCCGTGGACGGGGCACCTTACGGGGGCCTCATCGGACCCGTGGAGGACCTGCTGGCTCTTGCACGGATGGTTCTCGCGGGGGGCGCGGGAGCGCGCGGGCGAGTTCTCTCGGCGGCCTCGGTGGAGACCATGCTCACGCCGACGGTCGACCGAGACGGAAGGGACTTGCCCGTCGGACTCGGATTCCGGATCGCCTCGGAAGACGGCTATCGGTTCGTCCACCACCTCGGTGGAGGTGGAGGGTTTCGATCGGAACTGCGGATCTACCCGGAGCTCGGATACGCCGTGGCCGTCGTCGGCTCCGAGACGAGCTTTCCCACCGAGGCGTTCACGAGGCTGCTCCTCGCGAGGCCCGGCGATGCGGCCGTCGGCTGACAGTCCGCGGTGGCGACGCACCCCGCAGGGTATCGACCCGGGGGGCTCGACTCCCCCTACGTCGGCTCCGCGATCCTCACGACGATGACGGTGATGTTGTCGTCGCCACCCCTCTCGTTCGCGAGCGCGACGAGCTTCTCGGGCGCGTCCGAAAGCGGCTCCCCCGTGGCGATGTGCGCGATCTCGCCGTCCTCGACGAGATTGGAGAGGCCGTCGCAGCACAGGACGAGCGTGTCACCCGCCTTGAGCTCGAGCCCCATCACGTCGACGAGGACCTCCTCCTCGAACCCCACGGAACGCGTGATGATGTTCCGGAAACGGCTCGAGCGGGCCTCATCCTCGGTGATGGCCCCCGCCTTCAGCTGCTCGTTGACGAGCGAGTGGTCCTCCGAGATCTGGAACATCTGGTCCCCGCGGGCGAGGTAGCAGCGGCTGTCGCCCACGTGCGCCACGAAGGCGGAATCCCCGGCGACGAGTGCCGCGGTGACGGTCGTGCCCATGCCCTGGAGGCTCGGGTCGTCTTGCGCCGCCAGGTAGATCTTCCGGCAGGCGTCCTCGACCGCCTGGCGAAGGACATCGGGGACCCGGCTCGACTCGGCCGGCGCGGGCTCCTGGAAGATCGCCGGCTCGGCCTCCCGGGCGGCGCGCACCCGGGCGCGGATGGTGTCCACCGCGAGCGTCGAGGCGGTGCCCCCTCCCGCATGGCCGCCCATGCCGTCGGCCACCACGAAGAGGCCGAGGTCCCCGTCCACGAGGAAGGCGTCCTCGTTGTGGTCGCGGCGACGCCCGACGTCGGTGACCCCTCGGGCGGCGATCTGCAGTCGGCTGGGGCTGGCCACGGGAGTCGGGCATGCTATCCCCGCCCTCCGGGGGCGGTCAACGATGCGGCGACGGCCGCGAGCCACTCACGCCACCGCGGCCCGTCTCGCCGCCGGCCGCATCCCGGCCGCCCTGGCGCGCCCGGCGACGCCCGCTCGGGCACCCGCGAGGAGCGACCGGGCGTGCTCGACCGCCGACCGGGTCACGGTGTGGCCGGCAAGCATGCGAGCGAGCTCGCCTTCCCGATCCTCGAGGCTCTCCAGGTCAACGACCGCCGTCGCGGTCCGGCCCCCGGCGACCCGCTTCTCCACCCGGCAGTGGCGGTCGGCGAAGGCGGCCACCTGGGGCAGGTGGGTGACGCAGACGACCTGACGGTCCCGGGCCACCTCGGCGAGCGCCCGGCCGACCGCCTCGGCCACGGCCCCGCCGACCCCGGCGTCCACCTCGTCGAAGACGTAGCAGGCGACGGGGTCAGCCCGGGCGAGCGCACGCTTCAAGGCGAGGAGCACGCGGGAGAGCTCGCCTCCCGAGGCGACCCGGGCTATCGGGCGGGGCGGCTCACCGGGGTTCGGGGCGATGCGGATCTCCGCGGTCTCGGCGCCGGTGGGTCCGAGCCGGACGCCGCCCGCCTCCACCCCCCCTTCCGGGGGCAACAGCGCCACCTCCAGCCGGCACCGGGCCATCCCGAGCGCCTCGAGCTCGGTGGCGACGGCCCGGGCGAAGGCACGCGCCCCTCCCTGGCGCTCGCGGGTGAGCTCGGCGGCAAGGCGTGCGGCCTCGGTCGCCTCGCGCGCGAGTGCCTCCGCGAGCTCGGCGCGGCGCTCCCCCGACCCCGACAGCGCCGCGAGCTCCGCCCGCATCTCCTCGCGCCTCGCGATGGCGGCCGCCAGGCTCCCCCCGTGCTTGCGGGCGACGCCGCGGAGCGCGGCCAGCCGGTCGTCGACGTCCCGCAGCCGGTCCGGGTCCGCGTCGAGCCCCCCGGCGTACCGGGCGAGCTCCCGCCCGGCCTCCTCGACCTCCGCGGCGGCAGAGCGGAGCAGTCCGAGCGGCCCCTCGAGGCGGGGATCGACCGAGACCGCCTCCAAGAGGGCGCGAACCGCCTGGCCGATCCGCTCGGACGCGCTGCCTTCCTCGCCGTACGCGAGCGCCTCGGCGGAGCGGGCGGCGTCCGAGAGCCTCGCCGCGCTCGCAAGCACCTTGCGCGCCTGCTCGAGGGCCGCGTCCTCGCCGGCGGCCGGGTCCACCTGATCGAGCTCCGCGAGCTGGAACGCCAGGTAGTCGGCGCGCCGCGCGCGCTCCCCCTCGTCCAGGGCGAGCGCACGGTCCTCGCGGGCGAGCGCCTCCAGCGCCCGGAAAGCCGCGGCGTACCGGTCGCGGAGGCCGCCCGCCGAGGCCACACCGGCGAAGGCGTCGAGCAGCGGGAGGTGGGTGCGCGCGTCGAGAAGGGAGACGTGCTCGTGCTGCCCGGTGATGTCCACCACGCCGCGCATCGCCTCCTCCAGGATCGCGACGGTGCAGAGCGCACCGTTCACGAAGACCCTTCCTCGCCCGCCGCGCGGGACGACCCGGCGCACGAGCAGCTCGGTCGCCCCGTCGGTGGCCTGCGACGGCACGGCGTGGCCGGCCTCGGCGAGGCGGACCAGCGCCGGATGGCCGGAGGGGAGCTCGAAGAGGGCCTCCACCACGGCCTCCTCCGCACCCTCCCGCAGGACCTCGGACCCCGTCCGGCCGCCGAGCACAAGGTGCAGGGCGTTGATGAGCAGCGACTTCCCGGCGCCGGTCTCGCCGGTGAGGACGTTCAGGCCGGGGCCGAGGTGGACCTCGACCTGGTCGACGACGGCGAAGCCGGAGATGCGCAGCGTGGTCAGCATGCGGGAAAGCTTGCCACCCCGGGCTGATACTGCGCAAGTATTCAGTGGTCGACGCGTTCAGGTGGCGGGGGCACGCGCCGAAGGGGCACGCTCGTCCCCCCAAGGAGAGAGCGCATGGCATTCCAGGACGGCGGGACCCGGGCGGAGGTGGCGCCCCGCATCGAGGACCTGCGGCGGGCGCTCCGGACCGAGGCCCTCGACGGAGCTCTCCTCCTCCACGCAACGGACGTCTACTACTACGCGGGGACGCGCCAGAACGCGGCCCTCTGGGTCCCCGTCGACGGCGAGCCGGCGCTGCTCGTGCGGCGGAGCGCGGCGCGCGCCCGCGCGGAGAGCCCGCTCTCGGACGTTCGCCCCTTCCCGCCGGGCCGGGAGCTGGCCGCGCTCTTCGGCCGGGCGCGCCGGGTCGGGCTGTGCTTCGACGTGACCCGCCTCGCCCAGTGGGAGTGGTGGAAGAAGCACCTCCGCGCGATCGATTTCGCGAACGCCTCGGCGATCGTCCGGCGTCAGCGCTCGGTCAAGTCCGCCGCCGAGATCGAGGTCATGCGACGGGGCGGGCGCGCCCTCGCCCGGGCCCTCGGCGAGGTCCCGGACTTCCTGAAGACCGGCCTGCGCGAGATCGACCTCGCGGCGGAGATCGAGTCCCGCCTCCGCCGGGCGGGCAACGAGGGAAGTCCCCGGCTGCGCGCACCCAACCTCGAGCTCTTCACCGGCCTGGTGTGCGCCGGCGAGACCGGGGCCGAGCCGGGTGCCTTCGACGGCCCGGTGGCCGGCAGGGGCCTCTCGGCGGCCTATCCGGTCGGCCCCTCCTCGCGCACCGTGAAGCGGGGGGAGCCCGTGTTCGTCGACTACACGGCGCTCATCGAGGGCTACGTCCTCGACATGAGCCGCGTGTTCGCGGTCGGCTCGCTGCCGGACGACCTCTCTCGCGCGCTCGACGTCGCGATTGCCATCCAGGACGAGCTCGCGCCGCTCCTCGCCCCGGGCCAGATCCCGGCCGACCTCTACAGCAGGGCGGTGGACCGGGCCGAGGCGGCCGGCCTGGGAGGGAACTTCATGGGCGCCGGCGACGACGCGGCGCGGTTCGTCGGGCACGGCATCGGCATGGAGCTCGACGAGCTACCGGTGCTGGCGCCAGGGTTCCACGACCCGCTCGTCGCCGGACAGGTCGTCGCGCTCGAGCCGAAGTTCCTCTTCCCGGGTCGCGGCGCGGTCGGGGTCGAGAACACCTGGGCGGTCACGCCCCGGGGTGGCGAAAAGCTGACCCCGCTCCCGGACGGCCTGGTGACGGTCCCCTAGGGGACGGCGCTACCGCTCCCCCCAGCGCAGCTTCGCCCGGAGGATGCCGAAGAAGTCGAGCTGCGGGTTCCGCACGAGCAGCACCCGGTTCGGCGACTGCTTCACCTGCACCCGGTCGCCCCGGCTCAATGGGACCCCGGTCTGGCCGTCGAGCGACAGGTAGACGTTCGCGCTGTTCAAGAGGACGATGTTGATGACCTGGCTGTCGGGCACGACGATGGGGCGCTGCGTGAGCGTGTGCGGACAAATGGGCGTGATGATGACCCCGCGCATGGTCGGGTAGACGATCGGCCCGTTCGCGCCGAGCGAGTAGGCGGTGGAGCCGGTGGGCGTGGCCACGATGACGCCGTCGGCCTTGTAGGTCGTGACGTACGACCCGTCGAAGGACGCGTCGAGCTCGGCCATCGGGGAGAGCGCCCCCTTGGCGATGACGGCGTCGTTCAGGACCTCCCCGTCGAGCTCGGGGCCCGCCTCGCTCCCGCCGCGGTGCATGTGGACGCGGAACTTCATCCGGGGCGACACCGTCGCCCGCCCGGAGAGCACGAGCTCGAGCGCCGGGTACATCTCGCTCTGCGGCACCTCCGTCATGAAGCCCAGGCTCCCCATGTTGACGCCGAGGATGGGCACGGCACGCGAGCCGAGGAGCCGGGCCGCGTGGATGAGCGTCCCGTCTCCTCCGAGGACGACCACCAGGTCGGCGCTCCGGCCGACCTCCGCCTCGTCGAGGATCACGTCGACGCCCTTCCCTCGCAGGAAGCGCTCCACGTAGTGGACCGTCTCGCTCGCCTCGGCCGAGGTCTTCTTGGCGACCACGCCGACCCGCCGAGGAATGGGGCAGGGCAATGTCTCCATCGTGAGGCATTATATTGCGGATTCGATGGACCTCTTCGAACAGGCTCTCGAGAAGGACGAAGCCGCGAAGCCGCTCGCGGAGCGCATGCGCCCGAGGCGGCTCGAGGACTTCGTCGGGCAGGAGCACGTCCTGGGGCCCGGGAGCGCCCTGCGCCGCGCCATCGAGGCCGACCAGGTCCCGTCGCTCATCCTCTGGGGCCCGCCCGGCACCGGGAAGACCACGCTCGCCCGCATCGTGGCCGAGCGGACCGGAGCGGTGTTCGTGCCCTTCTCGGCCGTGCTCGGGGGCGTGAAGGAGATCCGGGAGATCGTGGAGGCCGCCCGCGCGCGGCGCAAGCTCCACCGGCAGCGCACGATCCTCTTCGTGGACGAGATCCACCGGTTCAGCCGAAACCAGCAAGACGCCTTCCTGCCGCACGTGGAGGCCGGGACCCTCACGCTCATCGGGGCGACGACCGAGAACCCCTCCTTCGAGATCAACGCGGCCCTCCTTTCCCGCTGCCGGGTGGTGACCCTTCGCCCGCTGACGGACGAGGAGGTCGGGACCCTCCTCGACCGGGCGGTCGCGTCGCCGCAGGGCCTCGGGGGGCGCGTGCGGCTCGCGGAGGACGCACGGGAGGCCCTGGCGCGCAGCGCCTTCGGCGACGCCCGGCGCGCGCTCGTCGCGCTCGAGGCTTCCGCGGCAGCGGCGCAGCTCGCCGGGCGCGCCGAGATCGCCTTCGCGGACGCGGAGGAGGCGCTTCAGCACAAGGCGCTCAACTACGACAAGGCCGGGGAGGAGCACTTCAACGTCGTCAGCGCCTTCATCAAGTCGCTGCGAGGCTCCGACCCGGACGCCGCGGTCTACTACATGGTCCGCATGCTCGAGGGAGGGGAGGAGCCGCGCTTCATCCTTCGGCGCATGGTCATCTTCGCAAGCGAGGACGTGGGCAACGCCGACCCCCAGGCGCTCCAGGTGGCGGTCTCCGCCCTGCACGCGGTGGAGCTCGTCGGCCTGCCGGAGGGCGTCCTGCCGATGTCGCAGGCGGCCATCTACCTCTCGCTCGCGCCGAAGTCGAACACGGCCATCACCGCCTACGCGGCGGCGCGAAAGCTCGTGCAGGAGTTCGGCCCCCTCCCGGTGCCGCTCAAGCTCCGCAACGCCCCCACGCGGCTCATGGAGTCCCTGGGCTACGGCGGCGGGTACCGCTACCCGCACAACTTCGAGGGCCACTACGTCGCCGAGGAGTACCTGCCCGACGCGGTGCGCGGCAGCGCGATCGTGAAGCTGTCGGACAGCGGGCGCGAGAGGGAGCTCGCCGAACGGCTCGCCCGGCTGCGGGCCTCGCTCGAGCCTGGCGACAAGTAGGGCGGCTCCGCCGAGCCTAGGCGGGATACTTCCCGGTCACGTACTCGACGAGGGTCTGGATCTCGACCTCCCGGTTGCGGACGAGCCAGTGGTTGAGATCGCCCTGCGATATCACGCCGATGACCTTGCCGCCGTCCACGACCGGAAGGTGGCGAATGCGCCGCTCGGCGATGACCTGCATCGCGTCCTCCACGGTCGACGTCGGACGCATCACCACGAGCTCGCGGGTCATGACGTCCGCCACGCGGGCCTTCTCCGGGTCCCGGCGCTCCCCCACCACCCGCCGCAGGACGTCCCGCTCGGTGAAGATGCCGACGAGCCGGCCCTGGTCCATGACGAGCACGGAGCCGATCTTGTTCTGGTTGATGAGGTCCACGGCGGCTGCGACGCTCATCGTCGGCGCGACGGCATGCGCGACGTTGGCCTTTCCCTTGTGCGCGAGCACGGTCGCGAGGGGGGTCTTCGTATCCATGGCGTCCTCCGGCGGCGACGGATCGTACCCACCCGGGGGCGGACCACCCCACCCGCCGGGATGCCTTTTGGGTATAGGTGGGGCGGGGGTTGTGCGCATGATTCTCTACCTGCACGGATTCGCGTCGGGGCCGAACTCGACCAAGGCGCGCGCGCTCCGGGACCGGTTCGCAAGACTCGGGGTGGAGGTGCACTGCCCGGACCTGACCCCGGGACCGGACGGTTTCGAGCGCTCCACCCCGTCGTCGATGCTCGCGATCGCGGAGGAGGCGCTCCGCGGCTCCCCGGGGCCTCACGCCATCGTGGGGAGCTCGCTCGGGGGATGGCTCGCGGCGCTGGCGGCGAGCCGGCAACCCTCCGTCGAGCGGCTCGTCCTCCTCGCGCCCGCCTTCGCGCTCCACGAGCGGTGGAGCGCGCGCGCCGGGCCCGCGGGCCTCGCCCGCTGGCGCGCGGAGGGGAGCACCGAGGTGTTCCACCACGCCTCGAACCGCAATCGGCGCATCGGGTGGGCCTTCTTCGAGGATGCCGCCCGCTGGCCGCCGATGCCCGCCGTCTCGGTGCCGACGCTCGTCGTCTCCGGTCGCCGCGACGAGCTCGTGCTTCTCTCCGACGTGGAGCGCTGGGTTGCGATGACGCCCGGAGCGCGCCTCGTCGCCGTCGACGACGGTCACGAGCTCGTGGCCTCGCTCGGCGTCGTCTTCGAGGAGGCGCGCGCCTTCCTGCGGCCCCTCACGGGCGCGTGAAGCCGGGCCGGCCCTGCTCCCGCCGGCCCACGAGCGCGTCAGGCGGTGGCCTGCGGCACCTCGGGACCCGTGTCGCCGTCGTCGGCCTCGACGTCGCTGCGGTACTTCCGCAGCACGCGCTTGAAGTTCGAGCGGTCCATCCCGGCCTTGCGGGCCGCGGCGGAGATGTTGTTGTCGCAGGCCTTCATGAGGGCCTCGACGTACCGCTTCTCGAAGCGGCGCAGGGCGCCGTCCTTGGCGGTGGCGTAGCTCTGGCCGAGGAGCTCGGTCTCCTCGGCGCCGGCCGCCACCTCGCGCAGGACGGGGGCGGTGCGCCCGGTGATGGAGGGCGGCAGGTCCGCGGGCAGGATCGTGTCCCCGCGGCAAAGGACGACCGCGCGCTCGACGGCGTTCTCGAGCTCGCGGACGTTGCCCGGCCAGCGATAGCTGCAGAGGAGCTCGACGGCCTCGGGCGCCAGGGTCCGGACCTTCTTCGCGAGCCGCTCGTTGTACCGCCGCACGAAGTGGTGGGCGAGCAGGGGGACGTCGTCGAGGCGGTCGCGGAGCGGGGGCAGCGGGATGGCGATGACGTTCAGCCGGTAGAAGAGGTCCTCGCGGAACCGGCCGGCGCGCACCAGCTTCGGGAGGTCCCGGTGCGTGGCGGCGATGACGCGCACGTCCACCTTGACCGAGTCGGCCGCCCCGACCCGCTTGATCTCCCCCTCCTGCAGCACGCGCAGCAGCCGCACCTGGGTGGAGAGCGGGATGTCGCCGATCTCGTCGAGGAAGATGGTCCCGCCGTTCGCCGCCTCGAACAGGCCCTTCTGGTCCCGGTTCGCGCCGGTGAACGCGCCCTTCACGTGGCCGAAGAGCTCGCTCTCGAGCAGGGTCTCGGTGAGCGCCCCGCAGTTCAGGGCCACGAAGGGCTGGGCGCGTCGCGGGCTGCGAGCGTGCAGCGCCCGGGCCACGAGCTCCTTGCCGGTCCCGCTCTCGCCGTTCACGAGCACGGTGGCGGCGCTGTAGGCCACGGCCTCGATCATGCGCACGACGTCGCGCATGGCTCCGGAGTTGCCGACGAGCCCCTGCCCTCCCTCGAGCGCCTCGAGCCGCGTCTCGAGCTCCCGGTTCCGGTCGCACAGGTGCTTGCGCTCGGCGGCGCGGGCGACGACGTGCGCCACCCGCTCGACGTCCTCGAAGGGCTTCGTGAGGTAGTCGTAGGCGCCCGCCTTCATGGCCGCGAGCGCGGTCTCCACGGTGGCGTGGCCGGTCATCATGACCACCTCCACCTCGGGCCGGCGGTGCTTCACGGCGTTCAGGAGCTCGATGCCGGACAGTTCCGGCATCTTGATGTCGAGCATCGCGACGTCGAAGTCTTCCTGCGCGAGCCGCTGGGTGGCGGTGATGGGCGAGTCGAGCGCGATGACCTCGTGACCCTTCTTCCGCAGCAGCGCCTCCAGCGCCTTGAGGAGGCTCGGCTCGTCGTCGACGACGAGCACGCGCGCGGACTTGGCGGTCTCTTCCATCTGGGTTCCTCCGGTCATGCGGCCGCTCCTGCCGGCAGGTCGACGACGAAGCAGGCGCCGCCCTCCGGTCCTTTCTCGAGTCGAATGGTGCCGCCGTGCTCCTCGGCGATCCGGTAGCAGATGGAGAGGCCGAGCCCCGTCCCCTGCCCTTCCGGCTTGGTCGTGAAGAACGGCTCGAAGATGCGTTCTGCGATCTCGGGCGGCACGCCCGGGCCGTTGTCGGACACCGCGAGGCGCACGCGCCCCGGAGCGCCGGGTCCCGTCGAGACCACGATGCGCCCGTTGCCCCCCATCGCCTGCGACGCGTTCACGATGAGGTTCACGGTGATCTGCTGCAGCTGGTTCGCGTTCCCGAGCGTCCGCGCGGGCTCGAGCTGGCGCACGACCTCGACCTTGCCGCGGATCTGCGCCTGCAGGAGCAGCAGCGCGTCCTCGGCGACCTTGCGCAGGTCCACCTCGCCGCGCTCGTGCTCCTTGGGGATGCGCGAGAAGCGGAGCAGCGACTCGACGATCTTCTTCGCGCGCATCGCCGCGTCGGTGATGAGGCGCAGGTGCTCGAGGTCGTCGGGTGGCCGCTGGTCCTGGGCCATGATCTGGGCGAAGGCCAGGATGCCGCCGAGCGGGTTGTTGATCTCGTGCGCGACGCCCCCGGCGAGCTGGCCCAGGGCGGCCATCTTCTCCGCCTGGAAGAGCCGGCGGGTCACCTCTCGCTCCTGGGTGACGTCCTTGTACACGACGACGAGGCCTGCGCTGCCGAAGGGGAACCCGCGGAGAAGCCAGGCGCGGTTCCCGTGGACGATCTCGCGCTCGGCGGCGTCGGCGAGGTGCGGCCTCGGGCAGGGGAGGTCCCCGAAGGAGTGACCCGTGCAGCGGAGCCCCGGCAGCTCGTGCAGGGCCACGCCGGCCCGGCGGGCGAAGGCGCTGTTGGCGCGAACGACCTCGCAGCCGTTGCGGATGATGGCAAGGGGGTCGCCGATGGCGTCGAAGCAGGTGCGCCACTCGTCGGCGGCCTGCCGCAGCGCCTCGGTCCTCGCCTCGAGCTTGGCGTCGAGCTCCCGGTTGAGCCGCTCCAGGTCGGCCGAGCGCGCCGTGAGGAGCGCCTGGAGCCGGAGGTTCTCGTCGGCCACCCAGTACTGGTCGACCGCGTCCTGGATGGTGAGCAGGAGGTGCCCGTCGTCCCAGGGCTTCCAGATGAACCGGAAGATCTCGGACTGGTTCACCGCCTCCTCGATGGCGGCGCTGTCCGCCTGCCCCGTGAGGAGCACGCGCTGGACCCGGGGGAACCGCTCCTTCACGATCCGGAGCAGTTCCACCCCGTTCATCCCCGGCATGCGGTAGTCGCACACCACGACGTGGACCGGCTCGCTCGAGAGCACCTCGAGGGCGGCGGGCCCGTCTGGGGCGTCGAGGACCGTGCAGGGGGTGCGGCGCAGGACCCGGCGCAGCGCGCGGCGGACGTGCTCGTCGTCATCGACGAGCAGGAGGGTCGCCTCCCGCGAGATCGCGACTTCCGCAGGCATGCTCTGCACGTGCGGCTCCATAAACCCCTCGGCTATCGTGCATTCCCCGGTCCAGGTTCGACGGACCCAGGGAGGCGTGATTCCCGGGTATTAGACCACGCAGGGTACGGGTGATCCAAAACCCGGGTCGAATCCGACTCCATCCCACAACCTGGGGGGACAGGCTGACCCTTTGGGCGCAACTACTGCGCGTTGGCGTTGAACGCGTAGCCGACCGCGTGGGAGATGGCGATCGCGTCGCGGGTCTTCTTCGCGCGGTAGAGCGCCTCGTCGGCGGACTTCACGAGCGCGTCGGCGCTCGTCGTCTGCGGCGACGGGTAGGCGCTCACCCCGAGGGAAGCGGTCACGGTGACGGACGTCGGGGTTCCCCCGTCCTTCGGCGGAGGGCGGGTGTCGTCCACGAAGGGGTTCGATCGGAACGACTCCTGGATCCGGCTCGCGACCTTCAGGGCGCCCGACAGCGGGGTCTTCGGGAGGATGACGACGAACTCCTCGCCCCCGTAGCGCGCGCAGATGTCCGTGTCTCGAACGCTGCCGCGGATGCGCGCCGCGGACTCGCGCAGCACCTTGTCCCCGAAGGGATGGCCGTGGGTGTCGTTCACGCCCTTGAAGTGGTCGAGGTCGATCATGATGAGCGAGAGCGGGTCGTTGTAGCGGGCCGCCCGCCCGAACTCGCGCCGGAGCTCGTCCTGGAAGTGCCGGTGGTTGTAGAGCTTCGTCAGCCCGTCCTCGACGGAGAGCTTCTCGAGCTGCCGCTTCGCGTCCCGCAGCTGGTCCTGGAGCGCCTTGATGCGCAGCATCGCGGTCGCCCGCGCGAGGACCTCGGCCTCCGCGAAGGGCTTCGCGAGGAAGTCGTCGGCCCCGATCTGCAGCCCCTTCACCCGCGAGTCCAGGTCCGCCTTCACCGAGAGGAGGATGACGGGCACGAACACCTCGTCCTCCTCCTTCTGCTGCTTCTGCTTGAGGAAGCGCAGGACCTGCAGGCCGTCCATGTCGGGAAGGATCATGTCGAGCAGCACGAGGTCCGGGCGCTCCGCGTGCCACTTGCGCAGCGCCTCCCGGCCGTCGGCCGCCTGCGTCACCAGGTACCCGTCGGCGACCAGGACCTTCGTGATCCACTCGAGCTGCGAGCGAGAGTCCTCGACGACCAGGATCTTGGCCTTCGCCGCCACGCCAGGAGCCTAGCAGGGAAGCCCTCGGTCGCTCCAATTCCGGGCACGCCTTCTCCCCGGCTTCCCGGCCTGTCGGTGCGTCGGAGTCCTCAGAGCAGGCTCGCGTACACGTCGTCGGGGACGACCGGGGCGAGGCCCCCGCCGCCCAGTATATTCACTATAGGTGACACGGCGGCCCGGACGACGCTCCCGCCGGGGTGGACCGGGAGCAACCCGCTGTAGGTGGAGACGTCCCGGTAGAGCTCGCCGCGGGTCGCCCCCTCGGGCGAGATCCGCGTCGCGGGCCTGCGTGCGGCGAAGATCCGCTCCTGGGCCACGAACCCGCCGCCCCGGCGGTCGCCGGCCGCCTCGACCACGGCGCGCTCCCAGGAGGCAGGTTCCATCTCGGCGCCGAGGTACACGCTCTTGCCCCCGTAGTCCCAGCTCCGCTTCAGGACGAAGCGGTCCCGCTCCTCGCGGAGGCGGTCCACGAGCGCCTCCGAGTGCATGCGGGTGAAGGGCAGCCGCCTCGCGGCACCTCGCTCCCGCTCGTCGAGGCCGGCCAGGTCGGCGAGCGCGCCATCCTCGGCGCACTCGGAGAGGCGCGCGAAGAGGGCCTTCGCCTCGAGCAGCCCGTTCACGGGGTTCGCGAGGACCCACCGAGCCGGGGCGAGGAGCGCCCGCGCAAAGGGGGCCTCGCGGGGCGTGCGGTGTGCCCAAACGTGACGGTAGAGGACGTCGTAGCGATCCGGCTGCGCGTCCATGGGCTCGAGGTTCTCGCAGGCGTGGCCCATCTGCCGGAAGTGCTCGGCCAGCCTCCGCAGCTCGCCGATCTGCGCGTCGCCCGGCCGGGCGACGATCCCCACGGAGGGCCGTTCCCTCGTGCCCCCCCGCGAGCGGTAGAAGGCGACGAGCGTCTCGCGCAGGGCCTCCATGTGGCTGCCGCACCGCGCGACCAGGTCCCGCTCCTGCCGCGGCGTCATGCCCCGCTCGCGCGCCGCAGCCCGGAGCCACGAGTGGGCCGCGAGGTCCGCATAGGCCGGCATGGCGGGGATGGTGGCGTTGAGCTCGAGCGCCCGCGGGTGGCCCCCGTCCCGGGGCACGAGAAAGTCGACCCGCGAGACCACGGCCGGGCACGGCGCCTCCGCGAACAGGCGCGACATCGCCTCGGCCTCGAGCCCCTCGAAGGGGCCGGTGAGTGCCTCGAGGTCCCGGGCCTCTCCCCGCTCCAGCAGCGCCCGCGCGAGCTTCACGGCCCCGGAGAGGATGGCACCCGACTCCTCCGCGACCCAGGCGAGCTCGGCGCGGGTGTAGACCTCCGGCTCCGCCACGAGCGGGATGGGGACGACGGCCCCGTCGGGCTTCCTGACGGTCATCCCGCCGTCCCAGGCGAGGCGCGCGGCGTCCGCGCCCACCCGGGCGAGCCTTTCCGGACCGAAGGGATCGTTGCGGGTCATGGCGGCGACTGATAACGACTCGGGCGCATGAAGATCTACACGAAGACGGGCGACCGCGGGGAGACGAGCCTCCTCGGGGGTGCCCGAGTCGGCAAGGACGACCCCCGCGTCGAGGCCTACGGGACGGTGGACGAGCTCAACGCTGCGCTCGGGGCCGCCCGCGCGTTTGGCCCCGACCCGGACGTGGACGGCCACCTGGCCCGCCTGCAGGAACGCCTCTTCACCGTCGGCGCGGAGCTCGCCGCTCCGGTCGACGGCCCGGCGCGACGCGTCCCCCGGGTGGAGGCGGCCTGGGCCGAGGACCTCGAGCGGGCCATCGACCTCTGGGAGCGGGAGCTCGCGCCACTCTCCTCCTTCGTGCTCCCGGGCGGGACCCACCTGGCGGCGACCCTCCATGTCGCGCGCGCCGTGGGGCGGCGGGCCGAGCGGCGGGTGGTCGCGCTCTCCCACGCGGTCCCGGTCGACCCGGCGATCGTCGCCTTCCTGAACCGGGTGTCCGACTTCCTCTTCGTCGCCGCCCGCGTCTCGAACCACAGGGCCGGGGTGGCCGACGTCGCGTGGCGGCCGGAAGCGCCTCCGGAGAAGAAGTAGGATGGCCACGGCACGCAGGGTGGCGCTCGTGACCGGGGCAGGCACTCGCGTCGGGCGCGCCATCGCGATCGACCTCGCCCGGGACGGCTTCCGGGTCGTCGGGCACTTCCACGCCCACCGGCCGCCGCGGTCCATGCTCGCGATCCGCGCGGACCTCTCGACGCCCGACGGGCCGGCGGCGCTCGCCCGCGCCTTCCGGAAGCGCTTCGACCGGCTGGACCTCCTCGTGAACAGCGCGGCACTCTTCGAGCGCCGGGCCGTCGAGGACACCGATGCCACGCTCTTCGACGCGCAGATGGCGCTCAACGCCCGGGCGCCCCTCTTGCTCGTTCGCGCCCTGCTCGTGGCGCTCCGGCGCGCCCGCGGCTCGGTCGTGAACGTCCTCGACGTCGGCGGGGCGCTCGTCCCCTGGCGGGGGTACGCGGCCTACGGCGCCTCGAAGGCGGCGCTTCGCGCCGTCACGGAGGCGCTCGCCGTCGAGCTCGCGCCGGACGTGCGGGTGAATGGCGTCGCTCCGGGTACGGTACTCTGGCCGGAGAGCTACACGGCCAAGGTGAGGCGCCGCCTCGGGAGCCGCATCCCGCTGCGGCGCGTCGGCTCGCCGCTCGACGTCGCCCGCGCGGTTCGCTTCCTCGCCGACTCCCCGTTCGTCACCGGCGCCGTCGTCCCGGTCGACGGGGGCCGCCACCTCGCCCGCCGCGAGTAGGGGCGCGTCCCGCGTTGCCGCGCCCCGACCCGTCGGTTATGTTGCCCGAGTCCCTGGCGGAGGGGCGCAAAGCCCCCCGCAGATCCCCGAAGGAGCACGACGCGAATGGAAACCGCCACGTTGAACCCGGCCACCGCGAAGGCCACCGAAGAGGCTCCCGCCTTCGTGAGCCTCACCGACAAGGCCGTAGAGATGGTCAAGGCGGCCATCGAGCAGGAGAACCTCCAGGGCCACGGCATCCGCATCGGCGTGGTGGGGGGCGGCTGCTCGGGCTTCCAGTACTCGATGGACTTCGAGAACGCCGCCAAGGACGGGGATTTCGTCCTCGAGCAGGGCGGCCTGAAGCTCTACATCGACCCGATGAGCTCGATGTACCTCCAGGGCGTCACCGTGGACTACGTGAACGGCCTGCAGGGCGCTGGGTTCAAGTTCAACAACCCGAACGCCCGCAACACCTGCGGCTGCGGCTCCTCCTTCACGCCGTAGCATCCGTCTGCTCGCCCGGGGGCCTTCGCGCCCCCTTCGCTCGCGGGAGGTTCGCGAGGTGCTCGTCGTCCGCCGCGCCGTCGTCGGACCGTTCGCCGAGAACACCTGGCTCGTCGCCGACTCTGGGACGGGCGAGGCCGCGATCGTCGATCCCGGGGGCGAGACCTCCCGTGTGCTCGCGCTGCTCGGCCCGGAAGGCTTCGTGGTTCGGCAGATCCTCGCCACCCACGGGCACGTGGACCACATCGCCGGCGCCGCGGAGGCGTGCGAGCGGACCGGCGCGCCCTTCCGCATCCACGGCCGGGACGCGCCCTTCGTCGGCGCGCTCCCCGCCCAGGCGGCCGGGCTCGGCTTCGGGCCCGTCCGCACGCCCGAGGTGGCGGGATTCCTCGAGGACGGCGAGGCCCTCCGGGTGGGCGGCCACGAAGGACGGGTGATCCACACCCCCGGCCACAGCCCCGGCTCGGTGAGCTTCTGGTTCCCCGACGACCGCGCGCTCTTCACCGGAGACACACTCTTCCAGGGGTCGGTGGGGCGCGTGGACCTGCCCGGGGGAGACGGGGCGGCGCTCGTCGAGTCCATCCGCGAGCGGATCTTCCCGCTCGGCGACGACGTGCGCTTCTTCCCCGGCCACGGCCCGGAGGGCACGCTCGGCGAGGAACGCGTCGCGAACCCGTTCGTGGGCGAGGGCGCGCCGCGCGGGCGCTTCCTCTAGGCGCGCCCTACCCCATCTGCACGACGCCGAGGATGTTCTGGCCGGCGTCCACGTGGGTGACCTCGCCGGTCACGCCCGAGGCCAGGTCCGAGCAGAGGAACAGCGCGGTCTTCCCGACCTCGTCGTGCTCGATGTTGCGGCGCAACGGTGTCTTCGCGGCGTTGTCGGCGAGCATGGTTCGCATGCCCTTGATGCCGGCCGCGGCGAGGGTCTTGAGCGGCCCCGCGCTGATGGCGTTCACGCGGATGCCCTCCTGCCCCAGGTCCTGGGCAAGGTAGCGGACGCTCGACTCCAGCGCCGCCTTCGCCACCCCCATGACGTTGTAGTTCGTCACGACCTTCTCGCCGCCGTAGTAGGTCAGGGTCAGGATGTTCGAGCCGGACTTCATCAGGGGCTTGAACGCCCGGGCGAGCGCGATGAGCGAGTAGGCGGAGATGTCGAGCGTGATGCGCCAGGCCTCCCGGGTGGTCACGTCCGTGAAGCGGCCGTCGAGCGCCTCGCGCGGGGCGTAGCCGATGGAGTGCACGAGGACGTCCACCGAGTCCCAGACCTTGCGAACCTCGGCGACGGCCTTCTCGATCTGGTCGTCCCGGCCCACGTCGAGGTCGATGATGGCGGCGGGCTTGGTCGGCTGCACGAGGGGGATGACGCGCTTCGCCATCGACTCGCCCGGGTAGGTGAAGGCGAGTTCGGCGCCCTCGGCACGGAACCTCTCGGCGATGGCCCAGGCGATGCTCCGGTCGTTGGCCACCCCGGTGATCAGCGCCCGCTTCCCCTGCATCAGTCCGCTCATGGCTTCCCTTCCCGCCGGGCAGCGCCCGGGTCTACACGCCCCGGAGCCGGCGCAGGCCCTCGCGGGCCTCGCCGAGCTCGGAGAGTGCGTGGTTGTTGCCCGCCTTGCGCGCGGCCTCGATGCCCCGGTCGTAGGCCGCCGCGGCCTCCTCGAGGCTCCCGAGCGACTCGAGCGTCTGGCCCCACATGAGGTAGGTGGCGACGTAGTCGGGCCTGCGCCGCGCCAGCTCCTCGAACTCCCGAACCGCCTCGGCCGGCTGGCCGGCCGACCGGTGACCCATCGCCACGGAGTAGCGAGCGAACGGATCGTCGGGGCTCCTCTCCAGGAACCGCCGGAAGGCCTGAAGGCGTTCCTCGGGCGTCACGGGCGGTCTTGTAGCAGAGGGGCCCGGCGGTTGCCACGTCACCCCTCCCCGGTACCCCGGGGCGCCCCGCCGTCCCGAGGCAGGGTAAGCTCGCCCGGATGGAGAGGATCCCCGACTGCACCGGCGTCCTCCTTGCCGGCGGCCGGGCGAGCCGGCTCGGCGGGGTCGCGAAGGGGCTCGTGCGCACGGGGTCGAGCTCCATCGCGGCGCGGTCGCTCGCGCTCTTCCGGGAGACCTTCGACGAGGTGCTCCTCGTCGCGAACGACCCCGCGCCCTACCTGCACCTCGGGGCCCCGGTGATTGCGGACGTCATCCCCGGCAAGGGGGCACCCGGCGGGCTGCACGCGGCGCTCTCCGCCGTCGGCACGGCCTGGGTCTTCGTGGCCGCCTGCGACATGCCATTCCTCGACGCGCAAGCCATTCGCTTCCTCTGGGAGCGGCGCGCGGCGCTCGCCGTGGCCGTCGAGTGGGAGCGGGGCTTCGAGGGGCTGCACGCCTTCTGGTCGAGGCTCTGCCTTCCTACCGTGGAGCGGATGCTGCAGGAGGGCGATCCGTCGCTCCGGGCGATCGCCCAGGCGGTGGGCGCGCGCGTCCTCACGGCGGACGAGTGGCGGGCGGTCGACCCCGCCGGTCGGTCGTTCGAGAACGCGAACACCCCCGCGGACCTCGCCCGGCTCGGGCTCGACGTGCCGCGGCGGTAGTTCGCCTCACTCACCTGTCGCGGGGACGATCACGAATCGCTCGCCCTCGCGGGGAGGCGACTCGCGCAGCACTGCCGCCTCGGGCCAGCGGAGGCCCCGGCGCAGCGCGAGCAGCGGCAGCGCGCTCGCCTGGGCCGGATCGAGCCCCGCGGAGAGGCTCACCTCGTACTCGCCCTTCCCCACCCGGCGCGCGACGGCGCACGTCCGCTGGCCCCCGTCGCCGGTGCGCACGCGCACCTGGACGAGGTCGGCCCTGCCGCTGCCCTCGAGGAGCACGGCGCAGTCGACGACCTGAAGCGGCCCCCGCGCGGGCAGGCGGAGCGTCGGGAGGAAGGCCGGGCAGCCCTTCACCGGCACCCCGGGGAGCCCGAGCCCCCGCATCGCATCCGCCAGGGCGTCGGCGAGGCGCGTGCGCAGTCCCTCCTCCGGCTCGGGCGCGTCCGGCGTCCACGTGACGAGACCTGCTCCCCGGATCGTGAAGCCCACCCCGACGACGAGGCGACGCCCTGCGTCCCGCCCCCAGGGCCAGGAGAAGAGCACGTGGGCCGCGCGGATCGGGACGGGCCTCGGCACGAATGCCCGGACGGGGGCGGGGCTACGCCGGAAGGGTCTCAATCGACCGAGATGTACCCGATGGGCGCGCCCAGCGAAACTTGGCGACCGGCCGCCATTGTCGTCGGTGCGCTCACATGGGGTCCCGGGCCATCGCGGCCGCACCCGCGGCCTGGTCTGCACCGGAACGGCCGGCCGGGCGGTTGCCCCCCCCGGGGTTACCTGTTATCGAGCAGCGGGCCTTTCACGGGACGACGACGGTTGGGGGCCCGACCGAATCGGCGCCCCCGGCGGAGGAGAGCGACCATGTGGATCGTGCGCCTGGCCTTGCGGCGCCCCTACACCATCGCGATCATGTCCATCCTCATCCTGGTCATGGGGTTTCTGTCCCTGTCCCGGATGCCGGTCGACATCTTCCCGACCATCGACATCCCGGTGGTCGTGGTGCTCTGGAACTACCCGGGGTTGCCCGCGGAGGACATGGAGCGCCGCGTCGTGCTCATCACCGAGCGCGCCCTCTCCACGACCGTGAACGGGATCGAGCGCATCGAGTCGCAGTCCATCCCGGGCATCGGGCTACTCAAGGTCTACTTCCAGCCTGGCACGGAGATCGGGGGTGCCATCGCGCAGATCGGCACGCTGACGAGCACGATCCTGCGCATCCTGCCGCCGGGGATGACGCCCCCGAACGTCCTCCAGTTCAATGCGTCGAACGTTCCCGTCGCCCAGCTCACCGCCTTCAGCAAGACCATGCCCGAGGAGAAGATCTTCGACTACGGGCTGAACTTCATCCGCGTCCGGCTGTTCACGATCCCGGGGCTCGCCACCCCAGCGCCCTACGGGGGCAAGGGGCGCCAGATCAACGTGGACCTGGATCTGCGTGCCCTGTCCGCCCGGGGCCTCTCGCCGACGGACGTGGTGGCCGCGCTCCAGACCTCGAACGTAATCCTTCCCGCCGGGACGTCGCGCATGGGAGAGCGCGAGTACGCCATCTTCCTGAACTCCAGCCCCACGCGGGTGGAGCAGTTCCGCGACCTTCCGGTCCGGGTGGTGAACGGACGGCTCGTCACCCTCGGCGACGTGGCGAGCGTGTCCGACTCCTACGCGGACCAGACGAACATCGTGCACATCAACGGCCAGCGCTCGACGTACCTCGCCATCCTGAAGCACGCCGACGCTTCGACGCTCGCCGTCGTCGACGCCGCGAAGGAGGCGATCCCCGGCATCCAGGCCGTCGCGCCGCAGGGCCTCGAGCTCAAGATCGACTTCGACCAGTCCGTCTTCGTCCGCGCCGCGATCGTGGGCGTGCTCCGCGAGGCCATCGTCTCGTCGATCCTCGTGTCGCTCATGATCGCCGTCTTCCTGGGAAGCTGGCGCAGCATGGTCATCGTCTCGACCTCCATCCCCCTCGCCATCTTCTGCTCGGTCGTGGGCCTCTTCCTCTTCGGCCAGACCATGAACATCATGACGCTCGGGGGGCTCGCGCTCGCCATCGGCATGCTCGTCGACGACGCGACGGTCGAGGTCGAGAACATCCACCGCAACCGGATGCTCGGGAAGCCCCTCACCCGCGCCATCCTCGACGGCGCCCAGCAGATCGCGGTGCCCGCCATCGTCGCCACCCTTTCCATCTGCATCGTGTTCTTCCCGGTCGTGCTCCTGCGGGGGCCCGCCAAGTACCTCTTCGTGCCGCTCGCTCTCGCGGTCGTGCTCGCGATGCTCGCCTCGTACCTCCTCTCGCGGACCCTCGTACCGACGCTCGCGCGCCTGCTCATGGCGAGCGAGCACCACGCAGCCGAGCCCGCGACCCGCATCGGCCGTCTCGTGCGCTCCTTCAACGAGCGGCGGGACCGGGCCTTCGAGCGCTTCCAAGAGGCCTATGGGCGGCTCCTCGCCGTCAGCCTCTCGCACCGCGCCTTCACGCTCGTCGCCGCCGGGGTCGTGGGCCTGGCGACGCTTGCCCTGCCGCTCGTCATCGGCACCGACTTCTTCCCGACCGTGGACGCGGGCCAGATGAAGCTCCACTACCGGGCGCCCCCGGGAACCCGCATCGAGGTCACCGAGCAGCAGGTGCTGCAGGCGGAGGAGCGCATCCGGGAGATCATCCCGGCGGACGAGCTCGAGACGATCAACGACATGATCGGCGTCCCCCCCTATTACAACCTGGGGTTCATCCCGACCGACAACGTGAGCGGGATGGACGCCGAGATCCGGATCGCGCTCAGGCCCGATCACCGGCCGACCGCCGGCTACCAGCGGGCGATCCGCGCAGCGCTCGAGAGGGACTTCCCGGGCAGCAGCGTGTACTTCCAGCCGGCCGACATCATCGGGCAGGTGCTGAACTTCGGGCTCGCCGCCCCCATCGACGTGCAGGTGGAGGCGGCGGACCTCTCCAAGGGCTTCGCCGTGGCCCGCCGGCTCCGCGACGAGATCCGGAAGATCCCGGGCGCCGCCGACGTCCACATCGCCCAGCTGCTCGACTACCCCTCCTTCCAGGTGGACGTCGACCGGGAGCGCGCCGCCCAGGTCGGGCTCGCCCAGCTGGACGTCGCGAACAGCCTCATCACGTCCCTGTCGTCGAGCGCGCTCGTCGCACCGTCCTACTTCCTGAACCCGGCGAACAACGTGAACTACCTGGTGGTGGTGAAGACCCCGCTGCCCGACCTCACGTCGGTGCAGTCGCTCCTCGCCACCCCGCTCACCCCGCCCGGCGGCGGGCTCTCTCAGAGCCCCGCGGCGGCCGCCCCTGCGGCCCAGCCCGGGGCCCCGACGGTGCTCCTGAGCAGCGTCGCACGGGTCTACCCGCGCAACAGCCCGAGCCAGATCAACCACTACACCGTCCAGCGTGTGCTCGACGTGCAGGCGAGCGTCGACGGCCGGGACCTCGGCTCGGTGGCCGGCGACATCCGCGCGAAGATCGCGGCCCTCGGCCCCCTCCCCCCCGGCATGCGGGTCACGCTGAGGGGCCAGGACGAGGTGATGACCGCGTCCTTCAAGAGCCTGGGGCTCGGGCTCGTCCTCGCCGGGCTCCTCGTCTACTGCCTGATGGTCGTCCTCTACCAGTCCTGGCTCGACCCCTTCATCATCATGGTCGCGGTCCCGGGTGCGCTCGTCGGCGTCCTCTGGATGCTCGCCGTGACGCGCACGACCATCAACGTGGAGTCGCTGATGGGGGCGATCATGGCCATCGGCATCGCGGTCTCGAACTCCATCCTGCTCGTGAACTTCGCGAACGACGTCCGCGTCGAAGACCCCTCGCTCTCGCCCTCCGAGGCGGCGCTGCGCGCCGGGAAGACAAGGCTCCGGCCGGTGCTCATGACGGCGCTCGCCATGGTGATCGGCATGGTCCCGATGGCGCTCGCGCTGGGGGAAGGAGGGGAACAGAACGCTCCCCTCGGCCGGGCGGTCATCGGCGGGCTGCTCGTCGCGACCGTCGTGACCCTCTTCGTCGTGCCGGTCGTCTATTCTCTGCTGCGCACCGACCTGCCGACGAAGCACGTGATGGAGCAGCGGTTCCTGGCCGAGGAGAAGGGCCTGTCACCGGAAGGGAGCGCCTCGTGAGCTCGGCTGGGCAGCGGCGCCTGTACTACGCAGCCGGACTCCTCGCCGCCGCGGCGGCGGTGGGCGGCGTGGCCGGGATGGCGATCGTCACGTCTTCTCGGGCACGGGCGGAGATGGAATCCCGGACGCACGCCCTGGCACGCGGCCCGAGGGTCCAGGTGGTGCCGGTCCGGAGGTCTTCGGGTGCGAGGGAGATCTCGGTGCAGGCGGAGGCCCAGCCCTTCGCCTCCGTCACCCTCTACGCGAAGATCTCCGGTTACCTCCGCTCGATCAAGGTCGACAAGGGGGACCACGTGCGGAAGGACCAAGTGGTCGCGGTCCTCGAGTCCCCGGAACTCGATCAGCAGGTCCTCGCCGCGAAGGCCGACGCCCGCAACAAGGAGGTCATGGCGCAGCGCGCGCGGGCGCTCGTCGGCTCGGGGGTGGTGAGCCGCCAGGACTTCGACTCGGCCATCGCCGGCTCCGAGGTCGCAGGCGCAACCCTCGAGTCCCTGTCCAAGCAGCAGGGCTACGAGGTCCTTCGCGCGCCGTTCGACGGGGTGGTCACCGCCCGCTACGCGGACGACGGGGCGCTGCTGCAGAGCGCGACCAGCGCGCAGACGAGCGCGCTCCCATTGGTCACCGTCGCGCAGGTGGACCGCCTGCGCGTGTATTCCTACGTGAACCAGAGCGACGCGTCCTTCATCCGGGACGGCGACCTGGTGCGAATCACCGTGCCGGAGCGCCCCGGGGTCGCGCTCGACGCCCGCGTGACCCGGCGCAGCCGCGTCCTCGACCCGAAGACGCGCACCATGCTGGTGGAGGTCGACCTCGACAACCGGGAAGGGCTCATCGTCCCGGGGAGCTTCGTGCAGGCGACGCTGCGGATTCCCGGGCCGGAACTCGTGGAGGTGCCGGCGACTGCGCTCGTGCTCCGCGGGGCGAACACCTTCGTCGCCGTCGTGGGCCAGGACGACCGCGTCCGGTTCCGACCGGTGACGCTCTTCGACCACGACGGGAGCCGGGTGCGCGTGACCGCCGGCCTCGATGGATCGGAGCAGGTCGCGCTGAACCTCGGCGAGGACGTCGAGAGTGGCGGCGCGGTGCAGCCGCTCAGGGAAGGGAACCCGCCCGCGCCGGCGGGCGCCGCAGGCGCAGCAGCCACGCCGCCATCCCCGCGCTGAAGGCGAGCACGGCGCCGACCGCCGCCCACGGAAGCGCGGCCCGGGCGCCCCAGGCGGCCGCGGCGAGGAGGGCGAGCCGGGCGAGCGCCACCGGCGCGGCCCAGGAACGCCCCTCGAGGAAGCCGCCCCACGACAGCGGGGCGAGGAGCACGAGGATGGCGCCCACCGCCAGGACGGGGGTGGACAGCGAGCCCCCGACGAACATGAGGGCCGTCGCCCCCGCGACGGCGGTCGCGAGCTCGACCCACAGGTAGCGGGAGAGCCCTGGCGCGACCCGCTTGTCGTACTTCACGTAGGTCGCGGGGTCGACCGCGGGGGGCGGTCCCCGGGAAGGAATCCCGGGAGGCGTCCAGTCCGGCGGCCGGACGAGCACGCGGAGGCGGTCGAGCGGTCGGGGTGCCGCCCGGGCGCGCCTCGCGAGCTCGCCCCAGGAATGGAACTGGGCGACGAACGGATCGAAGCTCCCCAGCGGCTTCACGACCCCGTACACCGGTGGCTCGAGCTCGGCCTGGTAGGTGCCGAAGAGGCGGTCCCACACGGCGAGGATGCCGCCGTAGTTCCTGTCGAGGTAGCGAGGATTCACGCCGTGGTGCACCCGGTGCAGGGAAGGCGTGTTCATGAACCGCTCGAGGAACCCCATGCGACCCACGAGCTGCGTGTGGATCCAGAACTGGTAGAGCGTGTCTAGCGAGTCCGCTGCGAGCATCACGAGCGGCGGCACGCCGAGCCAGGCGATCGGCAGGTGAAAGGGCACGATGGTCCAGGGGGTGAAGACGCCCTGGCGGAGCGCGACCGCGAGGTTGTAGTCCTCGCTCGAGTGGTGCACGACGTGGGCGGCCCACAGGAAGCTCACCTCGTGCGAGAGGCGGTGCCACCAGTAGTAGGCGAGGTCGACGAGGACGAGCGCGAGGAGCCACGTCAGGGCGCTTCCGGCGGGCAGGTCGAGCAGGCGGTGCCGGTAGACGAGGGCGTAGGCGGCGAGGAGCCCCGCCTGCTTGTAGAAGACGAGCGCGATCTGCTGGGTCATCCCCGTCGAGAGATCTGCCACCGCGTCCGGGAACCGGTAGAGCGCGAGGCCCCGGCGTCGCGCGAGGAGCCACTCGACCCCCATCAGAGCGAAGAAGAGCGGGACGGCGAGGGCGACGTAGTTCGGCACCGGGAGATTGTAAGGAGGCCCCGCGCGCACGCCCACCCGGCTGGGGCGTCGCGCCGCGTTTTCCCGGACGCCGGCGCGCGGCCGCGGTAGCTTTCCGCCCGGCCGCGGTGCCCGCGGCGAAAGGAGCCCGCGTGGACCTCACCGCCTACGTGAACGAGAATCGCAAGCGCTACGTCGACGAGCTCGTGGAGTTCCTCCGCATCCCGTCGATCTCGTCCCGGACCGAGAACCGGGGCGACGTGGCCCGGGCGGCAGAGTTCCTCCGCGCCGAGATGGAGAGGCACGGCATCGCCACGCAGATCTTTCCCACGGCGGGGCACCCCGTCGTCTACGGCGAGTGGCTTGGAGCTGGCCCGGGGCGACCCACCGTCCTCATCTACGGCCACTACGACGTCCAGCCCGTGGACCCCCTCGAGCTGTGGCGATCCCCGCCCTTCGAGCCCGCCGTCAAGGACGGCGCGCTCTACGCCCGCGGCTCCGTCGACGACAAGGGCCAGGTCTGGCTCCACCTGAAGGCCTTCGAGGCCTGGCAGAAGCACGGCGGGCCGCCCGTCAACGTGAAGATGGTCTTCGAGGGGGAGGAGGAGATCGGCAGCGCCAACCTCGGACCCTTCCTCGACCAGGAAAAGGAGCGCCTGCGCGCCGACGCCGTCGTGGTCTCCGATTCGCCCATGTTCGGCAAGGGGATCCCCTCCATCTGCTACGGCCTCCGGGGGCTCGCCTACATGCAGGTGGACGTCGAGGGCCCCTCCGTCGACCTGCATTCCGGGAGCTTCGGGGGGGCGGTGAACAACCCGGCGAACGCGCTCGCCCACATCATCGCCCGCCTCAAGGACCCGACCGGCAAGGTGCTCGTGACGGGCTTCTACGACAAGGTGCGCAAGCTCACCGCCCGCGAGCGCACGGAGGTGCGGCGCCTTCCCTTCCGGAGGAGGGAGTGGCTCGCGAGCGCCGGGAACCCGCCGCGGGAGTGGGGCGAGCCGCAGTTCCACGTGCTCGAGCGGATCTGGGCGCGTCCGACGCTCGACGTGAACGGGATCTGGGGCGGCTACCAGGGAGAGGGGGCGAAGACCATCATCCCATCGAAGGCCGGCGCCAAGATTTCGATGCGCCTCGTCCCCGACCAGACGCCGGAGGAGATCGAGCGGAAATTCACGGCGTACGTGAAGAAGATCGCGCCGAAGGACGTGAAGGTGACGGTCCGCTCGCTCCACGGCGGCGCGGCGTTTCTGTGCCCGACCGACGCCCCGGAGTTCCGGGCGGCGGAGCGTTCGCTCGAGAGGGCCTTCGGCAAGAAGCCGGTGCTCATCCGCGAGGGCGGCTCCATCCCCTTCACCGCCACCATCCAGGCCGCGCTCGGGGTGCCCGTGATCCTGATGGGGTTCGGCCTGCCCGACGAGAACAGCCACGCGCCGAACGAGTGGCTCGACCTCGACAACTACCACCAGGGGATCCTCTCCGCCGTTTACCTCCTCGAGGAACTCGGGAGGCCCGCCGCGGCCCCGGCTGCCGCCCGAAAGCCGGCCGGGAGCGGAGGGCGTCGGAGGCGTTGACGTCGGATGCCTTCCCGACGATCATGCGCCCCTCGTGCGCGCCGGAATCGCCCTCGCAGTGCTGACGACCGTGCTCCTCGCCGCCTGCGGCGGCTCCTCCAACCCCCAGTTCGAGGCCGGGATCCTCGCCGCGGCCACCCAGGCCGGGCTCGACATCCCGACTTGGCAGGCCTGCCGGGCCACGCAGGCGCCCGCCGACCGGGTGGCGCAGGACGTGACGCTCGCCAACGCAGTGCTCGCGAGGGAGGCAACGCCGACCCTCGTCATCAACTGCGAGCGCTACGTCGGGCTCGAGTCGCTCGACACTCTCTGGGGAGAGGTGTCGAGCGCGGAGGCGACGGCACAGTCGAGCGGCGTCGCCATCGACGCCTATTACGCCTCGGCCTGCTCGCAAGTCCCGGTCCTCGACTCGCCGGTTCGCGGGTCGACGCCCTCCTGGGCGACCCTCGTCGAGTTCGGCGACTTCGAGTGCCCCTACTGCGGCGCGCAGGAGCCCATCCTGCGGCAGCTCCTCGCGGACCACCCCGAGGTGGAGCTCGTGTGGAAGAACCTCCCCCTGACGAGCGTCCACCCGCACGCGCTCGCCGCCGCCATCGCCGCGGAGTGTGCGGTCGACCAGGGGAGGTTCTGGGAGATGCACGACGCCATCTACCAGAACCAGGGCGCGATCTTCGGCGGCGATTGAAATCGCTCGCGTCTCGATCGCCACCCTACTGCCAGGTGCTACTCGATGAGCCGGGGCAGTAGGAACTGAGGCAGATCTGCGTCTGCACGACATTCACGGTACCGGGAATGGAAACCCCTGACGAGTCGTAGCACCAGATCCCGCAGGCCCCGAGGCCGCCGTTCAGTGACGGCACCTGGCGCGCCAGGCAGCCAGGGCACACCGTGAAGGTGTCGCTACCGGTCGTCGACCAGGCGTTCGCCGCGTCCGTCGCGAGCGGCTGCGAGTAGTCGCCGACCGGGATGCAGTCGTAGAAGGTCTGCCCGACGCCGTTGTTGTGCGTGTACTGGCAGGTCTGGGAGCCGCTCGAGCCGCAGCACGCAGGGCCGGAACAGCACTGGCCACCGCAGGTGAGCCCGGTGCAGGTGGTCGTGCAGGAACCGCCGCTGCACGACTGGGAGGACGAGCACGTCCGGCCGCAGGCGCCACAGTTCGCGGGGTCCGTGCCCGTGTCGACGCACTTCCCGCTGCACAGCGTCAGGCTCCCGCTGCAGCCGCACTGGCCGGACGCGCACACCAGGCCGGTGGCGCAGGCGTTCCCGCAGCCGCCGCAGTTCTTCGCGTCCGTGTTCGTGTTCGTACAGACCGCCGACGCCCCGGTCCCGCAGATGCAGGTTGCCGGAGTCCCCGTGACGCACGCCTGGTTGCCCGTTCCACAGGTGCACGCGGACGAGCTGCACGCGAATCCGGTCCCGCAGGTGGCGCCGCAGCCGCCACAGTTCGCGGGGTTGGTCGCAATGTCGACGCACGTACCAGTCGAGCCGGTCGATCCGACCGGACAGAGGACGACGGTGGGAGGGGTTGGGTTGCAGGCGCAGACCGAGCTTGAGCAGGTCCCCAGGCCGCAGGCGTGTCCGCACGTGCCGCAGTTCCCGGGATCGGCTGTGAGGTCTACACACTTGCTGAGGCCGCTGCACTTCGTCAGACCCGTTGGGCACTCGCAGTTGGCGGCCACGCACTGCGCGAGGGCGATGCAAGAGATGTTGCACGCACCGCAGTGGCCGGGGTCGGTGTTCAGGTCGACGCACGTCGAGCCGCACGCCGTCTGCCCGGTCTGGCAGGTGACCGGGTTGGAGGAGCAGCCCGAGGCACCGGCCGCCACGAGAAGGGCGACACAGGCCCCGAGCGACGCGCCGCTGCGCGGCCGCCAGGCGCGGGGCCGCACCGGCCTACCGGCGCCTCGCCGAGGCGCGCTCGGCGGGAGGCCGGGGGACGACCTCCTTGGAGGCGCGCGTCATCCGGAACTTGGCGTCCGTCTTCTGCCGGTTGGAGGCCTTGCGCGACGACTTGCGCGACGGTCGCGTCCCCGGAGCGTGGTCCTCGAAGGCGTAGAGCGCCTTCTTGTCCTTCTTGGCGAGGTTGTGCGGCTTCGGCTCCGGCCGCGACTTCTTCTCCTGCTTCGGCTTCTTCGGCCCGGACCGCTCCGCGTGGTAGCGGAACCACTCGGCCTTGGTCGCCATCTCTTGCCTCCGGTGACGCGTGAAGGTGGTGATCGGCATTCTACCGCCACGGCCGCCGGCGGGTCGTCGGTCTCTCGCCGTGCACCCGTCCGGGCTAGGCGCTGCGGCAGTAGCGCGCGTTGTGGCGGTTCAGGTCGTCCTCGAACGAGAGCACCTCTCCCTGTCCGATGAGCCCGGCCTCCACGAAGAACTGGCCGATCCGACGCTGCAGGCGGCGCTGCCGCCCCAGGAGCGCGAGGAGCTGCGCGCGGGAGAGAAAGCCCTGTCGCCTCGCGTACTCGCCGAAGGGCTCGCCGCCCGAGCCCTCGCGCCTCCGCCGCTCGAGGATCTCGCGGACCTCGTCCTCCGACAGGTGGCCCCATTCCACCGCGATCCGGCCGATGGCCGGGCGCTGCCTGCGCTGCCAGGCGACCGCCTCGACGAGGTTCCGCCACGAGACGCGCCCGGAGTAGTAGAGGAACTCGGCGAAGAGGAGGGGCCGGCGCGGCACGGTGCCGCAGTGCACGTGGTCCTGAGAGGCCTTCGGCTGCCGGGGATCCGCTGCCCGCGGCGCTCCGGGGGCCGGACCGAGGCGGGACAAGACCTGGTACGCCTCGAAGAGCTGGCGGAACTCTCTCGCGAGCGCGGCCTCGCTGCGCCCCAGGGCGGCCGAACGGTCCGGGTGCGTCTCCAGCGCGCGTCGGCGGAACGCCTCCCGGATCTCGCGCCGCCACTCGTCCGCGGAGCCGACGTCCGGTGGCCTCGCCCCGAAAAGGAGTTCGGCCGCCCGCTCCCGCTCGCCACCGTGCTCGGTTGCCATCGCCCCGCCTCCGTCGCCGTCTGCCGCGCCCGGGAAGCGTTGATCGGAAATCGGCCGATGTCGAACTCTTGACTACATTGTGCGCCCCTTGCCCACCCCGATGGGGGCTCCAGGCCCTCGCTCGGGCTCTCGGTCGACTCGCGCCCGGGCCCCCCGCGGGTCGCGCAGCGCCGCGCGACGAAGTTTGCGCACCGCATCGGCCCTGCTAGGGTCGAACCCGTTCCCTCGGCGTGTGAGGTGCCCCCGTGAGCCGGAAGCTGCGCATCGCAATCAACACCGGAGGGGGCGACGCCCCGGGCCTGAACGCCGTCATCTACGCCGTCACCATGGCGGCGACGGGACGCGGGTGGGAGGTGTACGGGATCCCGACCGGGTACGCCGGGCTGCTCGACACGAGCAAGATCGTGCCGCTCACGCCCGAGCGCGTGGCCGGGATCGCCCCGCTTGGCGGGACGATCCTCGGCACGACGAACCGCGGGGACCCGTTCCGCCTGCCGACGAGGAACGCTGCAGGCCAGCTCGAGTACGTCGACGTCTCCGATCGCCTGATCCAGAACTTCCGGCGGTTCGGGCTCGACGTGCTCGTCGCGGTCGGGGGCGACGGCAGCCTCTCGCTCGCGCACCGCCTCTCCGAGCGCGGCCTGCCCGTCATCGGCGTCCCGAAGACGATCGACAACGACCTGTCCTCCACGCTCTCGACGTTCGGCTTCGACACGGCGGTCTCCACCGCCACCGAGGCCATCGACAAGCTGCACTCGACCGCCAGCGCGCACGAGCGGGTGTTCGTGGTGGAGGTCATGGGCCGGTACGCCGGCTGGATCGCGCTGCACAGCGGGGCGGCGGGGTCCGCGGACGTGATCCTCATCCCCGAGATCCCGTTCGACATCGACAAGGTCTGCGAGCGGATCCTCGAGAACGAGCGCAAGGGGAAGCGCTACGCGATCGTCGTGGCGGCGGAGGGCGCGAAGTGGGTCGGCGGGGAGATGGTGACGAAGCCCACGCAGTCCATCGGACGAGCCGAGGTCCTGCTGGGCGGAATCGGAGACTGGGTGGCGGCCGAGATCGCGAAGAGGACCGAGAAGGAGACGCGCTCGCTCGTGCTCGGGCACCTGCAGCGGGGCGGCTGGCCGACGGCCTTCGACAGGCTGCTCGCGCTGCGGTTCGGGGCGGCGGCGGTCCGGTTCATCGCCGACGGGCTCCGCAACGTCATGGTCTCCCTGCGGCCGCCGGACATGGTCGCCGTCCCGCTCGCCGAGGTCATCCAGCGGACGAAGACGGTGTCCCCGGACTCCGACACCATCCTCACCTGCAAGGACATCGGCGTGTCCTTCGGCGACTAGCGGCTAGAGCAGCGAGTCGACGAGGCGCGCCATCTGCTGGCTCGTGCTCCGCCACAGCGGGCGGCGCTGCCATCCTTCCGCGGTGAGCTCGTCCGAGTCGCGGAAGTAGCGCTCCTGCACCTCCGCGAGGCGCGCCGCCACGTGCCGGTCGTAGACGATCACCATGACCTCCTCGTTCAGCTCGAAGGAGCGGAGGTCCATGTTCGACGAGCCGATGACCACGACGTCGCCGTCCACCGACATGTGCTTCGCGTGGAGGAACCGCGGTCGGTAGAGGTGGATCCGCACCCCGGCGTCGAGCAGGGCTGCGTAGAAGGACTCCTGGGCGAGCCGGACGAGAGCCTGGTCGGCCTGCTTGGGGGTGACGAGGTGAACGGCCACGCCCCGCTGCGCCGCCGCCTGCATGGCTTCGACGAACGCCGGGTCCGGCACGAAGTAGGGCGAGGTGACGACCACGCGCTCGCGGGCCTGGTAGAGGAGGTGGACGAAGACCCGCTGGTTGTTCTCGGCGCGATAGGTGGGGCCGCTCGGCAGGAGCTGCGCGCAGACCGTTCCGGCCGCCGGCTGGTCCGGGAACAGCGGCGCGAGGTCGGGGCGCCCCCCGGTCTCGAGGAAGCGGTCGGTGAGGAAGACCGCCTGGAGCTGGCTCACGACCGGCCCCTCCGCTCGGAGCACGAGCTCCTCGTAGGTGAGCCCCCGGCCCTTGTAGTCGTACGCGTCGACCAGGTTCTGGGAGCCGGCGTATCCCACCCGGCCGTCCACCACCGCGATCTTCCGGTGGTTGCGGAGGTCGCGTCGGGTCCCTCGCAGACCCGGCGGAAGCAGCGCGATCACCTCGGCGCCGGCCTCCCGCAGGCGCGGCGCCATCCTCTTGAGCCCGGGTCGGGACGCCATCCCGTCCATGAGCACGCGGCACGCGACGCCCCGCCCGGCCGCACGCATCACCGCCTCGGCGACCTTCCACCCTGTCGGGTCGGGCTCGAGGATGTAGTAGAGCAGGTGGACGGTCGCCCGCGACGCGTCGATGTCCGCGACGAGCCGCTCCACCGCCTCCTCGTAGACCGGCAGGAGGTCGATGCGGTTGCCGGGCACCGGGGGGAAGTCGCCGAGGGAGCGCGCCAGGCGGGCCGCGGGCTGCGTCGCCACGGGGAGCGCGGGCGCCTGCGTGCCCTGCACCGCCGGCGTCTCCCTCACGAACCGCGAGGCCTCCTTCTGCCGGCGCAGGCGCTCGCGCGGGAGGTACGGCCGGCCGAACATGGAGTAGACGAAGAGGCCCACGTACGGCTCGACGAAGATGAGCAGGAGCCAGGCGCGCGCCGCGTTGGGGGAGCGGCGCTGGGGCACGTAGAACAGCATGACGATGCGGATGACCCAGCGGCTCGCCAGGTAGAGCCCGTAGAGGGACGACATGCACCCATCGTAAGCGATAGCGGCACGGCGGGTGGATCCTCTGGAGGGGCGCCCCCGACGGTGCGCACCCCCTGGCCGTCACCGGCGGTGGGCCGGCCGCTCGCGCCGCGCCCCGCGGGACGCGCGGGCATCGACGAATCGGGCCAGGCGCGGCTCGATCTGGCGGCAGGCTCCGCGGATGGTCTGCGCCAGCTGGCGCAGCGCGGCCCCCAGGGGGGAGCGCGGGCGCCACACGATGGCGAGCGTCCGGCGGGGCTCCGGGCTCGCCAGCCGCCGTGCGACGAGCTCGGAGCGTCGGTTCTCGACCGGGAGCGCCAGCCGGGGCAGGAGCGTCACCCCGGCCCCGCCCGCCACCATCTGCGCGAGCGTTGCGAGGCTCGTCGCGCGGAAATCGAGCTCGCGCGCCCGGGCGGTCGAGCAGTAGTCGAGCGCCTGCTCGCGGAAGCAGTGGCCCTCGTCGAGGAGCAGGAATCCGGCGCCCCTCAGCTCCTGCGGGGTCGCCGGCCCCCGACCACGCGCCAGGGCGTGTCCCGGAGGAACGGCGAGGACGAAGGGGTCCTCCGCCACCACCTCGCGCTCCACGTCCCCGAGCGGGGCCTCGAGCGCGAGCAGCGCCGCGTCGAGCTTCCCCTCCCGCAACGCGGCCACGAGGTTCTCGGTCTTCTCCTCCACCCAGACGACGGAGAGCCCGGGGTGACGCTCTCGCACGGCCGGGACGACGTCGGGGAGCAGGTACGGCGAGACGGTCGGGATCACCCCGATCCGGAGGGTGCCCGAGAGGGGGTTCCCGAGCTGGCGGGCGGTGTCGGCGAGATCGTCGGCCTCGACGAGGAGGCGCCTCAGCCGGGCGAGCACGGCCTCTCCGGCGGAGGTGACGAGCACCTTTCGCCCGCCGCGCTCGAAGAGGCGCACCCCGAGATGCTCCTCGAGCTGGATCACCTGGGCGGAGAGCGATGGCTGGGACACGTGGCAGCGCTCGGCGGCGCGGCGGAACGACTTGAGGTCCGCGACGGCCTCGGCGTATTGCAGCTGGCGGAGCGTGAACGGGTGCGGGGACGCTCTCATGGATAGGTCCATCCTATCCATCTCGCAGGAGCGATGCATGGTGCCCCGAGCGCGCGGCGTGGGGTCCGGGGAAGCGCGGGCTCTCGGACGCGGGGCACCTCCTCGCGCCCGGCGCGTCTCCCGCGGGAGGAAAGGCCACCGCCCGCGCGGTTCGGCGGGGGCAGGGAGCGCGGCCGAGTGGCGCGGGGCGGCGGGGGGCCGCTATGATGCGCGCCCGCCGCCCTGTGGACTCCATCCTCGTCATCCGCTACAGCGCCCTCGGGGACGTGGTGCTCGCCACGTCGGTCCTCGAGCCCCTGCGGCGCCGCTTTCCCGGTGCGCGCATCGAATGGGTCACCTCCCCCGCGTACGCGTCGATACTGGAGGGGCTCCCCGACGTGGCCCGCGTGCACCGGCTCGAGGGGCCGGGCGTCCGCGGCGCGGCGAAGCTCGCCCGCTCTCTCCGGGGGCGCTTCGACCTGGTCGTCGACCTGCAGAACAAGGTGAAGAGCGCGGTCGTGGCCCGCGCAGCGGCGCCGCGGCGCATCGGCTTCCGGCGACGCACCCCGCTCCGGGCCGCCCTCTCGCTCGTGGGGTTCGACCCCCCGCGGGTGGGGTCCCACGCGACGGAGCTCTATGCGGAGGCGCTGCGCCCCCTGGGCGTCGACAAGGCGGGCCGGATGCAGGTCCACCTCTCGCCCCAGGCGCGCGCGTTGGCCGGAGAGACGCTTCGGGGGGCGGCCCGTCCCCGGGTCGCCGTCTCGCCCGGCGCCAGCCAGGCCACCAAGCGATGGCCGGCGGAGAGGTTCGCCGAGGTGGCGCAGGCGCTATCCGCCGCCGGGGCGAGCGTCGTGCTCGCCGGGGGCCCCGCCGACCGGCCGGCGCTCGAGGCGTTCCGGGCCGCCTGCCGGGCGCCGGTGGCGGCCGACCTGACGGCACTTCCGGTGGACGCGCTCGCAGCGGCCCTCGCGGAGGTCGACCTCCTCGTCGCCTGCGACTCGGGGCCCGTGCACCTCGCCTCGGCGGTGGGCACCCCGGTCCTCGCCATCTTCGGGCCGACGTCCGCGGAGCGCTGGGGACCCCGGCCCCCGGGGCGCGCCCTGTCTCTCTGCCTGCCCTGCGCGCCCTGCTCGAACCACGGGGGCGCGCGCTGCCCCGAGAGGCACCACCGCTGCATGCTCGATCTCGGGGCCCAGGCGGTCACCGCAGCGGCCCGGGAGATGCTCCCGGCGCTCCGTCCACCCTGACGGCGGGGCTCGGAGAGCCGGTCAGAGAACCGAGCGGACGGCCTTGGCGAGCTTCTCGGCCCGATCGGCGAGCTGCGCCTCGCTCCAGGCGAGGCTCACCGGTGTCGAGATGGCGCGTCCCATGACGGCGTCAGACGCCGGGAAGGGTCGCCGCGCCCCCTTGGCCACCGCCTCGCGGAGCGGCTCCGGCAGGCGCGACAGCGTGGCCACGTCCTTGAGGTGCTGCCAGCGGCGGATGTAGTGCCAGTTGTTGTCGAACCAGTACATGGCGGGGACGCCCGCCGCCTTCAAGGCGCCGGCGGCTGCGCGGGCGCGTCCCTCGTCGGGAAGGAAGAACGACAGGAACGAGGCGCTGTCGCCCTCGGGGTCCGGGAGCCGCCGGAAGGTGACGCCGGCGACCGGCTCGAGCGCCCGGCGCAGGGCCGCCTTGTGGCGCCGCTGCGCGGCGACGAAGTCCGCGAGCCGGCGCACCTGGGCGAGCCCCACCGCCGCATGGAGCTCCGAGATCCGGAAGTTGTATCCGAGGAACGGATGCAGGTCGGCCCCGCGGTCCGCCCCCAGATGGTCGTGGCCGTGGTCGCCGTACTGGTCGCAGCGCCGCCAGACCTCCTCGTCGTCCGTGACGACCGCGCCTCCCTCGCCGCAGGTCATGGTCTTCACGTAGTCGAAGGAGAAGCAGCCGGCCCTGCCCACCGTGCCGAGCGCGCGCCCCCGGTAGGTGCCCCCCACGGCCTGACACGCGTCCTCGAGGAGCCACAGCCCCTTCTCGTCGCACAGGGCCTTCAGCGCGTCGAGGTCGGCCATCGCCCCGCACATGTGCACCGGCATCACCACCTTCGTGCGGCCGGTCAGCGCCGCGCGCGCCGCCTCCGGCGAGAGCGTGAGCGTGTCGTCCACGTCGGCGAGCACCGGAAGGGCCCCGACCGACAGGACCGCCTCGAAGCTCGCCACGAACGTGAAGGTGGGCATCACCACCTCGTCCCCGGCCCCTACGCCGAGGGCGGCGAGCGCCGTCGTGAGCGCGGCGGTGCCGGACGACACCGCCTGCGCGTGCCGGGCGCCGAGGCGGCGGCACAGCTCCTCCTCGAGCTGACGGGCCTTCCACCTGCCCGCCCGCGGTCCGTCGAACCCGTAGCGCATGAGCACTCCGGTCTCGAGGACCTCCTCGACCTCTCGGCGCTCGGCAGCGCCCCACAGCTCGTAACCCGGCATCCGTTCCTCCTACAGCCGCTCGTACAGCGCCGCCAGGCGCTCCCGCGTCATCTTCCGCTGCCAGTCCTCGCCCAGGACGTTCGCCCACAGGGGCGCCATGCCCAGGGAGACGTCGACCATCTTCGCGAACCGGTCCGGCGCGAGCCCGCGCACGACGCCGCGGGAAATCTCGACGCCCGCCTTCTCCGCCATGCGGCGGAAGTCGCGGACCCCCTCCGGGTAGAACTCGTCGAGCACCTGCATCGCGATGCAGTTCCCCTCGCCGTGGCGGGTGCCGAGCACGTAGGCGAGCCCGTACGACATGGCGTGGGCGGCCCCCACCTGCGAGTACGCGATGCTCATGCCGCCGAGCCAGGAGGCCATCATGAGCTTCTCGTCCGAGTCGCCGTCCCAGGCGCTCCTCTCGAGGAAGATCTCCCGGCAGAGGTCCATGGACTTCTCGGCGTGCACCCGCGCGTAGGCGTTCATCGCCCGCCCCTGCAGCGACTCGACGTTGTGGATGAAGCAGTCCATGCCGGTGAAGAAGCGCTGGCGCGCAGGGACGCCGGCGATGAGGTCCGGATCGAGCAGGACCTGGTCGAACGGCGTGAAGTCCGAGTTCAACCCGAGCTTCTTCGTCGGGCCGATGAGCACCGCCGTGCGCGAGACCTCGGCGCCGGTCCCCGAGAGCGTCGGCACGCCGACCTTGTAGACCCCGGGCTCCTTGACGAGGTCCCACCCCTGGTAGTCCTGCGACGAGCCGGGATTCGTGAGCATGAGCGAGACGGCCTTGGCGAGGTCCATCGTAGACCCGCCGCCCACGCCCACGACGCCCGCGACCTCCCCCAGCTCCGCCCGGATCCGGTCGCGGAGTCCGTCCACGTCGCCGGTCTTGGGCTCATGCGAGACGTCCGCGAAGTAGACGCGGTCCGCGCCGCGCAGCGGGACGCGGGCCAGGAAATCCCCCCGATCACGGAACACGTGGTCGACGAGGAAGGCGTACGCTGCACTCCCGCGCCGGCGCCGCTCGAGGACGGCGCCGAGCTGCCCGAAGGCGCCGCGGCCGAACATCACGGCACCCACCATGGTGAGGTTCTTGTGATTCGTCATGACCGGGTCCCTTCCTCCTCGCGTCCGGGGGCGCGCGCCGGCTCCCCGCGCTCCGCGAGCAACCGCTCCGCCCGCACGAGGTCCTCGGGCGTGTCGATCTCGACCCCCATGTAGTCCGTCGCCACCATGCGGATGCCGATGCCGTGCTCGAGGAACCGCAGGCACTCGACCTTCTCGGCGCGCTCCAGCGGCCCGGCCGGGAGTCGCGCGAAGGCGAGCAACGCCTCCCTCCGGAAGCCGTAGACCCCGATGTGCTCCCAGTAGGTGGGGTGCGCGGCGGGATCCCGCGGGTACGGGATGGGAGAGCGGGAGAAGAACAGGGCGTTTCCGGCGAGATCGAGCGCCACCTTCACGTAGTTCGGGTCGCGAACGAGCGCCGGTTCGGTGAGCGCCTGCACGAGCGAGGCCACTCGCACCGCGTTCCCGCCCGGCCCCTCGAACGCTGCGAGGAGTCGTGCGAGCGGCTCCCGGCGCGTGAAGGGCTCGTCTCCCTGGACGTTCACGAAGACGTCGCCCTCCATCTCCTCGGCGGCCTCCGCGATGCGATCGGTCCCGCTCTCGTGCGGTCGGCGCGACATCGTCACCCGGCCCCCCGCCCGCGCCACCTCCTCGGCGATGTCGGAGCTGTCGGTGACGACCAGGACCGACTCGAACAGCCCCGTGTCGCGGACCGCCTCGTAGGTGCGACGGATCACGGTCCTGCCACCCAGGACCGCGAGGAGCTTTCGCGGGAACCGGGTGGCGCCGAGTCGCGCCGGGATGAGGGCTACGCGCCGCATGCCGTGGATCCGTGCCTTCGCGCCGAGGGCGCGGGCGCCGTATCCTAACCGATGCGCTCGTTCCGCGCCTTCCGCGACGGCCCCGCTACCCCGGCGTCGCCTCGCCGCCGTCGGGACCGTAGAAGAACACCCAGGTGAAGAAGTCCTCCGTGAACTCCTCGAAGTGGTGCTCCTCGCCCGCTGCCGCGAACAGGACGTCCCCGGAGCGAAACGCGAACCGCTGCGCTCCGTTCACGTAGTAGCCGCTGCCCCGCACGACGACGTACACCTCGTCGCGCAGGTGGGGGCGCTGCGTGTCGCGCCCGCGCGGCGCGAAGATCTCGACCTGCAGGGAGCCGTGGCGGAACACCGTCGCGAACCGCTTCCCTCCGCGGACCGGCAGCATCGCCATCGCCACCCGGGCGGAGACCTGCCGCGCACCGTCGAAGACCCCCGCTGAGTCTGCCATGTAGTCCTCCCTCGCACGGCAGCATACCCAAGCGACGCCCCGGGCGGGTGAGGCGGCCGCGAGGCCCCCGAGCTTTCAAGGAGTTGGCGTCCCTCCGCGCAGGTCCGCGGGGCGGCCGAAGTCCGGGGCCGGGGACGCCGTTCTGGGAACGGGCGCTCGCGCCCCGCCGGGCGTAGGATGGCTAGATGGCCCGCAGGACCGAGACCCCCGTCGCGAGCTTGCCCACGCAGTTCGAGATCGGCCGCCACCTCGTCAAGGTCTCGATGGTGATGGAGGGTCGCTGGGTCGTCGCGGTGGACGAAGGCCCGGTTCCCGGCAGTTACCGTAACCAGGCCGAAGCCTGGGAGGCGGGCGTCCGGGAGGCGGATCGGATCGACCGCGCCGGCACCTAGGCCAGGGCGAGCGCCCTACGACGGGCGCTCGCGTCCAGCAGCCGGTCCACGGCGGCGAGCAGCGTCGCGGCGGACGCGGGCTTGGCGATGGTCGTCACCGCGTGCGAGGCCAGGAAGTCGAGGGCGCGCGCTCCGAAGGCCCCGCCGGTGACGAAGGCGAACTTCGGGACCCAGGTGGCATCCCGCTCGGCGAGGGCCTGGTAGAACGCGATCCCGTCCATCTCCGGCATCCACAGGTCGCACAGGATCGCGTCCCAGCGCTCGCCGGCGTCGATGCGGCGAAGAGCGTCGGTCGCCGAACTGAGCACGGTGACGTCGTGGACGCTTCCGACGACGAGCTGCAGCGCCCGTCCCACGCGAGGCTCGTCGTCCACGACGAGCACCCTTCGGCGACCGTTCTTCGGCGCGGGCGGCTCCGGGACGGGGGGCGGATGCGGAAGCGGCGCCGGCACCTGGACCACGGTCGGCAGTCGCACGCGGAACGTCGAGCCTTGCCCCTCGCGGCTTTCGACCTCGATCCTCCCTCCGGCCGCATCGACGATGCTGCGGGCAATGGGGAGGCCGAGCCCGCTGCCCACGCCCACGGGCTTCGTCGTGAAGAAGGGATCGAAAATCCGGCTGCGTACGTCGGGCGGGATGCCGGTCCCGGTGTCGGCAACCTCGACGACGACCTCTCCGCCTTCCGCGCGCGCGGCGATCGAGACAGTGTGCGCTGAAGGGTTGCCCTCCGGGATCGCCTGTGCGGCGTTCACGATGAGGTTCAGGAAGACGCGCCCGAGCTCGTTCGTCCGGGCGCGCACCAGCGGAAGGACCTCGGGCACGTCGACCGCGAGCCGGGCGCGCTGGACGACCTGGTTGCGCACCATCTGCACGGCGTTCGCGATCTCGGCGCGGACGTCGACGTCGAGGGGGCACTCCGGGGCCTCGTGGACGCCGAGCGACCGCATGGCCTTTACGATCGACGCGATTCGCCACGCACCCTCGGACGCCTGCTCGAGCGACTGGCGCATCTCCTCCCTGGCGTCGGCCGAAAGCCTGCCATCGGGCGCCCCGCCAACGTGGTCGAGGGCGAGGGTGATGTTCGAGATCATCCACGCGAGGGGATTGTTGATCTCGTGGGCCACGCCTGCGGCGAGCGTGCCAACCGAGGCGAGACGCGTCGCCGCAAGCAGGCGGTCCTGCAGCTCCTGGACCTCGGTCACGTCGGTCCGCGTCCCGATGATGCGCAGCGCGCGGCCCCGGGCATCGCGCTCCACGACGCGGCCACGCCCGCGGATCCATCGCCACGCGCCCGAGACGTGGCGGACCCGGTACTGGCCCTCGTAGCTGTCGCTGCGCCCGTCCACGCAGGCCGCGAGCAGGCTCCATGCCCGCTCGACGTCGTCCGGGTGCAGCACGCTTTTCCACCCCGCGACGGTGTCAGGGATCTCTCCGCGTTTGCGGCCCAGGATCTCGTACCACTCCTCGTCGACGATCATCCGATCGGCCGGGATGTCCCAGTCCCAGGCGGCGTGCGCGCCGGAGGCGAGCGCCAGCCTCTGTCGCTCCTCGCTCGCGCGCAGCGCGCGCTCCGTGGCGACCTCGCTCGAGATGTCGCGGGACACGGCGAGGAACCCGGTGAGCTCCCCGGCGGCGCCGGTCAGGGGTGCGATGTCGACGTACGTCCAGATCTTCTTCCCGTCCTTGCGCTCATCCAGGAAGCGCACCCGGCAGGGCTGGCCGGAGCGAAGCCTCGCGAACATCTCCTCGGGCGTCCCCTCCACGAGCTCGGAGCGGAGCAGGGCCGGCACGGGCCGGCCGATGGCCTCCTCCGCCGACCAGCCGTACATGGCCGCGGAGGCCCCGGACCACAGGCGGACGCGGAAGTCGGCGTCGGTGACGATCACGGAGTCCTGCATGTGGTCGATGAGGGTGGCGAGCAGCCGGTGGTTCGCTTCGGCGAGCCGGCGCTCGGTCACGTCGCGCCGAATGACGAGCACCTCGTCCGCCCCGGACCCGGCGATGCGCGTCTCGAAGAAGCGCTGTGCGTCCTCGTACCGCACCGCGTACTCGATGGTCTGCGGCGTGCCGGTCCGGAGCGCCCGCTCGATCCCCTTGTGAAGGTCGGAGGCAACCTCGGCCGGGACGAAATCGTCCACGAGGCGCCCGACGAGCTCCTCCTGCGGCACCGGAAGGGGGTCTCCCGCGCGGGCCTGCACGTCGAGGAAGCGCCCCTCGCGATCCGCGCGCGCCAGGGTGTCGGGGATGGCCTGGAGGAGCGCCTGGTCCCGCTGGCGCGCGCGCTCGAGGGCCGCGCGCGCCTCGCGCAGCTGGCTCGCGCGGCCGTGGACCACCCAGGCGACGAGCCCGGTGATGACGGAGTAGAGCAGCGTGTTCGCGGCCGCTGCGCCGGCCCCGACGCGCGGGAAGAGCGCCACGAAGCAGGTCACGGTGGCCGTCACCCAGGCGGCGGCCGCCACCGGTGCCTGGAAGAGGACCGCCGCCCAGGCGAGCGGGGCGGACAGGACGCCCACGTAGGCCATGCCGCCGGCCCCGCAGGCCACGTAGGCGATCCCGCAGCAGACGGTCGGACTGATCGCGACCGGGAAGATCCAGTCGATCGCCCTCGTGTGCCGACGCAGGAGCAGCCACGCCCCTCCCGCGGTGATGAGGGCGACCACGGCCACGAACGGCACCGGGCGGTGGACCGCGTCTCCCTGGAAGAACAGGAGGGCGCTGAACACGGGGCCGACCAGCCCGTAGAGGACGAGGACCAGGCGCCGGAGACCCGGCGGGGTCTCCTCGAAGAGCTCCTCCAGAAGCTGACGCATCGCGCTCCATGCTAGCGTGCGTCGGAGCCCGCGCCTAAATCACGGTAGGTGACGGGGTCCGACCTCGTCCCACCTTTCCTCCGCGCGACGATCCGCGCCGCGACGAGGGCCCGTCGCGAGTTCCCGCCGGCCTCGAGCCGACCGCCCGCGAGGAGCCCGCGCGGCCCCCGGGTCGCGTGCGCCCGCCCCGGAACCGGGGGACGGGCCGACCCGGGGCGTCCTACGCGGCCCGAGCCGGTCCGGCGCCCTGCCGGCGATGCGCGGCCCACCCGAGGGCCAAGAACGCCGCCTCGACGACCGCGACGAGGATCATCCACGCGAGGACCGGAGAGTCCCCGAATCCGTAGGAGTGGAGGCCGACCCCGAGCACGAAGTTCACGCCGAGGTACGTCATGAGGATCGTCTGGAAGGCGACGATGCTGATGGCGGCGGTGCCGAAGGCCCCGATGAGGTTGTCCCAGCGGGCGTGGATGATGGCTGCGTACGCGAGGAACGCCACGAGGGACCAGACCTCCTTCGGATCCCAGCCCCAATAGCGCCCCCAGGACGAGGCGGCCCAGGCGGACCCCGTGAGGATGCCGGTGATGAGGAGGATCGAGCCCACCATCATGTACCAGTAGAGCAGGTCAGCCATCCGCGCGATGGTCTCCGCCTTCCGCGGCGCGAAGATGGTGAAGCCGATCTGCATGTGGGCGACGACGACGCCGAGGGCCAGGACCGAGTAGCTCACCATGATGATGGGCACGTGGATGGCGAGCCAGGGCGTGCCAGCGAGCACCGGGGCAACCGGGTGAATGAAGCCGTCGATCGGCAGGAGGTCGGTGAGGGCCATGGTCAGCGCTGCCATGGCGCACGCGTTCAGCACGACGAGCCGGTTGCGCATGACCGCGAAGGCCACCACCGCGAAGAGGCCCACGCCCCATGCGAGGAAGAGGAGCGACTCGTACATGTTGGCGGCCGGGATCCGGTCCGCCACGATCCAGCGCGTGCCGATGCCCCAGGTCATGACGCCGAGCCCCGCCACGAGGCCGAGGAGGGCGAGTCCGTCGAGGACGCGGTTCTTCCTGCCCCAGGCAGCGATGGAGAGCAGGAAGGCGGCGAGCAGCACGATCCATGCGATCCGGGTCGGACGGACCGCGTTGTAGGTGATCTCCCGCTCGATGGCCGACGGCGACGGCCATCCCTCCGGGCGCGGCCCCGTCGCGAGCGCCGCCAGCGCCGCGGGCGTGGTCAGCTCGGGAGTACCCCACCGCGCGTTCGGATCGGCGGGGTTGGGCCGCGTCCGGATGGCGTCCCGAGACAGGAACTTCTGCAGGGTAAGCAACCGCTGCTCGAGCTTCTCGGCATCGGATACCGCCCCGTGGCGCGGCCGCTCCTCGGCCTCCGCGCGTCGCGCCTCCTCCATGAGTCCGAGGACCCTCTGGCTGCTCACGAGCTGGTTGAACGACGCGTGCCGCGCCCCCTCCGGAAGCCCGGCCGCCCGCGCGATCTCGGCGCTGCCCACCGCCACCAGCGGTGCGTTTGCCGACGCCTGCGGGTTGAACGTCCACGCCACCACGAGGGCCACCGGGTCGTTCCCCTCGAACGAGCGGGAACCGGTCACCTGCCACACCGCCTCTCGGGCGAGCGTGTCGAGCGGCATCACGCGGCCGTCGTGCTGGACCGGCAGGCGCCGCAGCGACTCCACGAGCTCGTCGGCCCGGGCCGAGGCAGCCCCGCCGAGCGACGCGAGCGCGAGCACGACGGCGAGGGCCCTTCCGGCTGCCTTCGCCGCGACCGCCGCGTCCCGAGCCGCGCGCGCGCGTGCCTGCGAGATGCGAGTCCCGAGCACGATGCACATGCCGATCACGAGCAGGCCGTAGCCCAGGAAGACGACGGGCTGGCCGGGGTCCTTCGAGACCGAGAAGATGCTCGCCTGGCGGCCGCCTTCCTGCCGGTAGCTGGACTGGAAGAGGCGCCACCCGTGGACCTCGAGCTCGTGGTTCATCCAGATGGAGGCGGGCCGCACCTTTCCGTCGGGCTCGATGATGAGGACCTCGCTGCGGAACCCCGACGGACGCATCGTGCCGGGATAGTGATCGACGCGGAACTGCAGCAGCCGCACCGAGAACGGCAGCGTCGCCTGCTCGATGACGCGACCTTCCCGGTCGTGGTTTTCGATGCGGCTCCCGGTCTCTCCCTCCCACAGACCGATCTGCCCCTCGGTCTTGAAGAAGAAGGACAGCAGCGCGCCGACGAGGATCAGGAGGAGCGACCCGTGGGTCACGATGTAGCCCACCCGCTGCTTGCCCCAGGGGAAGAGGACGATGATCGAGGCCGTGACGTTCACCGCGAACACGGCCTGCAGCAGGAGGAACCACCACGAATAGTAGACGAGGCGCCCCGCGACTTCCGCGCCACTCGACGACTCGACGATGGTACCCGCCGCGAGCCCCAACAGGAGCAGGACGAGGAGGACGACTGCGATCTTGAGAGAGGCAAGCGTCTCGAGCAGCTTCATCTGAAGGAGCCTCCGGGGGGTACCCTGCGAACCCGCGGGCAGGGCACCACACCACATTTCCGGGGGCGCCGCCACCCCGCCGAGAAGGGTCGCGGAGTGGCGACCATCGACACGGGCCAGCGTCCGTGCTCTGTTCCCGACCCGTCGGTCCGGCCCGCACCGAAGCCATGGAGCCCTCTGCATGACCTCCCGTCGCGCACCGCTGCCGCCCGTCCTCGCCGCCGCCCTCGCCCTCGCCCTCCCGGCCGCCGCCTCCTCCGCGGCCGGTCCGTTCGGCGCGCGCGACCTCGTCACGCTCGAGCGCCTCTCCGACCCCCAACTGTCCCCGGACGGATCCCGGCTGGCCTTCGTCGTGCGGTCCGCCGACCTGGAGGCGAACCGCGGGCGCACGCACATCTGGATCGCGTCGGCCGACGGGACGAACCCCCGCCAGGCGACGGCGGGTGCGGACGGCGAGTCGAGCCCCCGCTGGTCGCCCGACGGGAAGGCCCTCTACTTCCTCGCGGGGCGGGGCGGCCCGGCGCAGGTCTTCCGGCTCCGCATGGACGGAGGGGAGGGCGAGCGGGTGACGTCCCTCCCGCTCGACGTCGGGAGCTTCGCGATCTCCCGAGACGGGCGGCGCCTCGTCGTCTCGGCGCAGGTGTTTCCGGACTGCGCGTCGGACGCCGCCGGCGCGCTTGCCTGCACGGCCCGGCGGCTCGACGAGCGCGCGAAGTCCAAGGCCACCGGCCACCTCTACACGCGACTGCCGGTGCGCCACTGGGACGAGTGGCTGGACGGCCGCCGCAGCCACCTCTTCGCGGTCCCGATCCAGGGCGGCCCGCCCGTCGACCTCATGCGCGCGATGGACGCCGACTGCCCCTCGCGCCCCTTCGGCGGATCGGAGGACTACACGTTCACGCCCGACGGGGCCGGCGTGGTCTTTTCCGCGAAGGACGCCGGACGGGAGGAGGCCTGGTCGACGAACTTCGACCTGTTCCTCGTCCCCACGGACGGGTCCGCCCCGCCACGGAACCTCACGCCGCGCAACCTCGCCTGGGACGCCCAGCCGTCCTTCTCGCCGGACGGGAAGACCCTCGTCTGGCTGGCGATGACCGTCCCCGGCTACGAGGCGGACCGCTTCCGCGTCATGGCCCGCGCATGGCCAGACGGGCCCGAGCGCGAGGTCGCGAGGGGCTGGGACCACTCACCGGACGGGACGCTCGCCTGGTCGCCCGACTCAAAGACCGTGTTCGCCACCGCGGACAGCCTCGGCCACCACTCCCTCTTCGCCATCGACGTCGCGTCCGGGGCGGCGCGGGTCGTGGAGCGAGGGGGCACGGTCCACGGGCCCTCCGTTGCAGGCGGGACCGTCGTCTTCACCAGGGAGGACTTCGGCGCACCTGCGGACCTCTACGCCGCCAACCTCGACGGGACGGGGCTCCGTCGCCTCACACGTTGGAACGCCAAGGCGCTCGAGGGGGTGGCCATGGGAGCCTCCGAGGAGTTCACCTTCGCGGGCTGGAACGGGGAGCCGGTCCACGCCTGGGTCGTGAAGCCTCCCGGGCTCGAGCCCGGGCGAAGGGTTCCCGTCGCCTTCCTCATCCACGGCGGTCCCCAGGGGTCCTGGAACGACGACTTCCACTACCGCTGGAACCCCCAGGTCTTCGCGGCGGCCGGCTACGCCGCGGTGATGGTCGACTTCCACGGATCGACCGGATACGGGCAGCGCTTCACCGACTCGATCGGTGGGGACTGGGGTGGCAAGCCGCTCGAGGACCTGCAGAAGGGGCTCGCCGCCGCCCTCGAGCGCTACACGTGGATGGACGGAACGCGGGTGGCGGGCCTCGGCGCGTCCTTCGGCGGGTACATGATCAACTGGATCGAGGGAGCCTGGCCGGACCGCTTCCGGTGCCTCGTCAGCCACGACGGGGACCTCGACGAGCTGCACGCCTACTTCGACACCGAGGAACTCTGGTTCCCGGAGCGCGAGTTCGGCGGCGTGCCGTGGCGCGTGCCCCAGAACTACCAGAGGTTCAACCCCGTGAACTTGGTGAAGGACTGGAAGACCCCGATCCTGGTCGTCCACGGGGGCAGGGACTTCCGCGTGGTGGAGACCCAGGGGCTCGCGACGTTCACCGCCGCGCAGCGGCTCGGCATCCCGAGCGAGTTCCTCTACTTCCCCGACGAGAACCACTGGGTGCTGAAGCCGTTGAACAGCATCCGGTGGCACGAGGTCGTGCTCCGGTGGATCGACCGCTTCACGAAGCCGGGGAGCTCCTAGAGCTCGAGCGGCGCCTCGTCTCCGTCGCTGGCCCGGCTGGCGGCGAAGCGCACGAGCTCAGCCGCCTCGTGCCGGTAGGTGAAGAACGCGCATCGCGCGCACGTCCAGCTCGGCCAGCGCTGGGCAAGTGCGATGTCCAGGCACGGGTCGTAGCTCGGGCAGAAGAGGTTGCGATGCTCGGCGACGCACTCCTGCTCGATGGGGGCGGGCAGCATCGTCGGATGGGGGATGGCTTCAGCCAGGCTCGCGTCGCTCACGTCCGACGTCGAGTGCGCTTTCCGTGCCATGGCGCATCACGTGGAACCGGGCGGAATGCGGAACCCGCGACCCCCACCAAGGTCGAGGGTGGCCGGAGCCCCGGGTCCCGGGGATCGCCGGCCTCCGTGTATGCCCGTGTCATCGCGGGAAGCCCCGCCACTCCGCCCGTCACCTCGCGCCCTTGGTCCGCTCACCCTTGCGTGGCGGGCGGGTGTGTCAGGTCCACGGCGGCAGGCACGGGGCCCGCGCGCCGGCCCGGCGGCCGGCGGTTCGGCCGCGAGCCGGGACCGGGGTGCCGATACCGGCTCGTCGGCTCCCGCCCGCAGGGGGGGGCCTGAGCGTGCTCGTCGCCTACGTCTCCGGCCACGGGTTCGGCCACGCCACGCGCCTGTGCGAGGTGCTGCGGGCCGTCCGGGGTCGCGCCCCCGCGCTTCCCTTCACCCTGGTCGGCGACGTCCGGGAGGACGTGCTCCTGCACGACCTCGCCGGGCCCGTGCGCGCGAGGCGCCTCCCCTGCGACGTCGGCCTCGTGCAGCGAGACGCGCTGGAGATCGACGAGGCGGCGACCGCGATGCGCTGCCGCGAGTTCGAGCGAGACTGGGACGAGAGGGTCGAGACCGAGGCCGCGTTCCTGAGAGAGGTCGGCGCCCGGCTCGTCCTCGGGGACATCCCCCCGCTCGCGTTCGCCGCGGCCCGCCGGGCCCGGATCCCGAGCCTCGGCCTCGGCAACTTCTCGTGGGACTGGATCTACCGGCACTACGCCGCGCGCCACCCGTCGCTCGCCACGTCGGCGGAGCGGGCGGCCCGCGCGTACGCTGACGCCGAGCTGCTCCTCGAGCTGCCCTTTGCCGGCGACCTTTCCGCCTTCGCACGCCGCGAGCGCATCGGGCTCGTGGCGCGCCGTCCGCGCGTCCCGCGCGGCGTGGCGCGGCGCCGGCTGGGGCTCGGCGAGCGCCCGGCGGTCCTCGTCTCCTTCGGCGGCGTCGGGCTTCCGGGGCTCGCCCCCGGCGTCCTGCGCCGCGAGGCGCGGGTGGAGTTCCTCTTCCCGGAGGATCTCGGGCCCGGGCGGCTGCGAGCGCTCGAGCTCTCCTACGCGGACGTGGTCGGTGCCGCGGACGTGGTGCTGACGAAACCGGGCTACGGCATCGTGAGCGACGCGATCGCGGCGCGGACGCGCGTCGTCTACACCGACCGCGGGGACTTCCCCGAATATCCGATCATGGTGAGGGAGATGGCGCTCCATCTTGCCTGCGTCTACGTCCCCAGCGAGGACGTTCGGGCGGGCCGGGTCTCGGACGCCATCTCGCGCGCCCTGGCGCTCGAGCCGCCGGACGCGCCCGATCTCGACGGAGCGGAGCGCGCCGCCGCCCGAGTGGTGGAGGCGCTCGGCTGAGCGAGCCGAGCCGCCCCGGACAAAGGGCCGGTCGCGTGAACCCCGTCGGCGCCCCGGGTGTATTGTCTCCGGGCGGATGGACGCTCGAGGGCCGCCGATCTCGCGAGCCGTGCCCGCCGACGCGCCCGCGCCCGGCGGGAGCGTGCTCTTCGCCCTCGGCCTCGCCGGGGTTTGCGCGTTCGTGAACTTCTACGCAACCCAGCCGCTGCTGCCCCTGTTCGCGAAGTCCTTCGGGGCGACCAAGGCCCAGGCGGCCCTCACGGTGAGCGCGCCACCGATCGCCGTCGCGCTGTGCTCCCCTTTCGTCGGCACCCTCGCGGGCCGCCTCGGGCGCAGGAGGGTCATCGTCGTCTCGCTGTTCCTGCTCTCCCTCCCCACGGCACTCGCCGCCACGTCCGGAAGCATCGGCGCACTCGTCACCTGGCGGTTCCTGCAGGGCGCGGTCGTGCCCGGCATCTACGCGGTCTCCATCGGCTACGTGGGGGAGGCCTGGCACGGACGCAACGTGGGCGTCGCGCTCTCCGCGCTCGTGTCGAGCAACGTCGTCGGGGGCTTCCTCGGCCGCATGCTGGCGGCCCTGGCCGCCGACCGCTTTGGCTGGCGCGGGGCGTTCATCGCCCTCGGCGCGCTCACGCTCGGCGGCGCCTTGGTGGTCCTGCGTCTGCTGCCCGAGGCGGCGCATCCGGGCCCGCCGCCAGCCCCGCCGGCGAGCCTCGGCTCCCGCGTCGCCGCCCTCCTCGCTCCGCGGCTGCTCGCCACCTACGCGGTCGGGTTCAACGTGCTCTTCACCCTCGTCGCCACCTTCACCTACGTGACCTTCCACCTCGCCGACCCACCCTACTCGCTCGGCCCGGTGGCGCTGAGCTCGGTCTTCGTCGTGTACCTCGTCGGCGCGGTCGTGACCCCGCTTGCGGGGCGGTCGATCGACCGGGTGGGGTCCCGGCTCACGCTCGTCGTGGCCGCCTCGTGCGGCGTGGCGGGAGCGGCCCTCACGCTCACGCCCCGCCTCTGGGCGGTGACGGCAGGCCTCGCCGTGCTCTGCTCCGCCGCTTTCGTGAGCCAGTCGGCGTCGACGAGCTACTTGCACCGCACGGTCGGACGGGCCATCCACCCCACGGCGTCGGGCATCTACGTCTCGAGCTACTATCTGGGGGGCAGCGCGGGCGGGGTCCTGCCAGCGCTCGCCTGGCGCGCGGGCGGGTGGCCAGCCTGCGTCGCGCTGGTCGCTCTCGTCGAGCTCGTGACGATCGGCCTCGCCCTCCGGTACTGGGCCCGCGTCGGCGAAGCCCGCGGGGGCAACGGCACGTCCGCCGAACCGGCGGGGTAGCCGGGCGCTCGGCGGGGCACGGACCTCACGAGACCCTTGCAGCACGGGCCGCTCTGCTGCAATCTCGGACCATTCACGTCGTCGCGGACTTGACCATGAACAAGATCGCCAAGATCTTCGTGGGGCTGGCCATCGTGGTGGTCGCCGTCGTCCTGATGCGCCACTACATACCGGTCCTGCCCTGCCCGCCCCTCACGTGCCGTTGAGGCGCCGCCGACCCGCCGGCGTTCACCTCGGCGGTGGCGACCCGTAGGGATTCGGCCCATGGCCGCCCGCGCGCCCGGTCCGCTTGGCCGCCGGCACCGCTCCTCGCGCGCTCGAGGAGGGGAAGGCGCCTCCCGGGCCCGTGCACTCGTCCGCTTCCTGGGGATGGCCCGATATGCCTCGACGGAGCAGGTGCACCGGCTCCTCGGCGGTTCCCTTGGCCCGGAATCGGTCGTGCGGTGGCTCGCGCGGCTTGCCGACCCACCGAGCCGCCCGCGCCGGGAGGCTCTCCTGCGTCGACTCGCGTTCCGGCGCGCCGACGGACGTCCGGTCACGGTGTGGACCCTCGGTGTCCGCGGCGAGGCACTCGCGGCCGAGCTCGCCGGGGGGGCCCCGCAGTCGCACCCGCGGCGGGTCGGCCATGCGTTCCTGGAGCACGCACTCCTCCTAAACGGCGTCCTCCTCGACCTCCTCGCGCTCGCCGCGGCTCCGGGGGATCTGGCCGCCCTTCCGTTCGCGTGGGTGAGCGAGGGCCGGGGCTCCCTCGCGTTCCGGACCTTCCGGCGCCCACTCGGCTTCGCTGCTCCCGCATCGCTGAGACCCGACGCGGTGCTCTCGGTACCTGGCCGCCGCCGTCGGGTCTTCCTGGAGGCGGAGACCGGCACCCAGAGCATCGCGAGCGCCCGATCGGCAGGCGTTCTGTCCAAGGTCGATCGGTACGCGAGCTACGTGCTCGGCGCCGCGGGCAACGGGAAGACCTTCTACCTGCGAGACTTCCCCGACCGCTACCTGCCTCGTCTCGCGATCCTCGTCCGATCCGCGGAGCGCCGGGATCGGGTTCGCCGCGCCGTGGCCGACCGGCTCGGCGCGATCCCGCCGTCGCAGTTCCGTGTGGCGGTGCTCACCTTCGCGGAGGCGGGCGCTGCCCTGGCCAGGTACCTGCCTGCTCCGCACGTCGCTCCGGTCCGATCCCGAGCGCCCCCGCTCGTGGGCGTCGACGCGGTGCTTCGCGCGGAGCGGGCGTGCACCCGTCTCGGCGTCGCCCTGCGGGCCGAGCGCGACGCAGCGCTCGCCTCCGGGGACTCGGGGCTCGTCCCCGTTTCCCCGCGCCTCCGCGGCGAGGCGCGGGCGCTCGGGCGCCTGCTCGAGGAGTTCTGCGAACCGGACCGGGGGGACGAAGACGGCACGAATGGTTGATCCCGCGGGACCCACACAGTGCCCTCGTGTGTTGAAAGCTCCCCGCTCGTGGTCGTGGGATGGGCGGGTCCCCGGTCCGATGCTATGTCTCGTCGCGAGTGAGCTCCGCGGCGCGACCCGAGAGACGCATCCGGTGCAGGTCCGTCCCCGCTTCCGAGGCGCAGCCGGGCGACGAGGAGGCCGTCCACAACGCTCGCATCGTGCGGGTGTCGGTCCGGCCGGACGACGTGGAGATCACCTTCGACAGCGGTACCCGCTGGCGCCTCCTGCCGTTCCAGGAGCTCCTCGTCTACCGGTAGCGTCCCGCGCGCCGCGCGTCCCTCCGCCGCGGGACATCGACCGTGGACACACATCTGGGCGCTCTGCCCACACTCACCTCCATCGCTAGACTCTGCCCCAGGGGAAAGGGGTGGCGATGGTGCGGTGTCCGGAGTGCGTCGAGTCGACGTCCGCCTGCGAGGCGTGCGCGGAGGCTACGGCGCGAAGCGCCTGGGAGCGCTATTGCCAGAGCGGGGCAAAACCGGTGTACCTGCCCGCTCGTCCCGACGTCGTCTACGCCGACGCTTGGAGGGGATGGCGGGACTGGGTCCGCTGGACCATCGCCGAGCCCCGGCTCCGCGCCGCCTTCGAGATCGCCGTCCTGAAGGGCGCGTTCCCGGACACGCTCACTTCCTAGGCGGAGACGCGCGGATCGAAGGGACCGGTGCTCCTCGCCGCGGGCGGGGCTCCTCGCCTCGCCTCAGGAGTCGGCCGCAGCGTGCGCCTCCGCGACGTCCGCGACGTGCGCCCCCATGTACGCGAGGATGCGCAGCTGGTGACGGCACAGACCGCGGACGTGGACCGCGGAACCTTTCACCGCGTCGAGCACCTGCGCGGTCCACGCGATCGCGAACTCCTGCATGCGGCGGGCATGGCAGAAATCCAGCGTGATGCGAGCACCCGGCGCGACGGCTCGAAGCGCGTCCTTCACCGCCTGAACCTCGCTCGCCCCGAAGTCTCCGTCGACGGACACGAGCAGCTCGCCCGGCAGCTGTGCGCAGTGGACCACGTTTCTAGGCTCCGCCCGACCGGAGCCACCGAGCAAGCCGCTCTGTTGGGGTGACACCTCCGGGCCGCAAAGCTTCTCTTTCGGCCCCGGCCGCAGGGCGAGGGCGCGGGCGGCGTCGGCGTCCCCCGGCGCCGCGCCGGGGCCGATTCTCCCGGCCTGCCGGGACTTGGGTCGCGAGCGATCGTCTCGACCGCGATGGCGGTGCGCCTCCATCCCACCTTTCCCGATTGCCGCCGACATGGCGCCCCGCGGCCGGCACCCACCTCCAAATCCACCGCGCCCCCCGCGGAGCGCGGAACGCGCCGGATTCTCCAGAAGTGAACGCGCGGGGCCGCAGCGCTGCTCGCACACGATTGCCGCGTGTCGCACGGACTCGCTGCCCACGGCCCGTGGACACGCTTCGTGGGAATTCGGACCGGCCTCCTCTCTGGTATCGATGGTTCATCGCCATGACGAACCAGTGCAACGAGTGCCTCCGCATCGACCGCCTCTGCGACGCCTGTGGGGAGGCAGCGGAGCTCCGAGCGCACGCGGCCTGGCAGGCCTACTGCCGCAGCGGCCTCAAGCCCGTCTACGTGCCCGACCGTCCCGACATCGTCTACGCGGACGT
>DATKJV010000029.1:0-30501 GCA_035543235.1 Anaeromyxobacteraceae bacterium | reverse complement strand
TGCCCGTGATCAACAAGGGGGTTGGTCGGCACTACACGCCACTTCCGCCACGGCCGGCCCAGTTCTCTCGCTCGCTTGGCTAACGACGAAATCGTCCTCAGCCGCCTGCCCGACCCCGAACTGCGGAAGTTGGGCTAGCGCGGGTGGGCCGCGGCCTCGCGGGCGTGCGCCATGGCCTCCGCGGCGGCCCGGGCGAGGTCCGCGTTCTCCTGGGCGAACCGGTTCACCTGCGCGGCGTAGGCTCGGTGCAGGGCGAGCATCGCGTCTCGCGCGGCGGCCATGTCGGCCCGGGCGCCGGCCCACTCCCCGCCGGGCGCGTCGAGCCCGCAGCGATCGGCCACGTCGTCGAGGCGCTCCTCCCAGCGCTGCGCCCACTCGGTCCAGGAGCCGAGCGGATCCTGTCCCTCGAAGCGCGACCCGAGCGCCCAGGCCCGCTCGTTCTGCTCGCGGTACAGGCCGTCGAGGTCGTCCATGCAGACCCGGAGCGACGTTCGGGTGGGCAGCGCGCTCTCGCCCGTCTGGTCCCTGTGGCGCGTCCGGTTGGCGAGGTTTCGCACCACGCTCGTCACGAAGAGCCCGACGAGCACCACGATGGCGCCGAAGTAGAAGACCCATGCCGCGAATCGATACGGCCGGTAGCGCGCATCCCGGGGAGGCACGGCGCGCAATCTGCCACCGGCCCGCACGTCCGTAAAGGATTTCAAGAATGAAATGCTCGACTGCACCCGTGAAAGGTCTCTTCGCCTGACAGACCGGGATATCGACAGAAATACAAGTGATTGCGGATACTTCTAGTGTGATCGCCGTTGGCCTGCCTATTGCTCGAAGTTTGTCGCGGAAGCGCAGCGGGCCGCCAAGGGAATCTCCCCCCCGCACCCCTATGGCGGCTGCGTTGCGCTTCATCTTTTTGGGAGGGCTCTCGGCCCGGCGCCACCTCGTCCGGCAACGCGACCGCCGTCCGGGAGCCCGCCCTCCCTACCGCCGACCGACCCGCTTCTCGAGCTCCGCGAGCGGCAGCTCCACGACGACGGGCCTGCCATGGGGGCAGCGCGCCTTGAAGTCGATGGCGTCGAGGCCGTCGAGCAGCGCCTGGGCCTCCTCCCGCGACAGCCCCTGGTTCGCCCGGACCGCCGCGTGGCAGGCCATCGTGGCGAGCAGCCCGTCGATGGCCTCCTCGACCGCCTCGCCCCGCGCCGCCTGCTCGAGCTGCTCCGCCAGGTCGGAGAGGAGCGGCTGCATGGGCACGCCTGCGAGGAGCGCCGGCGCCGCCTTGACGGCGAAGGAGTCGCGCCCGAACGGCTCCACCTCCAGCCCGAGGCGGCGCACGTCCGCGAGCGAGGCCTCGAGGCCGCGCGCCAGCGCCGCCGGGAGCGGCACCACCGGGGGCACGAGGTACGGCTGGCCGCAGAGCTCCCTCTCGCGAAACGCCTTCCGCAGCCCGTGGAAGAGCAGCCGCTCGTGGCTCGCGTGCTGGTCGATGACGACCAGGGTTCCCCCGGGGGCCTCGCAGAGGAGGTAGGTGCGGGCGTGCTGCCCCACGAACCGAAGCGAGCCGAAGTAGCCGGGCGGCCCCGCGGGGGCCTCCGGGGCGGCGAAGGCCGCGCCCGGCGCGGTCGCCCTCGGCGGCGGGAACGGGAGGCGCAGGTCGTCGCCGAGCGCCGGGGCCCCCCGTGCGGCCGCGTCGAGGACCTCGGCCGCCTCCTCGGCGGCGACGGGCGCGGCGCGCGGCTCCGCGGATGCGTGTCGCAGCCACGGTGCCGGGCGCAGCGCCTCGGACACCGCCCGGTAGATCGCGTCGTATGCGGTGCGGGCGTCCGAGAACCGCACCTCGAGCTTCTGGGGGTGGACGTTCACGTCGACCGCCTCCAGCGGAGTGTCGAGGAAGAGCACCCCGGCGGGGTGACGCCCGGCCGGGAGCGACCCCGCGTACGCCCGCAACACGGCGAACGCGGCACCGCGGTCCCGGACGTAGCGGCCGTTCACGAACAGGTACAGCCCGCGAGAGGTCGCCCCCGAATGATCCGGAGAGGCGACCACGCCGCGAACGCGGATGTCGCCCTGGCGCGCGTCGAGCGCGATCAGGTGCCGGTGGACGTCGCGGCCGAGCGCAGCTGCAGCCCGATCGGCGAGCGCCGCCCCGGCCGGCGTGGAGAGGGTCACCCGGCCGCCCGAGCGCAGCGTGAACGCGACGTCGGTTCGCGCGAGCGCGACGCGCAGGATGGCCTCGGACACGTGGCTCGCCTCGGCGGGACCCGAGCGCATGAACTTCCTTCGTGCGGGGGTGTTGAAGAAGAGGTCCCGGACCTCCACCGTCGTGCCCCTCGCCCGCGCCACCTCCCCGACCTCGACGACGCGTCCACCCTCCAGGACGACCCGGGTCCCAGGCTCGAGCCCGTCGCCGGCCGGGCTCGTGTCGATGCGCATCCGGGACACCGAGGCGATGGCGGGCAGGGCCTCGCCCCGGAAGCCCATCGTGGCGATCGAGTGCAGGCCGGCCGCGTCGCGAAGCTTGGACGTGGCGTGGCGCTCGAGGGCGAGCAGCGCGTCCTCCCGCGCCATGCCGCTCCCGTCGTCGGCGACTCGAACGAGCGAGAGTCCGCCGTCCTCGACGTCCACCTGGATGGCGCGCGCCCCGGCGTCGAGGGCGTTCTCCACGAGTTCCTTGACGACGGAGCCCGGTCGCTCGACGACCTCGCCGGCGGCGATCTGGTTGACGAGATCCGGAGGAAGGACGCGGACGTTCGCCACGGGGTCTCCTAGCACGGGGCTCCGACGAGAGCCGCCGGGTGCCCGTCGTGCCTGCGCTCGCGAACGGAGGAAGGACCCTGCCGTGACCTCAGGGGCCGCTGAACGCGCCCCCGGCCATGGCGCAGGCCTGTGCCGCCCGGGTCTCGTCGAAGGCCGGGTAGTAGTAGCGGATGACGGTCCCGATGACGAGGTTGTTCGCGGACCCGGTGCACGAGCCGCTCAGGTCCAGCGGGGTGCACGCCTCGGGCACGTACTGCCCTCCCACCCCGCCCACCCCCACGCAGGCCGTGAGCGCCGCCTGGACGGTCGTGCCGGACGGGAAGTCGTAGCAGTAGTCGGCTCCGTGCGAACAGCTCATGTAGGTCGTGGTGCTCGTGCCACACGCGGCCGACGCCGCGAGCACCGCGGCGGCGAGGAGCAGGCGGGACGTGCGTGCCATGTCGGGAGCCTCCTGCCGGCCCCGGGCCGGCGAGCCAGCGTAGTTACCGCGGATCGCCCCGTCTGTCGAATGGTCCCTGACGGCGTGGTTTGACGGATCGGGCCCTGCCGTGTATGGAGCCGTTGCCATGGCACGGAAAGCGGGCAAGGGGCGGGCCGCCGCGCCGTCGAGCCACCCCCGCCGCCCCGTCCTCGGCAACGACCCCTTCCAGCGCGGCGCCGCCGTGCGGACGGCACCGGTCCCGCAGTCGGAGCCGGTCCCACCGGCGCCTCCCCCCGCTGCGCAAGCCCGGCCGGGCCAGGTCGACCAGGCGCCCGAGCCGGCCGCGCGCCTCGAGCGGCTCGACGCGCGCGCCGAGGAGGCACTCGGAAGCGCCGAGGCCCGGCTCGCGGAACTCGCGCGGCGCACCGGCCCGCTCACCTACGCCGAGGAGCTGCGGGAACTCCTCCTTCGGTTGCTTCCGGCTCTGCGGGAAAGCCTGAAGCCGCTCGCCTCGCTCGCCAGGCTCTTCGCCGCGCCGGGCGGGCTCGACGCCTTCGGCATGGACGCAAGGCTGTGGGAGGCGGCGAGGCCCCTGCTCGACTTCCTGTTCGAGACGTGGTGGCGCGTCGACGTCCGCGGGGTCGGCGCGATCCCGCCGGGGCCGGCGCTGCTCGTCGCGAACCGCGGCGGTTCGCTCCCCTGGGACGCGCTCGTCCTCCGGCTCGCGGCCGCCCGCCACCCTCTCAACCGGGAGCTCCGTCCGCTCCTCGACGCGCCCGACCTCTCGGTGCCGGTGTCGGGCGCCCTCGCGGTGCGGCTCGGCGCGGTCCGGGCGACGCCCGAGAACGCGCACGCCCTCCTCTCCGACGGCTCGCTCGTCGCGGTCTTCCCCGAGGGGCACCAGGCCGCGTCGAGGCCGTGGGGCGAACGGTACCGCATCCAGCGATTCGGCCGGGGAGGCTTCGTGCGCGTGGCAGCGCGGGCGCAGGTCCCCATCGTGCCGTGCGCCGTCGTGGGCAGCGAGGAGGCGAGCGCACCCTTCGGCCGCCAGGGCTGGCTCGCCGAGGTGCTCGGGTTGCCGCTCCTCTCCCTGGCGCCGGGACTGCCTTCGGCCCCCGTCGGCTGGGTGCCCCTGCCATCCCGCTGGTCGATCCGCTTCGGCCAACCCGTCCAGCCACCCCCGCCGGCGAGCGCGGACGACCCGGCCGCGGTGGGGGCGGTGGCGGAGGGGGTTCGCGCGACGCTGCAACGCCTCCTCGACGCCGAGGTCGCTGCCCGCCGGTCCGTCTTTCTCTGAACCTCTCAGCGACCCGGAGCAGCGTCCGGGAGCGGGGGCTCGGCGAGGTCCGCGCCGGCGGCAGCGCCATCCCGGACGCGCCGGGGCGGCGTGCGCAGGTCCCAGACGAGCCCGAGCGCGGCGAGCGCCCGGAGCAGGTAGTAGCTCAGGTCCAGCTCCCACCAGAACCACCCCTGGTTGGCCGTCGACGGGTAGTAGTGGTGGTTGTTGTGCCATCCCTCGCCGAAGGTGAGGAGCGCGAGCGGAAGGCTGTTGCGGGACTCGTCACCGGTCGGGTAGCGCCGGCGCCCCAGGACGTGGGCGACGGAGTTGATGGAGAAGGTCACGTGCCAGGCCACCACGACCGGCACGAAGAAGCCCCAGGCGAGCCACGGGAGGCCGCCCGCGAAGAACAGCGACGTCGCGAAGGCGACGGGCACGACGACCGCGTGCCGGTCGAGCCAGGCGAGCTCGGGGTACCGCGCGAGATCCCGCACCCGATCGGTCCGAGTGGCGTCGTAGCGCTCGGACAGGATCCAGCCGACGTGGCTCCACCAGAAGCCGCGCTGAACGGGCGAGTGGACGTCCGCCGGTCCGTCCGAGTGGCGGTGGTGGTCGCGATGGTGCGCCGCCCACCACAGGACCCCCTTCTGGACGGAGAGGCTTCCGAGGACCGCGAGCACGAACTGGAACGCCCGGCTCGTCCGGTACGCGCGGTGCGAGAAGTACCGGTGATAGCCGGCCGTGACGCCGAACATGAGCAGCGCGTAGACGGAGAGCGCGAGGGCCAACAGCCGCGCCGTGGGGTGGGCGACGAAGGGGGTCGCGACGGCGAGCACGTGGACGGCGATGAACGGCACCGACTTGAGCCACTGCGGGCGGTCGGGGTCGCGAGCGGTTCTCGGCACGGCGTCTCCTTGGGGGGAATCCTGCCCGGAACGAGGTGTAGCCGGTGCCTGTCACGGGCGCGTCACCGCGTTCCGGTCGACGTCGAGCCCGCGGCGGCGTGCCACGGCCGCGTAAGCGCGGTCGCACGCCCAGCGGAGGCCGGGGATGTAGTAGGCCCGCGCGAGCCAGCCGACCGGGTGGGCCCGCAGCGCCTGGACGACGGCCTCCGCCCCGCGGAAGACGCGCCCGTCGTGGCGCACGAGCGCCACGGCCCGGCCGAGTTCCGCCTCGTCGAGCCCGGGATACGACCCGGACCTGCCCGCCTCGCGAAAGGACCGGGCGTCCACCGCCCCGGGCGGCAGGGCACGGACGAGGGCGGCTGCAGCGCCGCGGCACATCGGACAGGCGCCGTCGTACAGGAGCACGTCCATGGGGAGGTGACCCACGACCGGGTTCTATCCGGGCACGCTCATCGACGCCGCTCGCGCTTTCCCTGGGCAGGGCTTTGCGCTATCTTCGCGCCTCCCAGCAGCGAGCGAGGTTTTCCCGAAGATGGCGCGTGCGTTCATCGGAAACGTCTCCTGTCAGGTGTTCGTCGACCGCGATCTCGGCGACAGTTGGGCCGTCTCGGTGGTGCCCCCGCCGCCGTCCCGGCCGGGCGAAGCCGCCCTCGCCCCGCTCGTCGTGAAGCTCCAGGGCGAGGACCGCGAGAAGATCACGCTGGGCGCGCTCGAGATCCTTCACAAGGCCGGGAAGATCGACCGGTTCGAGACCTAGAGCCGGGGTCCCCCGGCGGTGCGTGTGCGCGCGCGTGGGCGCTCGGATGACCGAACGGGTGGTCATCACGGGCGCCTCCCGCGGCATCGGGCTCGAGCTCGCGCGCCAGCACGCCCGGCTCGGAGACCGGCTTCTCGCGACCTGCAGGAACCCCTCGGAGGCGCGGGCGCTCGCCGCCCTCGCGGCGGAGCACCCGGGCTCCGTCCGCATCGCCCGGCTCGACCACACCGACCCTCCGTCGATCGCGGCGGCGGCGGCGCTGGCCGCGCGGGAGCTCGACCGAGTGGACCTCCTCTGGACCAACGCCGGCGTGTATCCCGGGTCGCGGGGAACGGTGGTCGCCGAGGGCGGCCTCGGGACGCTCCGGGCCGAGGACGGACTCTCGGTGCTCGCGACGAACGCGGTGGGGGCGGTCCTCGTCGCGCAGGGGTTCATGGGGCTGCTGCGCAGGGGGAAGAGGCCGAGGCTCGTCGCGGTGAGCTCCGGCTACGGCTCACTCGCCCTGAACCGCGGGACCCCGTACTGGTACGGCGCCTCCAAGGCGGCGCTGAACATGCTCTACCGCTCGATCGCGCGCGACCCGGCCGCAGCCGGCGTCCTCGTGCTCCTGCTGTCGCCGGGGTGGACGCGGACCGACATGGGAGGGCAGCGGGCGCCGACGCCCATCGGGGACTGCGTCGCGGGGATGCTGCGGGTCGCAGACCAGGCCGGCCCGGGTGACAACGGCCGCTTCCTCGACTGGCGCGGGGACGAGGTGCCCTGGTGAGACGCCAGGCCGGCTAGAGGCCCTCGGTCCGCACGACCGCGCCGTCCGGGAGCGCCGCAAGGACGGCGTGCGCGGCCGACCGCACGCTCTCTCGCGCGCGTCCCTCGAGCGTCACCCGCACCCGGTGGTCGGCGTCGTCGAACCGCGGGTAGCTGCCGATCTCCACGTCCGGATGCGCCCGGGCGACGCGGTCCAGGTCCTCGGCGAGGCGGTCCTCGCCGGGGCGCAGGTACAGGGATACGAGGTGGAACGGCTCGCCCTCCAGCATGGAGGCGACGTGCTCGAACTGGAAGCGAAGGAAGGACGGGACCCCGGGGAGCATGACGACGTTCTCCACGACCGGCGTCGGGAACGACGGATCTCCGAGCAGCCGGGTCCCGGCGGGCAGTTCGGCCATGCGAAGCGCCACCTCGGGAAGGCCCTCGCCCGGGTGGTGTCGGGCGTGCATGGCCCGGAGCACTGCCACCATCCGCTCGTCCCGCCGCATCGGCAGGCCGAGCGCCCGTGCCACCGCGGGTAGCGTCAGGTCGTCGTGGGTCGGTCCGACGCCGCCCGACGTGAAGACCCAGGTCGCGCGGCGCCGGACGAGGTCGAGCGCCTCGACGATGGGATCCATCCGGTCGGGGACGACGTGGATGGAGGCGAGCTCGATGCCGATCTCGCGAAGGCGTCGCGCGAGAAACGGCCCGTTCTCGTCGACCACCTTCCCCGAGAGAACCTCGCTCCCGACGACGAGGACGGCCGCGCGGGCGGGCGTCATCGCAGGAGGCGCTCCAGCGCCCGGACGACGAGGCGGCTCACCTCCTCCACCGGCCGCTCCCCGGGGATCTCCTCGACGCGCCCTCCGAGCGTCCGGAGCGCACGCCGGTAGGCACGGTGGACCCGCTCCTGGAAGCGCGGCGTCTCGTAGATCTCCCGGTCCGCGGTGGCGGCGAAGCGGCGCCGGAGCGCGACGGAGGGGCGCACCGCGAGGAACAGGGTCAGGTCTGCCTGTGGCGCCTTGGCGTTCACCTGGGCGACCCAGCGGGCGTCGCCGGTCGAGACCGCCTGGTAGGCGAGGCTCGAGAGGACGTAACGGTCGGAGACGACGTCGCATCCCTCGGCGAGCCGCGGCTCGATCTCGCTCGCCCAGTGGTCGAGCCGGTCGGCGGCGAAGAGCAGCGCGACGGCCCGCGCGTCGAACCCCGAGTTTCCGGCTCCCACGAGCCGCCCGGAGAGGACGCTGCGGAGCATGGCCCCGACCGGTCCCCTCGAGGGCTCGGCCGTCGCGTGGACCTTCCTGCCGCGCGCGCGGAGCCAGCCCGAGAGCCACTGTGCCTGGGTCGTGGTTCCGGCGCCGTCGAGCCCCTCGAGCACGATGAACCGGCCGCGGGAGGAGCGCGTCATGGCTCGATCCCCAGCCGCCCGCGGAGCTCCCGCAGGCGGGCGAAGTCGCGGTCCTCGGCGCGCATGAGACGCCGGGCGCGGCGGAAGGCCCAGGCGGCGACGGCGCCCGACGCGAGAGCGAGGACGAGCGCCGAGAAGAACAGGAGCGGGATCCGGAAGCGGATCGGCGCACGGTGCGGCCCCCAGCCCCACCGGTCCCAGGCGAACTTCGCCGCGAGGCCCGCCGATACCACGCACAGGAAGGACGCGTACGCGCCTCGTCGCACGTCGTCGATGGACGTGCGCGTCGCGACGGCGCGCGCAAGGCGGTCGTGCTCCTCCCGAAGGCGCTCGGCCTCGCTCTCGTCGAGGGGCTGCGGGTCCTGGACCGCTGCCATCGCCCTCACCTTCCGGCGCCGAAACGCGCGGCCACCGCGTCGCGGACCGCCGACACCGTCGCCGGCAGCGGAACCGCCGGATTCCGCAGCGCGGGCTTCAGGCCCGGGAGCGCGGCCTCGTGGTAGCCGACCTTGAAGTCCGAGAACTTGAGGCCGTGGGCCGTGGAGATCACCACCACCCGCTCGCCCCGCTTCACCGTCCCACGGGCCGCGAGCTTCTCCAGGGCGGCGAGCGCGACGCCCGTGTGCGGACACGCGAAGGCCCCCGCCCGGTCGGCGCGGGCCGCCGCGTCCGCGAGCTCCTGCTCGGAGGCCTGCTCCACGATCCCGTCCATGGCCTCGAGCGCGCGCAGCGCCCGCCGCGCCGAGACCGGAGCGCCGATCTGGATGGCCGAAGCGAGCGTGGTGCGGGCGGGGACCGGGTCCACCTTCACGTCGGCGGCGGCGCGACCGGCGGCCCGAACCGCGCGGTAGAGGGGATTCGCGTGCTCCGCCTGCGCGACCACCAGCCGCGGCGGCCGGTCAATTAGCCCCAGGTCGCGCAGCATCAGGAAGCCCTTGCCGACGGCCGCGGCGTTCCCCAGGTTGCCGCCGGGGATCACCACCCAGTCCGGCACCTTCCAGCCGAGCTGCTGGGTCATCTCCAGCGCGATCGTCTTCTGCCCCTCGATGCGCAACGAGTTCATCGAGTTCGCGAGGTAGATGTCCGGCGCCTGCGAAAGCTCCTGCACGACCTTCATGCAGCCGTCGAAGTCGGCGTCGAGCTCGAGCACGAGCGCGCCGTTGGAGATGGGCTGCACGAGCTGCGCGGTGGAGATCTTCCCCCGGGGGAGGAGCACGACCGCGGGGATGTCGGCGGCGGCGCAGTAGGCGGCGAGCGCGGCGCTCGTATCTCCGGTCGAGGCGCAGGCGACGGCGCGGATGGGCGTCCCCCGCGCCCGCATCTCCTTGACCGCGGAGACGAGGACCGTCATGCCGAGGTCCTTGAAGGAGCCCGTGTGGGTGACGCCGCACTCCTTCAGCCACACGTCGTCGAGCCCGACGTCGCGGCCGTAGCGCTCGAGGCGCAAGAGAGGGCTGCCGCCCTCGTACATCGAGACGACGTTGTCGACGGAGAGCCCCGGGTAGACCCACTCCTTCTTGCCCCACACGCCCGACCCGAGCGGCCAAGGGCCGATGCGAAAGCGCCGGTCGAACAGCTCCCGCCACTCGGGGGCGCTGCGGGTGCGCAGCGCGTCGAGGTCGTGCTCCACCTCGAGGAGCTCCCCGCAGCGAGGGCATCGGTAGACGACGTCGGTGAGCGGGGCCCGGAAGTCGCAGTTCCCGGCGCAGCGAAAGCGGGCGGAGTACGGCTCCACCCTCATGCCCGCTCCGGGTGGCTCGTCGGCGCAGGGCGGGCGGACCGGAGGAACCGCTCGATGCGCTCCGCGGCGAGCTTGATGCGTGGCTCGTCCTCGATGAGCGCCACGCGCACGAAGCCGTCTCCGGCCTTGCCGAAGCCGATCCCCGGGGCGACCGCCACGCCGGCCTCGTCGATGAGGCGCTTGGCGAACTCGAGCGAGCCGAGCCCGCGGAACGTCTCCGGGATGGGAACCCACGCGAACATGCTCGCGGGCGGCGGCGGGACCTTCCACCCCGCCTCGCCGAAGTGGCGCACGAGCGCGTCCCGCCGGCTCCGGTAGCGCTCCCGGATCGCGACGACGTCCGCGTCGCACTCGTCGAGCGCGACGATGGCCGCGCGCTGCACGGCGCCGAACAGGCCGTAGTCGAGGTAGCTCTTCACGCGCGCCGCCGCCGCGACGAGTGCCGCGTTCCCCGCCGCGAAGCCGACGCGCCAGCCGGGCATGTTGTAGCTCTTGGAGAGCGACATGAACTCGATCGTGCGCTCCCGGGCCCCCGGCACCTGCAGCATGGTGGGCGCCGGTCCGCCGTCGAAGACGATGTCGCAGTAGGCGAGGTCCGAGATGATGAAGAGGTCGCGGGCCTCCGCGAAGCGCACGATCTTCTGGAAGAGCTCCGGCGTGGCCACCGCGGCCGTCGGGTTCCCGGGGAAGTTCACCACGAGGCCGCGGGGACGGCGCTCGGCCTTCTCGGCGGCCTCGAGGAGCGACTCCATGAAGTCGACGTCCGGGCCGACCGGGACGGGGATGGTCTCGGCCCCGGCGAGGATCGCGCCGAAGGCGTGGATGGGATAGGTCGGCGTCGGCGCGAGGACCGCGTCGCCCGCGGAGAGAAACGCGGTGAGAGCGTGGCCGATGCCCTCCTTCGAGCCGATCGAGATGAGCAGCTCGCGCTCCGGGTCGAGTTCGACGCCGTGCCGCCGCCTCCACCAGCGCGCCGCCGCGGCCCGGAGTTCCGGGATGCCGCGCGGGTTCAGGTACCGGTGCATCCGAGGATCGCCGGCCGCGGCGCGCAGCGCCTCGACGACCCGAGGAGGCGTCGGCTGGTCCGGGTTGCCCATCGAGAAGTCGACCACGTCGACCCCGCGGGCGATGGCCTCGTCGCGGAGGCGATCCGTGATGGTGAAGACGTAGAGCGGGAGGCGCTTCACGCGCGCGAAGATCTCGGGATCCGTGAACGTTTTCATGGGCGGGGCATCGTAATTTGCCCAAAATCCGGTGGATTGGCAAGGCGCGCCCGGAGAGCGAGAGACCGAGCCCTACGCCGGCATGCGCGCCCCGCAGGCGCGGCAGACGGCCCCGGCGGCCGGCGTGCCGCACGACGAGCACACCGCCGGGGCGGCCGTCCCCGCGGCCGGCGGCGCGGCCGCCCGGGCAGCGCGCATCCCGCATCGAGGGCAGAACACGGCCGACGGGGGCAGGGCGCTGCGGCAATACCGGCACGCGGCCGCCGCGGGCTCGAGCTCGAGCTCGTCGGGGACGTCCGAGGCACCGGTGCGCTCGATGTCCTCGAGCGGCTCCACTCGCGCCTCGACCGGGGCGGCGAGCGTCGGCTCGACGTCGACGGGGTCGCCTCGGTCGACGGCGACGTCGTCGAAGCTCGTCGGCTCGAGACCCTCCAGGTGCTCGGCGGGAGCCGCGGAGTCGGCGAAGAGAGTGGGCTCGAGCCCCTCCACGGGCTCCACGCGGGCGCCCGGATCGGAGCCGCCGCCGAGAAGGCGCCCGCAGACCGCGCACTCGTCGCCTCCTTCCTGCGCGTTCTCGCAAACCGGGCACGTGGGCATCGCCCCGAGGATAGCACACGGCCCCCGACGCCCCGCCGTGGGTGCGGGTGGGCGCCTAGCCCACGCGCGCGAGCGAGATGCGGCTCGACCACGCGGCGAGCGCCTCGCCCGCCGCACGATTCTCGGGGGACTCGAGGCCGGGATCTTCCTCGGCGAGCCGGAAGGCCTCCTCCCGAGCCTCGTCGAGGATGGACTCGTCCCGGTAGAGGTCGGCGATCTGGAGGAGCGGCACCCCGGCCTGCCGGGTCCCGAGGAGCTCCCCCGGGCCGCGGATGCGGAGGTCGGCGCGCGCGATCTCGAATCCGTCCTGGGAACGGGTCATCGTCCGAAGCCGCTCCCGCGCCTCGTCCCCCGCCCGGGCGTAGTGCGCGACGAGAAGGCACTGGCTCTTCGCCGCGCCGCGCCCGACGCGGCCACGCAGCTGGTGGAGCTGCGACAGGCCGAAGCGCTCGGCGTGCTCGACGATCATCGTCGTGGCGTTCGGGACGTCGACCCCCACCTCGATGACCGTCGTCGCGACGAGCACCCGGAGCCGCCCGGCGCGAAACGCCTCCATGACGTCGCGCTTCTCCTCCGTCCGCATCTGACCGTGGAGGAGCCCGACCTCGAACGGCGCGAGGATGCGCCGGAGCTCCGCGGCGCCGCTCGTCGCGTCGGCGAGGTCCGTCTTCTCCGACTCCGCGACGAGGGGGTAGACCACGTACACCTGGCGCCCGGCCTCGAGCTCGCGCCGGGCGATCTCGTGGGCCTTTCTGCGCTGGCTGTCGCCGAATGCCCGGGTCTCGACCGGCGCCCGGCCGGGTGGCAGGCCGTCGATCTTCGACTGGTCGAGGTCGCCGTAGAAGGCGAGCGCGAGCGTTCGCGGGATGGGGGTGGCGGTCATGACGAGCACGTCCGGGCGAACGCCCTTGCGAACGAGCTGCGCCCGCTGCAGGACGCCGAAGCGGTGCTGCTCGTCGACGACCGCGAGCCCCAGCCGCTCGAACGCCACGTCCTCCTCGAGCAGCGCGTGCGTCCCGACGGCGATCCGCGCGGCTCCCGTACGAACCGCCTCGCGCGTCGCCCGCTGGGCGCGCCCGCGCGCCTGCGCCGCGACGAGGGCCACTCCGACGCCCGAGCCCTCGAGCCACCGGCCGAGCGTCGCGGCGTGCTGCTCGGCGAGGATCTCCGTCGGGACCATGAGCGCGGCCTGCCAGCCCGAGCGGACGGCCAGCATCATGGCGGCGAAGGCCACCGCCGTCTTGCCGCTGCCGACGTCGCCCTGCAGGAGCCGGTTCATCGGCTCCGGGCGCCCCATGTCGCGGGCGATCTCGTCGAAGGCCCGCGCCTGGGCAGCCGTCAGCCGGAACGGCAGGGGCGCGAGCGCCTCGGCCCGCCTCGCCTCCGAGACGTCGAAGGCGATGCCCGCCTCCCGGCGGAGCCCCCGCCGCTTCAGGGCGAGCGCGAGCTGCAGGAAGAAGAACTCCTCGAAGACCAGGCGCCGGAATGCGGGTGTCGCCCGGGCGGCCGCCTCGTCGACCCGCGTCCCGTCCGGGGGGAAGTGCGCCTCGGCGAGGGCCCGTGCCCGGGAGACGAGGCCCCGTCGCCGGCGCACCGGCGGCGGAAGATCGTCGACCGCCCAGGGCGCAAAGTCGTCGCAGAGGCGCTTCACCAGCTTGCGTAGCGCGGGATGTTGGTAGTCCGCGGGACCGGCGTAGAAGGGGACGATCCGGCCGAAGTTCGCCGAGTCCCCTTCCGCGACCTTCTCCACCTCGGGCTGGACCATCTGCCGCACGCCCCCGTACCCCTCGGAGACCGAACCCGACGCGAGCAGCGTCTCGCCGGCTACGAACTGCTTCTGCCGCCAGGGCGGCGGGTTGAAGAACACGAGCTCGAGGCGCCCGCTCGCGTCGCCCGCCGACACCTTCAGCATGGGCTTGCCGCTGCGCATGCGCTGCTGGCGGACTGAGCGCACGGCGACGACGGCGATCCCGTCCTCGCCGGGCCGCAGGTCCGCCACCCGGCGGACCACGCTGCGGTCCTGATACGCCTTCGGCCAGAACTCGAGCGCGGCCTCCACGGTGAGGCGCCCCCGCTCCTCGAGGAGCCCGCGGGGCGCGGGGTGGAGGCCCGTCACGGACGATAGCGGCGTCGAGAGGCGGCGGCGCCGCTCCGCCCGGTCCGAGGGACCCGAGGGGGCGGGTGCCGGGGCCGGTCCCTTCTCCGGCCGGCTGCGGCGCGTCCGCGCCGCGGCCTCGACCGGCCGCGGGCCGGGCGCGACGCGATGCCTCCGGGCGAGGTCGGCCACCTCCGGAGGGACGGGCACAAGGGCGGCCAGCTGCCCGGCGATCCGGCAGACCGCCTCGAGCCGCATGGAGGGGGGCAGGCGGTCGTAGGCGTCGGCCTCGGCGGAGAGGCGTTCGAGCGCCGGGCTGGAGGGAGCGCCGGCCTGGATGGCGCGCGCGACGGCCCCACGCACCGTGTCGCCAAGGTGCGCAAGCCGGGCGAGGCCCGCGCGGTCCTGCCGGGCGGCGAACTTGAGGGGCGCGATGAGCGCTTCGAGCTCGCGGGCGCCCGCAGGCTGCCCGGCGGATCCGCTCTCCCCCATCGCCCTCCCGCCGGACGGGACGTCAGGCCGGCTCGGCCGGCAGGTCCTCGTCCACGAACTCCACGGCACAGATCTCGTACTCCCGGGTGCCCGCCGGGGCCTGCACCTTCACCACGTCCCCCTCGCTCTTGCCGATGAGGGCGCGCGCGATGGGGCTCGTGATGCTGATCTTGCCTGCCTTCAGATCCGCCTCAAGCTCGCCGACGATCCGGTAGAGGACCTCGTCGCCGCTCTGGCCGTCGGCGAGCGTCACGGTCGCGCCGAACACGACGCGGTCTCCGGACAGGCGCGAGACGTCGATGACGTCGGCGGTCGCGATCCAGTGCTCGATCTGCGCGATGCGCCCCTCGATGTGCGACTGCTTCTCCTTCGCCGCATGGTACTCGGCGTTCTCGGAGAGGTCGCCATGGGAGCGGGCGTCCGCGATCTCCTTCACGATGCGGGGGCGCTCGACCGCCTTCAGGCGCTTGAGCTCCTCCTTCAGGCGAAGCAGGCCGGCCTTGGTCATGGGCTGGCGGGAACTCGACATGCCGGTGCCACCTTCCGGAAAAAAATGCCGCGGCCGCCTCCGGGCAACTCCGGAGCGGCCGCTGTAATTCATAGTGCGGCAGCGCTCCGGCGCTGTCAATCTCCCCTACCCCCGAGCGGGGCGGTGATACTCCTGCAGCGAGCGGACGCCAGGGCCAGGTCCACGCGCCGCTTCCATGGCGCCGAGTGCGGCCCGCGCCCCCGTCAGCGTCGTGAAGTACGGGATGCGGTGCATCAGCGTCTCGCGGCGGATGGAGTAGCTGTCCGAGATCTCCTTCTTGCCCGCGGTGGTGTTGATCACGAAGTGCACGTCCCCGTCGATGATGCGGTCGACGATGCTCGGGCGCCCCTCTCCCACCTTGAGGACCCGCGTGGATGGGATCCCGCGCGCCCCGAGGAACGCGGCCGTCCCGGTCGTCGCGAGCACCTCGAACCCGAGCGCCACGAGGCGGCCGGCGAGCTGCGCGGCGACGGGCTTGTCCGCGTCCTTCACCGAGACGAAGGCCCGAAGCCGCTCCCCCGATCGGGGCAGGGGCAGGGTGTTTCCCGCGGCGGACTGCGCCTTCCAGTACGCGCCCGAGAAGTCGCTCGAGATCCCCATCACCTCGCCCGTCGACTTCATCTCGGGTCCGAGAACGGGATCCACGCCCCGGAACCGCGCGAAGGGGAACACCGCCTCCTTCACGGAGACGTGAGTGGGGCGCGGGCTCGCCGTGAGCCCCTGCGTCCCGAGCCCCTTCCCGACCATGGCGAGCGCGGCGACCTTCGCGAACGGCACGCCGGTCGCCTTTCCCACGAAGGGCACGGTGCGGCTCGCCCGGGGGTTCACCTCGAGGACGTAGATGTCCTCCCCCTGGATGGCGAACTGGACGTTCATGAGGCCGGTGACGCCGAGCTCGCGGGCGAGCGCCTCCGACTGCCGCTCGATCTCGCCGATCACGCCGGGCGTGAGGCTGAACGGCGGAAGCGCACAGGCGGAGTCGCCGGAGTGGATGCCGGCTTCCTCGATGTGCTCCATGACGCCGCCCACGACCACGTCCACGCCGTCGGAGACCACGTCCACGTCCACCTCGGCCGCGTCCCGGAGGAACCGGTCGACGAGGACGGGGCGCTCGTTGGAGGCCTGCACCGCCTCGGCAAGGTAGTTCGCGAGGTCCGCGTCGTCGTAGACGACCTCCATGGCGCGCCCGCCGAGGACGTAGGAGGGGCGCACCATGACCGGGTACCCGATGCGGTGGGCCACGTGAAAGGCCTCGTCGGCGCTGCGGGCTACCCCGTTCGCTGGTTGGCGCAGGCCCAGCTTGTCGATCAGGGCCGCGAACCGCTCCCGGTCCTCGGCCCGGTCGATGGCGTCCGGAGAGGTGCCGAGGATCGGAACGCCAGCCTTCTGCAGGGGGACGGCGAGTTTCAACGGGGTCTGCCCGCCGTACTGGACGATGAGCCCCTCCGGCTTCTCCACCCGGACGACCTCCAGCACGTCCTCGAGCGTCAGCGGCTCGAAGTAGAGGCGGTCGCTCGTGTCGTAGTCGGTCGAGACCGTCTCGGGGTTGCAGTTGACCATGATGGTCTCGAACCCGGCGTCCCGGAGCGCGAAGCTCGCGTGCACGCAGCAGTAGTCGAACTCGATGCCCTGCCCGATCCGGTTCGGCCCGCCTCCGAGGATCATGACCTTGCGCCGGTCGGTCGGCTTCGCCTCGTCCTCCTCCTCGTACGTCGAGTAGAGGTAGGGCGTGTAGGCCTCGAACTCGGCCGCGCAGGTGTCGACGCGCTTGAAGACCGGGTGCACCCCGGCCGCCCAACGGGCTTCGCGGGCCTTCTCCTCGGTCGAGTTCGCGAGCCCGGCGATGCGTCGATCGGAGAACCCCATCCGCTTCGCAGCGCGCCAAGCGGCCGCGTCCCCGGGAAGCCCCCGGGCCAGCACGCCCTCGTGCTCGACGATGGCGTGGATCTCCCGGAGGAACCACGGGTCGATCGCCGAGAGGCGATGGACCTCGTCGACGCCGAGGCCGGCGCGGAAGGCCTCGCCCACCCAGAAGATCCGGTGGGCGCGCGCCACCCGCACCTGCTCGCGGATGCGCACCCGCTCGGTCTCGGTGAAGCGGTCGCCCGGGCGCTTCCCGAGCGGGGACTCGAGGCCGCTCCGATCGATCTCCAGACCACGGAGAGCCTTCTGCAGGCTCTCCTGGAAGGTGCGGCCCATGGCCATGACCTCTCCGACCGACTTCATCTGCGTCGTGAGGACGTCGTCCGCTCCCTTGAACTTCTCGAACGCGAAGCGGGGGACCTTGGTCACCACGTAGTCGATCGTCGGTTCGAAGGAGGCCGGCGTCTCGCGGGTGATGTCGTTTCGGATCTCGTCGAGCGTGTAGCCGATGGCCAGCTTCGCCGCGATCTTGGCGATGGGGAACCCCGTCGCCTTCGAGGCGAGCGCCGAGCTCCTCGACACCCGCGGGTTCATCTCGATGACGACCATCCGGCCCGTCTGCGGGTGCGTGCCGAACTGGATGTTCGAGCCGCCCGTGTCGACGCCGATCTCGCGGATGATGCGGACGGCCGCGTCCCGCATCCGCTGGTACTCCTTGTCCGAGAGGGTCTGGGCAGGGGCCACGGTGATGGAGTCGCCGGTGTGGATCCCCATGGGATCCAGGTTCTCGATGCTGCAGACGATCACGACGTTGTCGTTCCGGTCTCGCATCACCTCCAGCTCGTACTCCTTCCACCCCAGGATCGACTCCTCGCAGAGGATGGTGTGCGTCGGCGACAGGTCGAGCGCGCGTCGGGCCAGCGCGTCGAACTCCTCGCGGTTGAAGGCGACGCCGCCCCCCTCCCCTCCCAGCGTGAAGCTCGGGCGGATGATGATGGGGAAGCCGATGGCCTCCGCCACCGCCCGCGCCTCCTCGTAGCTCCTCGCGTAACCGCTCCGCGGCATCTCCACGCCGATGCGGGTCATCGCCTCCTTGAAGAGCTGTCGGTCCTCCGCCTTCTCGATGGCCTCGAGCGACGCCCCGATGAGCTGCACGCCGTGCCGCTCGAGCGCTCCGCTCTTCGCCAGGGCGACGGCGAGGTTCAGGGCCGTCTGCCCGCCGAGCGTAGGCAGCAGCACGTCCGGTCGCTCGCGGGCGAGGATCTGTTCGGCGAACTCCGGCGTGATGGGCTCGACGTAGGTCCGGTCGGCGAACCCCGGGTCGGTCATCACCGTGGCCGGGTTCGAGTTGAGGAGGACGACCTCGTATCCCTCTTCCTTCAGGGCCTTGCACGCCTGGGTGCCCGAGTAGTCGAACTCGCAGGCCTGGCCGATGACGATCGGTCCGGACCCGACGAGCATGATCTTCCGGATGTCGGTTCGGCGTGGCATCGGCGGCGGACCCTAGCACAACGCTCGGACGGTCGAAACGCGTTGAGACTGCGGTAGTCTCTGGGTGGTGCGAGTCCTCGCCGCCCTCCTCGTCGTCGCCGCCGCCCAGGCCGAGGCGCCTGCCGCCCCGCCCGTCCCGGAGGAGCGGCCCGCCCCCGAGCAGGCCTCGGCCCCGGCCGAGCCAGCGGCCGAGCGGGAGCCCCCGGCGAAGGCCGCGGTCCCGCGGCGGCCAGCGCCGCCCGGCGGGGCGCCGCCCTCCGCCTCGGATCGCGTCCAGGCCGCGGCCGCCGCGCGCCGGTTCCTGGAGGCTCTCGTCTCGCACAGGGCAGCGGACGTCGCCGCCCTCTGCGCGAATTCCTTCTCGTTCGACGGTCGGTCGGTCTCCGGCCTGGATGCGATCCGCTCACGATTCTCCGAGATCCTCGCCGCGCGCGACGGCGCGGGCGACGCGCTTCTCGACCTCGCGGTCCTCCCGGCGGCAGAGGCCGTCGCCCGTCTCGGGAAGCCGCCGAAGAGGATCGCGGGCCTCGTCGGTGCGGGCACGTGGATCGCCGTGGCCGACGTCTCGGGCCGACCGGTCGTCGTCGTGTTCGCGCGCCAGGGCGGCGGGTTCGTGGCGACGGCGCTACAGGGCTAGCGCGGAAGGCGCGCGCCCGGCGCCGCGAACCCTCTACTTCAGGCTCTTCACCGCCTGGGCGATGCGATCGACGCCCTTGTCGATCTGCTCGAGCGAGATGGCGAAGGAGAGGCGCATGTAGCCCGGTGCCCCGAACGCCGATCCGGGCACGGCCGCCACCTTGTGCTCGTCGAGGAGGTAGCTGATGAACTTCTCGTCCGTCCCCACGGGCTCGTTCGAGCCGGGGAGCTTTCGCGACAGCACCTTCCCGAGGTGCGGGAAGGCGTAGAACGCACCGCCCGGATCGAAGCAGGTGATGCCCTCGATGGCGTTCAGGCGCTCGACGATGTGGCGGCGCCGGTCGTCGAAGATCTTCCGCATCCGCTCCACCTCGTCGTCGATGGGGAGCGTCAGGGCGGCGTAGGCCGCCTTCTGGGCGATGGAGTTGGGGTTGGAGGTCGAGTTGTCCTGGAGCTTCTGCATCGCGCTGATGAGCGGCTGGGGGCCGGCGGTCCAGCCGATGCGCCAGCCGGTCATGGCGTAGGTCTTCGACACGCCGTTCACCAGCACGACCTGCGGGTGGAGCGCGGGGTCGACGGTGAGGACGTTCTCGAAGCGGCCCTTGTAGACGAGGCGGTCGTAGATGTCGTCCGTCACCACCACGATGTCCTTGCCCTTCACCTCGCGGATGATGTTCTGAAGGGTGGCTCGCCCGAACACCGCACCGGTCGGGTTGGAGGGGCTGTTCACGATCACGGCGCGGGTGCGGGGGCTGATCGCCTTCTTGATGGACTCGTGGCTCGGCTCGAACCCGTCCTCGTGCCTCGTCTGCACGATGACCGGGACGCCGTCGGCGAGGCGCACCATGTCGGCGTAGCTCACCCAGTAGGGCGCGAAGATGACGACCTCGTCGCCGGGGTTGAGCAGAGCCTGGAAGAGGTTGTAGAGCGCGTGCTTGCCGCCGCAGCTCACGAGCACCTCGCCCGGCTTGAACGAGATGCCGTGCTCCTGCGCGATCCGCTTCGCGACGGCCTCCCGGAGCTCCGGGATGCCGTTCGTGGGCGTGTACTTCGTGAACCCGTCATCGAGCGCCTTCACGGCCGCCTGCTTGATGGCCTTCGGCGTGTCGAAGTCCGGCTCCCCGGCGCCGAACCCGACGACGTCCACGCCCTTCGCCTTCAATTCCTTCGCCTTGGCGGTGATCGCCAGGGTCGGGGACGGCTTCACCGCATCGAGCCTCTTCGCGAGCCGCATGCTCGGTTCTCCTTGACGGACGTCAGACGTCGCCCGCCGGACAGGGCGGGGCACAATAGCAAGCTGGCTGGGTCTTGGGAACGCCCCGGGAGGCGCCCTCACCGCTTGGGGAACTTGCGCGCGAGCCCTGCCGCCACGTTCGGCGGGACGAGGCCGGTCACGTCCCCGCCGTAGCTCGCCACCTCTCGCACCAGGCTGCCGGTCACGTAGAAGTAGTCCTGCCCGGTCATGACGAAGACCGACTCGAACTCGGGGTCGAGCTTGCGGTTCATGTTGGCGAGCTGGAACTCGTACTCGAAATCGGAGACCGCGCGGAGTCCGCGCATGACCGTGTGGATGTTCCGCCTCTTCGCATAGTCGACGAGCAGGCTCTCGAAGTGGTCGACCTCCACGCGCGGGTCGCTCCCCACGGCGTCGGCGATGAGGCTCTTGCGTTCCTCGAGCGTGAAGAGGGGCTTCTTCGCCGGGTTGTTCGCGACCGCGACGACGAGGCCGTCGAAGATCTTGAGCCCGCGCTGGATGAGCGAGAGGTGGCCGTTCGTTAGCGGATCGAACGAGCCTGGGTAGATCGCGAGTCGCGGCATCGGCGCGGAGTATCCTCTACTCGAGCCGGTAGATCGAGATCCCCGTGTCGCCGTACGCGCGCCGGTCGACGAGCGCGAGCCGCCCGCATCGATCGGCCGGGGGCCGGCGGCGGTCGTGCTCGGCGACCACCCGCCCCCCTGGCCGGACGAGCCGCTCGACGCCCGGCAGGACGCCCTCGACCCCCGCCGCATAGGGCGGGTCGAGGAAGACGAGATCGAAGGACCCGGTCGGAAGACGGGCGACGGCCGCCTCCGCCGGCTCGACGCGCACTTCCACGCGGTCCTCGAGGCCGCAGGCGAGGGCGTTCCGGCGCAGGACCTCCGCGACGTCCCGCCCCGACTCGACGCACACCGCCCGCTCGCAGCCGCGGGAGAGGGCCTCGAGCGACATCGCCCCTGTCCCGGCGAACAGGTCGAGGACGGAGCCGCCCTCGAAGAACTGCCCGAGGACGTTGAAGACCGCGCCGCGAACCATGTCGCTCGTGGGTCGAGTCCCCCCTCCCTTCGGCGCCAGCAAGCGGCGCCCCCGGGCCGCACCCGCCACGATCCGCACGGTCACTCCTCTCGAGAGCGCTGGAGGGCGGCCGCGACCACCGCTGCCGACCCCTCGGCGCGAACCGCGTCGACGAGCGAGCCGGCCTCGGCGTAGGCCCGGGCCTCGGCGCGCTCGGCCGCCCCGTCCACCCCGCTGGCCGCGGCCGCCGCACCGCCGTCGTCGACGGCCCGGACGAGACCGGGGCGCAGCCCGCGAGCGATCCTCGCCGCCGGTGCCCCGCGGAGCGCGAGCGGGACGCCTCCCGTCGCATCCGCGAGCGACTCGATCGACCGCCAGAACCCCGCGTCGCCGGGTCCGCCGCGCGCCAGCCGCACTCCCGCGAGGTCCGGCGACGCACCGAGCGTGCCGAGTTCCGCGAGGAAAGAGAAGGCCTCCTCCGGTGCGGGAAGGCCCCCCTCCCCCGCCGGGAGCAGGCACTCCACGCCGAGCCCCCGTTCCAGGGCCGGCTCGGCCACCCGCGCCAGCTCCTCGGCGCGGAGCTCCGGGTCGACAGCGTCGAGGTCGACGACGAGGTGGGTCATCCCGGCGTCGACGAGCCGCTGCGCTTGGCGCAGGGCCCGTGCGCGGTCGATCGGTCCCGGCAGGAGCACCACGACCGCGCTGAGGAGCAGCGGCAGCCCGGGGGCGATCTCGTCGGCGACGGCCGTCACGACGTCGAACCAGCGTTCCGGCGCCTCCGTCGGCGCGACGAGCCCGAGCGCGCTCCCCGCCTCCTTGGCGGCCACGAGCGCCGCGCGCGCCACGGCGAGGGACGGGGCCCACACGATCGGGAGCGCAAACGCTTCCCCGACCATCCCGCCCACGACGTCCCGGAGCGCCAGGGGACAGGCCCGCGATCCCCGGCGAAGCCGGTTCCGCACCGTCGGGGGCCGGAAGGCGAGCGCGGGCCAGTCGGTCATCGGCTCGACGCCCCTAGAGCGCGGCACGCCGCCCCGGGCCGTTGTCGTGCACGTGCTCGTAGAGGTGCGCGTAGTCCGCGGACTCGATCTGGAGCGTCGTATGGTCGATGGCGAAGCTCGCCCGCAGCCGGCCCTTCACGGCGGTGAGGATCGCGTCGTTGTGCCCCACCTCTCCGGGGCGCACGACGAGGTGCGCCGAGAGCGCGTAGAGGCCGCTCGAGATCGTCCAGATGTGCACGTCGTGGACGGCGAGCACGCCCTCGGTCGCCTCCATCTCCCGGCACACCTGACCGAGGTCGAGGTGGCGCGGCACGGCCTCCATGAGGATGTCGGCGATCTCCAGGCTGAGGCGCAGCGCCCCCCAGAGGATGAGAAGACCGATCCCCAGGGACAGGATCGGGTCCACCCAGGTCCAGGAGGGCTCGAACCACATGACGGCCGCGGCCGCGAGCACGACGCCGGACGAGACGAAGTCCCCGAGCACGTGGAGGAAGGCGGAGCGGGCGTTCACGCTGTGGTCGTGGCGGAGCCAGCCGAGGACGAGGAGGTTCCCGAGGATGCCGACGAGCGCCGTCCCGGCCATGAGCGGGATCGCGACCGGCGGATGCGGGTGACGCAGCCGGTCGATCGCCTCCCATGCGATCCAGCCGGTGAGCAGCACGAGCGCGGCCACGTTGACCTGGGCGGCGAGGACCTCCAGGCGCCGGAAGCCGAACGTGCGCTTGTCGTCGGCGGGCCGCGCCGCGAACACGACCGCGAGGAGCGCGAGCGCAAGCGCCGCCACGTCCGTCAGCATGTGCCCCGCGTCGGAGAGGAGCGCGAGCGAACCCGAAAGCCAGCCCCCGACCGCCTCGGCGACGAGGATCCCGGACGCGACGCCGAGCGACAGCGCGAGCCGCCGGGCGCTGCTCGCGTCGGCGCGCCCGGTGGCCGCCGCGCCCGCGTGGCCCGCATCGCCGGGGCCGTGTGCGTGCCCGTGGGGATGGTGGTGGTGGTGAGAGGCACCCATCGAACCACTCCGATTGGCGCAGTGTACTGCACTCGTCTACGATCCGGCACGCGCGCCCCCTCGGGACGGCTCTTGATCACGCGAACGCGCCTCCTCGCAGCCCTGCTCCTCGTCGGCGCGCCCGCGGCGGCCCGGCCGCAGCCCTACGATCCGCGTCTGCGCTGGCTCACGCTCGAGACGCCTCACTTCCAGCTCCACTACTACGCGGGCGAGGAGGCGCTCGCCCGGCGCACGGCCGGGGCGCTCGAGCGGGCCCACGAGCTCATGCAGCCGTTCTTGCCCTGGGATCCGGGCCGCACCCAGGTGGTCCTCGCCGACAACAGTGACGACGAGAACGGGTCGGCGACTCCCTTCCCCTACAACACGATACGCCTCATCGGCACGCCGCCGGACTCGCTCTCGGAGCTCAACGACTACTCGGACTGGCTCCTCTCGCTCTCCGCCCACGAGTACACGCACATCCTCCACCTCGGCCGGGTCTCCGGCATACCCGCCGGCATCGACGCGATCCTCGGCCCGATCTGGCTGCCGAACGCCATGGTGCCGTCGTGGCTCAGCGAGGGGCTCGCGGTGCTCCACGAGTCGGGGCCCGGCCACGGGCGGAACGCGAGCGCGCTCTTCGACATGTACGCCCGCGCGATGGTGACCGAGGGAGGGCTCTTCCCGCTCCCCGAGGTCTCGAACCTGCCGCTCGATTGGCCGCTGGGAACGACGTGGTACCTTCTGGGCGGCCGATTCCTCTCCTTCCTGTGCGAGCGCTACGGGCCGGGGGCCATCGCGGCGTTCGTCGACGAGCAGGGCCGATGGGTGTGGCCCTTCGCCATCGGCGTCGTCGCCGAGCACCACTTCGGCGGCAAGGACTTCCAGGACCTGTGGCGGGAGTTCGCGGCGGAGCTCGCGGCCCGGTACGCCGCGCAGCTCGCCGACGTGCGCTCTCGCCCGGTGACCGCCCCCAACTGGCTCACGCGGCGGGGTGCCCAGGTGCTCCACCCGAGGTGGGCCCCGGACGGCTCGTTCATCGCCTACTGGGACGAGGGACTCGACGGCCCCCAGGGCCTCCGGCGCGTGACCGCCGAGGGCCAGGACCTGGGCCTCGCGGCGGAGGTGAACGCCGACGGCACCTTCGCCCTGCGCTCGCCGCGCGAGGCGATCGTCGCCATCGCCGACTACTACGACTACTACTGGTTCTACGGGGACCTCTACCGCCTCGACCTCGAGACCGGGCGACGCGAGCGCCTGACGCGCGGGGAGCGGGCCACGGAGCCGGACGTCCTCCCGGGCGGCGAATTTGTCGCCTACGTGGCCCGCGTCGGGCCCGGGGAGATGGCGCTGAAGAGGCTGTGGCTGTCGACCGGCCGGACCGAGGTCCTCTTCCGCCGCGCGGGCTCCCAGGTGTACCACCCGAGCATCTCTCCCGATGGCCGCCGCATCGCCTTCGAGCTCCAGGCGGACGGACGGCGCGACATCGTCGTCTGGGAGGCGGGGTGCGTCGCCTGGGTGACCAACGACGACGCGATCGACACCGGGCCGTCCTGGATGCCCGACGGCCGCCTCCTCTTCTCCTCCGACCGCAGCGGCATCTACGACGTCTACGTCTTCGACCCGGCCTCGCCGGACGCCTTCGCGCTGCCGGAGCCCGCCCCGCCCGCCCCGCTCTCCGTCCCGGAGCCGGCGACCTTCCTCTCCCTCGTCCCTCCGCTCCTCGCTCCAGCCGAGCCGCTCGCGCTCGCGCCTCGGGCGCCCGTACCGGTCGTCCCGGGACGCGTGCGGCAGGTCACGAACAGCGAGATGGGGGCGCTCGAGCCCGAGCCATCGCCCGACGGGCGGCGGCTCGCGTACGTGTCCTACTCCCGCGCGGGCTACGACCTCGCGTGGGCGCCAATCGACGAATCGACGTGGACGGAGGCACGCCCCGCGGGCCCGCGCCCGGCCGGGATCACCTACGACGAGAGCCCGGAGTACCCGTCACACCCCTACGACCCGCTGCCGACGCTGCGCCCGTTCTACTGGCTTCCCACCTTCGGGTGGGACGCCGCCGGATTCACCCTCGGCGCGCTGACCTCCGGGGCGGACGTCGTCGGGCTGCACTCCTGGGCGCTCACCCTGAGCTGGAGCTTCGGGACGGCTTCCCCCGTCTACGACCTCGCCTACGTCGGGTCCTGGCTCCGCACCCCGCTGGTCGCCGACTCCAACCGCTACGTCGCCTATGCCCCGGGGCTCACGGGCGTCCTCGAGGAGGTGTGGACGCCGCTGCGGGTCTCGGTGCTCGCGCCGGTCCGCGAGCTCTACGAGACGATGACGCTCTCGTTCGGCTGGAGCGGGACGTTCTTCCGCGCGATCAATCCTCCTCCGGGCGCGCTCCCTTTGCGGAACGGCTTCCGCAGCATGGTGAGCGGGAGCGTCTCCTACAGCGACGCCCGCCAGTTCGTGAACAGCATCTCCAACGTGATGGGGATCCAGGCCACGCTTGCCGGGGGCTTGACCTCCCCCGCGCTGGGGAGCGACTACAACTACGCCCTCGCGCAGGCAGCCTTCAACGGCTACCTCCGCGTACCCTGGACGGAGCAGGTGGTGCTCGCCCTGCACCTGTCGGTGGGGACCTCGCAGGGCGACTTCGGCGGCCAGGTGCCCTTCTCGCTCGGCGGCGTCCCGCCGCCGAACGTGGCGCAGGTCCTCCTCACCGCGCTGGGCTTCGCGCAGACCGGGGCGCAGCCGGACCAGCTGCGCGGCTACCCCGAGGGCATCTTCACCGGCAGCCACCTCACGTCCGGCACCCTCGAGCTCCGCTTCCCGATCGTGGCCCCGCAATGGGGGATCAGCACCTGGCCCGTCTACCTCCGGCGCATCTCCGGTGCGCTCTTCGTCGACTCGGGGATCGCGTGGGTCCCCGTCCCGGAGTACGCGTGGTGGCAGCGCGTGCGTCTCGGCGCCGGCGGGGAGGCTCGCTTCGAGCTCGTCGTCGGCTTCGTCCTTCCGCTCGTGGTCCGGGTGGGCATTGGCCAGGGGCTCGGCGCCCCGTTCGCCCCTGGCCACCCCCACGACCCCTACGCGGAGACCGAGCTCTACGTGACGCTCGGCGACGCGTTCTAACGGGGCGGGTTCTCAGGGCGCGGTTCGGGGCGTGCTAGGATTCCGCCGGGCATGACCCGCCGCGAGATGCTCGACGAGTGGCTCGAGGGGCGTCTCCGGTTGCGCCCTGGAGAACTCGGCCCCACCGTCCTCCTGCTCGCAGGTTGCTTCTGCGCCGTCGGAGCCTTCGTCGCCACGCGCTCGGCCCGGGACGCCCTGTTCCTCGCCCGCTTCGCCACCCGGGGCATCCCGGGCCTCTACGTCGCTTCGTCCGTCGCCGTCGCCCTGGTGGGAATGGCCTTCTCGCGGCTCACGGGGCGCGCGCGTCCCGAGGAGCTCGGACCGGCGCTGGGCGTCCTCCTCGCTGCCTCCTTCGCGGCGTTCCGCCTGCTCGTCCCCTACGGCTCCACCTGGGTATTTCGAGCGCTCTGGGTGTGGGTGGAGGTCGCCGGTGCCCTGACGGTGATCCAGTTCTGGAGCGTCGCCAACGACGTGCACGATGCCCGGACCGCGCGCCGCACCTTCGTCTGGATCGCCGCCGGGGGGACGCTCGCCGACGTGGCGGTGGGGCTGTCGGTGGCGCGCCTCGCCCCGCGCGTGGGCACGGACAACCTCCTCTGGCTGGGGGCGGCCCTCTTCCTTGCCGCCGGTGCGCTGCCCGCCGCGGCGAGCGCGCGCGTGCGTCCGACGCTCGTGCGCACCCGGCGGGGCGGCCACCGGGCGATCCACGGCGCCGGGCTCCTCGGGTCTCCCTACCTCCGGGCCATCGCCGGCCTGTCCGTCGTCGCCTTCGTCGCCATCACCTTCGTCGACTACCAGTTCAAGGCCGCCGCGGCGGCGCGGTTCGGCGGGGACACCGTGGAGATGGCGAGCTTCTTCGGCTCCTTCCACGCCCTGGCCGGCATGACCGGCCTCCTCGTCCAGCTCGCCTTCACCGCCCACGTCCTCGACCGCCTGGGCGTCGCCGCCTCGCTGTCCGTCCTGCCGCTCGCCCTTGGCGGGACTTCCCTGCTCGCTGCGCTTTCCCCGGGGCTTCTCACCGCATCCCTGGCGAAGGGGGCCGACCACGCCGTGCGCTTCAGCGTGACCGAGTCCGCCTCCCAGCTGCTGTTCCTGCCCCTCGCGCCGGGACGCCGCCAGGAGGCGAAGGCCTTCATCGACGGCGCGGTCCGCCCCGCCACGGTGGCGCTCGCCGGCGTCGTCCTGGCCGTGTGGGGCCCACCCTCCCCCGGATCGGTCGCGCTCGCGGCGGCCGCGCTCGCCGCCATCTGGCTCGCCTCCCTCGCGCGGCTCGAGCCGGAGTACCTCCGCTCCCTCCGCCAGGGCTTGCCCTCGCCACCGCTCGCCCCCGGGCCCCTGTCGGCGGGCGAGCAGGAGGCGCTCCGCGGGGCACTCGCGGAGGGCGACCCGGCGGCCGCCGAGGCGGCGCTCGATCTCGCGAGCGCGCACAGGGCGGCCGTGGGCGCAGAGGCCGCGGCCCTGCTCGCGAGCGCCTCGCCCCGGCTCCGCGCGCGCGCCTGCGCCTACCTGGCCCGCACCGCGGAGCGGCGGTTCGCGATGGCGGTGCTCGAGCGCATCGACGACGCCGACGGCGAGGTCCGGATCTCCGCGGCGCGATCCTTTTGCGCGCTGGCGCGCGGCGACGAGCTGCGCGCTGTGGAGCCGCTGCTCTCGCACCCGGACCCCGGCGTCCGCGCGGACGCCGCCGCGGCGCTCGTGCGCGGAGGCGAGGACGTGGCGGCTCGCTCCGGACGTGCCACCCTCGAGGCGCTCGCGACGAGCGACGAGCTCGCCGAGCGGGAGCACGCCGCGCGCGCCATCGCGCTGTCCACCTCGCCCGATCTCCGTCCGCTGCTCGCCGACATGCTCGACGACCCGTCCGCCGTCGTCCGGCGTGCGGCCGTCCGCGCCGCCGCCGAGCTCCGCGCGCCCGAGTTCGTGCCTGCCCTCGTACGTGGCCTCGCCGACCGCCACATCCGGGACGCGGCTTCCGAGGCGCTCGGGGCCTACGGGCCGGGCATCGAGGGCCCCCTCCGGGACGTGCTCTCCGACCCGCTCGCCCCTCCGGCGGTCCGCCGCGGCATCCCCCGCGCCCTCGGCCGCCTCGCCACGCCGGCCGCGGCGACGGCCCTCGTCGAGCACCTCGACGAGCCCGACGCCAAGCTCCGCAAGGCCGTCGATCGCGCGCTCGGCGCGGTCGTTCGAGGGCACCCGGAACTCCCGCTCGACGTGGGCCGGCTGCGCCGCGCCTGCCTCGTCGAGCTCGAGAAGGGCTACCGCGCGCTCGCAGCCGCCGAGGCGCTGGGCCTCGACCCCGTTCCCCACCGCCGGACCCCGAGAGGGCTCGAGGCGGCCTCCGTGGCGCTGGCGCTGGCCCTGGCGGAGCGTGCCGCGAGCGCCGGCCGGCGCGCCGCCGGGCTCGTCGCGCTCATCCACCCGGAAGCGGACCTCGCTCCCGTCCTGCTCGCCCTCGACGACGGCACGCCCGCTCACCGGGCCGGCGCGCTCGAGATCCTCGACCACGTGCTTGAGCCTCGGCTGCGCCGCCTCCTCGTGCCGCTCCTCGACGGGCGCTCCCGGTCGGCCCGCCTCAGAGAGGTGTCGGGGATCCTGCGGCTGCCTCGGCGTACCCACGACGCCTGGCTCCCCGCGCTCGCGGCCGACGAGGACGACTGGATCGCGGCCGCCACGCTTCACCACGCCGCCGCGGCGGGGATCCAGCTGCCGGCCGCCGCCCTCGCGTCGCTTCTCGAGCATCCGACGGCCTTCGTTCGGGAGGCTGCGCTGACGGCTGCCGTCCGCCTGTTTCCGCCCACGGCCCGCGAGGTCGCCTGCCGGCAGACGGCCGCTGACCCGCATCCCGCCGTTCGTGCCCTCTCCCGGCGCGCGTCCGGCCAACCCACCGAGGGGGCTCCGTGATCTCCACCGTGGAGAAGGTCCTGTTCCTCCGGGCTGCCGAGCTCTTCGCCTCCCTCCCAGGGGAGGACCTGGCGCGAATCGCCCTGCTCGCGGACGAGGACCGGCGCGGCCCCGGGGAGGAGGTCTTCCACGAAGGTGACGTGGCCGATGCCCTCTACCTCGTCGTGGAAGGGACCGTCCGCATCGTCAAGGCGGGGGCCGTGGTGGCCGAGCTCGGGGAGCGCGAGGTCTTCGGCGAGATGGCGCTCCTCGATCCCGCCCCGCGAAGCGCCTCCGTGGTGTCCGCGGGCCACACCGTCCTCCTGCGCATTCGGCGGGAGGACTTTCAGGACCTGCTCGCAGAGGAGCTGGAGGTCGCGAGGGCGGTGATCCGGGTGCTCGCCCGGCGGCTCCGCGCTGTCCAGCCCCAATCCCCCGGCTGAGACATTCCGCGCTTGGCCGGTCCCCGTGTCGACGGCCTTGCGGGTCGGCCACTTCGGTGCTAGAAGGCCAGCGTTTCCCGACCCTTGCCGACATAGCTCAGCTGGTAGAGCAACTGATTCGTAATCAGTAGGTCCCCAGTTCAAGTCTGGGTGTCGGCTCCAGAAACAAGTAGCGAGGATGGGGCTCTCGGCTCGGCGCCGCCGGCCTCGCCCTGTCCAGCCGACGGCCTCCGCCGGACGGCCGGGCGAGTGCCGCCAGCGACCGAACCGCTTCGGGGTATCCCGGGTGGAGGCGCAACATGGGGCACTACCCCGCGCGGGCCTGTTCGCCGGGGCGAGCAAACCGCAGTGTCGCCTTGGGAGGCACCCGTGGATCGCCGGACCGGCTCGCGGGCGACGGGTACCGTGGGTGGCAGGGTGCCCTGCCGTTGGGCGCTCGTTGTTCCTCTCGCGCTCCTCGGTTGCTACCACCCGTACATTCACGACGACTTCCTTCGCGTCTATCGCTCCGCCACTCTTCTGGTCATCGCTCCACCGAACGTCACGGTTCTGCAGCACGTGGGTCCAGGCGTGGACGAGGTGCAGGCCGACTGGAGTCGCTGGAACTACGGCGTCGTCGTGAGGGTGCTGCAAGCCGAGTTTGACGCGCGCAAGGTGCCCGTCGCGTGGGTTCCGGACACGCCGGAAATGGAGTGGCAGGTCGCGCGGGTGTACGAGTCCTTCCTGCCGCTCCTGCCCAGGCTAGGGGGTGTCCCTAATCGCCAGATCCGCCGCCCGCGCAGGGCGGCGGATTCTGGGCTGGAGTTGGATAATCCTGATCGGGTTTGCGAGGCGATGTCGAGTGTGATCAACACTCACCGTGCGACGACATGAACTGAGC
>DATKJV010000028.1:0-65574 GCA_035543235.1 Anaeromyxobacteraceae bacterium | reverse complement strand
TGGCGGGGTGTACGGGACTCGAACCCGTGGCCTCCGGCGTGACAGGCCGGCGTTATAACCGACTTAACTAACACCCCAAGATCGGTTGCTTGGGCGGAGCAGGTTTCGAACCTGCGACCCTCGCCTTGTAAGGGCGATGCTCTACCCCTGAGCTATCCGCCCCCGGGTGATCGAGCGACGCGTTTCTAGCTTGCGAAAGAGCGCCTGTCAACGCCGCGCACGGCTCCCAAGCGCCTGACACTTCCGGGCTTTAAAAGGGATGGCCGATGTCGCCACAAAAGGGTACGACCGGCGGCGACCAATGACATGGAAGAAGGGGCAAAAGCTCGTTCATCGGGCACAGCCGGCCTGGGGCGTGGGCCTCATCCTCGAGGTGGGCGACGAGGGGCGCCGGATCGCGGTGCGCTTTGCCGGCCGCGACGGGGTCACGGTCGTCTCTGGACGCGATCCCGCGCTGGCCCAGGTGCCGGACGACACTCCGCTCGATAGGCCCGAGGGGGGGCTGCTGGCCCGTCTCGCATCCAGCGACGTGGGCCCGGCGAGCGCCTTCGTTCTGCGGACGCGCGTGGCCCGCCTCGAGGCGATGCGTCGAGCCGACAGCCTGGGGGCGCTGCTGTCGTCCCGGGTGCACGTCCTTCCCCACCAGGTCGGCGCGGCCGGGCGCATCCTGGCCGAGAGGAGCCCGCGGTTTGTCCTGGCGGACGAAGTGGGCCTCGGCAAGACGATCGAAGCCGGGCTCGTCTTCTCCGGCATGCGCCAACTCGGTGTTGCCGACCGAGTGCTCGTCGTCGTGCCCGAGCACCTCGCGTTTCAGTGGCTCGCCGAGCTCTTTCACAAGTTCAACGCCCTGTTCACCCTGCTCACGACGGAGCGGATTGCAGAGCTCGGTGGACCGGCCGAAGCGGTCGCGAAGAGCCGGCTTGCCATCGTGTCGCAGGAGCGGCTGGGTGGGGACGGGGAGCTCGCCGCGCTGTTCGCGACGGCCCCTGCGGACCTACTCATCGTCGACGAGGCCCACCACCTGGCGACCGACGCGCTGTTCGAGCGGGTCGCGCCCATCGCCCGGTCCGCCTTCGGCGTCCTCCTCCTCACGGCCACCCCCGTCCGCCTCGATCCTCGGGAGTACTTCCGTCTACTCTCCCTCGTGGAGCCGGTCCCGAGCACGACCCTCGATCGCTTCCTCGCCCGCCTTGAAGCGCACGAGGCCTTCGCCTCGGTGGCGAGACAGGTGCTCGCCGGCGGAAACATGGAGGAGGCGCTTTCGGCGCTCCGCGCGCTCGCCCCGGAGGATCCGCTGTTCCAGGGCAGTCAGGAGGCGAAGCAGGGGAAGCGACCCCGGGTCACCCGGGCAAGGCTGCTCGACCACCTGGCGACGCGGTACAGCCTGTCCTCCCGACTCATCCGCAACCGTCGGGTCAAGGTAGGTGCCTTCACGCGGCGCGTTCTGCGGCGCCACGAGGTCGCCGAGGGCGGCAAGCTCCCGGCTGCGGCGGCGCTCTGCGCGGGGCTCGCGCGCTCGCGGGAGAAGGTACTCGTATTCGGCGGGGACGTGGCTACGCTGCGAACGCTGCAGGGCCAAATTGCCGACCGGGAACGGCTGGAGGCGCTGCTCTACGACGATGCGCCGACCCTCGAGGCGCGGGATCGCATGGTGGCGCGATTTCGGGACCCCGACGGGCCGATGGTCCTACTCTCGGGCGAGTCCGGCGGGGAAGGGCGAAACTTCCAGTTCTCCTGCCACCTCGTCTGCTTGGACCTGCCAGACTCGCCTCTCACGCTGGAACAGCGGATCGGGAGGCTCGATCGCCTCGGGCAAACCCGGCCCGTGGAGGTCCACGTCCTCGCCGAACCCGGGGAGGAGGCCTTTCTCGCCGACCTCTACGAGAAGGAGATCGGCATCTTCGAGGAACCCGTCGGAGGGCTCGACGCGGTCCTCGCGACGCTTCCGGAGGAGTTGGACGCGCTGCGACGAAAACGCAGCGACGAGACGCGAGAGGCATTCCGCCGGAAGATCGCCGAGCGCGTGGCGGAGGGGCGTCGGGCGCAGCACGAAGGCTACGACCCGCTGCTGGACGTCCGGTCGGCCTCTCTACCCGAGCTCACGAAGCTCGTGACCGCGGCGTTCGAGCGCCTGGGAGAGGAGCCTCCGGACGGGACCGACGGAGGACGCGACGCGACCGCCGAGGACCCGGACGCGACGACCGCCCGGAGCCGGCGGCTCGAGGCCTCGCTCCAGACGCTCTCGCGCTGGCTCGAGGAGGAGCTCGAGGAGCTCACCGTGGAGGCAGGACGCCGGGTCGGGATGGAGGTCGACACGGACGAGAACGTGCATCCATTTGAGACCGCCTTTACCTTCGGGACCAGCATGCGCATCGAGGCGCTTCCTGGAATGGAGATGCCCGAAGAGGAGCGGACGCACCTCGGCAGCTTCTGGCGGGAGACCGCGGTCGCCCACGAGGAACTCGAGTGGTTCGCGACCGGGCACCGCCTCGTCGAGGCACTCCTCGAACTCGTCCGCGACGGCGACGCGGGCCGTACGGCCGTGGTGCGGTCCCGGGTGGCGCCGCGAGCCGGTGCGCTGTACGCCCGGTACCGGCTGCGATGGCCGGCTCCGGCCGACCTCCACCCCGGGGCGCGCGTGCCCTCCCGCCAGGCCTCGCGATACCTGGACGAAGCCCCCATCTCTGCGCTCGTCGAGCTTGCGCCCGGTCACCGCCTCGTGGAGGGCGGGGCTGCCCGGCTCGAGGTGGATGTGGAGGCCGTCGCCGATGGACGGGTCGGTCCTCCTCCGGCCGTGGTGCTCGAGGCGGCGGGGCGCGAGGCAGACCGGGCCGCCCAATCGGAGCTGGCGCGCCGGGTGACGCTGGCTGTGAAGCGGCTGGGCGTGCACGGAAAGGTGGAGGAGACCCGCCTCATCGCCTCGGCGCGCGAGGGAGGGGCACCGAAGGAGGCGGTGGGGAGGGCGCTCGTGGCGGAGCTCCTGCACCGAGAGATCGTCGAGAAGGCGCTGCGGGGGGTGAAGCTGGATCTCGACGCCGTCGCCCTCGTCGTGCCGTGACGCGGCCGACAGGCGCTGGATGGTGGGCACCCGTCCCTTCGACAGGGCGTCCCCGAACCGCTAGGCTCGCCCGGTGAGCGCGCCTCCGCGGGCCTACCTTCCCGACCTCCTCTTCGCGGGGGGAGAGGTCCTCGAGGGCGCGGCGCTCTCGGTGGTGGACGGCGCGGTCGTCGGGGTGGGCGAGCCGGAGATCGGCTGCCAGTGGGTCCGGCTCCGGGGAAGGGCCATCCTCCCGGGACTCGTCTCGGCCCACAGCCACTCCTTCCAGAGGGCCATCCGGGGGCGCACGGAGGCGCGCTTGCCTGGGAAGGGCGACTTCTGGGCGTGGCGCGAGGCCATGTACCGGGTCGCGGCCATCGTCGACCCCGAGGACGTGTACGCCATCGCTCGCCAGGCGTTCCACGAGATGGCGCGGGCTGGGGTCACCGCGGTGGGGGAATTTCACTACCTCCAGCGCGACCCGAACGGGCGGAGCTACGAGGACCCCGACCTCCTCGCCAAGCAGGTCATGCGGGCGGCCCGCGAGGTGGGAATCCGCATCGTCCTCCTGCGGTGCGCGTACGCGCGCGGTGGGCACGGCGAGCCGCCCGGGCCAGCGCAGCGCCGCTTCGTGGACGAGGCGAGCGACGACGCCCTGCAGAGCGTCGAGCGGCTCGAGGCCTTCGTGGCTGGCGACGCGGCTGCGGGCGTGGGGCTCGCGCCCCACAGCGTGCGCGCCTGCCCGGCCGATTGGATCGCGCCGCTCGCGACCGCCGCGCGCCTTCGGGGCTGGCCTCTTCACGTGCACCTCGCGGAGCAGCCGGCCGAGGTGGAGCAGTGCCGGGCCGAGCACGGGGTCACGCCGCCCGTGCTGCTCGAGCGGCTCGAAGCGCTTCATCGAGGCACGACGGTCGTGCATGCCATCCACCTGACCGTCGAGGACGTGCTGTGCCTCGGGAGGGCGCAGGCCACGGTGTGCGCGTGCCCGACCACGGAGCGTGACCTGGGAGACGGGATCGTTCCCGCGGATCGCCTCCTCGAGGCCGGGTGTAGCCTGGCGCTCGGGAGCGACTCGAACGTTCAGATCGACCTGCTCGAGGAGGCGCGCGCGCTGGAAGGCCACCTGCGGCTCGAGCGCCTGACGCGAGGCGTGCTGGCCGCGGGTGCAGGTTCCGGGAACGACGACCTCGCCCGGCGCCTGTACGGCGCCGCCTCCGCCGGGGGCATGCGTTCCCTGGGACTTTCCGGGGGAGCGCTCGCCGTCGGAGAACAGGCCGATTTCCTCGTCGTGGACCTCGAGGAGTCGTCGATAGCCGGAGCGTCGGACGAGGACCTCCTTTCCACGGTCGTCTTCTCGGCGGCGCGAACGGCCGTCCGGGAGGTCTTCGTGGCCGGGGAGCCGGTCATTCTCGGGGGGGCGAGCGCGAACAGCCACCCCCCCGGGGACGAGATCGCGCGCGAGTTCAGGGCCACGATGAAGAAGCTCTGGGCGAGGTGAGCCGGGACCGCGTGCGGGCAGCTCCGAGGTGGCATAGGCTTCGGCCATGGACCTCGTGCCGCTCCTGCAATCGCTCATCGCGATCGACTCGACCTCCTCGAAGTCCAACCTGCCGGTTCTCGAACGGATCGAGACAGAGGTCCGCGCGCTGGGGTTCGACGTACGCCGAATGACGTGGCGGGACGCCGAAGGCGTGGAGAAGGGGAACCTCGTCTGCCGCAAGGGACCGGAGGGCGCCGGGGGCCTTGCTCTCGTGGCTCACAGCGACTGCGTCCCCTTCGACCCCGACTGGAAGGAGGCGCTCTCGGGGGGCCTCCGAGACGGCAGGGTCTACGGGCGCGGATCCGCGGACACCAAGGGCTCTGCGGCGGCGATGCTCGCGGCGGCCGCGCGCGTGGAGCCGCGGACGGCCCCGCTCTGGATGCTCTTCACGGCCGACGAGGAGGTCGGGTGCCAGGGAGCGAAGCTCCTGATGCACGAGGGCAAGGTCCGGCCGCGCGTCGCCATCATCGGGGAACCGACCCGGCTCGTCCCCATCCGAGCCCACAAGGGCTACTGTGCCGTGGACGTCACTGTGACGGGTGTCGAGGGGCACAGCGCCTTCCCGGACGTCGGTGTCTCCGCGATCCACGCGGCCGGCAGGCTGCTCGCGGAGATCGAGCGCATCCAGGCGAAGCTGGCCGAGGAGCAGTCGGACGCGGCCTTTGCCCCGCCCCACACGACATTCAACGTGGGGGTGATCCGCGGCGGGAAGGCCCGGAACATCCTCGCGGGCGAGTGCTTCTTCACGTTGGAGTGGCGTCCCCTCCCCGGGCAGGACCCGGCGCGGGGGCTCGCCCTCTTCGACGAGGCGGCGGCCCGCCTCCAGAACCGCGGCGGCGGAAGGCTCCGGATCGAGCACACGCCCATGCGGGTCGACAAGGCGGCGGTGACCGCGGCGGACGCCGAGGTCGTGCGCTTCCTCGAGGAGGAGAGCGGCAACGCATCCGCCACGGTCCCGTTCGGGGCCGAGCTCCCGGAGCTCATCGACATGGGGGCCGAGGCATGCGTGTTCGGGCCAGGGGACATCCGCGTCGCCCACCGCACTGGAGAGCACGTGGAGGTCGCCGACCTGGAGCGGGCCGCGACGATTCACACACACGCCATCGCCCGTTTCTGTGGGTGAAGAACGAGGCGTCGCAGCCGGCCCTCGCCCGGGAGGGGGAGGCCCTCGGGTGCCCTCGCCGCCAGGAATCGAATGGACTAGGATGCGCCCGTGGCGCTGCACTTCTGGAAGTACCACGGGCTCGGGAACGATTTCATCGTCATCGACGGCGGGACGCTCATGGCGCCCGGCCGGGCGGAGCTCCTGTGCGACCGGCACCGCGGTATCGGGGCGGACGGGGTGCTCACGATCCTCCCGCCGAGGGACGGCGGCGTCGCCTACATGCACATCTACAACTCGGACGGGTCGGTCGCCGCGATGTGCGGCAACGGTATCCGCTGCGTGGCCCGGCACCTCGCCGAGACCCGGGGCCTTGCGGGCGACATCGTCATCGACACCGACTCCGGTGAGAAGCTCTGTTCCCTCCACCGGGGCTCCGGTTCGTCCGTGGAGTCGGTGACCGTCGAGATGGGCAAGGCGCGCCTCGAGGGCGAGCAGCGGTTCGAGATCGGCGCGGAGGTCGTCCACGCCCTGCGGATCAACATGGGAAACCCGCACGCCGTGATCTTCGATGGGCCGGGTCCGGAGCGGGCGGCGTCCGTCGGGCCCGCCATCGAGGCGCAGGTGCCAGGAGGCGTGAACGTCGGGTTCGCGAGGATCTCCGGAGCCGGTCTGGACCTCGTCGTCTGGGAACGGGGGGCAGGCCTGACGGACGCGTGTGGCACGGGCGCGTGCGCCGCCGTGGTCGCGGCGCTGAAGACCGGGCGCCTCGGGAGTGGCGCCTCGGTCGACGTCCGGCTCCCCGGGGGCGTCCTGACGATCAGCGTCGGTCCGGACCTCTCCGTGCGCATGAGGGGCCCCGTGACGCGAGTCTTCGAGGGGGAGGCGGAGATCTGATGGCGGGTGGACGCATCCTCGTCGTCGACGACGAGCGCTTCTTCCGGGACCTGTTCCAGGAGATCCTCACCGCGCGCGGGCACCACGTGCGCGTCGCCGTCTCCGCCGACGAGGCCCTGCGCCTGCTCGCGGGCGAGCGTTTCGAACTCCTGGTGACGGACCTCGTCATGCCCGGGATGGACGGGATCTCACTCGTCCGGGACGCGAAGGCCCGCGATCCGGAGATCGAGGCGATCGCCGTCACCGGACAGGAGGACGTTCGGCTCGCCGTCCAAGCGATGAAGGCAGGGTGCGCCGACTTCCTCACGAAGCCGGTCGACCGCGCCGAGCTGACGGCCACGGTGGAGAAGACGCTCGAGCGAGCGCGTCTCAAGCGGGAGCACTCGGCACTCCTGAGCGAGAACATGCAGTTTGCCCGGTCGCAGGCGCTGTTCCGCCGCTGCATGGGCATCCTCGCCACGCTCGACCTGGAGCGTCTCCAGGATCTGACCCTGTCGGTGCTCTCGCGCGTGACCGACGCGCAGGGCGCGGCACTCTGGCTCGCCGACGAGAAGGGCCAGCTTCAGCTCCGGGCCTACCGCGGCATCATCGAGCGGTCGGTCCTCCCGCCGCGGATCGACTTGAAGGAGGGGGAGCTCGCGGCCTCGGTCCGCGGCGGTACTCCGTTCGCTGCACCGGGTGCCCCACCGGGCGAGGCCTTCTACGTGCCGCTCGTGGTGGACGACGAGCCGGTCGGCCTCGCGCTCATCGCCGATCGGGCGAGCGGGAGGTTCGGCTCGGAGGAACAAGCTGCCGCCCTCGCGGTCGCGGACTTCTCGGCCATCGCCGTGCGCAACGCGCGCCGCTTCCAGGCCCTCGAGCGACTCGGGCTGCGCGACCGCGAGACCGCCGCGTACAACCTCTCCTACTTCGTCGACTACGCGGGCAAGGAGTTCTACAAGGCCCGGCGCTACGGTCGCCAGTTCTCCCTGGCGTTGGTCTCCATCGACAACCTCGAGCAGATGCGCAAGGAGGTCGGGCGAGAGATCTTCCGGACGGCGATGCGCGACCTCGTGTCCGCGATCGCCCGCGTCGTGCGCGACGCGGACATCCTGGCGAAGGTCTCCGAGAACGAGTACTACGTGCTGCTCCCGGAGACCGACTACTTCGGCGCGCTCATGTTCCTCCGGCGCGCCGTGGAGGAGGTGCGGCGCGAGCAGTCAGTGCGCGCGCTGGAGGAGCGGGTGCCGCTGCTGCTCTCCATGGGGGCGGCCACGTTTCCCAAGGACGGAGAGGATTTCGACGAGCTCCTCCACTGGTGCCGGGCGAGGACCGAGGAACAGCGGGGGTCGCTCGTGCGCCGGCTGCACCTCGGCGACCTGGAGGCCGGGGCCTTCTGGGAGCTCGCCGACATCCTCCTCTCGGAGGGGGCGCGGCTGCCGGACACGTCACCGTCGGCGCGGCGTCCCGCGGAGGCCGAGCTCTTCGAGGCGGCGCAGAGGGAGGCGGCCCGCGAGGTGGCACGCGATCCTCGAGCGCGCGGTCTCGTGTACCTCGGCCGTTCCGCGTCCTCGAACGGGTCCCCGCTGCTTGCCGAACTCCCGCGCCCGGAGGCCGCGTCGAGGGCGGGGGACAGCCCGGTGCGGATCTTCGTCCTCGGCTCGCGCGCGTCCTCGCAGCCGCTCGAGCATCCGCTCGTGACCCCGGTCTTCGTGGACGGAGACGCCCACCTTGCGAGCCACCAGTTCCTTCTGTTCCTGGGCGAGAACGCCGCCTACGGCCTCTTGCAGAATCCCGGCGGCTCCTTGTTCCACACCTCCGACGTGCCGCTCGTCGACCTGCTCGTGTCCAAGCTCCAAGCCGCCTACGACCTCCAGCCGGTCTAGCCATGCCCCCGACGCGGAAAATCCTGTTCGCCGACCCGGATCCCACGGTGGTCCGGCAGCTCGCGCCGCTTCTCCGACAGAGGGGATACCAGGTGCACGCGGCGCAGGACGGCTCCCGGGCTCTGCAGATCGCCATTCTTCGTTCGCCGGACCTGGTCATCTTCGACGAACGGATGCCGCTGCTCGACGCGCGCACCTTCCTCCGCATCCTGCGTACGAATCCCCGCACGGACCGCATCCCCGTCATCCTCGCCGGCGAGTCGGCCGACCCGGACAAGGTTCGCGTCGGCGCGTGGCTGCGAAAGCCCTTCGATCCGGACCAGGTGCTGGCGCGCATCGAGCAGGTGTTCCGGAGGGTCGAAGCGGCGCGCGCCGTCAGTGGCGAGGGGCGTGAGATCGAGGGCAATCTGGCCCAGATCCCGCTCGTCGACCTGGTGCAGATCCTCTCGATGAACCGCAAGACGGGAAGGCTGCGCATCGAGCGCGAGGGCGAGAGGGGCGAGGTCGTCTTCTCCGCCGGTCAGGTGGTGGATGCGCTGTCCGGTCCGGTCTCCGGGGAGAAGGCCCTCTTCCGGCTCCTGTCGCGACGCGAGGGCCAGTTCTCGTTCCAGGCCGGCCCCGTTCCGGCAGAGGGGCGGGTGAGCCGCCGCGTCGACGAGCTCCTCTTGGAAGGGCTCAGACAGGTGGACGAGCTGTCGCGGCTCCTGCCAGCCCTGCCGGGGCCGGCGGAACGGATCGAGCTCTTCGTGGCCGCCTCGGAGATCCCCGGGCTCCATCCGGTGACGGAGGAGGTGGTCCAGCTGCTGTCGTCGCCGAGGACACTCGCAGAGGTGCTCGACAGCACCCGCGCCACGGACCTGGAAGCGGCGCGCGCACTCTCGACCCTCCTCGAGCACGGTTACGCAACCCGGCGGGAGGGCGAGCCCGCGCTCGGCGGGGAGGCGCAGCTGCTCGCTCCGCACGTCGTGCACGCGCTGCGCATTCGCATCGGTCGCGCCCGCGCCCGGGGTGGCAAGCCGGTCGGAAAGGTGATCCTCGCTGGTGGCAGCGCGTCGGCGCGGCGGGGCGCCCTCGCCCGGTTTGCCACCCTCCCCGGATGGGAGGCCGTGCCAGAGGGCGGAAACGGCTTCGGCACCGTCGGCCGGCTCGACCTCGGCGAGGTCCGGATCGACGTCCTCTCGCTGCCCGGCGACCGATCGCAACGTCCGCTCTGGCGCCCATTCGCGGCGGGGGCTGTCGGCGCGCTCGTGCTTCTCCCCGCGGAGGGGACCGACTCCTTGCTCCTCGAACTCACCCGGGGCATGCGCCTCCCCGTGGTCGTTTCGGGTCCGAAGGAGGAGGCCATCCCTGCGAGCCTCCACGAGGCTCCGGCCGGGATGTCCTTCGAGGGCAGCGACCCCGCCGAGGCGCTGCGCGCTCTCCTCGCCGGTGCCGGGGTGAAGCGCCCTGCGTACTCGTTGCGCTCCCCTTCGGCCCCCTAGCCTGCCTCGCCCAGGGCGGACCGGACGATGGGGTTCGTGCACAACAAGCGGAACTCGCCGGGGGTGAGCCACGCGACGCGTGCGCCACCCCGATAGCGGATGGTGATGCAAACGCGGTCGTCCCGGCGGTCCACCGTCGCAGGGTGGCCCCGCTCGAGGTCCGATTCGAGCGATCGCAGGTGGCGGTGGATGCGGACGGCGCGGCGGCCTTCCGGCGAGGAGAGTGCCTGGAAGTGGCGGTTCCGGCTGAAGGCCCGTTCCTCCCGCATGCGCTTGACCGCGCGCTCGACGAAGTCCGCCATGGACCCTCGACGTTACCAGAGACGGCGGGGGAGATGAAAGGAAGGGGCGGGCTACAGGCCCCGAGCGCGCCGCATGAACCGGGCCATGGCGGAGTCGGAGATGCCGACGTGCGTGCGAAGCCAATCCGCGAGGAGGTGCTGCATCCGGGAGACGAGCGCTGGCACTGGCCCGGATCGCCGGTACTCCTCCTCCACGAGCATCACCTGGTTCCGCAGATACATGTGCTCCGCCAGGTGCGCCTCGAGGCCGGGGTACCGGTGGTCCCGCATGAGCGCCTCCTCGGCCGCGAAGTGGAACTCCACGTACTCGGCGAGGAAGCCCAGCATTCTCGTCGCCTCGGCCGAGTTGCCGTCGACGGTTGCCTCGAGGAGGCTGTCGACGCGCCGGAACAGCTCGCGATGCTGGTCGTCCACCGCGGCGATGCCGACCGCGAGCGACTGGCTCCAGAGCGACGCCACGCTGCCTCCCTCGGTGGGAAGAGAACGGCGGACAACCTTCCGACATCTTACGCAGTTCCACCCCCAGGATCGAAGGGGGGCCGCCAGTCTCTGGCTAGCGCTTCGCCGTTGCGAGCACCCATCGGGCCGCGTAGTCGGGCAGCTTGCCGCGGAGGTAGTCGCGCAGCTCCGAACGGCCCGGGTACCGGCTGGCGCACTGGGCGCACAGCCGCAGCGTGAGGTGGATCGCGGCTCCGCTCGGGCCGCGGACGGCGAACGTCTCGGCTCGGGGCGCCGGTCCGGGCAATGGCGGCGCGTTGCAGTCGAGGCAGCGGTCGGGCACGGTCGCCTCTCCCGGGACGGCGGGGTCGGGCGGGACCGTACCTGCCCCGTCTGACAGGCTTCCCGCGCGGCGGGCGACCGCGTGCCGCGCTTCAGCGGGGGAGGGCGGAGGCCGCCCGGAAGAGCGCGCGGCGAAGGCCGGGCGCATTCGGGCCCACCAACGCTGCGACGAGGTTCCGGCGTCGGAAGGTGGCGCGCGCCACCCGACTCACCTCTCCCGGTCGGACCCTCTCGACGCGGCGACAGCGCCCCTCCATCTGTTCGGGCCAGCCGAGGAGCTCGCCGGTCCCGAACCAGCTCGCGAGCTCGTGGGCGCTGTCCGTCGCGAAGCTGAGCGACATGCGGTGACGCCGCTGCGCGCGTTCGAGCTCTTCCGCGGCCGCCAATCCGGCGCCCGCGCCAGACAGGACCTCGAACACCGCCTCGAGCACCCGGCCCAGGCGGGCCGGGGAGCACGCACCGTCGATGCAGAACACGCCGACGTCCTCGAAGGACTCGAGCCCGCAGTGGATCGAGTAGGCAAGGCCCCGTCGCTCCACGATCTCGTAGGGGAGGCGCGAGGACAGCCCGTCGTCGAGCATCCGCCGGAGGCACAGGGCCGCAGGAAAGTCCGGATGGTGTTCTGCGACGCTCGGGAACGAGAGAGTGAACTCCGCCTGCGCGTCCTCGTGGTCGACGGCCCGGCAGAGCGGCCCCGCCCGCCAGCGCGGTGGCGGCGAGGCGCGCGACGCACGACCGCGCGGGATCGGGCCGAAGGGCGCCCGGGCAGCCCCGACGACCGATTCGAAGGGGAACGGCCCCGCCGCGGCCACGACGACGTTCGCCCCCGAGTAGAAACGCGCGTGGTGCGCCCGCAGGTGCGCCTCCCGAATCGCGCGGACCGTGCGGGGCGTGCCGGCGATCTTGAGGCCCAAGGGATGGGTGCCGAACGCAAGCCGCTTCGCGAGGTTGTCCGGGTCGACGTCGCGTCCCGACGCGTCCACCTCGTCGAGGATCTCCTCCAGGATGACCTGCCGCTCCACATCGACGTCCCGGAAGAGCGGGCGGCGGACGATGTCTCCGAGGACGTCGAGCCCCGTGGCGAGGAAGTCCGGGTGGATCGGGGTGTAGAAGCAGGAGTAGTCGCGCGCCGTCACGGCGTTCAGACTGCCGCCTGCGCTCTCGACGACGGCGTTCATCGCGAGAGTGTCGGGATAGCCTTCCGAGCCGCGGAAGAGAAGGTGCTCGAGGAAGTGAGAGACCCCGTTCACCTCGGCGTTCTCGTAGCGCGATCCCGCTCGAACGAAGACCGCCAGGGCGGCGGAGTGGAGCGCCGGGGTCTCGGCACCTACCACCGTCACGCCGTTCCGGAGAACGGCGCGCCGACCCCGAACGAAGGCCGGGACCCGGCCCGCGCGCGCGCGGTCCGTCCGGGGGCCACGCCCCGCGATTCGCCGGGCACGGCTCAAGCGATGGCAACCTCCACCGGCTGTGGAGATCGATCCTCGGACACGGTCGGCAGTCTCACGAAGAACGTCGTGCCCCGGCCGGGCTCGCTCTGGCAGCGGATGGTCCCGCCGTGTTCCTTCAGGACCTGAAGGGTGAAGGCGAGCCCAAGCCCCGTGCCGCCCGATTTGGTGGAGTAGAAGGGGTCGAAGATGCGCGCGACGTCCTGCGGCGGGATGCCCGCTCCCGTGTCGCTCACCTCGGCCTCCACGACGTCGTTCGGCGCGAGCCGGGTGCGGACCAGGATGTGGCCGCCGGCCGGCATGGCCTCCCGACTGTTTCGCAGCAGGTTCAGGAAGGCCGCCCGGAGCTGCGCCTCGTCCCCCAGCACCGGGGGTAGCCCCGGGGCGAGTTCGCGCCGGATCTCCACGCGAGCCGCGGCCATCTCCGCGGCCATGAAGTCGAGCAGGCCGCCCAGGATCTCGTTCAGGTCCTCTCGTGCCATCGCCGGCTTCGGGAGTCGAGCGAAACGCAGGTACTCCTCGGTGACGGCGTTCAGCCGGTCCACCTCGCGCGAGATCGCCCCGACGAGGGAGCGCGCCTCCTGCGACCCCTGGGTCTCGAGCTCCTCGGCGAGCAGCTCCGCGTTCAGCCCGAGCGAGTTCAACGGATTACGGATCTCGTGCGTGATCTGGGCCGAGATGCGCCCGACGGCGGCGAGCCGCTCGGCCCGCAACAGCTCGCGCCGCTGGCGTTCCAGCGAGGCCGCCATGGCGTTGAACTCCCGGGCCAGCATGCCGATCTCGTCCGAAGCGCGCACCTCGACCTTGCGGGACAGGTCTCCGGCCGCGACCGCCTTCACGCCCTCGGTCAGCTTGGCAATGGGCGCCAGCAACCGCTGGGAGATGAGGGCCGCTCCCACGCCAACGGCGGTGGCGAGGAGCGCATAGATGACGATCGACGCGACGGTGCGAGAGTCCTCGCGCTCCGCCGCGAGCACGAGGTCGGCGGTCTGGCTGTCGAGGGCAACCTGCAGGAGCTTCACGTCCAGGGCCAGGGTCTTCTCCATGGTTCGGACGGCCTGAATGCGCTGGTCGAGGCGACCGCCGGCGGGTTCGCCGGCCTCCACCTCGTCGAGCAGCTCGCGGGCGGCAGCGTCGTACTGGGCCCACTCGGCGTCCAGCGCATCGAGCCGGACCAAGACGCCCTTGAGGAACTGCGAGTCGGCGCCCGACGCGAGGGGCACTGCGCGGCCGACGACGGCCCGCCCCTCGGCGATCTTCTCGCGGACGAGCGCCGGGAAGTGGGAGCGGGCCAGGGGGATCCACGCTCGACGGGTCGCCGGGTCGAGAGCGTTCGCCTCGAGCACGCGGGGGGTCACCCAGTCCTTTACGTCGATCTGGGCCGCGATGCGGGTGAGGGGAACATACCCTTCGCTGAGGAGCTGGAGCTGGCGGTGCAAGTCGCGCAGGCGGCCGATGCCGAACGCCGCCACGAGCGCGAACGCCGCCAAGGCGACCCCGAAGGCCAGGGCGATTCTCGTTGCGACCCTTCCCACGCGACCGGGATGGTATCAGGGCACGGGGTGGCGCGCCGCGGGGGCGCCCCCCGACGCTTGCCAATGGGTCCGACCCGGCGATACCTTGTCCCTTCGACACCGTAGCCCTTCCACCTTCGGGTCTCCTCCATGACTGGCGCCCTCCTCGTCGTCGCCCTCGCGGCGGTCCTCGCAGCAGTCGCATTCTTCCTCTCCTCTCGAACGGCCCGCGCCAAGCTCGAGACACAGGAGAAAGCGGTCGCGTCCCTGCGATCGGAGAGGGACGCGCTCGTCCAGGAGGCGAGTGCCTCCCGCGCGGAGCTGAAGGAACGCCGGGAGGAGGCGAGCGCGCTGCGCGACCAGCTTCGCGAGTCGAAAAAGCGGGCCTTCGACCAGCAGGAGGCCCAGAAGAAGGCGGGCGGGCTCGCGGCGCTCCGCGCGGAGGCCGACAAGCTCTCGGCGAAGCTGGCCGAAGCTCGGGCCGAGACGGCCGCCGCGGCCGAGAGGGCGAGGGCTCTCGAGGCTCAGGTCGACAAGCTCACGAAGGACGTGGAGCGGGAGCGCACCGCGGCGGCACAGGCGGTGGCCGCGGCCCGGGCCGAGGCGGAGCGGCCGGCCCCGTCGGCGAAGGAGGTGGCGGCGCCTGCCGCAGATGTCCCGGCGCTCCAAGCGGAAAAGGAGCGCGCCGACAAGGCGGAGGCGAAGGTCGCCGAAGCGAAGAAGAAGCTCCTTTCTGTGGAGAAGGACCTCAAGGCCGCCCGGGGCCGGCTGGAGACCGACCGTCGCGTCTACATGGTGCAGAAGGGCGAACTCGACCTGGCCCACGATCGAATCGCGGAACTCCGCCGGCGCTACGAGGAGTTGCGCAAGCAGCACGAGGAGCTCATCGACGCCGTGCGCCAGGCCGCTCGAGAGGAACAAAGGCGCGCCGAAGGCGAGGCGAAGCCGGCGGCGCCGGCCGGCGAGTGAGCCGGCGGACGAAGGCGTCAGGCGTTGACGAGCAGCTTGTAGAGCGGGGCGATGTCCCGGAACGCGCCGAGCACGTCCCCCACCGACAGGCTGCGAGCTTCCTCGCGCGACCAGGCGATGCCCAGGTCGGCGCCGCTCATGCGTCCGGGCGCACTCGGGGCAAGCTCCTCGGCGATCTCCTGCCAGAACGCCGGCGACGTGGCCGGCGCCACCTCGGGAAGCTCCTCGTAGTTCCAGCCGATGTAGTGGCGGAGCTTCCGGAAGGGTTTGCCCTTGCGCGCGAGGCTCGACGCCTCCCGCTCCACCGCGCGCCGCATGTCGGTGGCGCGCTCGCATTCGCCCCGAACGGCCACCCGGGCGTGGAGCTGTCCGCGGGTGACGGAGAGGGCCAAGTACGGGACACCCCGCAGGGTCTTGGTGCTCTCCGCGAAGGCCACGAAGGCCTCGTCGGGAGCCGTGCCCCGACGCCGAGAGAGCTTGCCGTACTGAGAGCAGAGCTCGCGCCCGACCACCCGGGAGAGCCCGCCCGACAGCTCCCGGCCGAGCGCGAGTAGCTTGGGCTGGAGCCGCGACTCCACGGCTCGACACCGCTCGTCGGGATCCGCGATCGCGAAGATCTCGAAATCGTCAGGCCCGATGCCGATTCCCGCCATCCCCGGCTCCTGCGCGGATAGGGGATTCTAGCACGCGATTGACTGCTCGATATCGCCTGTTAAGGTCGTGGCCCCATGCAGAAGGCGGAGCGCCTCCTGGATCTGGCCGCCTTCCTTCTCAGGGCGGCCGAGCCGGTGTCCTGGAGGGAAATCCAGGAGCAGTTCCCGGACGATTACGGCGGGGCCTCAGGTGAGGCCGCCATCCGCAAGTTCGAGCGGGACAAGGCCGAGCTCCTCGAGCTCGGGATCCCGGTGCGCTACCTGGCGGGCGACGAGGACCTGGCGGCCGGCTACCTCGTCGACAAAGAGGATTTCTACCTCCCCGACCTGAAGCTGGCGCCGGAGGACCTGGCCCTCCTCTACTTGGCGGGCTCTGCGGCGCTCGCGCAGCAGGCGTTCCCGTACGCGCGGGACCTCGCCCACGCGCTGAACAAGCTCTCCTTCGCGGCGCGCGCGCCGGGCTCGTCCGAGCTCGCCGCCACCGCGGCACTGCGGCTCTCCGTGGACGAGGGGGCGGCGGAGGCCACGGGCGACGCGGCTCGGAAGCTGGAGCTCCTCTCGCAGGCCGTGGCGGCCCGGAAGCGCGTGCACGTCGTCTACGCGGGGGCGGAGCGGCGCGCGCGCACGGAGCGGGACGTCGACCCGTACGGACTGTACCAGAGGGGCGGCGCGTGGTTCCTCGTCGGATGGTGCCATCTCCGGCGCGCGATCCGCACGTTCCACCTCGGCCGCATCGTCTCGCTCGCCGCGAACGCCGCCGCGCCCCGGACCCCGGACTTTTCGGTCCAGCCGAACTTCGCGCTCGCGGACTTCGCGACGCGGGAGCCCTGGGAATACCGCGTGCACGCGCCGGTGCGCTGTCGGATCCAGCTGGACACGCCGGTGAGCCCGGAGGTCCGCGAGTCCTTCGGGACGCGTGCCCGCTGGCTGGAATCGAACGGCGGGGCCGTCGTCGAGGTCGAGGCCACGAACGGAGAGGCGCTCGTGAGGCAGGTGCTGTCGATGGCGGACCGCGCGGAGATCCTGTCGCCACGCGTCCTTCGAAACCGGGTCCAGTCCGTGCTGCGCGCGCTCGCACGGAGGAGCGGCTGATCGTGACCGGGCGAACCGTCAATCCGAAGCTCGACTCGCGCGACCGCCTGCGCCGGGTGCTTTTTCTCGTGCCCTTCGCCGTTCGCCATCCGGGGACGACGGTCGGGGAACTCGCGCGCAAGTGCGGCGTGTCGGACAAGCAGATCCTGGAGGACCTCGACTTCCTTCTGGGCGTGGGCTGTCCTCCGTTCGCACCCGACGACTTCCTGGACCTCTACGTCGAGGGGGACAAGGTCCACGTCGCCCTTCACCAGAGCTTCTCCCGGCCGCCTCGGTTCACGGAGAGCGAGGCCGCCGCCCTGGCCGCCGCAGCGCGGGCGCTGGGAGGCGAGGGGCGAGAGCGGGCCGTGCGAGCGCTGCGGGACTCGGTTCCGAGGGACCGGCGGGCGATGTTCGACGAGCTTCTCGACCGGATCTACGCGGGATCTCCGCCGGCCAAGGACTCGCTCCTCGGGCGGGTGCAGCGAGCCATCGCCGAGCGGCGCGCCCTCGCGCTCCGCTACTACACCGCGACGCGCGGACAGGAGAGCGACCGGGTCGTGCACCCCTATACCCTCGCGCAGCGGCTCGGCCACTGGTACCTCTACGGATTCGACGAGGGACGCGGCCGGGCGCTTCCGTTCCGGCTCGACCGCGTGCGGGAGTGCTCGGTGACCGACCGACGCTTCGATCCTCCGCCGGAGTCCGAGATCGCCCGCGCGCGCCTCTTCTCCGAGGCCCAGGGAACGCCGGTGCGCATCCGCCTCGGCCCGCTCGCGGCGGCGTGGGCGCTCGCCCGTCCCGGGCAGTGGCGCGTGCTGCGGCGGGACGCGAAGGGTGGGGCGCTCGTGGAGGTGCCGGGTGTGAGCGACGAGTGGGCGACCCGCTTCGCGCTCTCCCTCGGGGGCGAGGCGGAGGTGCTCGCGCCGGCTGCCGCCCGGCGGCACTACGCGGAGGCGGTGCGGAACGCCCTGGCCCGCTATGCCGCCTCTCCCCGGAAGCCACGGGCGCACCGTTGACCGGACGGGGGTCCGCCGGCACCCATATGGCCTGCCCGCTTCCCCGGGGCGCCGCCTGCGACCCCGGGGTGCCACGCGACCCTAGCGAGTTCGCCGCAATCTTTGGGGTTTTTGGCGGCACAGCAGAAGCACATGCGAACGTGCGGAGGTACGTTCCGTGGCCCGAGTGCTCATTGTCGACGACGTCGAGATCGTTCGTAAGGCCCTGCAGGTCGGCGTCCAGAAGATGGGCCATCAAGCCGAAGGGGCCTCCGACGCCCGCGAGGCCCTCGCGCTGGCGCGGATGAACCCTCCCGACCTGGCGCTCGTCGACTACCGAATGCCCGGTATGGACGGCGTCGCCTTCTTCGACGCGATGCGCGCCGAGCTCGGAGAGCGCTGCCCGAAGGTCCTGTTCGTGTCGGCGACGCCCCCGGAAGAGGTCCGGGCGAAGCTGCGCCCCGCCGGGCTCGAGCCCTCCGGCTTCGTGCGCAAGCCCTTTCACCTCGACGACCTGTGGAAGGTCGTGACCGAGGTCCTCGAAGCCGCCTGAGCGGTGGCGCCGTTACCGCTTGAGCCCCGCCCATTCGAAGAACAGGTCCGTCACGGCGCACATGTCCTTTTCGCCGCGCCCGGACTCCACCGCCTCCGCGAAGACCCGGCGCACGGCGGAGTTGATGGGCATCTTCACGCCCTGCCCGGCGGCCGCCTCCTGGGCGAGCCGCTGATCCTTCTCGGCGAGGGCAACCGCGAAGCGGGGCGACCAGTCCTTGTTCAGAATCTGCTCGCCCTTCATGAGGAAGAGCGGGGAGTGGAAGCTCGAGGCCTGGATGGTCTCGATGACCTTCTCGATGTCCAGCCCGCCGGAGGCGGCGAGGGCGAGCGCCTCGCCGAAGGCGGTCATCATCGCGCCGCCCACGGCGTTCACGACGAGCTTCATGAGCGCGGCCTTCGGCGCCGCGTCGAGCTCGATGATACGCGCCGAGATCGCCCGGAGCGCCGGCCTGGCCTTCTCGCGGGCCTCGGCCGCGCCTCCGACGACGATGGTGAGCTGGGCCTTCTCCGCGGCGGCCTTCGAGCCGAGCAGTGGGGCGGCCAGGAACGATGCCCCGCGGGCCTTCACCCGCTCCTCCACCGAGCGCGCCGACTGGACTCCCGCCGTGGAGGTGTCGACCACCACCGCCCCCGGCGAGAGCCCGGCGAGAACCCCGTCCGGCCCCTCCAGCACGTGGTCGACGGCTTTTTCGTCGGCGACGCAGATGAGCACGACGTCCTGGCCGCTCGTCGCCTCGCGGGGCGACTTGGCTGCCTTGACGCCCTTCTTGGCGAGGGGTTCGACCCGGCCCGGCGTCCGGTTCCAGACGGTGACGGTGTGCCCCGATTTGCGCAGGTTGTTGGCCATGGGAGCGCCCATGGTCCCGAGCCCGAGGAATCCAATCTTCATGGTCCGCCCTTTTTAGCCCATGCTCTCCGCCCGTAAAAGGGCATCGATCGGGTGCTCGGCGCCGGTCCTGGCCCAAATCCGCTGGCGTGCCGCGCCGCGTCGTGCCAGTCTCTGCCGGCCGGGCGCGGCGAGGTGCGAAAGGCGTGATGGAACAACGGGATGTCGTTGTCGTCGGAGGAGGGCTGAGCGGGCTCGCATTCGCTTGGCACGCGGCCGGAAGCGGGAAGCGGGCGCTCGTTCTCGAGGGGAGCGCGAAGCTCGGCGGTTGCCTGGACTCGCGCCGGGAGCCCAGGGGCTACTGGTACGAGCTTGGCGCGCATACCTGCTACAACTCCTACGGGGCGCTGCTCGAGATCCTGGATCAGGCGGGGAAGCTCGGGGATCTCGTCCCGCGCGGCCCCGCCCGCAAGCGCTTCGCGCTCCTGCGCGACGGCGAGGTCGCCGTCATGGGCCCGCTCTCGGTGTTCCTCCGCTTCGACCCCTGGGAACTGCTGCGGTCCCTGCCCCATGCACTGCGCGCCAAGAAGGAGGGGGCGACGACGTACGCCTACTACTCGAGCGTGGTCGGCAAGGGGAACTACTCCCGGGTCCTCGGGCCGTTCCTCTCCGCGGTACCCTCCCAGAACGTCGACTCCTTCCCTGCGACGGGCGCCGGGTCGTTGTTCAAGAAGCGCACGCGCCGGACCGAGGTCGTGAAGAGCTTCACCCTGCGAGGGGGGCTCGGTGCAGCGACCGACGCCATGGCTGCCCGGCCGGGCGTGGAGACGCTCACCGACGCCGCCGTTCGCGAGGTGCGCAAGGCCGGAGCCGCCCATCGGGTGCACCTCCACGACGGCCGGGTCTTCGAGGCTCCGCTCGTCTGTCTCGCGGTGCCGCCCTCGATGGCGGCCGCGTTGCTGCGGGCGGACTTCCCGGAGCTCGCGGGCGAGCTGGCGCGAATCCACATGGCGGCAGTCGAGACGGTGGGGGTGGTGGTCCGGAAGGAGAAGATCGCCCTTCCGGACATGGCCTTCCTCGTGCCGGAGCACGACATCTTCTGGTCGATGGTGACGCGCGACACGGTGGCCGACGAGACCTACCGGGGCGCGGCCTTCCACTTCCGCACGGGTCACACGGACGCCGAGAAGATGGAGCGGATCCAGGGCATCCTCGGGGTCGGCTCCGCGGACTTCGAGGACGTCGCGCGCCGGATGACGATGCTGCCGTCCCCGACGCTCGGGCACGAGCGCACCGTCGCCGAGCTCGACCGGCTGCTCTCGGGATCGCGGCTGGCGCTCACGGGAAACTACTTCGCGGGGTTGGCCATCGAGGACTGCGCGTTGCGATCCCGGGCCGAATGGGCGCGCGTCGCCGCGCTCGGCTGAACCAACGACAGGAGGGCCGCGCGGATGCCCGAAGGACCCGAGGTCGAGACCGAGAAGCTGCACGAGGCGATCCACGAGGAGCTCGAGAAGGAGGGCGGGGCGTTCCTTCGCACCATCGCGCTCACCACGGCGCTGCTGGCGGCTCTCGCAGCCCTCGCCTCGCTCCGCGCCGGCGCCACGGTGAACGAGGCGCTCGTGCTCAAGACGGAAGCGGGCGTCCTGCAGTCGAAGGCTTCGGACCAGTGGTCCTACTACCAGGCCAAGGGGGTCAAGGCGGCCGTGGCGGAAGCCTCGCGCGTCACCTTCGAGGCGGCCGGTAAGGAGCCGCCCGCCCGCTTCGCCGAGAAGGCGCAGCGCTACGAGCACGAGCAGGAAGAGATCAAGGCGGAAGCGCAGAAGCTCGAGAAGGAGCGCGACGAGAAGAACGCCGAGGCCGACCACCTGATGCACCGGCACCACGGCTTCGCCATCTCGGTCGCGTTCTTCCAGGTGGCCATCGCCCTGGGCGCCGTGGCGGCGCTCACGCGGAACAGGCTCGTGTGGCTCGCGTCACTCGTGGTGGGGGCCGCCGGCCTCGTGACCTTCGTCCGCTCGCTGCTCTAGCGGCGCTCGGCCGAGCCGCGGCCGGTCCGTGCGCCCTCGGTCGGGACCCCGAAGAGCGCTCCGAGCCGGGAGGCGAGCGGGCGCGCGCGCCGCTCCGCCGCCGGGGCCACGAAGATGGTGTCGTCGCCGGCGATGGTGCCGAGGACGTCCGGCAGCCCGGCGAGGTCGATGGCCCTCGCCACCGCCGGGGCGCTGCCGGGCCGCGTACGCACCACGACCGTCGAGCCGTTCGTCGCCACCGAGGCCACGAGCTCGACCACCGCGGCGTCGAGCCCCGGGGGCGCCTCGCCGAGCTCGTACACGGTCCCGCCTCCCGGGCGAGCGGCGCGGCGGACTCCCAGCCGCGACAGGTCCCGGGAGAGGGTGGCCTGGGCCGCGCGCAGCCCCTCCCGGCGCAGCGCCCCCATGAGCTCGTCCTGCGTCGAGATGGGCTGACGCTGGAGGATCCGCAGCACGGCCCGACGCCGCATGTCCGCCGCCTTGCTCATCCCCGCTGGACCAGCGTCCCGACACCACTGTCGGTGAAAAGTTCCGCGATGACGGTGTGGGGCACGCGCCCGTCGAGGACGTGGACGCGCTCCACCCCGCCCTCGAGGGCCTGAAGGATGGCGAGCGCCTTGTACCGCATGCCCCCGGTGATCGCCCCGGCGTCGAGCCTGCGACGCAGGCCGGAGCTCGAGATCTGCCGGATCAGCTCGCCGTCCGGCGCGGACTCGAGGATGCCCGGGACGTCGGTCAGGTAGATGAGCTTCTTCGCGCCCACGGCGACGGCCACTGCCGCGGCCACCTCGTCGGCGTTGATCGAGAGGCCGCCCCCGTCCTCGCCGAGCCCGATCGGAGAGATCACCGGCACGTAACTCGACTTGAGGAGCATCCGCAGGAAGTCCTTGTTGACCTCGGTCACCTCGCCCACCTGGCCGAGGTCGCGGCCGCTCTCGTGCACGAGCTTGCGGGCCTTGATGAGCTGGCCGTCCTTTCCCGACAGGCCCACGGCCGCAGCGTCGCGCGCGTTGAGGAGCGACACCAGCTCCTGGTTCACCTTGCCGGTGAGGACCATCTCCACCACCGGAAGGCTGGTGGCGTCCGTCACGCGCAGGCCGTCCACGAACTCGGAGCGCTCGCCGAGCCGATCCATCGTCCGATTCACCTCCTGCGCCCCGCCGTGCACGACGACCGGCCGCAGCCCGACGCGCTTGAGCAGCACCACGTCCTCGGAGAACGCGACCTTGAGGCTGTCCTTCACCATGGCGGCGCCGCCGTACTTGATGACGGCCGCCTGGCCGGAGAATGCGGAGATGTACTTCAGGGCCTCGACGAGCAGGGCGCGCTTGAAGGCTGGAGAGTAGTTGGCGACGTGGTCATCCTTCGCGACGCCCCCGTCGGGCTTCTGCACGATGAGCGAGGAGTAGTCGGCGTTGATCTTCACGTAGTCGTAGGAGAGGTCGCAGCCCCACGCGGTCGCCGTCGCCTCCCCGTCGGAAAGCTCCACCCGCACGTCCACGCGCGGCTCGCGCAGCCGCGACTTCATGACGTCCCGGTCGAACTCTTGCGGGGCGCCGTTCGAGTAGACGGCGGTGCCCTGGAGCAGCACCCGCGCGCGATAAGGGTCGACGGGCCACTTCTGCGAGCCGGCCCGAGCACCCACCGTGGCGAGCACCCGGCCCCAGTTCGGGTCGGCCCCGAAGAGCGCTGCCTTCACGAGGGGGGAGGCGGCGATGGAGCGGGCGAGGTCCCGCGCGGCCTCTTCCGAGGGCGCTCCCGCGACCGTCACCTCCAGGAGCTTGGTCGCGCCCTCCCCGTCGGCGGCCATGGCCCGGGCCATCTCGCCGAAGAGGTCGGTGAGGGCCGTCACGAAGGCCTCTAGGTCCGGTCCGGCTTCGGAGAGCCGTGGGTTGCCGGCGAGGCCGTTGGCGAGGGCGAGGATGGAGTCGTTCGTCGACATGTCGCCGTCGACGGTCACCATCTCGATGGTGGGCCGGACCGCGCGGCGCAGGGCCTCCTGGAGCAGGGTCGGCGTGATCGCGAGGTCGGTCGTCACGACGCACACGGTGGTCGCGAGCTGCGGAGCGAGCATGCCCGTGCCCTTGCAGATGGCGGCGACGGTCGCCGACTTCCCGGCGACGACGAGCTCGCGGGAGGACATCTTGGGCCGCGTGTCGGTGGTCATGATGGCCTCGGCGGCGAGCTCGGCGTGGTCGCCGAGCTGCTCGACGAGGGCCGGCATCGCCGCCACCATCTTCTGGACGGGCAGGCGCTGGCCGATCACTCCGGTGGAAGCGGTCAGCACGGCGCGCTTCTGCAGCCCCAGGGCCTGGGCCAGCGCCCCGCGGAGGCTCGCCACGTCCTCGAGGCCATGCGGGCCGGTGAGGGCGTTCGCGTTCCCGCTGTTGACCAGGACCGCCCGCATCCCCTCGGCCGGAACCCTTTCGCGGGCGTCGAGCACAGGGGCGGCGGCGGCCCGGTTCACCGTGAAGAGGCCGGCCGCGGCCGCAGGGACGTCCGATACGACGAGCGCCATGTCGCGCCGCTGCGGCTTGATTCCCGCGGGAACGCCGGAGTAGCGGAAGCCCTTCGGAATCCTCAATTCAACCTCCCAGGAGGTCCAGGCCGGTGCCCTCGTCCCAGCCCAGGGCGGCGTTGAGCGCCTGGACCGCCTGGCCAGCGGCGCCCTTCACCAGGTTGTCGATGGCCGAGGTCGCGACCACGAGGCCCGTGCGGGCATCGAGGGAAGCGCCCAGGTGGCAGCGGTTCGTCCGGACCACGTCCTTCACGGCCACCTGATCCGGGCGAAGCACCCGGACGAAGCGCTCCGACGCGTAGGCCCTCTGGTAGGCTGCGTGCACGTCGGCTTCCGACGCCCCCACCGTCGCACGGAGCGTGCACGTGGCGAGGATGCCGCGGCGCAGCGGGACGAGGTGGGGGACGAACGAGATGGCGCCCACGCCCCCCGCGAAGCGCGCCACGGTCTGCTCGATCTCGGGCACGTGCTGGTGGCGTCCGATGCGGTACGCGCGCAGGTCCTCGTCGATCTCGCAGAAGCTGTACTCCTCGTTAGCCTTGCGGCCGGCTCCGGAGACGCCGCTCATGGCCGAGACCGCGATGCCCTCCCGTTCCGCCACCCCCGCCTGCACGAGTGGCGCGAGGGCGAGCGCGATCGCCGTGGCGTAGCAGCCCGGGTTGCTGACGAGCGACGCCCCGGCCAGGGCCTCGCGCCCGAGCTCGGGAAGGCCGTAGCGCGCCTCGGCGAGCGCCCCGGGAGCGGTGTGCTCGAACCCGTACCAGCGCGGATAGGCGGCCCGATCGAGGAGGCGGAAGGCGCCCGAGAGGTCGACCACGCGGATCCCGCGCCGGCGCAGGGCGGGCGCGAGCTCGAGGGAGACCTCTGCCGGCGTCGCGAGGAAGGCCACCTCCGCCTGGAGGTCTCGTGCGTGCGCCTGCGGTAGGTAGCGCAGCGAGGCCACGGCCGGCGCGAGCGGCAGCCGCGCGCCGGCCGGCTCGTCCGCCCAGCGATCGGAGTAGAGCCCGACGATGCGCAGGCGCGGATGCCGGGCGGCGATCCGGGTCAGCTCCAGCCCGGAGTACCCGGAGGCGCCCACGACGGCGATGGACAGCGTATCCATATTCATGAATGAATATGCACGTTGAGGCGGGCCCGTCAACGGCGGTCCAAAAAAAAGGGCGGCGAGCCGAAGGAGGCCCGCCGCCCGCATTCATGGTGCCCAGGAGAGGACTCGAACCTCCACGGCCTTGCGGCCGCTAGACCCTGAATCTAGTGCGTCTACCAGTTCCGCCACCTGGGCTCGGTGCGCTCCCCATTAGCCCCGGCGCGCGGCGGGTGTCAACAGCGTTTCCGCGCACTTCCGGGCACGCGCCCGGTACGATGGACACACATGCTCGCGACCCTCGCCGTCCTGCTCGCCCTCTCGGCCGCCGACCCTCCGCTCCCGGATCGGCCCGACCGCGAGCCGCCCGCCCCGTCGAGCGCTGTCCCCGGGGACACCCCCGGGACGAGCGACGAGGGTTCTGCAGCGATCCCGCGGCGGCGCCCGAGCCCGAGGCAGGTGACGCTGGTCGGCGCGGGTTCGCTCGGCGCCGGAGGCGCGGCGTGGCTGACGCAGGCCGGGTATCCCCTCCTGGAGATCGAGTACGCACAGGGGCTGAACGCCGTCGACGACCTCGGAGCGCTCGCCGCCTACACCTGGACGACCTCGGAGATGGTGCTCGGGGCCGTGTGGCGAAGGGAGCTCGGGGCGACCTCCGGGAGCCGGTCGGGCATGCGGCTCACCGGCGGAGCCTGGCTCGACTTCGGCAGCGGCTGGATCTACCCGGGGAACCAGAGCAACGCCGGCATCGCCGCGACCCCGGGGTTGGCCTGGACGCCCGTCCTGGGGCCGGGGCTCCTCACGTTCGCGGCCGACTTCGCCTTCACCTGGGCGATGGCGCGCGGCATGGGCCTCGCCTTCACCCCGGCCGGGAGCATCGCCTACGAGTTCCGCATCGCTCCCGACCTGAGCGCGGGCGCGAGCATCTACGTCGGGATCCGGTGGGGCTCGGGCAGCGCCCACATCCCCGGCCTGGACGACGGCCTGCAGGGCGGAGTGAACCTCGCCCTCACGTGGCGGATGTTCTAGCTAACGACTGCCGCCTACCATCGGGCGACGCACGCCACCGCGGGCAACGCGCACGCCTGCTCCGCCGCCTGGAGCCACTTCAGCATCTCCTCGGCGGACGTCGCGCCGGTGACGCGCGCCGGCATCTCCCGCCCGTGAGAGTCGATGAATACGACGGTGGGCATGCCCACGACCGCGTACTTCTCGAATACGCGCTGGAACGCGTCGCTTTCCTGCGAGCCGTCCATCTTCAGGGTGACGAAGCGCTTCGCGGCAGCCTGGACCCGCGGATCGCTCCACGCCGTCCTGTCGAGTTCCCGGCATGCGGTGCACCAATCCGCCCAGAAGTCGATGATCACCGGCTTGCCCTCGGCGCGGGCGCGCCCGAGCGCGAGGGCCTCGTCCTGGTGGATCCAGTCGAGGCCCGCGGCGCCGGTGGTGGAGCGGGCCTGCGCGGATCCGGACGCGTAGACGATGCCGCCGACGACGAGTGCCACGCCCACGCCCTTGGCGAGCGAGCGCCAGCGCGTCCCCTCAAAGCTCCCGCTGAAGGCGCCGAGAAGCACGCCGGCGCCGGCCGCGGTGGCCGCGGCCAGGGCCGCGGCGCGCGACGCGAGGAACGCCGGCTGCAGGGCCGGCACCGCGTCCTTCGCGAAGACGCCCGCGGCCGCGAGGAGGGCGACGCCGAACACGCTCTTCACCGCGTCCATCCAGGGCCCGCTCTTCGGGAGCGACACGGAGAAGGCACCGAGGAGGAAGAAGGGGAGGCCCATTCCGAGCGCATAGGCGAACATGACGCCCACGCCGAACGGGACGGACCCGCGCGTGGCCACGAAAGCGAGGGCGGCGGCGAGGACCGGGCCCGTGCAGGGGGCAGCGATGACGCCGGCGACGAGCCCCATCGCCACGGCGCCCACGTAACCGGCACCGCCCACCGCGGAGAGGCGGGCCTGCAGCCCGGCCGGCAGCTGCAGGTCGAAGGCGCCGAACATGGAGGCGGCCATGGCGGCGAACACGACCGCGACGGCCCCCATCACCCAGGGATTCTGCATCACGCTGCCGAACGCCTTCCCGGTGAGGGCCGCGCCCACGCCGAGCGCCGAGTACATGGCGGCGATGCCGAGCACGTAGAGCCCGGAGAGGACCACCGCCTGACGTCGGGACGCCGCCTGCCGGGCGCCGAAGATCGAGACCGTGATGGGGATGAGGGGATAGACGCAGGGCGTGAGGCTCGTCAGCGCGCCTCCCAGGAAGGCCGCCCCGTACGCGAACATCGAGCCCTGCGCGAGGAGTCGCGCGAGGCCGAGGTCACCCCCCGCGCCGGTCGGCCCGGAGGTGGCCATGAGGTCGGGCACCCACGCCACGGCGGCGAAGGTCAAGCCCGCGACGAAGATGCGCAGGAGAAAGCTCATCTTTTTATTCTAATCACCCTGGAACCGTCCCGTCCGGGTACCGGGCGAAGGCCGTCGCGCATCTATGACAACCCGCCAAGGCGGCTGGAATTCCCCGACTTTCTTGGATTCCGGCCGCCGACATCCTTATAAACACCAAAGCGCCCTCCGCTATCGGAGCCTCGCCCGGCCATGAAGATTCCAGTCTACATGGATTGCCACGCGACCACGCCGGTCGACCCGCGCGCGCTCGAAGCCATGCTGCCGTACTTCCGGGAGCACTTCGGCAACGCGGCCTCGAAGAGCCATCCGTTCGGCTGGCGCGCGGAGGAGGCGGTCGAGGAGGCCCGCGAGCGGGTCGCGCGGCTCATCGGCGCGTCGGCCCGGGAGATCGTGTGGACGAGCGGGGCGACCGAGTCGGACAACCTCGCGGTGAAGGGGGTGGCCCGGTTCCACCAGTCGCGGGGGCGCCACCTCGTCACCACGGCGATCGAGCACAAGGCGGTCCTCGACTCCATGCACGCCCTGGAGCGGGAAGGGTTCGAGGTGACCTACGTCGGGGTCGACGCCGACGGGCTGGTCGACCCGGAGGCGATCCGCGCGGCCATCCGCCCGGACACCATCCTCGTCTCCGTGATGCACGCGAACAACGAGGTCGGGACGGTGCAGCCCATCGAGGCCATCGGCCGCGTCACGCGCGAGAGGGGCGTCCTGTTCCATACCGACGCCGTGCAGAGCGTGGGGAGGATCCCGTTCGACGTCGAGGACGCCGGCGTCGACCTCGCGTCCCTGTCGGCCCACAAGATGTACGGCCCGAAGGGAGTCGGCGCGCTGTACGTGCGGAGGCGTCCCCGCGCCCGGCTCGTCGCGCAGATGGACGGGGGCGGCCACGAGCGGGGGTACCGTTCGGGCACGCTGAACGTCCCCGGCATCGTGGGCTTCGGAGCGGCGGCGGACATCGCTCGTGCCGAGATGCCGGCCGAGGCTCCGCGCCTCCTCGGCCTCCGGGAGCGGCTGAAGGCGGGGATCACCTCGGGGCTCGACCAGGTCCAGGTGAACGGGAGCCTCGGGAGCCGGCTCCCCGGGAACCTGAACATGAGCTTCCGCCACGTGGAGGGAGAGGCGCTCCTGCTCGCCATGAGGGACGTGGCCGTGAGCTCGGGCTCGGCCTGCACCTCCGCCTCGCTCGAGCCGTCCTACGTGCTGCGGGCCATGGGCGTCCCCGACGACATGGCGCACGCCTCCATCCGCTTCGGGCTCGGGCGCTTCAACACGGAGGAGGAGGTGGACTTCGTGGTCCGGCTGGTCGTGGAGAAGGTGACGCGGCTCCGAGAGATGTCCCCCCTCTACGAGGAGGCACAGCCGACGTGAGCGCGGCCCTTCAGATCACCGCCAGCGCGGCGGCCCGCTTGCGCTCGATGGCGGAGGAGCGCAACACGCCCGGGGGCGGGCTCCGGCTCGGCGTCCAGGGCGGCGGCTGCTCGGGCCTCTCCTACCTCGTGGACTGGGCCGACGCCCCGAGGCCCGACGACGAGGTGTTCGAGCGAGACGGAGGGCGCGTCTTCGTGGACCCGCGCAGCGCCCGCTTCCTCCTCGGGACGACCGTGGAGTGGAAGCGGTCCTTGCTGCAGAGCGGTTTCGTCTTCGAGAACCCGCAGGCGAAGAGTTCCTGCGGTTGCGGCCAGTCGTTCGGGATCTAGCGGTCCTACCCGGCCTGCTCGGCGACCCATCGCCCCAGGAGCTCGTCCTTGAAGACGTAGCCGTCCGCGCCGCAGTCGGCGGCGAGCGACTGCACCGTCTCCTTCGCCGCCCCCGAGCAGAGGATCACCTTGATGCCCCGGAACCGCTCGTTCTTCTTCACGAACCGGCAGAACTGCACCCCGTTCACGCGAGGCATGTTGATGTCGAGCAGGATCAGGTCCGGACGGCTCTCGCGCTTGAGGATGAGCGTCGTGGCGGTCTCCGCGTCGGGGGCGTAGCGGATCTCGAAGCCCTTTCCACGAAGCTCCTCCTCGAGGAGGCGCGCCACGATCTCGCTGTCGTCCACGATGAGGACGCGCCGGCGCCGTCCGACGGAAGCCGCGAACCGCTCGGCGAGCGTGTCGAGGGGGTCGAGCGCAAGCGCGCCGTCGGCATCCAGCTCCTCCGCCAGGCGTCCGAGCTCCTCCTGCGACATGACGCCGGTGACCAACGCGCGCCCCGTGAAGCCGCGGTCCCGCAGGAGTGCGATCGCCTGGCGCCCGCGTCCGGCGTCGACCACGAGCGCCAGCGCACCCGTGAGGTTGCCGACGAGCTGGAACGGCTCGCTCGCCACGGCCTGGTGCCCGGCCGCGGAAAGCGCCAGGGACACGGCGTCACGCACGATCTCGTTTTCGCAGCAGATCAGGATCTTCACGGTCGACGCACCGAGGATAGCAAACTTGCCCCTCCCGGATAGCCCTGTCCATAATCGATCGCGCAATGGCCATGCGGGAAGAGCGGGGCTCCGGTGCGCCCGACCCGGCGCCGCGCGCTCCGGCTGGAGCCGCCGAGCCGGACGCGTGGTACTTCTCCGTTCGCATCGCGGGTGGCCGCTATGCGCTCCCCGCCCCCCTCGTCACCGAGGTGGTCCGCCTCGGACCGCTCACCCGGCTTCCGTCCTCGCCGAGCTTCCTGCCCGGCGTCTTCACCCATCGCGGCGAGATCCTCCCCGTGCTCGACCTGGGCGAGCTCCTGCTCCGCCGGGGCACGCCCCCGAGGCCCGGGGCGCGTGCCGCGATCGTGCACGCCGAGCCCTGGCGCGTCGCCGTGCTGTCGGACGAGATCGAGGGCCTCATCCGCGTCCCGCGTCGGCGCGTCGGCCCCCCGCCCGCGGCGCAGGGCGCTGCCGAGTTCCTCCAGGCGGTCGTGCTCGACGACGTCGGCGACATCGCGGTGCTGGACATGGGCCGGGTGGTATCGGTGGCCCGGTCGCGGAGCGTGCCGTCGTGAGCGACGTCCACGAGCTCGTCCTCTTCCAGCTGGGGGCGCGCGTGTTCGCGGCGCGCGCGGCCGACGTCCGGCGGATCGCCGGACCGCTCGTGGAGCACGAGGACGAGGCGGTCGGCGAGACCGCGCTCGGCCGCCCTTGGGACCCCCGCCGCGGCCTGGTCGTCAAGGCCTCGGGGAACGAGCGCACCCTGCTCGTCGACGGTGTCCTTGGCCTGAAGGCCGTCCCCGAGTCCGACTTCCAGCCGCTTCCCCGGTTTGTGAGCGACGTCCTGCCCACCGGGGCGCTCGCGGGGTTCGCCATGCTCGACGAGGTTCCCACCCTCGTCGTCGACCTTCCCACCCTGGTTCGCGAGGGGGAGCCCGGCGCCGCCGGCCCCCGCGAGGAGACCCGCCATGCCTGACCGCAACGGTTCCACGAGGGCGCGCGCGCGCACGCCGCGCAGCCGGGACGGGGACGCGGCGGCCATCGCCGCCGTCCTCCGAGCGCACGCCGAGGGGGACTACGCGCGCCGCGTCGACGCGAAGGCCCTCCGCGACCCCGCGCTCAGGGACCTCGCCCGTGAGGTGAACCGCGCCGCCGAGAAGGCGGATGAGCGTGGCAGCGAGATCGCCGCGCGGATGGAGGCGGTGCGCGTCGGGCTCGACGAGGCCATCGACGCCATGGTTCGGCTGGTGGTGGAGGGCGACCTGAGCGGCACCCTCCGGCTGGCGGTGAGCGACGCCACGCTCACGCCCCTCATCGCGGGCGTCGGCCAGGTGATGGAGACGCTCAAGCGGTTCGTGAAGGAGATCCGGGAGGCGGCGCTGCAGCTCTCCTCCTCGAGTGCCGAGGTCCTCGCCGCGGCGACGCAGAACGAGAACTCGACCTCGCAGCAGGCCACGGCGGTCCACGAGACGACCGCCACCATGGAGGAGCTGAAGGGCGCCTCCCACCAGATCGCCGAGAACGCCCAGATGGTGGCCTCGATCGCGGAGCAGACCCTTTCCGCCACGCGCCAGGGCGAGGGCGCGATCCGCGCCTTCATGGAGTCGATGGAGAAGGTGCGGCGCAACGCCGTCGAGGTGGACGAGGCGATCGTGAAGCTCTCGCGTCGCGTGGAGCGCATCGGAACGGTCGTCGAGGTCATCGACGAGATCGCCGATCGGTCGGACCTCCTCGCCCTGAACGCCGCCCTCGAGGGAGCGAAGGCCGGCGAGGCGGGGCGGGGCTTCTCGATCGTCGCCGCCGAGATGCGCCGGCTCGCCGAGAACGTGATGGAGAGCACCCGCGAGATCAAGAACCTGATCGGCGAGATCCGCGAGTCGACCCACGCCGCCAAGGAGGCCTCCGACGGCAACAAGCGGATGGCGGCGGAGGGAGAGCGGCTGGGGGGGGCGGCGATGGCGAGCGTCACCGGGATCCTCACCGGCGCGCAGGGCACGAGCGACGCCGCACGCCTCATCCACCTCGCGACCCAGCAGCAGCGCAGCGCCACGGAGCAGGTCGTGCAGTCGATGGGCGAGATCGAGGAAGTGACGCGCCAGGCGCAGGCCGGGTCCCGCCAGGCGACCGGGGCCTCCGCGGAGCTCGCGCGCCTCGCCGAGCGCCTCGCGGCGATGGTCCAGCGCTTCAAGGTCGAGTAGCCAAGCGGTCCAGATGGGCGCAGAAGAGATCCGCCAGCGTCTCCTGGGGAAGTTCCGGGACGTCACCGCCGATCGCGTCGAGCGGATGGCGCACTCGCTGGCGCTCTTCGCCGATCGCGGCGGCGAGGACCTGAAGGCGGAGATCGCGCGGGAGCTCCACACGCTGAAAGGCGAAGCGCGCATGATGGGCTTCGCCGGCATCGCCCAGCTCGCCCACGCGTGCGAGGACCTGCTCGGCGTCCTGCCCCCGGCGCACCCCGGCGAGCGCGCCGCGGCGCTGCGGGACGCCTGCGAGGCCATCCCCGCGCTCCTCGACGAGCCGGCGGAGGGCGGTCCGCGGGCGGAGCAGCTCGCGGATCAAGTCCGCGCGCTGGTTCGCGCGCCGGCGGAGCAGCGGGCCGAGCGGGAGGCCCCGCGCGTGGAGCTGCGCGGCGATCGGCCGGCCCAGAGCATCCGAGTCGACGTCGATCGGCTCGACGAGATCGCCGCCATGGCCGGCGACCTGCTCGTGGACGGGGCGAAGGCGGTCGGACGTACCCGCGAGATCCAGTCGCTCCTCGCGCGGTGGAGCCGCCTCAGCGAGCGCCTCGCGCAAACCCGCGCGGGTGGAGCCGCCGCTGCGAGGGAGGAGGACCGGATCGAGGGCGACCTCCACCTCCTCCGAGCAGACAGCTTCCGCTTTCTCAGGCGTCACTCGGACGCGGTCACCGCCGTACGCGGACAGATGGAGCGGCTCGCCGAGCGCGTCGCCGAGGCCCGACTCGTCCCTCTCGCGAGCATCCTCGCCGGCTTCCCGCAGGCCGCCCTCGAGCTGGCGAGACACCAGGGGAAGGAGCTCGTCTGCGACGTTCGGGGAGCGGACGCCGGCGTCGACAAGGCCGTTCTCCTCGCCCTGAACGACCCTCTCGTCCACCTGCTCCGGAACTGCGTGGACCACGGGATCGAGGCGCCCGAGGATCGGGAGCGCGCGGGCAAGCCCCGCGCCGGTCGCGTCTCGATCTGGGCACGACCCGACGGGGACCTCCTCGCCGTCACCGTCGAGGACGACGGGCGGGGCATCGACGCGGACAGGGTTCGCGCGGCCGCGGTGGGCCGCGGGATCCTCACCCGCTCCCAGGCCGACGAGCTCTCGACGAGGGCCGCCCTGGATCTCGTCTTCCAGCCCGGCTTCTCGACGCGCGAGAAGGCAGGGGAGATCTCGGGGCGGGGGGTCGGGCTCGACGTCGTGAAGAAGAAGCTCACCTCGCTCGGCGGCTCGGTCTCCCTCGAGTCGGAGCCCGGGCGATTCACGCGCATCACCCTTCGCCTCCCCCAGACGCTCTCGCTCGTGAAGGTGCTGCTCGTCCGCCTGGGCGACGACGTGTACGGACTCGCGGCGGCGGACGTCGACGGCGTCGGCCGGGTGGCTCCCGGGGACGTGAAGGAGATCGGGGGCGTTCGCTCTCTCCGCCATCGCGGCCGGCTCCTGCCGGTCGCGCCCCTCGCGCCACTGCTCGGCCTCGGCGAGCCGCCCCGGCGGGCGCGCCCCCTCGCCGTGCACCTGTGGAACGGGAGCGAGGGCGCGGCCCTGCTCGTGGACGGGCTGGCCGGCGAGCGGGAGGTCGCCGTGAAGGCACCGGGGACCTTCCTGCGCGGGATGCGGTTCGTCTCCGGCGGGACGCTCCTTCCCGACGGCAGGGTCGCGATCCTGCTCTCGACGCCCGAGGTCATCGCGGCCGCGTACCACCTCTCGGGGCCGGAGCTGGTGCGGGTCCGCGACCGCCGGCGCCTCCGCGTGCTGCTCGTCGACGACAGCGCGATCGCGCGGGAGGCCGAGGCGGCGCTCTTGCGCAGCCTCGGCCACGACGTGCAGGAGGCCGCGGACGGGGAGGAAGGCTGGCAGCGACTGCAGCAGGGTGGCTTCCACCTGCTCCTCACCGACGTGAACATGCCCGTGCTCGACGGGATCGACCTCACGCGCCGCGTGAAGGGGTCGGACGGCCTCGGGGACCTGCCGGTCGTCATCCTGTCGTCGCTCTCGGCACCGGAGGAGCGGCGGCGCGGGGTCGATGCCGGCGCCGACGCCTACCTCGTGAAGGGCGAGCTCGATCCCGAGGTGCTCGCGGCGACGCTCGAGCGGCTCTGCGGGGTCGCGCCGTGATCGCCGCCGGGGAGCGGGCCGTTCAGGTCCTCGTGGCGGACGACTCGCCGCTGTTCCGGGAGATGCTGTGCGGGGTCATCGGGGCGGAGGCCGGGTACCAGGTCGTCGGGGTGGCCGCCAACGGCGACGAGGCGGCGCGCCTCGCCCGGTCGCTCCGCCCGGACGTCGTGACGATGGACCTCCACATGCCCGACGCAGACGGCTTCTCCGGCATCGCCCGGATCATGGCGGAGACCCCGACCCCGATCCTCGTGCTCACCTCGGTTCCGGCCGCGGCCGTGACCTTTCGGGCACTCTCCCTCGGCGCGCTCGACATCCTCGAGAAGCCAGAGCCGGGCGCCGACCTCGGGGAGTACGGCCACTTGCTGCGCTCGAGGCTGCGCCTGCTCGCCGGCGTGAAGGTCATCCGCCACCTGCGCGGGCTGAGGGCCACGCCTCCCGCCGCGGCCGGGCCCGGGGTCCGGTCGGACCTCATCGCCATCGGCGCCTCGCTGGGCGGGCCCAAGGCGCTCGCGACACTGCTCCGGGCACTGCCGGCGGCCTTCCCTGCGCCGGTCGTGGTCGTGCAGCACATCGCCGACGGGTTCACCGAGGGGCTCGCGGCGTGGCTCGACCAGGAGTCGGAGCTCACGGTACGGGTGGCGAGCGACGGCGAGCACCTCGAGCCGGGGCTGGTTCTCGTCGCCCCCACCGGCCGCCACTTGCTCGTCGGCAGGGGCCGCGTGCGCCTCACGGACGGTCCCGCCGTCGGCGGGTTCCGCCCCTCGGTGACGCCGCTGTTCCGGTCCGTCGCCGAGGCCTTCGGCCCGCGCGCCTGCGGGGTGCTGCTCACCGGCATGGGCCGGGACGGGGCCGACGGGCTCCATGCCCTCCGGCACGCGGGTGGCCACGCCATCGTCCAAGACGAGGCGACGAGCGCGGTCTTCGGCATGCCGCGGGCGGCGATAGAGGCCGGCGCCGTGGACCGGGTGCTGCCGCTCGACGACATTCCCCGCGCCCTGCTGGAGCTCACGCGATGACCGAGCCGAGCGCCGCGCACCTTGCCGAGATGGCGGCCGTGCTCCGGGAGCGGACCGGCCTCGCGATACGTCCCGATGGCTACCTGGCTCTCCGGCTCGCCCTTCGCGCGCGGATGGCCGAGCTCGGGCGCGAGGTGGCCGACTGGGACGCGTACCTCGCCCTGTTCCGGCGTCCCGCCGGCGACGACGAGCTTCGCCGGCTGCTCCCGCTCGTCACCGTGGGCAAGACGAGCTTCTTCCGGGACGAGAGGCAGTTCCGGGCGCTGGAGGCCATCCTGCCGGGCATGCTCGCCGAGGCGCGCCACCGGGGCTCGCCGGTCTCGCTTTGGTCGGCGGGCTGCGCCACCGGCGAGGAGGTGTACTCCATCGCCATGACCGCGGCCGGTGCGGGGGCCGCGCCTGGCGAGCTCTCCGTCCTGGGAACGGACGTGAACCCGGAGGCGGTGGCGGCGGCGACCCGCGGCTCCTTCGACGTGCGGCGCCTGAAGGAGGTACCCGAGGCCCTCCTCGCGCGCTGGTTCGTCCCGCGGGGCGAGGCATGCGAGGTCGCCCCGGAGCTCAGGCGCTTCGTCGGCAGGCTCTCCACCCACAACCTGGTGGGCTCGAGCTGGCCGGACGTGCCGGGTGGCGGATGGGACGCGATCTTCTGCCGGAACGTCATCATCTACTTCGACACCCCGACGACCCAGCGGCTCCTCGCACGGTTCCTCGAGAGTCTGGCTCCGGGGGGCTGGCTCTTCCTCGGATACTCCGAGTCGCTCTTCCGGCTCTTCGCCGGCTTCGAACTCGCGGAGGTGGCCGGGGCGTTCGTCTACCGGAAGCCGGCCCGGCCCGCCGCCGGATCGCGCGGCCCGCCGCTCCCCGTCGTCCACCTGCATCCCCAGCCGCCGCGGGCCGAGGCCCCCGCTCCCGCCACTCCGGATCCCCCCGCGCCGCAGGAGGTCCAGGACGAGGTGGCGGCGCTGATCGCCGAGGGGCGCTTTGCCACGGCGCGCCACAGGCTCGAGGAGGCGCTCGCGCGCGACGAGGACCTCGGCCTCAGGCTCACGCTCGCCAACCTGCACGGCGTGCTCCGGGACCCCGGGCGGGCGCGGGCGAGCTACCTCGCGGCGCTCGCCGCAGAGCCCCTCTCCGCCGAGGCCCACCTCTTCTTCGGGGTGCACCTCGTCTCCGAGGGCGATCTGGACGCCGGGGCGCGGGAGCTCTCCCGGGCGCTGTTCATCGACCCGGACCTGGCGCTCGCCCACTACTACCTGGGGCGCTGCCGGGAGGCGCAGAGGGACGCCTTCCGCGCCCGGCTCTGCTACAAGAACGCCGTGGACGCATGGCGAAGGGTGCCGGAGGGCCGCCGCCAGGCCTTCCTCGGCCACTACCCCGACCTCCCGGACGACGGCGCCTCGTGGGCGCGTGCCGCCGAGAGCGCGCTCGCCGCACTGTGAGCCCATGAACGGCAAGAAGCGCATCCTGCTTCTCGACGACTCGCCGATCGCGCTCGAGCTCACCCAGGCCTCCCTCGAGGAGCGGGGCTACGAGGTCGCCGCCGCGCCCAACCACGCGGAGTTCCGCCGCCTCCTCGGCCACTTCCTCCCGGACCTCGTCCTCACCGACCTGGAAATGCCCGAGGTGTCGGGCCGGGAGGTGATCGCGAGCCTGAAGCAGGACCTCGGGACCGATCGCATCCCGGTGGTCCTCTTCTCGTCCCGACCCGACGCGGAGCTCGCGAGGATCGCGGCCCAGGCGGGGGCGGACGGCTACCTGTCGAAGGCCCACGGGGTCGAGCGCCTCGGCGACATGGTCGACGAGCTCGTCCAGTCCATCCTCTGGTGAGCCCGGTCCCGGGCGGTTGAAGCGCGCAGGACCCGCGTGCTACCTCAGGCGTCGGGGGAGGCGGCATGTCCGGCCACAACCGGTGGAGCAAGATCAAGCGCAAGAAGGAGGCTCAGGGATCGGCCAAGGGCCGCCTCTTCACGAAGCTCATCAAGGAGATCACGGTCGCGGCCCGCATGGGAGGAGGCGATCCGGCCGGGAACGCGCGCCTGCGGGCGGCCGTCGACGCCGCCAAGGAAGCGAACATGCCGGCCGAGAACATCGCTCGCGCCGTGAGGAAGGGCACGGGCGAACTCGAGGGGGCGAGCTACGAGGAGGTCGCCTACGAGGGTTACGGACCAGGCGGGGTGGCGATGATCGTCGCCTGCCTCACCGACAACCGCAATCGCACCGCCGGCGACGTGCGCACGACCTTTGCCAAGGGCGGCGGCCACCTCGCTGCCGAGGGCGCCGTGGCGTGGATCTTCGAGAAGCGCGGCACGATCGAGGTGCCGCCCGGCCCCGGCGAGGACGAGGTCGTGGAGGCCGCCCTGGAGGCGGGTGCGGAGGACGTGGTCGTGCACGGGGCCGAGGGCTTCGAGGTGCGAACGCACGCGAACGAGCTCCACGCGGTGGCGGTACGGCTCGAGCGCCGGCTCAAGCTCGGGGAGAGCCGGGTCGCGTTCGTACCCAAGACCGCCGTCCGGGTGGACGACCCGGAGAAGGCCCGCGCGCTTCTCCGACTCATGGAGGCGCTCGAGGAGCTCGACGACGTGCAGGGCGTCCACGCGAACTTCGACATGGACGACGCCCTGCTGGACGAGGTGGCCCCGCAGTGCCCGGATTGAAGCTCCGCGAGGCGTGTGCTAGCGGTGTGGGGTGCTCGCCTCGGAGGTCATCCGCGTCAAGCGCGACGGCCGGGAGCTCACGCCGCAGGCGATCGCCGACCTCGTGGCGGACTACGCCCGGGGCCAGGTTCCCGACTACCAGATGGCTGCCTTCTGCATGGCGGTCTTCTTCCGGGGCCTGTCCACGGACGAGCTGCGCGCGCTCACGAGCGCCATGCTCCACTCGGGCGACGTCCTCGACCTCTCCCAGATCCCGGGCCGCAAGGTCGACAAGCACTCGACCGGCGGGGTGGGCGACAAGGTGTCGCTCGCGCTCGCGCCGCTGGCAGCGGCATGCGGAGTCAAGGTCCCGATGGTGGCCGGCCGGGGCCTCGGGCACACGGGCGGGACCGTCGACAAGCTCGAGGCCATCCCCGGGTTCCAGGTGGACCTCGCACCGGAGCGCTTCCGCGAGGTGCTCGCCTCGACCGGCGCCTGCATCGTCGGCCAGACGGCCCGGATCGCGCCGGCGGATCGCAAGCTCTACGCGCTTCGCGACCTCACCGGGACGGTGGAGTCCATTCCGCTCATCGCCGCGTCCATCCTCTCCAAGAAGCTCGCCGAGGGCATCGACGCCCTGGTCCTCGACGTCAAGGTGGGCAGCGGAGCCTTCATGAAGCGGACCGAGGACGCGCGGCGGCTCGCCGAGACCATCGCGGCCGTCGGCCGCTCCATGGGGACGGCGGTCACGGCCTTCCTGACCGACATGGATCAGCCGCTCGGACGCGCGGTGGGGAACGCCCTGGAGGTGAGGGAGGCGGTCGAGCTCCTGCAGGACGAGGGGCCGCGGGACCTGCGGGACGTGACCGTCGAGCTCACGGCCGAGATGGTGCTCCTCGCGGGGCTGGCGGGAAGCCGGGACGAGGCCCGGGGACGGGTGGTCGCCGCCATCGGAGACGGGCGAGGCTTCCTGAAGCTCTGCGAGATCGTCGAGGCGCAAGGCGGGGACCCGGACGCGCTCGCCGACCCCTCGCTGCTCCCGGCGGCGGAGGTCACCCGCGACGTGGCCGCGGTCGAGGGCGGAGTGGTCCAGGCCATCGACGCGGAGGCCATCGGGCTCGCATCGCTGTGCCTGGGCGCCGGCCGCGCCCGGCTGGAGGACAAGGTCGATCCCGTGGCGGGCCTCGTCGTCCGCAAGAAGATCGGCGATCCGGTGGAGCCGGGCGAGCCCCTCGTCACCCTCCACGTCGGGAAGGCTCCGCACGAGCCGCCCGAGGCCGTGGAGGCGCGGGTGCGGGCCGCCTACCAGGTCGGGTCGCAGCCCGTTCCGGCCGAGCGGCTCGTGCGCGAGCGCATCGAGGGAGGGGGACCCGCATGAGCCGCAAGCCCGACACCTGCACGAGGCTCGACTACGCGGCGGCCTGGGTGCGCGGCCGCACCGATCTGCGGCCGGTCATGGGCGTCGTGCTCGGCTCGGGGCTGGCCGCGGTCGCGGACGCCGTCGCCGACGCCGTCGCCATCCCCTACGGGGAGATCCCGGAGTTCCCGATGGTCACGGTGGCGGGGCACCCCGGGCGCCTGCTCGTCGGGACGCTCGGCGGCGTGCCGGTGGCCGTGCTGCAGGGAAGGGCGCACGGGTACGAGGGGCAGCCTCCCGAGGACCTGGCCTTCGGGGTCCGCCTGCTCGCGCGCCTGGGCTCGAGCTTCCTCGTGCTCACGAACGCCGCCGGGGCCGTGAGGGCCGGCCTCCGGTCCGGCGACCTGGTGCGCATCGTCGACCACCTGAACCTCTCCGGGCAGAACCCGCTCTCCGGCCCGAACGACGCGCGGCTCGGCCCCCGGTTTCCCGACATGAGCGAGCCCTACGACGTGCGGCTCGGCGCGTCGCTCGACCGCTGTGCCTCGCGGCTCGGGATCCCGCTCGAGACCGGCGTGTACGCCTGCGTGGCCGGCCCGAGCTACGAGACCCCCGCCGAGGTGCGGATGCTGAGGACGCTCGGTGCGGATCTCGTGGGGATGTCGACCGTGCCCGAGGTGATCGCGGCACGGCATCTCGGCGTCCCGGTCGCGGCGGTCTCGGTCGTGGCGAACCCCGGGGCCGGCGTCGGCGCCGGCGTGCTCACGCACGCGGAGGTACTCGCCGCGGTCGGAGCGGCGGCCGGGCAGGTGGCCAAGCTCCTGGAATGCCTCGCCTCGGCGTCCACGCGTTGAAGGGCCGCCGCCGCGGCTGCTACGCTCGGTGCCGCCTTGGGAGGCGACATGGCAGACCCCAGCCGGCCGGGAGCGACCGGGCACCCGGCCGAGGAGGACCGGCGGGACTCGAAGCGGGTGCCCGTCCGCCTCCTCGTGCGCGACCTCACGGTCGGCGGCTCCTTCGAGGAGCAGGATGGCAACGTCGGGCTCGGAGGTGTGTACTTCGCGAAGGGACACCCGCCCCCCGGCAACCGGGTCGAGGTTCGCGTCCTCCTCCCCGGGACCCGAAGCGAGATCCGCGCCACGGGGGAGATCGTGCAGGTCAACCCTGAGGGGGGCGGCTTCGGCGCCCACGTGCGCTTCGCCAACCTCGCCCTCGAGGACGAGCTCGCGCTCGCCCGCTTCCTGGATCGGTCGTGAAGGGCGACGTGCTGGTCGCGCGTGCGCGGCGTGCGCGGGAGGCCGCCTACGCGCCCTACTCGGGCTTCCGGGTCGGCGCATCGGTCCGCGCCGGGGGCCGGGTCTTCGCCGGGGCGAACGTCGAGAACGCGAGCTACGGGCTCACCGTCTGCGCCGAGCGCGTGGCGGTGGCGAGCGCCGTCGCCGCAGGGGAGCGTCGGATCTCCGCGGTCTGCGTGGCGAGCGGCACGAACCCGCCGACGCCGCCCTGCGGGATGTGCCTCCAGGTCCTCGCCGAGTTCGCGGGCCCTGGCCTGCCCGTCACCCTTGCGGGGGCGCGGGGCTCCCGCGTCGACACCACCCTCGGCGATCTCCTCCCCCGGGCGTTCCGCGGGCGGCCTCCGGCGCGGCGGAGATTGCCGGCGGCGCCGCGGCGGTGAGATGATTCGCCCTCCGCGCCCTTCGAAGCGATGCGAGTCTTCCACTCACTCGACGCCGTGCAGGGCCTGTCCGGATGCGCGGTCGTCATCGGCAACCTCGACGGCGTCCACGTCGGTCACCGCCGGCTGATCGAGACGGCGAGGGCGCGTGCGGCGATGCACCGCGCCCGGGTGGTCGCGCTGACGTTCGAGCCGCACCCGGCCCGCGTGCTCCGGCCGGAGATGGCGCCTCCCATCCTCACACCCCTCGGCCGGAAGCTCGAACTGCTCGAGGCGGCAGGAGTCGACGGCGCGGTCGTGCAGCCCTTCGACCTCGCCTACGCCGCGACACCCGCGCAGGTGTTCGTGCGGCGGGACCTGTGCGAGCGCCTCGGGGCGGCGGACGTGGTCGTGGGATACGATTTCACGGCTGGTCACGAACGGGCGCGGGTGGACGCGCTGCGCGAGATGATGCTCGGCTGCGGCATCGGCCTGTCCGTCATCCAGCCGGTGACCGTCGACGGCCTCACGGTGAGCTCCACCAAGGTCCGGGAGTTCCTGCTCGAGGGCAACGTCGAGGGGGCGGCCCTGCTGCTCGGCCGCGCCCACGACGTGGAAGGGGTCGTGAGGCGAGGCGCCGGCGTGGGCCGAAAGCTGGGCTTTCCGACGGCCAACCTCCGCCCCCAGGCGCTCCTGCCGGCCCTGGGCGTCTATGCGGGCGCGGCGCGCGTCGGGGTCGTCACCCGGCCCGACGGCGCGACCGACGCCGGGGCCTGTCCGGCCGAGCCGGCGGTGTGCAACGTGGGAGTGCGCCCCACGGTGGAGGAGGCCGGCTCCGTGGCCGTGGAGGTCCACCTGCTCGACCGCCCGGACCGGGACCTCTACGGAGAGCGCGTGCGGGTCGCGCTCGAGGCCCGGTTGCGCCCGGAGCGGCGCTTCCCCTCGCTCGAGGCGCTGAAGGACCAGATCGCGAAGGACGTGGCGGCTGCGCGGGAGACACTCCGACACCCGGTGCCGATGTAGGCGACCCTGCGCAAAACTCTCTTAATTTCCGGGGATTTGCGGGTGGCGCTTCCTTGACCCATCAAAGAAGCGGCTGTTAGATAGATTCGTTCCCCACTGCCGATGCGCCGAGGAGAAGAGCGAACATGTCGGGACGTCTAGGCGAGCTCCTGGTCCGGGAGAACCTCGTCTCCCTGCAGCAGCTGCAGAAGGCCCAGGACGAGCAGCGCAAGAGCGGCGGCCGCATCGGCTCGCTGCTCGTGAAGCAGGGTGCCATCGCCGAGAACGACCTCACGAGCTTCCTCTCGAAGCAGTACGGGGTCCCGGCCATCAGCCTGAAGGACTTCGAGATCGACGACGAGGTCGTGAAGCTCGTCCCCCGGCAGACCGCGGAGAAGCACCAGGTCGTCCCGGTGAACCGGGCCGGCTCCTCGCTCATCATCGCGATGAGCGACCCGTCGAACATCTTCGCCATCGACGACATCAAGTTCTCCACCGGCTACAACGTCGAGGTGGTGGTGGCCTCCGAGCAGGCCATCCGGGAGGCCATCGAGAAGTACTACGCGGAGAAGGGCCCGAGCTACGACGAGCTCATGCAGGGCTTCGACGACAGCGACGTCGCCCTCATCGAGGAGGCCGACGACGCCGACATCGTCGATCTGGAGAAGAGCGCCGCGGAGGCGCCGGTCGTCAAGCTCGTGAACCTCGTCCTGCTCGATGCCATCAAGAAGGGGGCTTCCGACATCCACGTGGAGCCCTACGAGAAGGACTTCCGGGTCCGCTTCCGCATCGACGGCGTCCTCTACGAGGTGATGAAGCCCCCCATGAAGCTCCGCGCGGCGATCATCAGCCGCCTGAAGATCATGGCCAGCCTCGACATCTCCGAGCGACGCCTGCCGCAGGACGGGCGCATCAAGATGCGGCTCGGCAAGGGGAAGGAGATGGACTTCCGCGTCTCCGTCTGCCCGACGCTCTTCGGCGAGAAGGTGGTGCTCCGCCTCCTCGACAAGTCGAACCTCCAGCTCGACATGACGAAGCTGGGCTTCGAAGAGCAGCAGATGAAGGACTTCATGGAGGCCATCGACCGGCCCTACGGCATGGTGCTCGTCACCGGCCCCACCGGCTCCGGCAAGACCACCACGCTCTACTCGGCCCTCTCTCGGCTCAACGAGGTGGCCTGGAACATCAGCACGGCCGAGGACCCGGTCGAGTTCAACTTCTTCGGCATCAACCAGGTGCAGATGCACGAGGACATCGGGCTCAACTTCGCCGCGGCGCTCCGGAGCTTCCTGCGCCAGGACCCGGACATCATCATGGTCGGCGAGATCCGCGACTTCGAGACCGCGGAGATCGGGGTGAAGGCCGCGCTCACCGGCCACCTCGTGCTCTCGACGCTCCATACGAACGACGCCCCCGGGACCATCTCCCGCCTGCTCAACATGGGCATCGAGCCGTTCCTGGTCACGGCCTCGCTGAACGCCGTCGTCGCGCAGCGCCTCTGCCGCCGCCTCTGCCCGGACTGCAAGAGGCCGGCGGAGTTCGACGAGCAGGCGCTGCTCGACGCCGGCGTGCCCCCCGACGAGGTCGCGAGCTTCCAGCCCTTCGACAAGGCCGGGTGCAAGAACTGCAACGACCGCGGGTTCAAGGGCCGCGTCGCCGTCTACGAGGTCATGCCGCTGTTCGACGGGCTGAAGGAGCTCATCATCAACGGCGCCTCCACCGCAGAGCTCAAGCAGGAGGCCATCCGGCTCGGCTTCAAGACGCTTCGCATGAGCGCGCTCAACAAGGTGAAGCAGGGGGTCACGACGCTGGCCGAGGCGATCGGCAACACGGCGCCGGACCGGTTCTAGCGAGGACGGGAACGGAGGCAGCCGCTTGGCGAACCTGCATCAGTTGCTGAAGGCCATGGTGGAGAAGGGCGCAAGCGACCTCCACATCACCACCGGCTCGCCTCCGCAGCTGCGCATCGACGGGAAGCTCGTGCCGCTCAAGACGAGCCCGCTCAGCCCCGTGGAGACGAAGCAGCTCTGCTATTCCATCCTCACCGACGCGCAGAAGCACAAGTTCGAGGAGGAGACCGAGCTCGACCTCTCCTTCGGGGTGAAGGCGCTGTCCCGGTTCCGGGCCAACATCTTCATGCAGCGGGGGGCCGTCGCCGGCGCGTTCCGCACCATCCCCTTCAAGATCCTGTCGTTCTCGGAGCTCGGCCTGCCGCCGGTCGTGACCGAGCTCGCGAAGAAGCCCCGCGGGCTCATCCTCGTCACCGGCCCCACCGGCTCGGGCAAGTCGACGACGCTCGCCTCCATCATCGACAAGATCAACACGGACCGGCACGAGCACATCGTCACCATCGAGGACCCGATCGAGTACCTTCACCCGCACAAGAACTGCCTCGTGAACCAGCGCGAGGTGGGGTCGGACACCCAGTCCTTCAAGAAGGCGCTCAAGTACATCCTCCGCCAGGACCCGGACGTGGTCCTCATCGGCGAGATGCGCGACCTCGAGACCATCGAGGCAGCGCTCGTCATCTCCGAGACCGGCCACCTCGCCTTCGCCACCCTGCACACGAACAGCTGCGTCCAGACCATCAACCGCGTCCTGGACGTGTTCCCGCCCTACCAGCAGCCGCAGGTGCGGGCGCAGCTCTCCTTCGTGCTCGAGGGCGTGCTCACCCAGAACCTGCTCCCCAGGGCCGGCTCGCCCGGGCGCGTGCTCGCCCTCGAGGTGATGGTCCCGAACCCGGCCATCCGGAACCTGATCCGCGAGGACAAGGTCCACCAGATCTACTCCCAGATGCAGGTCGGCCAGGCGAAGTTCGGGATGCAGACCTTCAACCAGAGCCTGGCGAGCCTCTACCAGCGCCGCCTCATCACGCTGGAGGAGGCGCTCGGGCGGTCCTCCGATGCGGAGGAGCTGAAGAACATGCTGGGCGTCGCGTCCGCGGCGCGCTCGGCGGGCGGCCCGGGGCGGTAACGCGGTTCGAAGGCCGGCGTCCGGCCGCGCGCCGGAGCCGGTCGAGGGAAACGGAACGAGGGACCTATGGCCCAGGCAGCCGCCAAGGTGACGACAAAGCAGGCCACCCCGGCGCTGCGCCGCCTTCCCGTCTGGAAATGGGAGGCGAAGACCCGCGGCGGAGAGGTTCGCTCCGGCGAGATGGAGGCGGGCGACGACGCGGCGGTGCGGTCCCGCCTCACCCAGATGGGCCTCGAGCCCACCCGGGTGAAGAAGAAGCCCAAGGAGATCCAGCTGCGCATCCCGGGCTTCGGCGGGGTGACGACGAAGGACATCCTGGTCTTCACCCGGCAGTTCTCGGTCATGATCGACGCCGGCCTGCCGCTCGTCCAGGGGCTCGACATCATCGCCAGCCAGGCCGACAACTTCGACTTCCGCCGCGTCCTCACCGACGTGAAGGCGCGGGTCGAGTCCGGCTCGACCTTCGCCGACGCGCTGGCGCAGCACCCGGACGCCTTCGACGACCTCTTCGTGCAGCTCGTCCGCGCCGGCGAGATCGGCGGCATCCTCGACACGATCCTGCAGCGACTCGGCGCTTACATCGAGAAGAACGAGAAGCTCAAGCGGCGCGTCAAGGGCGCGATGGTCTATCCGGCCATCGTCCTCACGGTGGCCATCGGCGTGACCCTCGTGCTCCTCATGTTCGTCACGCCGACGTTCGAGAAGCTCTTCAAGGACTTCGGCGGCGCGATGCCCGCCCCGACGCAGTTCCTCATCGACCTGTCGCACTCGTTCCGGGACCGCTGGTACATCATCTTCGGCGTCCCGGCCGGCCTCTTCACCGCCTGGCGCCTCTGGGTGCGGACGGCGCGCGGGCGCGAGCTCTGGGACAAGTTCGTCCTGAAGGTCCCGGTGATCGGCCCGCTGGTGCGGAAGATCGCCGTCGCCCGCTTCACCCGGACGCTCGGCACCATGCTCTCCTCCGGCGTCCCCATCCTCGACGCCCTCGAGATCGTCGCCAAGTCCGCCGGCAACAAGACGGTGGAGCGCGCCATCCTGTACACGCGGGCGAAGATCGCGGAGGGGAAGAACGTGGCCGCCCCGCTCGCGGACACGAAGGTCTTCCCGGCCATGGTCGTGCAGATGATCGGCGTCGGAGAGGCCACGGGCGCCATGGACCAGATGCTCAACAAGATCGCCGACTTCTACGACGACGAGGTGGACGTCGGCGTGGCGGCGCTCACGAGCATGATCGAGCCCCTCATGATGGTCTTTTTGGGCGGCGTGGTCGGCGGCTTCCTCATCGCGATGTACCTCCCCATCTTCAGCATCGCCGGCAACATCAAGTAGGCCTTGGCCAAGGAACCCGCCGCGGCAACCTCGGGCAGCCCGGCGCTCGGGCCCGGAGCGGCCCTGCCGGTCCCCCCGCCGGCGAGCCCGCTGCTGCGCAAGCTCGGCTGGATCCTCCTGTTCCGGCTGGCGCTCGTGACCGTGCTGCTCGGGGGCACCGCGGCGTGGCAGGTCTCGGACGGCGGAGGGTCGCCGCTCGCGTCGGTCCTGTACCGCTTCGTCGCCACCACCTACGGGGTGTCGGTCGGGTTCGGGATCTGGCTCGCCACCCGGCGCGCGCTCCCGGCGCTCGCCTGGATCCAGGTCGCCGGCGACGTGCTCCTCGCCACGGCGGTGGTCGCGGTGACCGGCTTCGCCGACAGCGTGTTCGTCTTCATGTACTCGCTCGCCATCGTGGAGGGCGGGATCCTCCTGTTCCAGCGGGGCGCCGTTGTCACGCTCGGCGCGACCCTGCTCCTCTACCTGCCGCTCGCGATGCTGGCGGCCCCGGTGAGGCCGCCGCTGCTCTCCCTCTTCGCCCATGCCGGGGCCTTCGTCGCCACCGCGGCGCTCGCGAGCTACCTGTCGGAGCAGGTTCGCCGCACGGGGGAGAGGCTCGCCGCGCGGGAGCTCGACCTCGCGGCCATCACCGCGCTCCACGAGTCGATCGTCCAGTCGGTGGCGAGCGGGTTGCTCACCGTCGACGCCCACGGGCGGGTCACCTTCCTGAACCGCGCCGGGGAGCAGATCACGGGGCGCGCCCTCTCGGACGTGCGCGGCCGGCCGGCCGACCGTTGGTTCGCCGCCTTCCAGGCGGCCGCGGGCCGCGACGAGACCGACTTCGTGAACGCGGGCGGCGAGACCCTGCGGCTCGGCTACTCGCTCTTCCCGCTGCTCGGTCGCGAGGGGGTCCCCATCGGGCGCGCGGTGATCTTCCAGGACCTCACGCAGCTTCGGGCCATGGAGGAGCGCGTCCAGCGGAGCGAGCGCCTCGTCGAGATGGGGCGCGTCGCGGCCGGGCTGGCACACGAGCTTCGCAACCCCATCGCCGCGATGTCCGGGTCGATCGAGCTCTTGCGCTCGACCGTCAAGCCGACCGCCGAGGAGGCGCGGCTGATGGACATCGTGCTCCGCGAGGCCTCGCGCCTCGAGCAGCTCGTCACCCGCTTCCTCGAGTACGCCCGCCCCGCCGTTCCCCAGCGCGCCGCCGTGGACCTTTCCCGCGTGGTCGGGGAGACGCTGGAGGTGTTCGCGAACGACCCGGCCGCCGCCCAGGTGCGCGTGGAGCGCGCGGTCGCGCCCACGCCGGCCTGGTGCGACGCCGATCAGATCCGGCAGGTGCTCTGGAACCTTCTCGTGAACGCGGCCCAGGCGTCGGGCCGGGCCGGCGGCGGCCGCGTCTGGGTCCACTGCGCGCCCGAGCCGGACGGCGGGGCGATCGTCGAGGTGGAGGACGACGGCCCGGGGATCGCCGCCCAGGACCTTCCCAGGGTCTTCACGCCCTTCTTCACCACCAAGGAGCGGGGCACGGGGCTCGGCCTCGCCACCGTGCAGAGCATCGTGGACGCCCACCACGGGACGGTCGCGGCGGTGACCGGCGCCCAGGGCGGGGCGCGCTTCGTCGTTCGGCTGCCCCCGCACGCGCCGCCGCCGGGTTAGGATCGGCACATGTCGCGCATCCTCGTCGTCGACGACGAGCCGTCCATGCGGGAGTTCCTGCAGATCCTGCTCTCCAAGGCGGGCCACGAGGTCGCGACCGCCGGCGACGTCTCGGGCGCTCTCGAGCGGTTCAGGGCCGGCGACTTCGACCTCGTGGTGAGCGACCTCCGGCTCGGGCGCGAGTCGGGTCTCGACATCCTCCGCGCCGTGAAGGAGGCCGCGCCGCAGACGGAAGTGGTGATGGTCACGGCGTTCGCGACCACCGAGAACGCCGTCCAGGCGATGAAGCTCGGCGCCTACGACTACGTGCTGAAGCCCTTCAAGAACGAGGAGCTGCGGCTCGTCGTGGAGAAGGCGCTCGAGCACCGGCAGCTCGTCGCCGAGAACCGGGTGCTCCGGTACCGGGTCGGGGAGCGGATTCGCCGGGGCGAGGAGATCCTGGGAACCGCGCCTGCCATGGAAGAGGTGCGTCAGCTGGTCGAGAAGCTCGCGCCCACGAGGACCACGGTCCTCATCACGGGCGAGAGCGGCACGGGCAAGGAGGTGGTGGCCCGGGCCATCCACGTCCGCGGCGACCGGCGCGACCTTCCCTTCGTGGCCATCAACTGCGGCGCCATCCCCGAGGGGCTCATCGAGAGCGAGTTCTTCGGCCACGAGAAGGGCAGCTTCACCGGGGCCTCGGAGTCCAAGCCGGGGCTCTTCGAGGTGGCGGGCAGCGGGACGCTTTTCCTCGACGAGGTGGGCGAGCTCCCCCCGCCGGTGCAGGTGAAGCTGCTCCGGGCGCTCCAGGAGCGGCGCATCCGGCGCGTGGGAAGCCAGAAGGACCTCTCCATCTCCGCCCGAATCCTCGCCGCCACGAACCGGGACCTCGAGCGCGAGGTGAAGGCCGGCCGGTTCCGGGAAGACCTCTTCTACCGCCTCAACGTGGTGCAGATCCGGCTGCCGGCGCTGCGGGAGCGCCGCGAGGACATCCCGGTCTTCGTCGAGCACTTCCTCGAGCGCTTCTCCGCCGAGCTCGGGCGGAAGAAGCCGCGGGTCCTGCCGGAGGTGTCGCGCCTGCTCGCCGCCTACCACTGGCCCGGCAACCTGCGAGAGCTCGCGAACGTGCTGGAGCGGGCGGCGACGCTCGCCGAGGGGGACGTCATCGGGCCCGAGCTCTTGCCGCCCGCGCTCCGGGGCGGCCTCTCGGACGCCCCCACCCCGAGCGTCCCGGCCGAGCTTCCCGCGGAGGGGCTCGACCTCGAGGCCCACCTCGACGCCATCGAGCGGAGCCTCCTCGAGCAGGCCCTGGCCCGCGCCGGCGGCGTGAAGACCGAGGCCGCCCGGGTGCTCTCGCTCTCCTTCCGGTCGCTGCGCTACCGGCTCGCCAAGTTCGGCATCGGCGGCGAGGGCTGACGGCCCGCGGCGGCGCTACTCACAGGACCCGGCGGTCTGGTTCGGGTCGTGCCGGCAGTTGTGGAGCGCCCGCGGCACCTCGAGCCAGTAGACCGGCTCGGCGATGGCAGCGCGGGTGCCGGCCGTGAGCGACGTCGGGGCCGAGCCCGGGTTCATCTGCAGGGACGAGTACCCGACCTGGCCGCCCGCGCTGACGTCGACCCGGAAGATGCTGCCCGGGGGGACCGCGGTCGTGGTCGCCTGCTGGGCGACGTAGAGGATGGAGCTCGGGTACGTGTTGAACCCGCAGTTGTTCGAGGGAACGCCCTTGATGTAGTCCGCCGCGTAGGTGAAGACCTCCGGGGAGGCGAGCGTGCCGGAGCACGGGTTCGTCCCGCCCTGGCCGCCCACCGGCACGAACGAGTTCCAGTCGATGCACCCGTAGACCACGTTCGCCTGCGACCCGGTGCTCTCGTTCGTGCAGCCGGTCGAGTCGCAGGTCGCCACCGGACAGGTGGTCCCGTAGTTGTAGAACCAGCCGGGGTCGCTGGCCGACGCCGAGCACTTCGTGATGCCCGTGCCGCAGGTCACCGTGGGCTGGTTCACCGTGGCGACCGCCGTGCTCGTGTCGACGAGCGTGCAGTTGCCCGCCGTGGACGGGCAGGCGCCCGCGGAGGAGAACGAGGCGTCGGTGTAGCGGCTCTTCTCGAACGTCGCTGCCGAGGCGGCGTTGCTGAAGGTCTTCTCGTTGTAGCCGCCGTAGGCCAGGATGCCGAAGAAGCGGCTCTGCGGGCAGAGCGAGCCGAAGTTCGCCCCCACGGAGGCGCTGCCGACGTTCGTGAACGAACTGACGTGACCGTTCACGTCGATCGCCACGGAACCGGTGTCGTTGGGAACGCTCCCCACCCCGGGACACGTGAACTGGAGGGTGGAGGAGGTCGTCAGGCTCGTGCTGGACGTGGCGCAGGTGGGCGCGCTCGCCGAGCAGGTCGTGCTGATGGGGTCGCGGAACATCTGGCCGCTCCGGCAATAGAAGTGGTTCGAGTAGCTGCAGGAGGCGTAGGCCTGGGTGTCCCTGGCGTCGACCACGCTGCAGCCGCCCTGGCAGCACCCGAAGAGGTTGTCGGGGCCGCAGCCCTCGCCCTGCTGGAGGATCCGCTCGCGGTTCCCGCCGCCGAGGTAGGCGTGGAGCGCCCTCTGGGCCGGGTCGTAGGCGGCGGCGGGAAGGTAGAAGAACGGGCTGCGGTTCTGGGCGTACTGCTGGTCGTCCGTGCGGCGTTGCTCCTCGAAGGTCCGCGCCGCGTACCAGTTCGTCGCACGCTTGGTGGTCGGATCGAGCGTGCCCGGGGCGTAGAAGCGGGCCACGAAGACGTTCCCGCCCATGTCGCCCCAGACGGCCGTGTCGAAGTAGCCGTCCGCGTCGTACTGGGGCTTCGACGGGTCCCCCAGGTCCACGAGCGCCACCGCACCGGGGATCGGGAACATGCTGGTCCCGCTCCCGTAGCCGAACTGCGCCTTGAAGTCGTCGTCGGTGAAGCGCCAGACGACCTGGCCCGTCCACACGTCGAGCATCCACACGGCCCTCCCGGCGCTCAGGGTCGGGTCGTAGCCGCCGTTGATCATGACCACCCAGCGCTCCTCGAAGCTGCGCCCGACGGGGTCGGTGGCGCCGTTCGCGAGCGCGATCTGGACCGGGCCGATGGGCGGGGGCTGGGGCGAGAAGTCCGCCCAGGACTCGCCCATCCACTGGAGGTCCTGCGAGCAGGGACCCGGGAACGTCCACAGCATCTGGGGGTTCAGGGGATCGGTCACGTCGAGCGCGGTGTGCTGCGTCCCACCCGAGCGCTCGCCGAAGACGGCGACGGTGTGGAACTCGTTCTTCTGCTTCACCCGGTCGGTGTTCGCGTCCACCCAGACGTCCCGGACCATGACGTTGCCGTCGACCATGTACTGGTGGGTGAAGAGCATGTCCTTGAGGCGCGGGAGCAGATCCGGCGGGACGAAGGCCCACAGCTCCGAGCCGGTGCCGGTGGAGTAGGGGTAGTCGCAGTTGGAATCCACGGGCTGGGACGTGACCGGGGTCCCGGCGTCGAAGGCGTGGAGCATCCCGTCGTTCGCGCCCACGAGGACGAGCTGCTGGCGGCTGCGGTTCGCGTAGCGGTAGGCCTCATAGGCGTCCGCGTTCCCGGTGCAGGCCGAATAGGTCGCCGGGTTGCTCGTCTGGTTCGGGTAGAAGCTCGGGCTGTGGATGGTCGCGAGGCACTGGTCGGAGTAGCCGGTGTCGCACAGCGACTCGATGACCGGCGGAGCGACGACGACCGGAGAGGAGTGGAAGATGTCGCCGAGCTTCCAGAACACCGGCGGGCTGCGCTGGTCGTTCGTCTGGTCGCGCTCCTCGCCGAGCGTGCCCCGCTGGCAGGTGGAAGGGTTCGAGGGCGTCTGCGGGCCGTAGCAGCCGTTCCCGTTGCCGTCGAGGACGTCCCAGCCCCGAACGAAGTTGACGACGAGCTGGGCGCACTGGTCGGTGTTCGCCGAGGTGAAGGTGGCGACCGTGGGACACGCCGGCGCCGAGCCGTAGCCGCAGACGCGGGCGAGCGCGAGCGCGTTGATGCACCAGGCGGGGTCGAGGTTCATGTACGACTCGAACTGGGAGTAATCGGCGGCCTGGGTGTCGAACGGCACCATCGTGTAGCCGCCGCTCCCGTTCGGGACCGCGGTCAGGATCTTGCGCGAGTTCGACTTCCCCTCCTGTGCCGTCTTGTAGCCGGGCTGGGTGGGGATGGAGAGCACCGTGCCCGCGTCCCAGGGGAGGTTCGCGGGGACGTTGTTCGTGCCGACCTTCACGTAGGACCCGTTGCTCGTGCTCGGCGCGATCTGCGAGCAGTCGAGGTCGACGAGGAAGACGTTCGAGCAGATGGCGTTGCCGTTCGCGTCGGCCTGCCCGTCGTAGTCGGCGTTCACGAGCACCTGGTTCGGCCCGCAGGGGACCATGGCCTGCTGGCCGGGCGGCTTCGTGGGGTCGCAGCCGGCGATGAACTCGTCGAAGAGGATCCCCTCGATAACGTGGCCCGACCAGTTGGCGGTCTGGTTCGGGGCGAACTGGGTGATGTAGACGGAGGAGGCCTGGGTGTGGATCGTGGAGAGCGAACCCGCCGCCGGGGCGCTGAACGTGTTCTGCTTGGACACGATCTGGTTCACGGCGTTTGTGACCGCCTGCTGCAGTTCCCCTCCCGACCGGGCGTTCGCCCAGGTGCCTCCGCCCATGTTGGCGGTCGAGGAGAGGATGTACTGTGCGTCGCTCAAGAGCGGCGGGTTCGTCGTCGGGCCCGGCAGGTTGAAGCTCACCGTGTAGGTTTCCACGGTCTGCGGGTTGTCGACCGAGAGGTCGCTGCGGATGTCGTTCTGGTTGAGCCACGCGGCCACGCGAGGCAGGTAGCTCGGGTTCGAGACCGAATCGCTCGGGCTGCAGCAGACGTTGTCCTTCGTGGTGTTCACGGGGTTCGAGCAGGTCGTCGAGTTGCTCTTGCCGCCCGCGTTCGTCCCGCCGCAGTTGGTGGTCGAGTAGTAGAGGGTGTTCGCGTAGGTCTTGATGGCGGCCGGGAGGGTCCCCTCGCTGTTCGGGGAGCCGTCGGTGATGACGATGACCGAGTTCGACTGGCATCCCCAGCAGACCGAGCACTGGTTGGGGTTCGACTGCGCCCAGGACGCCTTCATGGCGCCGGCCGTCGACTGAGCGAAGGCGGAGAGCTCGTAGGAGGACCCGAACTTCGCCGTGTACATGCCCGCGTTCGTGAAGTACTGGCCCAGGTGGAAGAGGGCCGTCGCCGTCGGCGTCGACCCGCTCATGAGCGACGGCAGGGTGACGCCGCTCGGCCAGCTGTGGTTGTAGGCGTCGATGATGACCTGGCGGGCCGCGACCATGGCGGTCGGGTTCGTCGGGAAGGTGTTCACCGAGTCGGGGCCGAGCGGCACGACGATCTCGGCGCCGTTCGTGATGTTGCCCGACATGTACGTGAGCCCGAATCGGGTGTAGTCGCTCGGCTGGGGGCTGTTGGGGTCGATCCAGACCGTCGACTTCACGGTGTGGCGCGCCGACATGAACTTGGGCGGGTTGGCGTTCAGCCACCCGCCGGCGAGCGCGAGCACCGGCCCGCCGGACTGGGTGAGCGTGGTCGTGCCGGAGCAAGTGCTCTTGTTCGCCCTGTACGCGGCGCTCCAGTTGTAGAAGTAGAAGCCGGTGGCCGTGATCCCGCCCCCGCCGAAGAGGTAGTTCATGCAGTTCGGCGGGTTGACGGTCGTGGTCACCGTCTTGGGCGTCCTCGCCGGGCAGGTGTAGTCCTGCCAGCTGATGGTGAAGGAGCAGTCGGCGTTCGGCGAGGCCGTGGTCTCGGTCCAGCCGAGCCCGCTCGAGTTGCAGGGTGCCTGACCGCTGTTGCTCGAGCAGTAGTAGTAGACGCTCGCGGGGAGGAACTGGCAGGCGGAGCCCGTGCAGCCCGTCCCCCAGGTCGGTTGGTCCTTGAGGCCGTTCGAGGCGACGCCCAGGCCCGGGTCGACGAGCGTGTTCGTGGGCGTGAAGGACGTCATCCAGTTCAGGTTCGCGTTGCCGGAGACGTTCCCGGTGCCGCTGTAGGTGACCTGGTAGGACCCCGCCGTCGCCCCGAGTCCGCTCGACGCGCTGCCGGGCGTCCCGAGCCCGTCCGTCGTCGTGGGCCACTGGCAGGTCGTGAGCGCGCTCGAGCTCCCCCAGCCCGCGCTCGCGTCGCCGCACTGGGGGATGTTCTCCATCGACCCCGAGCAGTCCTCGAGGAACATCACGTTCGCGGGACCGTTCGGGATGGTGAAGAACTGCTCGTCGCCCGCCACCGGGCTGTTCACGGTGCTCGCGAGCGAGCTCGCCGCGTTGCAGCACTGCGCCTGGCCGCCGTCGCTGCGCAGCGGCGAGAGCGCCAGCACCGCGAGGCCGGTCGCGAGCCCGAAGAGTACTTTGCGGCGAATGTCCCGTTCCCGACGCATGGCGCCTCCTAGATGCCGAAGCGGACGCCGAACTCGACCTCGAGCTGCCCCGCGGCGTTGCTGAATCCGGACTGCTGGCAGTGGACGACGACCTTCATGGGCTTCGCGCCTCCGCCCGTGCCGATGATGCGGTTTGCGATGTTCTGGACCACCCCGCGGTCGGGCCCGAAGGCGGCCTGCGGGAGGTAGGTCACCTGCGTGACCTGGACCGTGCCGGCGGCGCTCTGGTCGAAGTGGCCGCCCAGGATCTGCGTCGTCGACGTGAGCTGGACGTTGAGGGGCGTGATCGACAGGGGGGAGGTGCCGAGCGCGTGGAACTGCGAAAGGATCTGCTGGCGCCCGGCCTCGGCGCAGGCGACGAGCGCCTGGTACTTCTTGCCGGCGGTCGCCCCCGCCACCTCTCGCGAGGCGAAGTTGATGACCGCGACGCCGATGATGGCGAGCACCGAGACCACGATGATGGAGAGGATGAGCGCGTTGCCGCGCGCCGGGCGGGTTCGCATGGCGATGGCTCCTAGCCCCCCCCGACGTTGAGCTGGTTCGCTCCGTTGCCGAGGGAGGGGAAGGTGGGGGCGTTGCTGCCCATGTTGGGGACGGCGACGCTCGTCTGGAAGACCATCCGCCGGTATCCGGGCTGGCCGGCGACGGCGGGCCGGTTGCCGGCCGCCGGAACCGTCGTGTCGGTGCTGTTCGGGTCCGGGTTCGGCGAGCGCACCACGATCGTGATCCCGACGGACCGGATGTTTGCCGGATAGTCGGTGGCTCGGAGCGGGGAGAGGGTGGGGGTCGAGTACACCGGCGGCCCGAGCGCGGGCGCGAGGTCGATTCCCTGCTGGGAGTTCGTGAGCTGGACGCCGGGGTTGGCGCCGAGCGTCTGCGCCCCTGCGGCGGCGAGCGGGACCACGTAGGTCACCTGGAGGTCCTCGACGTCCGGGGCGACGACGCTCAGGATGGGGTTCCCGTTCGTGTCGAGGAGCCCCTGATCGAGCATCAGGTAGGGGCGGGATCCCGGCGTCTCCCAGGGCACGACGTTGCCGTTCGCGTCGTAGCTCTGGATGAAGTAGTGGAACCGGCTCACCTGCAGGACCGAGCCCTGGCCGCCGAGGTAGCAGACGTTCGTGAGCGTCACGTTCTGACGCGGGTAGTCGAGGTTCGACCCGGCCTGCAGCGGGATCGTGGCGTTCGCGTTGACGCTCACCGGGACCTGCTGCGCGACCCGCACGTAGGCCCACACCATGTCCCCGGTGGAGCAGACGACCTGGAGCACCTGACCCGCCTGCATGGGCTGCGCGAGCGGCTGGACGGCCCCGGTGATCGGGCTCACGAGCGAGATGACGAGCGAGTTCACGTTCGCGAGCAGGAGCGGACGGTTGAAGGCCGGATCCCGGTACTGGAAGGCGAGCTCGTCGGGCTGGTCGGCGTGGTCGCGGCACGTGACCGGCGCCGCGCAGGCGAAGCCCGACACCCCGGCGGCGTCGCCGCCGAAGTTCACCGGCACGCCGATCGGCGGAGCGCGATCCATCGGCACGTTCGCCATGAGACCGAAGTCGAAGACCATCGGCGGCTCGATGCCGTAGCCGGCGAGACGCAGGTTCTCGGAGATGTGCTCGAGCGCCATGCGCCCCGTCTCCTGCAGGGCGCGGTCGGCGCTCGAGCCCTGGAAGGCCCGCTTCTGCGCGAGAAGCAGGGAGAGCGCCGCGGCCACCGTGATCGCGGACACGACGAGGCCGATCAGGAGCTCGACGAGGGTGAAGCCCCTCCCGGCGCGCGGGGACCTTCGGGTCATAGGCTGTCCAGCGGGTTCACGAGGAAGCCGACGAGGACGATGCGGTGCCAGGTCGCCCCCTCCTGCCAGCGGACGATGACCGAGACGTGCATGCCGTCGGCGATGCCGTTCGCGTTCGCGTCGATGAGGTTCCCGGCCGCGTCCGTCGTCGACACGTTCCAGTACCGCTCGTAGCAGCCCTGGATCCCCACGTCGCATGGAGCGCCGATGTAGGAGACCGGGGCCAACGACCCCGGCCCCTGGATGCCGTTGAAGGAGAGGCCGTTGAGCGTGAGGTCCACCTCGGCGTGGTCGAACGGGGGCGGGGTCTGGGACTCGAAGAGGTCCGCGTTGTCCGCGAAGTCCTGGTTGTTCCCCGCGTTGGCGTCGGCGAGGCGGGGGTCGGTGTAGGCCCACGTCTCGATCTGGCTCATCAGGTCCTGCGCGATGGCGGTCGCGCGGGTGATCCCGCGCGCCTCTGCCTCCATCCGCTGTCCCTGGGTGTGGAGCGCGATCGTGCCCAGGGCCGCGATGAGCAGGATGACGACCGCGACGAGCGCCTCGACGAGCGTCGTGCCCCGTTCTCCGCGCCGCGCGCTCACGGTGTCCCTAGCCTCCCTGGTTCCACAGGCTCACCGAGCCCGTCTGCGCAGTGACGAGCAGCGTCCGCTGTCCGGAGACGTCGGGGGCGGCGAGAGAGAGGGAGCCGCCCGTCGTGTTCGGCAGGGCGAGCCCCACGTTGTTGTAGAAGGTGGCGAACCCGCGGGCGTCGAAGACGACGGCGCCCCGGCGATCCGGCAGGTTCCCGCAGAAGGAGCAGTCGACGTTCACGGGGATCGTGGCGTACGGCGCCGGGAGGGCCGCGGTCGCGCCCGCGCCCGTGACGGGCCCGATGGTCACGGTAGACGGCACGTCCCAGGTGGCGATGATGGTGCTGTTCGGCCCGGAAGCGGGAGAGCCCGGGTTGAGGGTCGTGAAGTTCGGGTTCGCCGCGGCGCTGAAGAGGTTGAAGTCCCCGTCCTCGTAGACGACGACGCGCCCGGTGCTGTTGGGCCCCGCGTAGTCGGGGAAGACGAGCACCGCGACGTTGTGGCCGGTCGCGAGGGCCTGCTGCCGGGCGCCGTGCACGAGGGCCGCGAGCTGGCTCGACGCGTCCGCGAGGTTCGCGCGCGGGCGGAGCCTCCACAGGTTCGTGTAGGCGAGGACGGCGAGGGTCACGCTGATGGCGATGGCGATCGCGAGCTCGAGGAGGGTGAATCCGGACTGGCGGCGGGGCATCGCTCGGTTCCTCGCCGGCATTCGATGCAAGGGCCGGGCGCGATCGCCGCCGGAGGGGTTCGCGGAAAGCCCCGTGCTTCCAGGGCGTTGGCGTCCCGCGCCTACGGCGACCGAGGGACGCATACACGCACGCGGTGGCGCACTCTGAACATTTTGCACAGGGCGGGACCCGAGCGACCGTAGACCAAGATCGCTTGCTACCGGAGGTCTCTGCGCTCGAACGAGAGCGATGCCAGCGCGAGCGCCGCCGCCGCGTAGAGCGCGCCGTAGAGCGCCGCCGTCCAGGCGCTGGCGGGCACCGGCTTGTGGTAGATGACCGCGCCGTTCAGAGACAGGGCGGTCAGGTTCGGCACGGCGTACCAGATGGCCTTCGGGATCCACGTCGACGACTCGCCCTGCCAGAGCGCGCGCGCCTCGCTCGTCAGGTGGCCCGCCACGGCGAGGGCCAGCGTGAAGATCGCCGCGAGCGTGGTGCTCGTCACGGAGGAGAAGAGGATCGCGACCGCGGCGACGACGAGGAGCTGCAGCCCGAGCATGAGGAGGGCGGCGAGGAGGCTCGCGTCGAGCGGCCGGAGCGACTCCGCCTCGATGCAGAGCACGCCCGCGAGGACCACCGCCATGAGCGCGAGGTTGAGGACCAGGGCGACCGACAGCCCGAGGTAGCGCCCGAGGAGGTACTGGGTCCGGGTGGCAGGCTTCGCCACCACCGGCTGCAGCACCCGGCGCTCGATATCGCCCGCGACGAGCGACGAGCCCACGAAGACCGCGATGAGCGTCCCGATGGCTGTCGCGGCCGACAGGCCGAGGTCGGAGAGGATGCGGTGCTGCTCTCCGATGGTGAGCCGGGAGATCATCAGGCTCGCCAGGATGACGAGCGAGCCGAAGAGGAGGAGGTTCACCTGCACCTTGCGGCGCAGGACCTCTCGAACGGTGACGAAGGTGATCGCCGCCACCTGTCTCATCGAGCGAGACCTCCGTACGCGGCCGGGTTCACGCCCGGCTCGCGCGGCCGGTTGGGATCGGGTTTCGCGAACCGGAAGGGGTTCGCGGTGGAATGGACCCGGCCATCGGCGTCCACGTACCAGCGGCCGCCGGCGGGGTCCGGGGGAAGGGTCTCGAGAAGCCCGGCCGTGACGAGCTGCTCGACCGCCAGGGGGCCGATGAAGTACCGCCGCCGCCACGCCGCGACCGCGTCGTCGAGCTGGGCGGCGTCGCGCTCGACGAAGGCCTGGCGGAGCTGGGACTCGACTGCCTTGCGCGTGTCCGGGTCCTTGGCCTCCTCGAGGGAGCGCTCGAGGAAGGCGATGGCGGCGTCCGCGCGCCTGCCCTTCACGTAGTAAGCGAGGACGTTCTGGCGGACGTGCTCGGGGGCGCCGGGCGTGCGCGCCGCGACCTCGGCGAAGTGGCCTGCGGTCGTCCAGTCGCCGTCGTAGTAGAAGGCGTTGAAGGCGCGGAGGTAGGGCAGGATGTAGCGGTTGGGGACCTCCCTCGTGCCCTTCTCGAGGATGCGGTTCGACTCGCTCACGCGGCCGACGCTCCCGAGGATGGTCCCCGCCACCTGGTAGGCGTAGCCGTGGCCGGGGTCGAGGTCCGTTACGACGTCGACGAGCGGGAAGAGCTTGTCCCATCCCCGCTCGTTGGCCCTCGGCTCGCCGATGTACTGGACCGCGCGCAGCCAGTTCAGGTTGGCGGCGAGCGTCCGGTTGCCGAGGAACATCCACCCGAGGACCCCGGCCCGCGGGACCGCCTCGACGTCGTAGGGCGTCTCGCCCACCTGCGGGAGGCGGCTCGCGGCGAGGCCGGTGGCTGCCGCGAGGGCCAGGAACACGAGGGCGCGCAGGGCGAGCATGCGAGAAAAGGAAAGGGCCCCCGTCGCCGGGGGCCCTTCCAGTCTAGGTCGCGATTCGACCTTGCGTCCAGGAACCGACTAGAAGGTCGCGTCGTCCGGGCCGCGGAGCGGCATCGCGTACTTCGTGTTGCCGGCGGTGCTGGCGGTCGCCCAGGTGATGCACTGGGCGTTGCCGGCATCGTTCGGCGCCTGGGCGACGCCACCAAGCGAGTTCAGCTGCGGGTTGTAGAGGGCCTCGCAGGCCTGGATGCCGTCGCCGTCGATGTCCGAGACGGACCAGAGCGTGAGCGCGGTGCCGAAGTTCGCGACCGCCGGGGCGCCGCCCACCGCGAGGCTGTTGTAGCAGCCGTAGGTCTGGCCCTCGACGACCCAGTCGACCGCCTGGGCCTTCGTGTAGTCGGCCGGCAGCCAGGCGTTCTTGCTCGTCCCGGGGACGCAGGCATTCGGGATCGCGCCCGTCTGGAAGTAGCGGCCCGTCGTGACGCCGTCGCCGCCGGCGGCGACCGGGATGGTGCGCTCGGACTGGCGCAGCGACTCCTCCGCCTTGAACCAGGCGTTGATGTTCGTGGGGAGCTCGCCGAACTTCGCGCGCAGCTGGTACTTCAGGAAGTTGGGGATCGCGATCGCCGCGAGGATGCCGATGATGGCGACGACGATCATGAGCTCGATGAGGGTGAAGCCCTTCGCAGCCTTCTTCATCATTGTCACTGCCCTCCGTGGGTGGAGGTCGGAAGGGAAACCACCTCCCCGCCGACGGGAACCCGGAGCCTCGGGGCGCCGGGTCAATCTCGCGAGGCGACTAAAGCACGTGCGGTGCCAAGTGAGCGGCCGCGCAATCGTCTGAAGATCCGTGACCGGGCGAGGAATGACGTTGACATTCTCTGACGCGAAAGGGGGGTGGGGCTGCCGTTTTTCGTCACCCCGGGTCGGGCGGCCCCAGCTTTGACAGCCCCGGGGGACGGCCCGATCATCGCCGCGATGCAGACCATCCTCCGAACCGAGAGCCTCACCAAGACGTTCGAGGTGGGCGTCCGTCGCCGCCGCGTCCAGGCCGTGCGGGACGTGAGCCTGGCCGTTCACGAGGGCGAGATCTTCGGCTTCGTCGGGCCGAACGGCGCGGGCAAGACGACCACCATCAAGATGCTCATGGGGCTCATCTTCCCGACCTCGGGCCGGGCGTTCATCTTCGACGCGCCCATCCCGTCGGCCGACGCCAAGCGGCGGATTGGCTACCTCCCGGAGAACCCGAGCTACTACGAGTTCCTGACGGGGCGGGAGGCGCTGCGCTTCTTCGGTGCGCTCTCCGGCGTGGCGAAGGCCGCCCTCGAGGCGCGCTGCGACGAGCTCCTCGGGCTCGTAGGCCTCTCCGATGCCGCGGACCGCCAGATCCGAAAGTACTCGAAGGGAATGCAGCAGCGCCTCGGCATCGCACAGGCGCTCGTCGGCGACCCCGCCTTCGTCGTCCTCGACGAGCCCATGAGCGGCCTCGACCCCATCGGGCGCAAGGAGGTCCGCGACCTCATCCTGGAGCTCAAGAGGCGCGGCAAGACCGTGTTCTTCTCCACCCACATCCTCCCGGACGTCGAGGCGCTCGCCGACCGCGTCGGGGTGATCCTGGGCGGGAAGCTCCGCGACGTCGGCCGCCTTCACGACCTCCTCTCCCCGCGCGTGCAGAGCGTCGAGGCGGTCGTCGACGCCCCCGGGCGCGCGCGGGAGCCGCTCGCAGGCGGGCGGCTGCTCTCGCAGGAGGGAGACCGCCTCGGGCTCTCGTTCCCGGACCTCGAGACCGCCAACGCGGCGGTCGCGGCGGTGCTCGCGGCCGGGGGAGCGCTCGTGTCGCTCGCGCCCCACCGGGAGACGCTCGAGGACTTCTTCATGCGCCGGCTGGAGGAAGGGCGCGCGGCCGGAGAGGCCCCCCGGGCGCCGGAGAGCGCTTGATCGAGCTCCCGGAGCCGCTCCGATGGTTCGGCGCCCTGTGGTCGTTCGCGCTCGGCACGGTCGTCGGGAGCTTCTTGAACGTCGTCGTCGCCCGCGTCCCCGCCGGGCTCTCCGTCGTCCGGCCCGGCTCGCGCTGCCCGCGCTGCCTCGCGCCCATCGCGTGGTTCGACAACGTGCCCATCCTCTCGTGGGTGGCGCTCCGGGGCCGGTGCCGCGGTTGCCGCGCGCCCATCTCGTTTCGCTACCCGCTCGTCGAGCTGCTCGCGGGACTCGCGGCGCTCGTCGCCTGGCACCGCCACGGCCTCTCCACCGCGGCGCTCGCGGAGTTCGCCTTCTCCGCCGCGCTCCTCGCCCTGTCGTTCATCGACCTCGACACCTGGCTCCTCCCCCACGCCATCACCGTGCCCCTCCTCGGCGCCGGCCTCGCCGTCTCGGCCCTCGGGGCCGGGCCGGCCTCGCTCGCGAGCTCCGCCTTGGGCGCCGCCGTCGGGTGGGGGTCGTTCGCGCTCGTCGCCTTCCTGGGCGAGAAGGCGCTCAAGAAGGAGGCGCTCGGCTTCGGGGACGTGTGGCTGCTCGGCGGCATCGGGGCATGGCTCGGAGCGAAGGCGCTTCTCCCCGTGGTCCTCCTCGCGTCCGTCCAGGGGACGGTGGTCGGCGTGATCCTGATCCTGCTCGGCAGGGCCGAGGGCGGCGCGCAGGCCGCACCGGGCGATGCGCCCCCGGAGGAGGGAGGCGAGGAGCGGTGGGTGCCGCCCCGGCACGCGGTCCCGTTCGGCCCGTTCCTCGCCGCCGGGGCGCTCGAGTGGCTATGGCTGAACGGCCTCCTCGCCGCCGCCATCCCGTCCCTCGCCCTGTTCCGCTGAAAGATGCGCGCCCGCGGCACCCGCATCCTCCTCGCCCTGGCCATCGCCTCGGCCGTCGCCGTCGGAGGGCTGCTCCTGCTCGCGGCGCTCCTCGTGCTCATGGGGACCGGGCGCCCGAGTCCCGTCGCCCTCGCAGCGGCGGTGGGCGGCGTCTCCCTCTTCGTGGCCGTGGCCGGGTCGGCGATGCTCGGCCGGCTCGTCGCGCGCCCGGTGGAGCGCATCCTGGAGGCGGCCTCGACCCTCTCGGCGGCCGCACCGGGACGGCTGCCCATCCTCGGGGAGGGCGGTCTCGGGCTCGACCGGGCCGCGGTCGCCTTCGAGCGGCTCGCCGCCGAGCTCGGCGAGGAGCGCAGCCGGCTCGCCGCGAAGGTGGAGGAGCTGACGGCGGCGAACCGGGCCCTCGCCGAGGCTCGGGAGTCGCTGCTTCGCTCGGAGAAGCTCGCCACCGTGGGCGGTCTCGCGGCAGGGCTGGCACACGAGATCGGCAACCCCCTCGGCGCCATCGCCGGGTACGCCGAGGTGGCCCGCTCGCGCCTTCCGCAGGCCGCGGATCCGGAGCTCCAGGAGGCCATCCAGCGCATCGCCGCGGCGGCGGGGCGCATCGACCGAACGGTGCGCGACCTCCTCGACTTCGCGCGGCCGGCGCCGCTCACGCTCAGGCCCGTCGGGCTCCACGCGGCGGTCGACGCGGCGCTGCGTCTCGCGCGCGTGCAGGCGCGGTTCCGCGGCGTGGACGTGGACCTCGATGTCCCCGTCGAGCTCCCGCTCGTCCTCGCCGACGAGCACCACCTCGCCCAGCTCTTCCTCAACCTCTTCCTCAATTCCGGCGACGCCATGAGCGGGGTCGGCCGCGTTCGAGTGGCGGCGCGCGCGGAAGGCCCGCGCGTGCGGGTGGAGGTCGCCGACACCGGACCGGGCTTCGCGCCGGCGGACCTCCCCCGGATCTTCGATCCCTTCTTCACGACCAAGGACCCGGGGGAGGGCACGGGACTGGGGCTCGCCATCTGCCACCGGATCGCGGAGACCTTCGGGGGCTCCATCGAGGCCGCGAACGCCCCTGGCGGCGGCGCCGTCGTCGTCCTGTCCCTCCTCGCCGCGGGGGGCGCAGCCGCGAACTTCGGGGATCGCGCGCCCCTCGTGTAGAGTCGAGCCGTGGCTTTCCGCAACGTCCTCGTCGTCGACGACGAAGAAGCGATGCGCCACCTCCTCGCCGTGATCCTGAAGGAGCGCGGCTACGAGGTGCGCACGGTCGCCAACGGGGAGGACGCGCTGAAGGAGCTCGCCGCCCGCGACTACGACCTCGTCCTCTCCGACGTCCGCATGCCCCGCATGGACGGGCTTGCGCTCCTCCGGAAGGCCCTCGAGGCCCGGCCCGACCTCACCTTCATCGTGATGAGCGCCTACGGAACGCACGACACCGCCATCGAGGCGATGAAGGCCGGCGCCTACGACTACGTCTCGAAGCCATTCAAGCCCGACGAGGTCGTGCTGGTGCTCCGCAAGGCGGAGGAGCGCGAGCGGCTCGCCCGGGAGAACCGGCGCCTGCGCACCGAGCTCGCCGCCGGCTACCGCTTCGAGAACCTGGTCGGCGGCTCCCCTGCCATGCAGGACGTGATCCGCCAGGTGCGCAAGGTGGCGCCCCTCAAGGCGACCGTCCTGCTCACCGGCGAGTCCGGCACGGGGAAGGAGCTCGTCGCGCGGGCGGTCCACGAGCTCTCGCCCCGGGCGAGCTTCCCCTTCGTGGCGGTGAACTGCGGCGCCATCCCGGCCGACCTCATCGAGAGCGAGCTCTTTGGCCACGTCCGGGGCGCCTTCACCGACGCCTCGCGGGACAAGAAGGGCCTCGCCGCGGAGGCCGACGGGGGAACCCTGTTCCTGGACGAGATCGGCGAGCTCCCGCCCCAGCTCCAGGTGAAGCTGCTCCGGTTCCTCCAGGAGGAGGAGGTCCGGCGGGTGGGCGACACGCGTGCCGAGAAGGTGGACGTGCGGGTGGTGGCGGCGACGGCTCGCGACCTCGGGCGGGCCGTGAAGGAGGGGCAGTTCCGGGAGGACCTGTTCTACCGGCTCAACGTGGTCGGCATCCGGCTGCCGCCGCTCCGCGAGCGGCGCGAGGACATCGCGCCGCTCGTGCGCCACTTCCTCGTCAAGTACCGCAGCCTGCGCCCGGACGCGCCACTGTCGGGCGTCTCGCCGGCCGCCATGGAGGCGCTCGGGGCCTACCGCTGGCCGGGCAACGTGCGCGAGCTGGAGCACGTGGTAGAGCGCGCCGTGGTTCTGGCCGAGGGGAGCGAGCTCGGCGAGGAGGACCTCCCCGACGAGCTCCGATCCGCGCCGCGCCCGGTGGCGCCGGTCGCGCTCCCCACCGGCAGCCTCTCCGTGAAGCGCGCCATTCGCTCCGTGGAGGAGCAGCTCATCCGGAAGGCACTCGAGCAGACCGGGGGCAACCGCACCCGCGCCGCGGAGCTGCTCGACATCTCGTACCGGGCGCTCCTCTACAAGATCAAGGAATACGGGATCGTCGCGTAGGGAGCGGCCGCCCGCGGTCCGGGACGTCCCGGGCGACAACTAGCGCAAATGATGTATCAGTTGAGGAAAGGGATGGCTCGCTCTCCCACAGGAACCGATACTGGAGCCTATGGAGCTTTCTTGATCTCGCCTCACGCACCGTCGTACCGTGACCTCGCATGCCCGCTCGAACGTCTCGGTCCGGGATTTCCGGACGCAGCCGCGCGCCGAACAACGTGCGGCGCTTCCGAGAGGAGCTCCTCTTGACCAAGGCGGAGCTCGCCCGAAAGGCGGGGGTGTCGGCACTCACGGTGACGCGCGTGGAGGCGGGGCTCGAGTGTCGGGTGGACACGATGCGCAAGATCATCCTGGCGCTCGGGCTGCAGCCGGCCGACAAGCAGAAGGTCTTCGGGAGCCTCTCGGCGCGTCGAATGGCCGCCGGCGCCGACTCCCGCAGGGACCCGTCGGGCTCGCAGGCGCGCGGCGCGCGGCGGTCCTAGGGGGACGCGATGGCGAAGAGCAAACTGGCCGTCGGTCTCGACATCGGCTCCTCGAGCGTGAAGCTCGTTCACCTCAAGGAGACGAAGCACGGGCACCAGCTTCTCGCCTACGGAGCGGCCCCGCTGCCGCCCGAGGCCATCGTCGACGGCGCGCTCATGAACTCCGCGGCCATCGTCCAGGCCATCCAGGAGCTCGTGGCGCAGCAGCGCGTGAAGGCCAAGGAGGTGGCCATCGGCGTTCGCGGACACTCGGTCATCATCAAGAAGATCTCGCTGCCGCGGATGTCGCAGGAGGAGCTCGACGAGTCGATCCAGTGGGAGGCCGAGCAGTACATCCCCTTCGACGTCAAGGACGTGAACATCGACGTCCAGATCCTCACCCCGCCCGAGGTCGACACCGGCACCGGCCAGATGGACGTGCTGCTGGTCGCCGCCAAGAAGGACATGATCAACGACTACACCTCGGTGGTCTCGGAGGCGGGGCTCAACCCGGTGGTGGTCGACGTCGACGCCTTCGCGGTGCAGAACTGCTTCTCGGCGAACTACGACGTGCCCGAGAAAGAGACCGTCGTCCTGATCAACGCGGGCGCGGCGGTCGTGAACATCAACATTCTCTCGGGCGGCGTGACGACGTTCACGCGCGACGTCACCATCGGCGGCAACCAGTTCACGGAAGAGATTCAGAAGCAGCTCAACGTCTCGTACGAAGAGGCCGAGGCGCTCAAGGTCGGCGGCCGCGGCGGCGAGCAAGACGCGGTCGTGCCGCAAGACGTGGAGCGGGTGATGGGCCAGGTGGCCGAGCAGGTCGCGGGCGAGATTCAGCGCTCGCTCGACTTCTACGCGGGCACCGCGGCCGACGCGAACTTCTCACGCGTCTACCTCTCGGGCGGCACGGCCAAGGTGCCGGCGCTCTTCAAGACCATCGAGACGCGCGTGGGCGTGCCGGTGGAGATCATGAACCCCTTCAAGCGGATCGAGATCGACAACCGCAAGTTCGACCCGGCGTTCATCATGGACGTCGCACCCCAGGCCGCGGTGGCCGTGGGGCTGGCGCTGCGCAAGCCCGGCGACAAATTCGACTG
>DATKJV010000027.1:0-47781 GCA_035543235.1 Anaeromyxobacteraceae bacterium | reverse complement strand
CGCGGCGATGGCGGCGAGCTCGGCGTTCGTGGTCGCGAACTCGCTGCGGATCCGGCGCGCGATCCCCGCGCGCGGGGGGTGACGTATGGACCTCGGCTTCCTCATCGCCATCTCCCTCGCGCTCGGCGCCGTCGCCTGGCTCGGCTTCCTCTGGGCCGTGAAAAGCGGCCAGTACGACGACCCGGAGGGTCCGAAGTACCGGATGCTCGACGACGACGAGGCGCCGGCGGAGCCCGACGCAACGAAGCGGCCCGGGACGGACGCCCAGCCCGAGGAGCGACGCTAGGGTCAGCGACGCGCGCGCTTCTTTGCCCGGGCGCGCGCCGCGGGGCGCTTCCGGGCGGGCTTGCGGGCGACCGCGCGCACGGGCGCGTGGCACACCACCTCGACGTTGTGCCCGTCGGGATCGAGCACGAACGCCGCGTAGTAGTTCGGGTGGTAGTCCTTGCGGATCCCGGGCGGTCCGTTGTCGCGCGCGCCGGCGGCGAGAGCGGCGGCGTAGAAGTCATCCACCACCTTGCGGTGCCGGGTGTGGAGCGCGAAGTGCGTGGCGCGAACGCTGCCCGGGTCCTCGGCGAGCCACAGGTCGGGCTTGCCGCCCACGCCGAGGCCGCAGGACGAGCCGAACTCCATGGCCACGGCGTAGCCGAGGGGCCGAAGCGCCGCCGCATAGAAAGCCTTGCTCTTCGCGCCGTCGCTCACCTTGAGCGTGAAATGGTCGATCACGGTGTCCTCTCCTCCTGAAGTGTGCCCGTACGACTCGAGAGGACGTTGCGCCGGAGCCGCGAGCCTGTGTAGTGCCCCGTGTGGGTCACCGAACGCCGAGGGATACCGAAGGGAATGCGCGCGAGCGGTGCCCCCCCGGTGGGCGGCCCTTGGCGTCTTGCGTCATCCACCAACCGTTAACTTCGTCGTCGTCCCAGAGGGGTACAGGCCGGTTTTGGATAGACGCTTTTGCGGGGGTCGGTTACACAAGCGAAACTTTTCGGGACACCGAGCACCTCTTGACGCGCGATCCTCTGAGAAGCCGATTCGCACGCCCCGCGCTCCTCGCGGCGGCCCTCATGGCGCGCCCGGCCTTCGCCGATGCGCCCGGCCCGGCCCCGCAGACGGTCGTCCAGGAGAAGGTCGTCGAGGAGAAGACGACGACCGTCGTTGTCGAGCCGGCGCCCCCGCCGAAGCCGGCGCCTTGGGTCTACCCGGAGCAAGGGTTCATCTACTACCCACAGGGACCGGAGGCCGGGAAGGACCGCTGGGCCGTCGGGGGCCTGTGGCAGATCGCCCCGATGTTCACGGCGGACTACCGCCGCGGCCTCGGCGCCGGCTTCACCCTCGACGCCGGCCTCGAGACGATCATCCTCTACAACCAGCTCGGCGTCGGGGCCACCTGGGCCGCGAAGGCGGGGCCCTTCAGCCTCGGGCTCATGGTGCACGCGGTCGGGTGGATCGGCGCGCTCGGCAAGGCGTTCATCGAGACGAGCTCGTTCAACGCCCTGGGGTGGGGCGTGATGGTGAACCCGGGCGTGAAGGGCGGCCTCCAGGTCACGAAGGACTCCTGGCTCACCCTGCAGATCGAGACGTATCTGTCCGTGTATCAGGCAGCCCAGCTCGGGAGCCTGGTCCTCAGCCCGAACGCCCCGGCGTACCAGGGCTTCGGGGCGTCTCTCATCATGGAGTACTCGCCCAAGATGAAGGGCGTCATCTACTACGGCGTGTCCCTCTATCACACGGCGACCAATTACCCGATCTGGTTCAACGTCGAGGCGACCCCGGAGAGCGAACCGGTCAGCTCGGCGAAGATCTGGTACCTGGGCCTGCTCGCTGGATATGAATTCTAACGGCCGGAAAATCGCGCTCGCGCTCTGCGCGCTCACCTCTGCGGCCTGCGTGTCGCGGACGAGCCCGACGCCGCCGACCTTCCAGGCAGGAGGGCTCCTCGCGCTGTCGACGCCGGTCCCGAACCCCTACCTCCTCCAGGACGCGCTGGAGGGCGTCTACGACACGACGAGCCGGTTCGGGTCGCCGGTCGTCGTCCACGCGAGCCAGTGGGGCGACCTGGCAGGCGACAGGGTCACGACGGCCGGGCAGGCGCCCATCACGCGCGTGAACGCGTCGGTCTCCATCCTGGCCGCCGACCACTACGCCTTCGCGATCCTGCAGGCAGGGTGCCTTCCGCCCTCGGCATCCCCGGTCGTCTCCCCCGCGACGACGCAGACGCAGCTCGTGCTTGAGGGGTACTGGCGCTACCTCGACACGAACAACCCCGACCCCACCACCACCGGTCTGGTGCGCCTCTTCGTCCAGCCGCAGTCGGTCGCGGACTACGTCTGCGGCGCACCGGCCTGGGACGCGACGCAGCCGATTCCGGCGCACGCTCCCCTGAACATCCCGGTGACCTTGGCTGGCGCGACGGGCAACGGCGAGAACCTGCCCGGCGACCCGCTCACCGTGACCTGGGTGCAGCCGCGGAAGTCGCGGCTACCTCCCTGTGCCCAACCTCCGAACCCCACGTGCTCCGCAGTCCCGTCCTTCCTCGTCGGGGTCCACCACGGGGGCTGCCAGACGACCGACAACTGCGGCATCTCGGAGAACACGCCCGAGACGTCCATCCTCGCGACGCAACTCGGCGGCGAGTACCTCGAGGTCGACACCCGGCTGACGAAGGACAACGTCCCCGTCTTCTTCCACCTCAGCCTGAATCCCGGCGTCGTGCAGGGCGTCTACTGCACCGGGCAGGTGGAGGACTACACCTACGAGCAGCTCACCGCCGACTGCCGGCTCCGCAACGGCGAGGTGATCCCGCGGGTCGTCGACATGATCGGCTACATCCTCGCGCGGACGAAGGTCCCCCTCTACCTCGACAGCAAGACGAGCAGCGTGATCCTGCCGGTGGCGAACATCCTCGCGGCCCTGGACGGCGAGCGGCCGCCGAACCTCACCGACCCGACGAACGACGGTTACGTCCGCTGCAACCCGCCGCCGAACCCGCTGCCGGCCGGGTTCACGCCCGCGACCTGGCCGCCCGCCGGGAAGCGCTGCCTCTTCCCCGGGAGCAATACCGTCTCGGTGCGCGGAGTGATCGGGCTCCCCGATTCCGACTCTGTGAACACGTACCAGTCCGAGCAGCAGAGCGGGCAGATCAACAGCACCTACCAGCGCTGCCTCGTCGAGGAGAACTCCTCCGACGTCACCAGCCTGGGCTGCGTCGCCTGGATGCCGCGGTACACGCGCGGCCCCATGCAGAGTGAGGTCAACTCGCTCCAGAGCACCGGCCATTTCGTGGGATTCTGGACCATCAACGACCCGGCCACGATCGACGCGTTCCTGACGACGAACGGGCCCAACCAAGGGCCGAACGGCATGCTCACGAACTACCTCGGCCTCCTGAACCAGCGCTACGAGGTCGTGGGCACGCCGCCGCAATACCCTCCCACCCTGGCGGGCTCGCCGTGAGACGCTTCGCCCTCGCCCTTGCGCTCGTCGCAGCCACCGCCGCCCGCGCCGAGGCGCCCGTGCCCGCGACGTCCGCCCCCGCGCCCGAGGAGAAGACGCCACAGGACTGGGAGGTCGACCTCTTCGTCGGTTACGGCCAGCTGGCGTACCCGGCGCTCGACACGGCGAACCTCGGCTGGTCGAACGGCGGCGCGGGCTTCGCACTCACCTTCGCGTATCGCGGGCCGCACTTCACGCACCCGTTCTTCGACATTTCGTACGTTCCGATCATCTCGAGCGGCAAGACGGTGTACGCGACGACCGCCGGCGGTCAGGTGGTGACGACCTGGGCGAGCAACTCGAACTGGGCCTGGGGCTTCGTCCTCGGCCCGGGCTGGGACATCGACTGGTTCCGGTTCCGCGTCGGGGTCGGCCTCTACGACGTGCTCGTGAAGACCACCGTCGGTGGGGTCACGAACACCATCAGCCAGTTCAGCGTCGGGTTCCTGGGAGCCGCGAGCGCCCTCGTGTGGCGGCCGGAGCCATTCGCCGTCGGAGTCGAGTTCCGGATGGTGGCGCTGCAGATGCCCTTCACCGGGATCTACCAGTCGGCCTGGGAGGCCGGGATCACCGGCCGGTGGGACTTCGTCCACGTGAAATAGCGACGGCCGGACGACTACCTCAAGTCGATCGTGAACTCGTCCCCGGGCGCGCTCGCATGGCCGGGCTGGCCGGGGACCACCGGGACCATCCGCCCGCGGATGCTGTCCGGGCCGAGATCGAGGAGCAGGAAGTGCCTCCTCTCCTCCACGAACACGACCGAGCGGGGATCCCGCTCCTTGCGGGCGTGGAAGAAGCGCCCGCCGGCCCCGCCCGAGACGACGTAGGTGACGGCCCGGCCCCCGTAGCCCGGGCGCTCCAGGCGCTCGTAGGCGTGGACGTGGCCGGAAAGCACGAGGGCCACCGGGTGCTTGTCGAGGACGCCCTCCACGACGCGGCTCGCGACCCACGGCGCACCCCGCTCCTCGCGCCCGGACGAGAACGGCGGGATGTGCAGGACCACGATGACGTGCATCCCCTTCTCCGCGGCCTCCGCGAGCTCGCGGTCGAGCCAGGCGAGCTGGGCGCCGCCGACGGGCATGGGGTCCGGTGCGCCGAGGAGGTCGGACCCGGTGTCGAGGACGACGAAGCGCCATCGTCCGAGGTCGACGGAGTACCAGAGCTCTGCGGTCGCGGCGTCCGGCGCCGTTGACGGCCGGAAGTAGAGCGCGAAGTCGTCGCGGTCGGCCCGGTGGTACTGGTCGTGGTTCCCGGCGACGAACAAGTACGGGACCCCCGCGTTGCGCAGCGGGGCCGAGTCCTCGAGGAAGCCGTTCAGGCCCGCGGCGTCGCGAGGCGGGGCGAGCGGACTCAAGAGTCCCTGGTGGATGAGCGCCGGGAAGGGGACGATGCTCGCGAGCGACACGGCCGGGTAGTCGCGCACGTACTGGGGCCAGAAGGGGATGGCGTACTCCCATCCGCCCAGGTCCGGCATGTGGCCCACCGGGAGGCAGTCCACGGCGTCTCCCGCGAAGAGCACGAGGTCCGGGTGCTCTCTCGCGATGGCGTCCACCACGGCCCGGTGGACGGGGCGATTGCCCTGCGCGTCCCCGTAGACGGCCACGCGGAGGTCGTCGTCGCCCTTCGCGGGCAGCGGCCCGCTCGCCCGGCCGGTCGCGGGGTGCAGGAGTTCCTTGCGGACGGCGGTGTGCTCGAGAGGGCCGCAGGCCGCGAGCGCCAGCGCGGCCATGGGCGGAGCAAAGCGCAGGGAGCGCGCCGGCACCCGTCCCTTATACCCGGTCGGCCCGGCCCGTGCGCGGGAGGAGTCGCCCGCGGTCAGGGCCGGGGAACGCCAGCGGCGGCGTCTGCCACGTCCCGCGCGAGCGCGGCGATGGCCCGGCTCAGGGACGCCGCGGCCGCGGGGGTGTCGCGCGCGGTCACGGACTCCTGGAATCGGGTCTCCCCCTGGGCGAGGACCTTCCCGCCGCCCCGGAGCGAGAAGCGCGCCTCGAACGACACCTTGCCGCTCGCGTCGGCCTCGAAGCGGAGGACGTCCACGGCGACCGAGATGTCGGGCGGCGACGCCGGGGAATAGGGCCACGGGACCACCTGCGCGGCAGGGACGAGGGCCCGCAGGTCCTCCGCGAGCGCCCGGGCGAAGAGGTCCGCGAGCGGCGCGGCCCAGCGCTCGTCGCTCGCGTAGGCGATCTCGTCGGGCCCGATCCGCAGCGCGAACTCGCTCCGATCCAGGTACGGCGGCAGAACGACCGGGCCGAGCCCCAGGGCGGCGACGACCCGGCGCCCGGGAGGCGGCTGGACGCGGTCCGCCGACAGCGTGTAGTAGCGCGAGGTGTCCGGCCGCGGGTTCAGGCAGGCCGTCCCGAGGAGCGCGACGAGCACAAGGGAGGGGCGAGAGATCCTCATGGCTTCACCTCGGCACGTCCGCGCACGAGCTCGCTGGGGTTGCGCTCCACGCTGTCCGCCAGAAGCCGGATGGACCGCGCCATGCGCGCGAGCTCGGAGAGCGCCTCCTCCAGCCGGGCAGGAATGGGGGCGCCCGGCTCGATGACCCCTTTCACCTCCCGGACCGCCTCGTCGACGCGCTCGAGCGAGGCGCCGAGGTGCTGGAGCGCGGCCCGGGCGTCGGCCGCGACCGGGGACACCTGGGTCTCGAGCGTCCGCGCCGCTTGGCGGATGGAGACGAGCGCCTCGTCCATGTCGTGAATCGTCGCCGGAAGCGACTCGCCTGCCTGCCCCAGGGTCGCCGCGGCCCGGTCGATCGTGCTGGCGGCGCGCCCCACGTTGGAGGCCGCGACGCGCAGATCGGCGACGAGCGACTCGAGGTCCAGGGACTGGAGCTTGAGCAGCAGCTTCGACGCGTCCGCCTGGAGAGAGGCGAGGCCCGGTTCCACGTACACCGGGATGACCGGGTAGGGGAAGGTGAAGGGCGGCGGCGGGGCCGGCGGCGCGTTCGGAACGATCTGGAGGTCCACGTACTGCCGGTTGGAGAGGAAGCTCTCGAGCGCCAGCCGGGCGCGGAGCCCGTGCTCGACGAGCGTGCGGATGATGCGAGGATCCCCGAGGTCGGTCTTCTCGCCCATCTCCGCGAGCCGGGACTGGTTGAGCTCGATGACGACCGGCATGAAGAGCTCCCGCAGGGGCTCCTTCGGGGACCCCATGGAGAGGTGGATGCTCGCCACCCTCCCCACCGGCACGCCGCGGAACTTCACGGGGGCATCGACCTCCAGGCCGGAGAGGTCCTGGGCGAAGACCACGACGAAGCGGACCTTGTGCTGGAACACCCGGGCGCTGCCCAGGAAGATGGCGACGGCCGTCGCGAGCGCGAACGCCGCGAGCACGAAGCCGCCGACCAGCCTGGGGTTGAACTTCTGCGCCATGCGACCTCCCTAGTGCCCGACCAGGCCCTGTCCGAAGAACGCCCGGACCTGCGGCGGGCCGCCGTCCCGGAGCTCTGCGGGAGGGCCCTCGGCGATGGCCCTCTTCGCGTCGGCGTCGAGGAACAGGGCCCTCGTCCCGATCCCCAGGATGCTCGCGACGTCGTGGGTGACGACGACCACGGTCGTGCCGAGCGCCTGCTTCAGCTCCAGGATCAGGCGGTCGAGCCTCCGCCCGGTCGGGGGATCGAGGCTCGCCGACGGCTCGTCGATGAAGAGGATCTCGGGGTCGAGCGCGATGGCGCGGGCGAGCCCCGCCCGCTTCTGCATGCCGCCCGACAGCTCCCACGGGAAGTACTCCTCGAACCCGTGCAGCCCCACGAGCGAGAGCTTGAGCTCGACCACCTCCCGGATGCGCGCCGCGGGCAGCCCCGTGAACTGCTGGAGGGGGAGTGCCACGTTCTCGGCGAGCGTCATCGAGGTCCAGAGCGCACTTCCCTGGTAGAGGACCCCCACGCGCCGGAGCATGCGCTCGCGCTCTCGCTGCGAGGCCGCGGTGAAGCTCTCCGTGCCGTAGAGCACCTCGCCGGCGGCCGGCTCCTGGAGGCCGAGGAGGTGGCGCAGGAGGGTGCTCTTGCCGCACCCGCTCCCGCCCATCACCACGTAGACCTCGCCGCGGCGGATCGCGAAGTCGAGGTCTTCGATGACGACCCGCTCGCCGAATGCCATCGTGAGGCTGCGGGCGGTGATGACGGCTTCGGGCACGGTCACCATCCGAAGAGGAAGAAGACGTACTGGAAGACGCCGCAGGCGCCGATGATGAGCACGATTCCACTCACCACGGCCTTGGTGGCCGCCTCGCCGACCCGCTCCGAGCTCCGCTCCGCCTGCATGCCGCGCAGCGTGCCGGCGAGCGCCACCAGCGCGCCGTAGGTGGCGCCCTTCACGAGCCCCCCGACGACGTCCCCGGAAACGACGGACGTCGAGGTCTGGCGGAGGTAGGACGCGAAGGCCTGGTGCATCATCGTGGTGCCGACCGCGGCGCCGCCCAGCACGCCCATCACGTCGGCGAAGAGGGTGAGCAGCGGCATCATCAGCGTGAGGGCGATGAGGCGTGGAATGACCAGGAACTCGATCGGCGAGATGCCCAGCGTGCGCAGCGCGTCGACCTCCTGCGTGACCTGCATCGTCGCGATCTGGGCCGCATACGAGGCGCCGCTGCGGCCCGCCAGCACGACGCCGGTGATGAGCGCCCCCATGTCGCGCACGACGGCGATGCCGACGATGTCCGCTACGTAGTGTTCCGCGCCGAACCGTCGCAGCTGCGTGATCCCCACGAACGCGAGGATGATGCCGACGAGGAAGTTCACGAGGGCGACGATCGGAAGCGCGGTCGGCCCCGCGCCCTGCAGGAGGATCCCGAGGTCGATGCCGCGGTAGCGCGCGCGCCGCGTCCCGAAGCGCCCGAGCGCCAGCGTCGTGGAGCCGACGAAGGCGGCCACCTCCTGGGCCTGGTCGCGCCACGTGATGGCGCGGAGGCCGACCCGCTCGAGAAGCGGAGGCCTCTCCCCGGGCCGGGTCGCCGGGATCGCCGGCTCCTGCACGAGCTCGAGCAGGCGCTGGAGCGAACCCGGGAGCCCGCCGCGCTCGATGCCGACGCCGCGCGCCTTGCAGGCGGCGAGGAGCCGGGTGAGGAACACCACCAGGGCGCTGTCCCAGGCCGTCACGGCGGTCGCGTCGACCGACACGCGCGGGGCGGGTTCGGCCTCGAGCTCCCGCTCCACGTCGTCGACCCCGGGCGTCTCGCCGGCCAGGCGCCAGGAGCCGGCGAGGCGGACCACGAGCGTGCCGCCGCTCGCTCGACTGAGCGCGAGGGCCGCCGGAGCCGGGGCTGCCGACCCGTCCGAGGACATGGATGAAGCGTACTGCCGCGGGGAGCAAGACACGCCTACCCCGAAGGGGCGGCCTTTGACGGGCGGACAACGGCGGCCCGGCGCACCAGGGTCGGGCCGCCGGCAGCCCTACTTGATCCCCATCTTGTCGGCGGCCTTGTCGACGCCCTTGTCGACGGCTCCCTCGCCGGCCTTCTCGGCCGGAGGGACGACGGTGCCGCCCGCGGTGCCGAGCTTCTTCGAGGCGGTGTCGCCGCCCTTCTTCACCTGCTTCTTCCCCTCGGTCTTGGCCTTCTCGGTGACCTGCTTGCCGGTGCTCTTCGCCTGCGCCTTCGCCGCATCCGTGGCCTTCCCTGCCGATGCCTTGGCCTCGCTCGTGGCCGACTTACCGGCCTGGGCCGCAGCCGTCTTGGCAGCCTGGCCCTCGGCGCTTGCGGCCTGCTGCACCTGCGCGGTCGAGGGCAGGGCGGGAGCTTGCTGGGCGCGGCCCGCGAGCGGTGCGGCGAGCGAGAGCGCGGCGAGCGCGCGTGCGACATTCCTCATGATGGGTTCCTCCGATCCGTGAAGGTTCGTTGCGCGAGCTGGAAAGCGTGAACTGCTGGCAGGCCGCGAAGGGCTCGTCGAGGATATAAGCGGGGCGGCCAGAAGGGGGCAGCCCGGACGGGTTTCGACACGGATGGCCTCGGTGCGCGGCGAGCGCCGCGGGGACGGGCTGCCCCTCGTTGACGCGGCGCCCGCGCGAGGATTGGATGACGTCATGGCGAGCACACTCCTTACCTTCGACTCCCGCGACCAGCACAGGCGCTGGCTCGAGACCCAGTCGCGGCTGCCGCACGGGTTCCGGGCGGCGACCACCCGTATCGAGTTCACGCCCGCCGAGGTCGCGAAGCCGGCGAAGATGACGCTCACCCTCCTCGCCCTCGAGGAGCCGACGCCGTCGTTCGCCGCGAAGTTCACGCGCAACGCCTTCCCGGGGGCGCCGGTGGTCGTGGGACGCAGGCGCCTCGAGGAACCGCGACTCGCCGCCGTGCTCGTCAACAACAAGATCTCGAACGTCTGCGCCCCCGGGGGCGTCGAGGCTGCGGAGGAGGTGGCGGCTGCGGCCGCGGCGCTCCTCCAGGTGGGTCCGAAGGAGGTGCTGCCCTCCTCGACGGGCGTGATCGGCTGGCGGCTGCCGGTCGATGCGATGCTCTCCGCCCTGCCGGCCCTCGTCGGCGGCCTCCAGTCCGCCTCCGCGCTCCCGGCCGCGGAGGGGATCACCACGACGGACCTGTACCCGAAGGTGCGCCGCGCGGTCGTCGGGGACGGGAGCATCGTGGGCATCGCGAAGGGCGCCGGGATGATCGAGCCCAACCTCGCCACGATGCTCGTGTTCCTCATGACCGACCTCGCGGTCCCCCGCGACGAGCTCCGGACCGCGCTCGACGAGGCCGTCGAGGCGAGCTTCCAGAACATCACCGTGGACTCGGACACGAGCACCTCCGACTCGGTCGTCCTGCTCGCCTCGATGCGGCAGCCGGCGCCCGAGCGCCGCCAGTTCCGCGAGGCGCTCGCCCGCGTATGCCGCGACCTGGCCGAGGACGTCGTTCGCAACGGCGAGGGCGTCCACCACGTCGTGCACGTCGTGGTCCGCGGAGCGCCGGACGCCGTCGCGGCGCGCGAGATGGGCAAGGCCATCGCCAACTCCCCGCTCGTCCAGTGCGCCGTGAACGGGAACGACCCGAACGTGGGTCGCCTGCTTGCCGCGGCGGGAAAGTGCGCCGCTCGGATCGGCCTCTCCCTCGACCCGGGGCGGGTGCTGCTGCGCCTCGGGAGCTCGACCATCTTCGAGCGGGGCGCGATGCGGCTCGACGCCGCGACCGAGCGGGCGCTCCACCGGCACCTTAAGGACGCCGAGCTCTACGCCAGCGTGCCACCGGCGGACGGGCTCACCTTCCGCCCGCCTCTCGACTTCCCCCGGCACGAGCGGGCGGTCGAGATCGAGCTCGACCTGGGCATGGGAAGCGCAGCCGGCGAGGTTCTCGGGGCCGACCGCAGCCACGAGTACATCACCGAGAACGCCGACTACAGGAGCTAGGGTTCACGGCTTGTCGGGGCGGGGAACGGTCGCCGCGGTCCTCGACCGCGTGGGCACGAGGACGGGCGGGCCCGAACCCCGGTGAACCGCGTAGGTGACGGTGGTGACGCGCGACGGGCAGCAAAGGGGATCGGCGGGCGCGTAGCGTGCGAACTCGGCGACGACGGCGTCCGGCGAGACGAGACGCTCGCGGACCTCGTTCCCCTCCGAGCGGGCGAACATCGGGCCGGGTGCGAGCGTTCCGGCGAACTGCCCGCCCACGAAGACGAAGACCTGGTACCCGAGCGGGCGGCACATGCCATCGACGCTCGTGCACGCCTTGACCAACAGCGTCCCGCCGGCCTCCTGGGCGTTCCCGAAGAGCGTCCAGCCGGCGCTCGCCAGCTCCTGTTCCTCGCTGCCCCTCGGCAGGCGGGAGGCCGTGCCGCGGCATCGCGCCGCGGTCGGCAGGTCCCCGGCCGGCGGCGGGGCGGAGGGCACGGGCGCGCCGGCCCGGTTCCACTGCGCCGGGGGCGAGGCGTCGAGCCAGCTCGCGGCCCCCCCCGCCGCCGGAAGGCAGAAGATCGCGAGGGCCAGGACCGAAGGCAAGGCCACCCCGCGCATGTACGCGTCGGCAGCGTGGTTCACGCTCGTCAATCTACCGGGCCTTGGTCTACTGTGCACCGCGTGACCCCGGACCACCACCTCGCCGTGGAGGAGCGGCTCTTTCGGGCGCTGAACGTCGACGGCGGCCGGCTCGCGGACGCCGCGGCGGTGGCGCTGTCGAGCCCGTGGTTCGGGGCGATCGCGGGACTCTCCCTGGCGGCGGCGCTCTGGTGGCGAAGCCGAGACGGCCGCGCCCCCCGGCTGTTCGCGCTCGCGCTCGCCCTCGCCCTCTCCGACGGCGTGGGGTCGCAGGTGGTGCGACCGCTGCTCTTGCGCGCGCGGCCGGTGTTCGCGCTGCCCCCGGGATCCGTGCGCTTCATCGCGCCGGCCGCCGACGTGGGCTCCGTCCCGAGCCTGCACGCTTCGAACTTCTTCGCAATGGCGCTCGTGGCGTCCTGGTTCTGGCCCTCCCTCTGGCCGGTCTTCTACCTCGTCGCCGCGGCCGTCGGATGGAGCCGCATGTACGTGGGGGTCCACTGGCCGCTCGACGTCGCCGCCGGAGCCGTCTGGGGGTCCTTCTGCGCGGCGGTCGCCCTCGGGGGGGCGCGCGCCGTCGCCCGCCGCGCCGGGGACCGCCACTGATATCGGGAAGCGGCGTTCCGACGCATCGCGTCTACACAGGGGAGATGGCCCCTAGTACGCTCACCCCCCCTTCCGGCGAGGATGCCCATGTCCGTTCCCTCCTACGTGCACGGCGCCAGCGACGCGCCTCTGCTCGGCGACACCATCGGCGACAATTTGCGGCGCACCGTCGAGCGCTTCGGCGACCGCGAGGCGCTCGTCGTTCCCCATCAGGGCTACCGGGCGACCTACCGGCAGCTGTGGGACCAGGCGTCGGTCGTCGCGCGGGCGCTCGTCGCGCGCGGCGTGAAGAAGGGCGACCGGGTCGGCATCTGGTCGCCGAACCGCTACGAGTGGGTGGTCCTGCAGTACGCCGCCGCGCGCGTCGGGGCGATCCTCGTGAACGTCAACCCGGCTTACCGCGCCCACGAACTCGAGCACGTCCTCAAGCAGTCGGGCGTCTCCCTGCTCGTCATCGCGAAGGGCTTTCGGGCCGCCGACTACGTGGCGATGGTTCGCGAGGTCGAGGAACGGTGCCCCGAGCACAAGCAGACCCTCGTCATCGACGATGAGTGGCACGCCCTCGCGGACGAGGCCAAGGCCGTGAGCGAGGAGGAGATCGAGAGGATCGAGCGCACGCTCCAGCCCGACGACCCCATCAACATCCAGTACACGAGCGGGACCACAGGCTTCCCGAAGGGCGCGACCCTGTCGCATCACAACATCTTGAACAACGGGTACTTCGTCGGGCGCACGCTGCGCTACACGGAACGGGACCGCGTCTGCATCGCCGTGCCGCTCTACCACTGCTTCGGCATGGTGATGGGGAACCTGGCGGCGACGAGCCACGGGGCGTGCATGGTCTTCCCGGGCGAGAGCTTCGAGCCCGGCCGGGTGCTCAAGACCGTCGAGGCCGAGCGCTGCACGTCGCTCTACGGCGTCCCGACCATGTTCATCGCGGAGCTCGATCACCCGGACTTCGGCGCGACGAACTTCTCCAGCCTCCGCACCGGGATCATGGCCGGGTCGCCGTGCCCGGTGGAGGTGATGAAGCGGGTGCAGAAGGACATGCACATGCCGGAGATCACCATCTGCTACGGGATGACGGAGACCTCCCCGGTGTCCACGCAGAGCCGCGTGGACGACCCGCTCGACCGCCGCGTCGCGACGGTGGGCGTCGTGCACCCTCACGTGGAGATCAAGGTCGTCGACCCCAGCAGCGGGCGCACCGTCCCCCGGGGGACGGCGGGCGAGCTCTGCACCCGCGGCTACTCGGTCATGCTCGGCTACTGGGACGACCTGCATTCGACCCGCCAGGCGATCGACGCCGCGCGCTGGATGCACACCGGCGACCTGGCGGTGATGGACCCGGAGGGGTACGTGAACATCGTCGGCCGCATCAAGGACATGGTTCTGCGCGGCGGCGAGAACATCTACCCGAGGGAGGTGGAGGAGTTCCTCTTCACGCGTCCCGAGATCGCAGACGTCCAGGTCATCGGCGTGCCGGACCGAAAGTACGGCGAGGAGCTCATGGCCTGGGTGAAGCTGCGGCCGGGGGCAGAGCTCACCGCCGAGGAGCTGCGAGCCTACTGCAAGGGTCGCATCGCGACATACAAGATCCCCCATTACTGGAAGTTCGTCGACGGGTTCCCGATGACCGTGACCGGCAAGGTGCAGAAGTACCGGATGAGGGAGATGGCCATCGAGGAACTCGGCCTGCAGGACGCGGCACGGGTGAAGACCGCCTGAGCTGCCGTCGCACGGGGGGCGGTGAGGCCGTGCCTTCGTCGAACGGATGCGAGCCCGTCGAGGCGCACCAGCGCGTCCAAGCGGGCCTCGGGACCTCAAGGGAGGATCTCATGCGCCGGGGCGGGAACCGGGCGCTCGCCGAGGAGATGTTCACCCGGCTCGGCGACTTCACCGCCGCCCGCCTCCAGAGGGACGACGCCCCGAAGAGGGAGCGCCGGCTCTCCGGGCCGGTGGAGCATGCCGTCGAGCACGAGCGGCTACTCATGGCCATCCGGCGGACCCGGGCGGAGCACGGAGCCGGGTCCGGCGCCCACGTCGCCGACCTCCGGGCCCGGCGGGCCGGGCACGTTCGCGCGGCGGGGGGGCCGCTCCTGGACTGGCCGGGGGGGCGCGAGATGCGCGCCCGAAAGGAACGCAGATCCGGTGGGTCGGTCGCGCGTTGACCTCGCCGAGCCCGAGAAGGCCTTGCCTACCGACGAGAGCGACGAGCGGCTCATGCAGCGGTTCCGGCGAGGCGACGCCTCGGCCTTCGAGGTCCTCGTGCGCCGCCACCGCGGTGCGGTCCACGGTTTCCTGGCTCGTTGCCTCGGGGACAGGGGGCGGGCCGAGGACCTCGCACAGGAGGTCTGGCTCCGGGTGATCGCCGCCGCACCGCGATGGGAGGCGAAGGCCCGCTTCCGCACCTGGCTCTTCTCCGTCGCGAGGAACCTCGCCGTGGACGACTCCCGCCGCCGGGCCTTCCGCGGAACGCCGGTCCCGCTCGAGGCCGCCGGCGCGCCCGGCGAGGCCGGACCCGCCGCGGAGGACCCGCCGCCCGATGCGGCCGCCGAGGGATCGCTGCTCCGCCCGCGCCTGCAGGCGGCCATCGCCTCCCTGCCACCTGAGCAGCGCGAGGTGTTCCTGCTGCGAGAGTACGCCGACGTCCCGTTCGCGGAGATCGCCTCGATCACCGGCTCGCCGGAGCCCACTGTGAAGAGCCGGATGCGCTACGCCCTCGAGCAGCTGCGCCGCCGCCTCGAGGAGATGGGATTGGCACCCCACCCCGCCGGGAGGCCGCGATGACGCACGAGGAGGCAAGGGAACTCCTCGTCGACCTGGCCTACGGCGAGCTCGCCGAAGCCGCGGCCGCGGAGGTCCGGGCACACATCGGCGCCTGCGAGGCCTGCCGGGAGGAGTGGAGCCGGATCGGGCTCACGCTGTCCGCCGTGAGGAGGGTGCCCCGCGACGTCCCTCCCGAGCACGGGGAGGCGGCCCTTTTCGCAGCGGCCCAGGAGGCGGCGGAGCGGATGGCGCGCTCGCGCCTCCGCCGGCGTTCGCTCACCGTTCGCCTCGCCGCGACCGCGGCCGCGGCGCTGGCCGTTGGCGGGCTGAGCTTCCGGCTCCTCGCGCGTCGGGAGGCGTCCGGAGGGCTCCCGCAGGCCGCGGTATCGGACCTTGCTCCAGCAGACCGGGCGACCGCCTCCGGGGCGCGGACGGGAGAGACGGAGCGCGGAGAGGGGCAGAAGGCAGCGGTGAGCGAGACGTGGGCGAGCAAGAATGCGGCAGCGGTCCGGGTGCCGTCTCCTGGGCGCGAGGCCGCTTCCGAAGCGAGGGTGGCGGGCGCCCGGGCGGCGGCGGCCCCCGCCGCCCAGGACCAGGCGCCGCCGCCTGCGGGGAAGGGAGCGGCCCGCGGCCCCGCGTCGGAGGCCGCAGAGGTCGCGGCGGAGGTCGATGGGCTCGTCGCGGGACGCGCGCTGCGGATCGCGAAGGCGCGCACCCGCCCTTGCGGCGACGGTGTCGCCCATCTCGAGGCCTGGGCCGACGCGGACGGCCGGACGCGCCTCGTCGCGGTGGAGATCCGCGACGGCGCCTCGCCCCGCTCGATCGAGCTCCTCTACGATCCCGCGGGCATGCTGCGGTTGGCCCGGGTGAGGGGGGGCGCCCGCGCGGTCTCGCTCGATGCCGAGGGCAGGCGCGTCCTCGAGGAGGTCCCCGTACCGGCGCCCTGGCCGGAGGCGGAGCTCCCGCGCCGGGCGCAGACCGCGCTCGACGACTTCTCCTGCCCCTGAGGGGCTTGCCCGGCCGGCGTTCGCGCTCAGCGCAGCTCGGCCCAGCGTCGGCCGTCGCGGCGCAGGAGCTCGTCCGCCGCGGCCGGCCCCGCGCTCCCCGCGGCGTAGTTCGGGAAGTCGCGGGCGGGAAGGCTTGCCCAGAGGTCGAGGACCGGCGTGAGGACGCGCCAGGCCGACTGCACCTCGTCCGCCCGGTGGAACAGCGTCGTGTCCCCCACCATCGCGTCGTAGAGGAGCCGCTCGTATCCCGTCGCCGCCGGCACCGGCCCGAAGTCGGTGTAGTCGAAGGCGAGCTTCACCGGCGCAAGGCGGATGGCCGAGCCGGGCCGCTTGGCCTTCACCTGGATGGCGATGGACTCGTCGGGCTGGATGTGGAGGTCGAGGCGGTTCGGCTCGATCTCGGCGACCCCCTCGCCGCGGAACAGCGTCAGGGGCGGCGCCTTGAACTGGATGGACACGCTCGTGTGCCGGCGCTCGAGCCTCTTGCCGGATCGCACGTAGAAGGGCACGCCCGCCCAGCGCCAGTTCTCCACCTGCAGGCGCAGCGCGGCGAAGGTCTCGGTCATACTCGCCGGGGTCACGCCGTGCTCCTGTCGGTAGCCGGGCACCCGACGGCCCGCGACGACGCCCTCGCCGTACTGACCCCGCACGGCGGCCGCGAGAATCTCCTCGGGAGACATGGGCCGGATGGCCTCGAGCACCTTCGTCTTCTCGCTGCGAACCGCCTCGGCCGCGAGGGAGGACGGCGGCTCCATGGCGACGAGCGCGAGGAGCTGAAAGACGTGGTTCTGCACGACGTCCCGGGTCGCCCCGGCCCGGTCGTAGGTGAGGCCGCGCCCTTCCACGCCGAGCTGCTCCGCCATCGTGATTTGGACGTGGTCGACGTAGCGCCGGTTCCAGATGGGTTCCAAGATCCCGTTCGCGAATCGGAAGACGAGGATGTTCTGGACCGTCTCCTTGCCGAGGTAGTGGTCGATCCGAAAGATCTGTTCCTCCCGCAGCACTCGCTTGAGAAGGGCGTCGAGGGCGCGTGCCGACTCGAGGTCGCGCCCGAACGGCTTCTCCACGACCACCCGCCGGAAGCGCCCCCCCTCCTCGGACGTGAGCCCCGCCGCCCCGAGCCGCTCGACGATGGGGGAGAAGGCATCCGGTGGCGTGGCGAGGTAGAAGAGGGCGTTGCCCCCGGTGCCGTGCTCCCGATCGAGCTCCGCGAGTCGGTCGGCGAGGAGCCGGTAGGTCGCTGCGTCGTCCAGGTCGCCGGTGACGGCGTGGAGGCGGGAGGCGAAGTCCTCCCAGATCGCGGTGTCCACCGGACGAGTGGCGAACTCCCGGAGATCGCGCCCCATCTGCTCGCGGAACTCCGCGTCGTCGAGGTGGCGGCGCGCGACGCCCACGAACGCGAACTCGCGGGGGAGCAGGCCGTTGCAGACGAGGTTGTAAAGCGACGGCAGGAGCTTGCGGCGCGTGAGATCCCCCGTGGCGCCGAAGATGACGATCGCGCACGGGTCGCTGGGCCGCTCCAGCCGGCTCCCGCCGTTGTCGGTGGTCACGTAACTCTCCCCTCGCGACGCAGCACGTCCCGCCCGGCACCCCACGTCGCACCACGGTTAGCCGCGCGGGCGGGGCAGCGCGACTACCTCATGGGGCGCGCGTCCGTCAGCTGCCCGCGCCGCGGCTGCGGATCGGCGACACGAAGCGGTAGTCGATGTCCCAGGGGAAGTAGATCCACTTCTCCTGCTTGAACTCCTTCACGAAGGTGTCGACCACGGCGCGGCCGAGAGGCTTCGCGTAGAGGGTCGCGAAGTGCGCCTTGGGCAGCTCCTCCCGAACGGCCCGGGCCGTCTTCCCGGTGTCGACGAGGTCGTCGATGAGCAGCCAGCCCGCGCCGTCGCCCTCGACGCGCTTCAGCCAGCGGAGCTCGCCCTGCGTCTTCTCCGCGCCCCCCCCTCCGTAGCTCACGACGCACACCGTCTCGATGAGGCGGATGTCGAGCTCGCGCGCGACGAGCGCGGCCGGGACCAGGCCGCCCCGGGCGATGGCGATGATGCCCTTCCAGTCGCCCATCTCGTGGAGGAGGCGGCAGAGGTAGCGAGCGTCCCGATGGAGCTCCGGCCAGGAGATGATGATCTCGTCCTTGTAGGGGTTCTCGGTCGGGGCGGGCTGGGTCGGGCGGGGCGGCATGTCGTCTTCCTCCGGGGATCGCTGCGGCTCTCGCGACGCCCAGGAGGATAGCACCGACCGGGCGCGCTCCCGCCGGGCGGATTGGGATCCGCCCCGCACCGGGATCTGCTAAGCAGTGGGCCGATGGAAAGGGGGCAGGTCCGCACGTGAACGTCGTCTTCCTCTCGCCGCACTTCCCGCTCAACTTCTTCCACTTCTGCGTCCGGCTCCGGGAGGCCGGGGCGAACGTCATGGGGATCGCGGACGAGCCCTGGGAGCGCCTGCGTCCCGAGCTCCACGCCGCCTTCTCCGAGTACTATCGGGTTTCCGACATGCACCACTACGACGAGCTGGTGCGCGGGCTCGGATACCTCACCTTTCGCCACGGCAAGATCGACCGCCTCGACTCCATGAGCGAGTACTGGCTCGAGACCGAGGCGCGGCTACGGGAGGACTTCAACATCCCGGGCCTGCGCCCCGCCGACATGGGCCGCGTCAAGCACAAGAGCGAGATGAAGAAGATCTTCGAGCGAGTCGGCATCCGCGCGGCGCGGGGGAGGGTCTGCCCCGACGAGGCCGCGGTGCGCGCGCTCGTCCGCGAGGTCGGCTATCCGGTCGTGGCGAAGCCCGACGTGGGCGTCGGAGCCGCGAGCACCTACAAGATCGAGAGCGATCGGGATCTGGACTCCTTCCTCCGTGCGAAACCCCCGGTGGGGTTCATGATCGAGGAGTTCGTCCACGGCGACATCGTCACCTACGACGGACTGACCGACCGCGACGGTCGAGTGGTGTTCGACGCTTCCCTGCGTTACAGCCGGGGGATCATGGATGTCGTCAACGAGGACGACGACGTCTGGTACTACACGGAGCGGGTGATCCCGTCCGACCTGGCCGCGGCGGGCCGCGCCCTCGTCCAGGCCTTCGGAGTCCGGGAGCGCTTCTTCCACTTCGAATTCTTCCGGGCGGCCGAGGGCCTCGTGGCCCTCGAGGTCAACGTGCGCCCGCCAGGTGGCCTCACGCTGGACATGTGGAACTACCAGAACGACATGGACATCTACCGGGAGTGGGCGAACCTCCTCGTCCGCGGACGCGTGGAGTCGACGCCGACGCGCCCCTGGTTCTGCGCCTACGTCGGACGCAAGACGCGGTACCGCTACGAGCTGCCCCTGGAATCGGTGCTCGAGCGCTACGGGCACCTCGTCGTGCACCACGAGCGGGTCGACGACGTGTTCAGCGCGGCGATCGGGAACTACGGCTTCATCCTCCGCTCCCCGGAGCTCGGGGGCCTCGAGGAGGCGGCCCGGGCCATCCAGGGGAAGGCGTGACCCAGGCGAGGTGGTGGGCGGCAAGCGGCGCCCGGGAGGGCGAATGAACGTCGAGCAGCACAGGTGGTTCAGCCAGAGCCTCGGCCGGGACATGGAGGTTCGCGTCTACGGCCGGGGCGGACGGGCACTGATCGTGTTTCCCTCGCAGGACGGTCGAGTGGGGGATTTCGAGGGCTTCGGGATGGTGGACGCCTGCGGCCACCTCCTGCACGCCGGGCGACTGACGCTCGTGACCGTCGACGGCAACGATTGGAACAGCTGGACGAACCGCAACGCCAGTCCCGCCGACCGGGCGCGGGCGCACCTCGACTACGACCGGTACGTCGTCGAGGAGGTGTTCCCCTTCGTCCTCGGGCAAACGGGCCGCGAGACCTGCTGGACCACCGGCTGCAGCATGGGGGCCTTCCACGCCGCGAACTTCTTCTTTCGGCGGCCCGACCTCTTCGACGGCGTGATCGGGCTCTCGGGCCTCTACGATACCCGTGGCTTCGTCGGGGACTTCTGCGACGAGAACGTCTACTTCAACAGCCCGCTCTACTACCTGCCGGGGCTCGCGGACCCCTGGTACCTCGATCGCTACCGCAAGAGCCGCATCGTCTTCGCGGTGGGCCAGGGCGCCTACGAGGAGGACTGCCTGCGGGACACCCGCGCGCTGGAGTCCGTCCTCGCCGCGAAGGCCGTTCCGGCGTGGTTCGACTACTGGGGCCACGACGTGAACCACGACTGGCCCTGGTGGCGGAGGATGCTGCCTTACTTCCTCGAGAAGCTCGGGGTCTAGCCGCGGAGGCGTCTCCATGTCGATCCTGGAGTGGCTCGGCCTCGCCCCCGCCCATGGTGGAGACGGGGACCCCGACGCCATCCGCCGCATCGAGCGCGAGCTCGACTCGATGGACCCGGCCCGCGCGCGGTACCTCGCGCTCTTCGCCTTCCTCCTCGCGCGAGTCGCCGACGTGGATCTGAACGTCACCGACGCCGAGACGCGCGAGATGGAGAAGCTCGTCGAGGAGAAGGGCGGTCTCCCGCCGCCCCAGGCGGCACTGGTCGTCGCCATCGCCAAGGCCGAGAACCGGCTCTTCGGCGCAACGCAGAACTTCCTGGCGGCACGGGAGTTCCGCGACCTTGCGAGCGACGACCGGAAGCGCGAGCTCCTCGATTGCCTCTTCGCGGTGGCGGCGGCAGACGGCGCCATCTCGGTGGCCGAGGAGGAGGCGATCCGGGAGATCTCGCGCGAGCTCCTGCTCGGGAACGACGAGTACCTGGCGATCCGCGGGAACTGGCGCGACTACCGGGCGGTCCTGAAGAAGGAATAGCGCCCCGCACCCCGTCGCGCGCGGTCAGAGCATGAGGAGTTCCGAGTAGAGGCCGTCGATCGCGGTGGGCGAGAGGTCCGGGTGAGCGGGCCGGTAGATCCGGGGCTTGGGGCGCCGGATGGCCCACGGTACGTCGAAGCCCTCCGCGAACCGGAGGTCGACGGAGAGGGCCGCCGCGCCCATCGTGGCGGTGAATGCCGCCTGGGCCAGGATCCGGTTTTCCCAGAAGAACGCCCGGTCGCCGATGTAGAGGAGCTCGGCGACCCGCAGGCCCTTGCGCCGACCGCGACGGGCGACGAGGTAGCAGTGTCGGTTTCCCCGCCGCAAAAGGACGTGGCGCACGCGCGAGTAGGCGAGGTCGTTGTGGATCGTCCGCTCCTCCCCGGAGAGCTCCCGCTGCAGGACTTCGGGCGATGCCGAGAAGGACCCGCGAAGGGCGCGCAGCACCTCGCGCGGGCGCGGCACCGGCGGGAGGATGAGTTCCTCGGTCTCGAGCATCTGAAAGCCCAGGCGCGTGAACACCGCCACCGTCACGGGGATGGGAGTGTAGCCAACGAGCGTGTAGCCGGGGAGGTCGGCCACCAGTGGCCGCATCATCATGACGCTCGCACCGCGGTACTCGCTCTCCACGATCCACGACGAGAAGTTGCACATGCGCTCCTCGCGCCCCTGGATGCGCCGTCTCGAGAAGATGGTGCCGAGGAATCCGACGACCCGGTTCCCTTCGTACAGGCCGTACCCGCGACACGGGCCGTCCGCCCAGGCGTAGTCGAAGAGCATGCGACGCCAGACGTCCTTGGCCAGCCCGCCGCCGAAGCCGGCGAGCAGCGGGTAGACCTCCTCGAACGACTCGGCGCCGACCTTCCGCAGCTCGATCACCGGTTCACCCCGCCGACGCAGGACGGTCACCACGGCGAGAGCGCCCCGAGCGTCGCGCGCGGCGTTCGCGGCCCGGCCGTCCCCTGAACTCGGGACCTGCGTACCTTGGACGGGCACGCGCATCATGCGCGAGAACCGGCGCGACGCAAGTCGCGTGGGTCACGGATACGCCGTCCTGGCGCCGTTTTCACGACACCGATGTGCGACGACGTCCCCAACCTTGGGGCATTGACACCCAAGGGGGGCTAGGTTGATCTAGCCGGCGAACATGGAGCTCACATCTGCCCAGCGTGAACGCACCAGTGCGGTGCTGCACTTCGCCCGCTCCCGGCTCTCCACGGGCGCGCGCGAGCGCGAGGCCGCCGGGACGTTCGACCGGGCGCTGTGGGACGAGGCGGCAGCCTTCGGCCTCGCCGGCCTGCCCATCCCGGAGGAGTGGGGCGGCAGCGGGCTCGATGCCGTGGACACCATGCTCGTCGTGGAGGCGCTCGGGAAGGGATGTGAGGACGGTGGGCTCGTCTTCTCCCTGTGCGCCCACATGTTCGCCTCGGTGGTGCCCATCTGGCGGTCGCGGTCGAAGGCGCACCACGAGCGCTACCTCCGGGACCTGGCCGCGGGCAACCTCATCTGCGCGAACGCGACCACGGAACCGGACGCCGGGTCCGACGTCTACGCGATGAAGGCCACCGCCCGCCGCGAGGGTGACGAGTACGTCCTCGACGGGATCAAGTGCTTCATCACCAATGCACCGGTCGCGGACCTCTTCCTGGTCTACGCGACCACGCAGCCCGGGAAGGGGTTCTTCGGCGTCTCGGCCTTCCTCGTGCCGCGCGACACGCCGGGCCTCCGGGTAGCGCCCGAGCACGCGAAGACCGGGCTCCGCACCTCGCCGTGGGGCACGGTCTACCTCGACGGGTGCCGCGTGCCGGTGAGCGCTCGGGTCGGCCCGGAGGGATCGGGCGCGATGCTCTTCAGCGAGTCGATGGTCTGGGAGCGGGGCTGCCTGTTCGCCTATTACGTGGGTGCGATGGAGAGGTCGCTCGAGCGCAGCATCGAGCACGTGCGGTCGCGCGTGCAGTTCGGTCACAAGCTGAGCGAGTTCCAGTCGGTCTCCAACCGCATCGTCGACATGAAGCTGCGGCTCGAGACGAGTCGGCTCCTTTTGTACCGTGCCGGCGAGCTACACCGGGCCGGACAGCGCTGCGACGAGGCGGTGGCGCTCTCCAAGCTCTGGATCTCCGAGGCGGCACTGGCTTCCGGCCTGGACGCCGTCCAGCTGTTCGGCGGCGCCGGGATGGCGACTGACACGGGGATCGACGCGCTGGCTCGCGACGCGATCCCCGCTCGCGTCTTCTCCGGAACGTCGGAGATGCAGCGGGCCATCATTGCTCGCATGCTGGGACTGCCCTGATGAGAATCGACCGACTGGTGACCCCGTGGGCCGAGCGCGCCCCCGACCGCATCGCCATCGACGGCACGGAGGAGGCGCTCACCTATGCCCAGCTCGACGCGATGGCGAACCGGTTCGCGAACGCGCTGCGCGCGAGCGGCGTACGGCCGGGGGATCGCGTAGGCGTCCACGTCCCCCGCTCCCCGCACACCGTCGCCGCGATGCTCGGGGCCTCGAGGGCCGGGGCGGTGTACGTGCCGCTCGACCCGGGCTCCCCCCCGCCCCGCATGAAGCTCGTGGCAACAGACTGCGGGTTGCGCCACGTCGTGATCGCACCGGCGTTGCTCGCGAACTGGCTCGCGGCCGGCGTGCGGGAGCCCGTGGAGCACTTCTTCCTCGCCGGGGATGGCGCGCCTCCCGCGGCGGCCGCGCCCGCGGTCGTCCATTCGTTCGGTGAGGTCTTGGCGGCGAGCCCCGCGCCCGTCGAGGCAGCCGGTCAGTCGTCCGACGATCTGGCCTACATGCTCTACACATCCGGCTCCACCGGCGTGCCGAAGGGGGTCATGATCTCGCACCGCAACGCGCTCGCCTTCACGGAGTGGGCCGCCGACACCATCCGGCTCTCCGAGAGCGACCGCGTGGCCAGCGTCGCGCCCTTCCACTTCGACCTCTCGGTCTTCGACCTGTGGGCCTCCCTGTCACGCGGCGCCACGGTGGTGATCGTCGACGAGACGACCGTCGTGTCGGGCCGCCGCATGCTCGATCGAATCCACGCGAAGGCCATCACCGTCTGGTACTCGGTGCCCTCCGCGCTCGTGCTGATGCTCGACGACGGGGGCCTCGCGGAGCGCGGCGCACCGTCGCTCCGCTCCGTCTTCTTCGCGGGAGAGGTCTTCCCGATGAAGCACCTCCGGCGGGCGATGGCCGCCGTGCCGCAGGCGCGGTTCTACAACCTGTTCGGGCCGACCGAGACGAACGTGTGCACCGCCTACACGCTCCCCGCCGCGCCCCCGCCGGACGCCACGGCCATCCCCATTGGCCATGCGAGCTGCGGCGACTCGGTCGCCATCCTCGACCCCGAGGGAAAGCCGGTGCCCGACGGCGAGATCGGCGAGCTGTTTGTGGACGGCCCCACAGTGATGCTCGGGTACTGGGACGGCGGGCGCCGCACGCCGGCGAGGCGCCCGTACCCGACCGGCGACCTCGTATCCCGGCGCCCCGACGGCGAGCTCATGTATCACGGACGGCGGGACCACCTCGTGAAGATCCACGGTTACCGCGTGGAGCTCGGCGAGGTGGAGGCGGCGCTGCTCGGCCACCCCGGCATCCAGGAAGGCATCGCCATGGCGGTCGACCAGCAGCTCATCGCGGTCGCCGTGCCGGCGGACCCACAGGTGTCGGTGCTCGACGTGAAGCGGTACTGCGCGACGAAGCTGCCCCGCTACATGGTTCCGTCCGAGGTCCGGCTGGTGGAGGCGCTGCCGCGAACGTCCAGCGGGAAGATCGACCGGGTCCGGACGCGGACGGCCTTCATCGCCGCCGACTGGTCGCTGCTCCGACCGGCGCAGCGCCCCGAGCTGCGGAAGGAGACGACGTAATGGAAGCGCAAGTGAAGGCGAACATCCACCAGCACATCGTGAGCACCTGGCTCAGCGGGGACGAGCGCGGGTTCAGCGAGGACACCGATCTGCAGGAGAGCGGGATCCTGGACTCGTTCTCGACCCTCGCCCTGATCGGGTTCCTGGACAAGACCTTCTCCGTCCAGCTGGAGCCAGCGGACATCAACGCCGAGACGTTCCGGAGCGTCGCCTCCATCACTCGGCTCGTGATGGAGAAGCTCGCGAAGACCGGGGACGGGCGCAGCCCGGGCTAGGGGGACGCGATGCACGCAGTGCAAGCCAACGGAGGCAACATGGAGCAGACCTTGAGGGGAATCGTGGCCAAGATCGCGGAGATCTCGCCGGACTTCGACGCGAACGCGAACCTTCGCGACCTTGGCGTCGACTCGGTTCGCAACCTGGAGATCGTCTTCGAGATCGAGAAGGTCCTCGGCGTGAGCGTTCCGGAGAACCGCTATGCCGAGGTGAAGGCGTTCAACGACATCGTGAAGCTCGTCTCGAGCCTGAAGAGCTAGCGAGCGGGCGCGGGCGGCGGTCCGCGACTCGTCGAGGCGGGGGAGCGCATGCGTAGGCGGGTGGTGATTGCCGGCTGCGGGGTGGTGACGGCCGCGGGCACCGAGCTCGAGCCGTTCTGGCGCGCCCTGATGGCGGGGACCTGCTTCATTGGGCCGCTCCGCAACTTCTCCGTTGCCGGGATGGAGCCGCTCACCGGGACGGAGGTGGAGCTGCCCGAGGAGGATGCCCGGCAGGAGGACGCGCGCGGGGGCCGCTGCGCGCAGCTCGCGCTCGCGGCGGCGAGGCGTGCGCTCGCCGATGCGGGGCTCGCCCGGGGCGCTCCGGGGCTGGAGGGGGCCGGCGTCGTCATCGGGACCACGCTCGGGGAGGAGCGCCAGGTCGGGGAGCTCGACGACCTGTGGCCGGCGAGCGGCGTCGACGGCATCGACCCCGGCTTCTTCTCCCGCAGCGACAACCATCGCCTGGCGACGCTCGTCGCGAGGACGCATGGGCTGTCGGGGCCCACCTTGGTGAGCGCCACGGCCTGCAGCTCGGGAAACGCGGCCATCGCATGGGGCTACGAGCTCGTGTCCTCGGGCGCAGCCGACATCATGGTCGTCGGCGGCGCGGACGCCCTCACGCGGTCCATCTACACGGGGTTCTTGCGGATGGGGGCGCTGTCCAAGAGCATCTGCCACCCCTTCGACCGGCGGCTCGACGGCGTGTCCTTCGGCGAGGGAGCCGGCGTCCTCGTCATCGAGGAGCTCGAGCACGCCCGGCGGCGGGGCGCGTCGGCGCGCGCCGAACTCGCCGGCTATGGCGTCAGCAACGACGCCCACCACATCACCGCCCCCGACCCGAACGGCGAGGGGACGGTCGCCGCCATGCGACAGGCGCTTGCCACGAGCGGCACGACGGCCGAGGAAGTCGACTACGTGAGCGCACACGGGACCGGGACCCCATACAACGACGTGGCCGAGACCAAGGCGATGAAGGCGATCTTCGGCGAACGCGCCCGCCAGGTCCCCATCAGCTCCATCAAGTCCATGCTGGGCCACACGAACGGAGCGGCGAGCGCAATCGAGGCGGTCGCCTGTACGCTGGCCCTGCGTCACCAGGCGGTTCCTCCCACTGCGAACCTCGGCGAGCCGCACCCGGACTGTGATCTCGACTACGTGCCGATGAAGGGGCGGGCCATGCCGGTCGCCACCTGCCTGAACCTGAGCGCCGGATTTGGCGGCTTCAACGTCTGCGTCGTCATCAAGAGGGCGCCGTGAGCGCGGGAGTCGGCAGCGCGCCGGTCGCGATCACCGGCACGGCGGTCCTCACTCCGCTCGGCGATAGCCCGGATGCGCTCTCGGAGTCGCTGCGCGCGGGCCGCACCGCCGTCGCGCCGACAGCCGAACTCGGGGGAGCCGCCGCGGCGGCCATCGCGGACTTCGAGGCGACTCGCTACGCGAACGTCCGGGGCCTCCGCCTCTACAACCGGCCGACCCGTCTCGGGATCTGCGCTGCGAAGCTCGCGCTCGCGGAGTCCGGAATCGAGTCGGCCGGCCTCCCCAAGGAGCATGTCGGCGTCGTGCTCGCGTCGACCTTCGGCCACCTCGAGACCCTCATCGAGTACGACCGGAGCCTCGTGACCGCGGGCCTGCAAAGGACGAACCCGGCGCTCATGCCGCTCTCGATCCCTAGCGCGCCCGGCGCCGCCATCGCCCTCTCCTTCGCCGCGAAGGCCTTCTCGGTCACGCTCAGCGACGGGGGAGCGTCGTCGTTCGACGCCCTCGGGCTCGCCGCCCGTCTCGTCGGGGGTGGCCGCGCCCGCGCCTGCGTCGTGGTCGGCTCGTTCTCTGCGTGCCCCGACCTCCTGCGTGCCGCCTGGCGCGCCGGGCTGCTCGCCCCCGCCTCCGAATATCGGGTGTTCGACCGGCGCCGCGCCGGCGTGGCGCTCGGCGAGGGGGCGGCGGCCGTCGTGCTCGAGCGGCTCGAGGACGCCCGGGCGCGCGGAGCGGACCCAAGGGCCGTCGTCGCGGGCCAGGCGTCCACGTTTGCGGTGGATGCCGGCTGCCTCGAGCCCGCGCTGCGGCGCGCCGTCGAGAGAGCCATCCGCGGTGCGGGGCTCGTGCCCGGGGACGTGGGCCTCGTGAGTGCCGGCGCGAGCGGGTCGCCCGCCGGCGACGCCGCCGAGGCCCGGGCGATCGCCGGGGTGCTCGGCGACGGCGCGGCGGAGACCCCGGTCATGGCGATCAAGGCGAACCTGGGCGACGTCTTCGACGCCGCCGGGCTCGTCCAGGGGATCGCGGCCCTTTCGGCCATGCGGTCCGGGCGCGCTCCGGGCATCACCGGTCTGGAGGAGCCCGAGGTCCCGGGCCTCGGGTACCTCCGCAGGGAGGCGGCCATCCAGGCCCGTCACGCGCTCGCGACGTCCATCTCCTACGAGGGTGCGTGCTCGGCCCTCGTCCTGTCGAGGCCCGATGACCGTTGAGACGACGAAGCACGCACGCCCGGTCGCCATCGTGACCGGCGGCTCCCGGGGGATCGGCCGCGCGGTGGTGGAGCGGCTCGCAAGTGCCGGCCTGGACGTCCGCTTCACCTACGTCGCCAACGAGGCGGCGGCGAACGCCGTCGTCGAGGCCGTTCGTGCCTCGGGCCACGAGGTGAGTGCCGCGCAGGTGGACGCCCGCGACACCTCCGCCTGCCGGGCGTTCGTGGAAAGGGTCATCGCCGAGCGCGGGCGCGTCGACGTGCTTGTCAACAACGCCGGCGTCACCGCAGACCGCCTCCTGCCCATGATGAGTCAGGCCGACTGGTCGCGCGTGCTGGAGACGAGCCTGAACGGTCTCTTCGGCGCCACGCAGCCGGTGGCGAAGCAGATGATGCGCCAGAAAGCAGGACGCATCGTGAACGTCACGTCCGTCTCCGGCGTCATCGGGATGCCCGGCCAGACGAATTACTGTGCGGCGAAGTCCGCCATCATCGGCTTCACCCGGGCGCTCGCGAAGGAACTTGCCGGATGGGGGATCCCCGTGAACGCGGTCGCGCCAGGCTACGTGGAGACCGACATGATCGCGGGCTTCACGCCGGCGCAGCGTACGGCCGCCATGGAGCGCGTGCCGATGCGCCGCTTCGCGACCGCCGTCGAGATCGCGGGACTCGTGGGCTACGTCGCGCTCGAGGCCCCCACGTTCCTCACCGGGCAGACGCTCGTCGTGGACGGGGGGATGACGTCGTAGGCCCTTCGGGTCCCGAGGCGGCCTCGCGGTCCCTCCGGAACGGGGCGCCCGCGGTTAGCATGGAGGGCGTGGACGCGATGGCACACCCTCCCGGCCTGCCAGGCATCGCGCTCCTCTGCCGGAGAGGCGACGTGCAGGTCTGGCGCGTCGAGCTCCGACTCCCGGAGCCCGTGCTCGCCGAGCGGGCGGAATGGCTCTCGCCTGTCGAGCGGGAACGGGCCGATCGGCAGCGCGCCCGCCCCGACGTCCGGCGCCGCTTCGTGGCCGCGCGGAGCGGGCTCCGGCAGATCCTGTCCGACTTCATGGGGGTCGCGGCAGACGTGCTCGAAATCGCCGAGGGGCCGGACGGGAAGCCCGAGGTCCGGGGCGGGCCCTCGTTCAGCCTGTCGCACTCGGGGGAGCTCGCTCTCTGCGCGGTCTGCCCCGGACGAGCGGTGGGCGTGGACCTGGAGGCGCTGCGGTCCGTCGCGGGAGCGGAGGAGATCGCGCGCCGATGGTTCACCGAGAACGAGCTCCTTGCCTTCGAGTCCGCGCGAGGGGCCGACCCGCAGGCGGCGTTCCTGCGCATCTGGACGCGAAAGGAAGCGTACCTGAAGGCCCTCGGGGTCGGGCTGTCCGGCCTGTCGGCTCACCCGGCGCCGGACCCGGGAGCCTGGGAGGTTCACGACCTCGACCCGGGCCCCGGATACGTCGCGTCCCTCGTCGCGGCGCGCGGCGGTCCGTGAGTCGCGGCGGATCGGCGAGGGCGCAGCCCGATGCCAAGCCGCCGCGGAGGGGCTAGACTGCCGGAGCCGATGGACCTCGAGGAGCGCGCCTATGGGCCGAAGGAATGCGGGAGCTGTCGCTGGTGGCGCCCCATCCTCGAGGACGCACGCGGCCCCATCGGCCCCTGCCGCTTCGGCGCGCGCACCGGAGACTTCCCGGGAACGGCGCCGGCCTGCGAGAAGTACCTGGGACTCGACGCCGCGGTCCCGATCCACCGCGACAGACCGGGAAGCCACGCCCCGGTTGCGCGTGTGCCGTCGCCCGGCCTCCCGCCCCCCCTTCCCGAGGAGATCCTCGACATGACGCGCGAAGAGTTCGTCGAAGTCATCCAGGACGCCCTGCGAGCCGAGGGGCCGGACGTGCCGCTCGCGGGGAAGTGGGAAGGCGGGACGATGATCCTCAAGCCGCGCGATCCCCAGCTGCAGCCGAAGGAGATCCCTCTCGACCACCTCTTCCACAAGATCGTCATGATCCGCGACCGGCTGCGCGTTCTCGAGCAGAAGGTGAGCGCGCACCCCAAGCTCTCGGATGCCGAGAAGGTCGAGATGCAGGGGTACGTGACGAAGTGCTACGGCACCCTGACCACCTTCAACGTGCTGTTCCGCGAGGACCGGGACCGCTTCGTGGGCGAGAAAGGCGCCTAGGCCGGTCGCCGTCCGCGGCCGAGAACCGCGAACAGGATCGCGAAGCCCGCGATCCCGGCGAGCGCCGAGGCCGTCAGGATGGCGAGCTTGGCCGTGGCGAGCAGACCGCCCTCCCCGAAGGCGAGCCCCGACACGAAGATCGACATCGTGAACCCGATTCCGCCGAGGATGCCGGCCCCCCAGATCTGCGCGAAGGTGACACCCGGCGGGAGATCCGCCGCGCCAAGGCGCACGGCGACCCAGGACGCGAAGGTGATCCCGACCTGCTTCCCGACGAAGAGCCCGGCGAGGACCCCGAGGCTCACGGGGCTCGTGATCGCACCGAGCCCCGTGCCGTCGAGCTTCACGCCCGCGTTGAAGAGGGCGAAGAGCGGGAGGATCGCGAAGGCGGTCCAGGGATGCAGGGCGTGTTCGAGCGCGATTCCCGCGGGAAGGAACTTGCCGGTGGCATCGTGGATGTCCTCGATGGAGGCGAGCTGTCCCTTGTCGAGGACCATGCTGTCGCGGCTCAGCGGAACGGCCTCGAGCTCGGAAAGCTGGCGGCGCAAGGTCCCGAGGAACTGACCCGGCTCGATGCGCGCGCGGACGGGCACGAGAAGTGCCAGGAGCACGCCGGCGACCGTGGCGTGGACGCCGGACAAGAGCGTCGCCACCCAGACGACGAGGGCGAGCGGCAAGTACACCGCGACCCGCTGGAAGCCCATGCGAGCGAGCAGGAACAGGCAGGCGAGCGTGAGACCGGCGACCGCCAGGGGGACGACGTGGATCTGGTCCGTGTAGAAGGTGGATATCACCGCCACCGCTCCCAGGTCGTCGGCGATGGCGAGCGCCGTGAGGAAGACCTTCAGCCCCACCGGGACGCGAGAGCCGAGCAGCGCGAGGACCCCGAGCGCGAAGGCGATGTCGGTCGCCATGGGGACGCCCCAACCGCGGGCACCCGGGCCGCCCGCGTTCAACGCCACGTAGAGGAGGGCCGGAAGGAGCAGGCCGCCGACCGCCGCGCTCACCGGCAGGACAGCGCTCCTGAGGGTCGAGAGTTGGCCGACCGCGAGCTCCCGCTTGATCTCCAGGCCGACGACGAAGAAGAACAGCGCCATGAGGCCGTCGTTCACCCAATGGTGCAGGGAGAGCGCGTGGACAGAGCCACCCCAGGAGATCCCGAGGCGAGCGTGCAGCAGGCGGTCGTAAAGGTCCGCCCACGGCGAGTTCGCCCAGGCGAGCGCCGCCAGCGTCGCGGCGAGGAGCAGGACGCTTCCTGCGGCTTCCGACCGGAAGAAGCGCGCGAACCCGCTGGCCCCCGGGGCCGTGTCTGCCTGGACTGTCACACGCGCCACCGCGCCGCGTGGCGCGGCGAGCCCTTCCAGGTGCCGGGCGCGGGTCTGCTGGGGTGACTGGCCGTTACCGGTACCATCGTCGAGCTGAGCACGGGCGCTGCGACACGAGGGAGTCGCGCCGGCAACTTACCGGATGCCGCCGCGACGGGCGAATACCCCTGTGGGTCGTGGATGCCGCGCCCGGGGCGCCAGGCCTACCGCCCCTCGGCGGCCGCGCCCTGCGTCCGGCGGAGTGGCGCGGAGACCGCGCGGGCGATCATGCCGATGTACATGGGGATATCGTCCTCCGCGTCCTCGGCGTCGACGATGAGTCGCTGCCGGATGTGCAGGTGGGCGGCGGCCGGCGCCGATCGGATGCCGCCGAGCGGCGCTTCGGCGAGCGCCCGCGCGAGGAGGGCGCGGTCCGACGCATGGTCGAGGCGCGAGAGGGCGGCACGCCGCGAGAGCCAGGCGACCTCGTCCACCTCGTCGGCCGGGAGCTGCGACTCGCCTCCGGCGAACTCCATGTGCCAGTAGACGACGAGCTTCGGCTGAGGGCGATCGACGAAGAGCTTCGCTCCCGCGAAGCTCCGCAGGCGGACGCTACAGCCCGTCTCCTCCGACACCTCGCGCAGTGCCGCCCGCCGGAAGGTCTCGCCCGGCTGGAGCCTCCCCTTGGGGAGGCTCCAATCCCCACGGCGCGGGCGATGGACGACGGCGATGCGGAGCCCCGCGCACGTTCGTCGCCAGAGGATTCCGCCCGCAGCGCGCGTCAGCTCCACGCGGGAGATTTCACCACGGACCGCGACTCGGTTCCAATCGGCGGGCGCGTCCGGATCGAGATTTTGCCCTCTCGGCACGGGCCCGACACCGACGAGAGGCCGCGTCGCCGGAGGCACCTACGGGACGGTCTCGAGCGCCCGCCTCGGGGTGTAGGTCGAGCGTCGCGACCCCGCACCCCGAGGGCCCACCACGAGCAGAAGTCCCGGCGCATCGACGCCGAGCGACTCGAGTTCCTCCCGGAAGATCGACTCGGCATCGGCAGCCGTCCAGGCGCGGACCTTGAGGGTGTACCTTTCGGGGCCTGCGACGTAGGTGCAGTCGAAGAATGCTTCGCGCGAACGCATGCGCTGACCTCGCGGTGACTCAAATTCCTCTTACACCCCGAGCCCCGCAGAAGGCGCGGAAAGTTGGGGTCCATTGAACCGCTGGAAACTCGTCAAGATTGCCGCAAGCCGACGGACTGCCCAGCCGCTCGGGAGGAAAAGGAGCGAGCCCCGAAATCGCGAGCGGACGCGGCCTGCTGCTCGACCGGAGAGAAATCACCGGCCACCGGGCGGGGCGGCGGAGACCCGGCGGTCACCCCAACTGCGCGACGTCGCGGACGGCTCCGGTGTCTGCAGAGGTCGTCATCGCCGCGTAGATCCGGAGTGCCGCGGAGACCTCTCGCTGGCGGCCTGCCGGCTTCCACGCCGCCGCGCCCTTCGCCTCCATCGCGTCCCGCCGGCGCGCGAGCACCTCCGCCGGGACGGCAAGGTGGATGCGGCGCGCGGGAATGTCGATCTCGATCGTGTCGCCCTCCTCCACCAGCGCGATGAGCCCGCCCGCTGCCGCCTCGGGCGAGCAGTGGCCGACGGAGAGTCCTGCCGTGCCGCCGGAGAACCGCCCGTCGGTGAGGAGCGCGCAGACCTTACCGAGTCCCTTCGACTTCAGGTAGGAGGTCGGGTAGAGCATCTCCTGCATCCCCGGTCCGCCCTTCGGACCCTCGTAGCGCACGACGACCACGTCGCCCGCGACGATCTGGTCGCCGAGGATTCGCTGGACGGCCTCCTCCTGCGACTCGCAGATCCGCGCGCGACCGGCGAAGCGCCAGATGCTCTCGTCGACGCCCGCGGTCTTCACGATGCAACCCCGCTCCGCCAGGTTGCCGAAGAGGACCGCGAGCCCGCCGTCCTGCGTATAGGCGTGTGCCTTGTTCCGGATGCAGCCGTGGTCCCGGTCGAGGTCGAGCTCGGGGTACCGCCGCTCCTGCGAGAAGGCCTCGGTCGTCGGCACGCCGCCCGGCGCCGCTCGGTAGAAGTCGACCACGCGCGCATCCCGCGTGCGGGCCACGTCGTGGTGCTCGAGCGCCTCGCCGAGTGTCCGGGTGTGCACCGTGGGAACGTCCCGGTGGATGAGGCCGGCCCGGTCGAGCTCTCCCAGGATCCCCATGACCCCGCCGGCGCGGTGGACGTCCTCCAGGTGGAACAGCTGCGTCGAGGGCGCGACCTTGCACAGGCAGGGCACGCGCCGGGAAACGCGGTCGATGTCCTTCACGGTGAAGTCGACGCCAGCCTCCCGGGCTGCCGCGAGGAGGTGGAGAACCGTGTTCGTCGACCCCCCCATGGCCACGTCGAGGCTCATGGCGTTCTCGAAGGCTGCCGCGGTGGCGACGGAACGCGGCAGGACGCGATCGTCGGCCTGCTCGTAGTAGCGGCGGCACAGCTCGACGGCGAGCCGGCCGGCCTCGACGAACAGCCCTCGCCGATCGGCGTGGGTCGCGAGGAGGGAGCCGTTGCCGGGCAGGGCGAGGCCGAGCGCCTCCGTGAGGCAGTTCATGGAGTTCGCGGTGAACATGCCGGAGCAGGAGCCGCAGGTGGGGCAGGCCGAACGCTCGTACGCCTCGACCTCGGCGTCGGAGACCTTCGCGTCCCCCGCCTTCACCATGGCGTCGATGAGGTCGACCGCCACGACCTCGTCGGCCCACCGGACCTTCCCTGCCTCCATGGGACCACCGGAGACGAAGACCGCGGGGATGTTCAGGCGGAGTGCCGCCATCAGCATCCCCGGCGTGATCTTGTCGCAGTTCGAGATGCAAACGATCGCGTCCGCGCAGTGGGCGTTCACCATGTACTCGACGGAGTCGGCGATGAGCTCGCGCGATGGGAGCGAATAGAGCATGCCGCCGTGCCCCATCGCGATGCCGTCATCGATCGCGATGGTGTTGAACTCCTTGGCGACGCCTCCGGCGGCTTCGATCTCCCGGGCAACGAGCTGACCGAGGTCCTTCAGGTGCACGTGTCCGGGCACGAACTGGGTGAAGGAGTTCGCCACCGCGATGATGGGCTTCCCGAAGTCGGCGTCCTTCATGCCCGTGGCGCGCCAGAGGGCGCGAGCGCCCGCCATGTTTCGGCCGTGCGTGGACGTCCGGGAACGGAGTTGCGGCATGTCTCGTCTCTCCCCAGGGGATGGGTGCGTGGTCGGCACAGCGGGCCCGATTCCCGGATCCTAACCGAAAGCCGTTCCCGGCTCTCGCCCTCGCCCAGGAGGCGGGCCGCCGCCCCGGCGAGCCCCCCCAGCACGAACCGGGGCACCCCGGGGCGGGTCCGCCCGGCTCAGGAACTGGCGGGGTAGGAGACGGCGGCCTGGAACGTGCCGTCGCCGTTCCCGAGGAGCACCGCGACCGTGCCGGGGGGAGGCACCGCGATGGCCAGGTCGAGCTTCCCGTCGCCGTTGATGTCCGCGATGGCGACCCAGTTCGGGCCACCCGGGATGGTGTACGCGGTCGGGCTCTGGAACGTGCCGTCGCCGTTGCCGAGCAGGACGTCCACCGCGTTCCCGCTCGTGAGCGGGACGACGAGGTCGACGTGCCCGTCGCCGTTCAGGTCTGCGGCCGCCAGGAAGGCCGGGCCGGCGCCCGTTGCGACGACCGTCTGCGCCTGGAAGGACCCATCCCCGTTGCCGAGGAGGATGCCCACGTTGTTGGAGCCCGAGTTCGACACGGCGAGGTCGAGCTTGCCGTCCCCGTTGAAGTCAGCCGCCACGACGGTCACCGGGACCGAGCCGGTCGGATAGTCGACCCTCGAGCCGAAGGTTCCGTCCCCGTTCCCGAGCAACACGGTGACCGTGTTCGACTGGGAGTTCGCGATGGCGAGATCGAGCGTCTCGGCGCTGCGGAAGTGGCCCACGGCGATGCCGATGGGCAGGCTGCCCGTGTCGTAGTCCACCTTTGCCGCGACGGTTCCATTCGCATTCCCGAGCAGCACGCTGACCGTGTTCGCTCCCGCGTTCGTGATCGCGAGGTCCGGAACGCCGTCGCCGTTCAGGTCCGCGGCCACGACGAAGGCAGGCTGGATGCCTGTCGGGTAATTGACGCCGGGCTGGAAGCTCCCGTCCCCGTTTCCGAGCAGCACGCTGACCGTGTTCGCCCCGTAGTTCGTGGTCACGAGGTCGATCTTGCCGTCGCCGTTCAGGTCGACTGCCGCAACGCAATCGGGGTTCAGGTCGGCCGGATAGGCCACCATCGGGAGCAGCTTGGCCCCCTGCGAGAGGAAGACCCCGGCGTACTGGAGGTCGTTGAGCGCAACCGCGACGTCCGCCCGTCCGTCGCCGTTGAAGTCGGCGGCGACGACGGCGTAGGGGAACGTCGAGACCGAGACCGTCACGGTAGGGCTGCAGGCGGCGGCGAGGGCGGCGAGGGCGAGGCATCCCGAAGATCGCATGCAGTCCCCTGGGCCCGGCGACGGCCAGGCGCGACCATGATGCAGCAAACCGGCCGATTGCGGATCGACCAAACGTCGACCCCGGGGCGGGAGTGGCCGCCGAGGCCGGTCGCGCCGGGCGTTCGGGCGCCCTAAACGACCGATCGCGATTCCCGAACGGGGGTCGCGGTCCTGAGTGAAGGGTTGAGTTTCTCGCGCCGGTTGTAGGCGCGCATGAAGGCGATGACGTGGACCATCAGTTCCTCGATCGTCTTGCACCGGTGATTGCGCGTGACGTTCGCGTGGAGGTCGAGCCACACGCGTTCGATCTTGTTGTCGTCGGGGCAGTAGGGCGGGAGGAAGTGGAGGACCACCCGACCGCCGAACTGGGCGAGGAAGCGCTGGGTCTTCTTGCTCGAGTGGATGATGTAGTTGTCGACGATGAGGTGAATGCGCTTCGCTGTGCGGTACTCGGCGGCGACCTTCCACACCAGCTTGCAGAAGAGGTCGCTCGCCTTGGACGGGGCCTCCACCCAGGTAAGCTTGCGAGTCTGGGCGTTGAGCGCGCCAGCGACGAAGCGCTTCTTGTTCTGGCCGGGCGTGACGACGTAGCGACGGTGCCCTGGGAGCATCCAGTCGCGGCCGATCTTCGGGTTGAGGTGGACGTCCATCTCGTCCCCGTAGAAGACCGGCTCTCTGGTCGTGGCGTTCCTGGCGAGGCGGCGCAGCCCAGCCACCTTTCGCTTCCTGCGTTCGCTATTCCAGGGGCAGAGCACGGTCGGCTTCGGTGCCCCAAGACGCGCGCCGACAGCGGACAACGCGCGGCCCATCGTGCAGACCGCGACCCTGGGAAAGCCTCGCCGCTCCAGCTCGAGCACGAGCAACTCGCGCGTCCAGGTGGGCCTCTGCCAGCCGAACTCGGTTGGAACACCCAGCAGAACGGTGCGGAGCTCGGCAAGGAACCGCTCGTCGACCTTCGGCTGCCCGTTGCCTGCCCGCTGGTCGAGGAGCCCCTCCTCCCCAAGCTCCTGGTAGCGCTTGGCCGCGCTGACCACGGTCGAGGGCGCGCACTGCAGGTCGCGAGCGACCTGCTGCCGGGAGAGCCCCTGTCCGAGCTTGGCGATCATGAGAAAGCGGAGAGCGGTGCTCGGGTCTTTGGCCTTTTTGGATCTCTGGATGAGTCGTCGTCGCGCGGCACGATCGAGCCGCGGTATGTTTGGCACGGGAAGGTTTCCTCCATGACCGTTGTCGGCCTCGCAACCGCAACGATCGATGGGTTGACCTTCCCTTTCAACTTTCTCCCTGCGGTCTGCGGCCTTGCCGCTGATCGCGAATCACGAACTACCGTTTAGAAGACCACGGCGAAAGACCCGAGGAGGCTCCGCTCCTGCTGGCTCGCGTGCAACCCCTCGACGGCCCCCCAGCGCTGTCGCCACTCGCCGCGCAGGGCGAACTCCAGGCTCGGGTCGGTAACCCTCCACCTCAGCCAGGCCGTGGCCAGGGAGCGCCCGTCCTGCATCGAGGCCACCGGTCCCGGCGGCGGCGGGACGAAAGGGCCCTTGAAGTCCATGAGGAAGTCGTCGATGCAGGCGGCGCCACCGATCGTCAAGGAATCCCAGCGCATCTCGACGTGCGGCGCGAGGTGAAGGCCGAGCCCGTAGTAGTAGCCGTTCGCGAGGTAGACCGTGGGGTAGTACGCGCCGGGCGGAAGACTTCCGGGTGCGCCGAGCGGCTCGACCCCCGCGAAGGCGAGCGCCAGGTCCACGGCCAGCGTCACTCGGAATGGACCGGAGAAGATGCGCGCCCGGACGTCGACCCCGGGGAACCGAATCGCGGCGATCTGGTTTTTCGTGGCCGGCCCCGCCAGGTTCCAGACATGGGAGCCGAACTCGTAGCCCGCGGTCCCGCCGACGAACAGGTCCCAGCCTTCCTGGCCCGCGGCGGAGTTCTTCAACTGGCGGGCGTAGTAGCCGAGGAGCGCCGTCTCGGTGTCGAAGAGGAAATCGACGGTCTGGTGGCCCGCGAAGGTCGCCGTGATGCCCAGGGCGCTCACGTTCCCGTCGGCGAATCCAAAGCCCGCGCCCCCGGCCTCCCCGTAGCCCGGGGCGCGAAAGAGCCGGGTCGAGGCAGCGATCTCGACGGCCCCGTAGACAGGGCCGCCCTGGGTGAGGAGCCCGGCCGAGGCGAGGGCCTGGAACTCGTGCCATCCCCGAGTTGCCGGGTCGCGCAGCGGGACGGCGCCATCCACCCAGTCGTGGATCTTCTTGAATGGATCGAAGATCCACGCCAGGGCCTGCGACAGGCGGTCGGTCCCGCGGTCGAAGTAGGAGGACAGCTGCGTGAATGCCTCGCCGATGGCCATGCCGCCCGCGGTCCCGACCCAGATGTCATTGAACGAAACGGGCTCCTTGAACTCGATGAGTTCCCACAAGGTGGCGGCGCCGAGCGTCCAGAGGAATGCCTCCGGGATCGAGACCCGGTTGCCCCTGGCAACCATGTAGTAGAGGGTTCCCGAGACGGCGTGACCCGTGAAGTTGGTCGCGAGCTCGTCGTCGTCGAAGTACCAGCTGTCCGGGGCGAACCGCAGCTTGCTCCAGACGCTCGTCGACGGCACCCCCGGATAGGAGGGCGGAGGGTTCTCTATGACGTACCCGATGTAGGCCACCCCGACCATCGAGACCTCTTCGATGGCGAGGCGCAGCCGGTAGACCGGCTCGGGTCGCTCGTAGACGAACGTGTCCCAAGGGTCGGCGGGTCGCTCCGCCGGCGCCAGTGGGGCCGCCGGTTCGCCGTCGGCCGCGAGGCTGGCGACCGGCGCGACAGACAGGCCAAGGGCGACGAGCACCGCCCGCGCAGTTCCGAGCGCCCGCCAACACTCGGCTCGATGTCGATCGCCAGGGTGCACGACCGCGATTTCTGTACCACGGACGGTCGACCCTCCCGAGCGAATGTGTGACCCGTCTCGCGCTGCCGGCCAGCCTGACGTGTGACGACCGGTTCCCGGGGCGACCGCTCTCCGCGCTCGCCAGGCACCTGCCGTCGGGCCCTTGGCCTCGCGGATCGCAAGGCTAGGGCTTCGGAGGCGGGTTCCGACGTGCCCAGGCGAGAAACCGTCCTGCGCCGCCGGCCAGCTCCCGCGAGGCCGTCGCCCAAGAGAAGGCGCGCACCATGCGAAGGTCGCGAAGCGGCAGGATCTGGAGGGAGCCCCCGGCGATCTGACCCTGCACGGACCAGCGCGAGACGAACGCGACGCCGAGCCCCGCCACCGCCGCCATCTTGATGGACTGGTTCGAGCCGAACACCAGTTCCGCGCGCAGAACGACCTTCCGCCCCGTGGCCTTCGCGATGGCCTCCTCGACCAAGGCCCGGGTGTGGGACCCCGGCTCCCGGAGCAGGACCGGGACGCGGGTGAGATCCGCTGCGCGGGAGACCCGGCAGAGATCGCGGGAGGAGGGCGCTGCGACCGCCACGACCTCGTCCTCGAGGTAGCGCTCGAGGTGGGCGCGGGAAGATCGCTGGCGGGCCTCGACGAGGCCGAGAGAGACTCGGTGGTCCGCCACCCACTCGAGCACCCTCGCGGTGTTGCTCACCTGGACCCGAAAGCGAGCGCGGGCGTGCAGTGCCCGATAACCCGCAACGAGCGGTGGCAGCACGTAGGCAGCCGCGTTCATCGAGGCGCCCACGACCACCTCCTCCTCGACGGCCGGCTCGCCCCGCATGTCCGTCTCGAGGTTCTCGAGCAGGCCCCGAACCCCCTTCGCCGCCTCGAGCAAGCGGAGCCCCCAGTCGGTGGGTGTCACCCCGCGGGAGGAGCGCAACAGCAGCGTCCGGCCGCATTCCTCCTCGAGCGCGCGGACCTGTGCCGTGACGGCTGGCTGGGAGAGGTGGAGGAGCTTCGCGGCGGTCGACACCTTTCGCGACTGGGCCACGACGCGAAAGGTCTCGAGCTTGCGCGGGTCGATTCGTCCCATCGCCAGACCATAGCAGGAACGCGAGTGAAGGATACCGGTCCATCAGAATCTCTGATGGCACATCCAATCTTGCGCGATCGCGCCGCCGCGGGTTGGTGCAGGATGCCTCTCGCGCCGGCACATGAATCCGGCAGGAGGAGAGTGAAAGATGGCCTGCATCGCGAACCACGTTGTCCGCTCCGTCATCTCGCTGGACGAGAGCGCCACCTGTGCCGAGGCCGCGAGCCTCATGGCCGAGCGCGGCATCGGCTCCGTCGGAGTGCGTGCTGGCGGGCGTCTCGTCGGAATCGCGACGGAGCGCGACCTGCTCGCCTCCGCCGCGGCCGGACGCGACCCCGCGGTGACCCCGGTCTTGCAGGCGCTGCCCGACAGTCCGGCGATCATCTCCTCCCGGGCCACCGAGCGCGAGGCCGCCGAGCGGATGCGGGTCCACCGAACGCGCCACCTCGCGGTGGTGGAGGGAGGGGAGATCGTCGGCGTCCTCTCCTTGCTCGACCTGGTTTCGATGGTGGTCGAGGAGAAGCAGTGGTCCATCGACCAGCTCGAGAGCTACATCCGCGGCGGGCGCGCCGCGCAGCTTTCCTCGCCGAGCCGCACGATATTCGCCCACCCGCCCGCCCCGGTGACGAGCAACCTCGTCTGAGGGGGACCGAGGGGCCGCCGGGAGAGGAAGGGGACCTGGCGGCCCTTCGGTCGCAGTCGCCCCGGTCGAGGGCCAGGCGCCGGGACTGTCCGCCAATCCGCCGGGCGCTCGCCCACGAGACCAAGCTCGCGGCCGCCCAGGCGAGAGCGGGCTTCGCCCGTGACCGAGCATGTGCCGCTTCCGCTCGGGGTGCCTGCGTGGGAGCATGGGCTCGCCCGGAGGGGAACGCTCGTGACCGACCTGATGTCCACCGTGAAGCTCGGAGGAGCGACGCTCGCCAATCGGCTGGCCGTGGCCCCGATGACGACGTCCCAGAGCCTGGCCGACGGGACCGTCAGCGACGCCGAGACCAGGTGGCTCGAGCGCCTGGCCGGCGACGGCTACGGCATGGTCATCACCTGCGCGGCGGCCATCTCCCGGGCTTCCATCGCGTTTCACAAGCAGATGAGCCTCGGTGACGACCGCTACCTGCCGGGCCTGAGGCAGCTCGTGTCGCTGCTGTCCCGGCACCCCTCGCTCGTGGTGGTGCAACTCTGCCACGGGGGCTCCCGGGCGATCCCGGAACTGGCTGCCGAAGAGGCACATAGCGCGAGCCGGTACGAGCTCCCCGACGTGCCGGGATTCGTGCCGCCCCGGGAGCTCTCGGTGGCCCAGATCGAGGCCATCGTCGAGCACTTCGCGCGGGCCTGCGAGCGGGCGGTGGCCGCCGGGTTCGGTGGAGTGGAATTCCACGGCGCCAACGGCTACCTCTTCACGCAGTTCATCAGCACCATGACGAATCACCGCCGGGACGCCTACGGCGGGAGTCTTGCCAACCGGGCGCGTTTCGCGCGGGCGGTGGTTCGCGAGTGCCGGCGGCGCGTCCCGCGGGGCTTCGTGATCGGCTTCCGCCTGAGTTTCGAGGGTGGGCCGCTCGAGACCGGGCTCGATCTCGACGAGAACATCCAGATCATGAACTGGCTGGCGGAGGACGGGGTCGACTACGGTCACGTCTCGAGCCTCAAGCTCACGGACCCGAGCCTCAAGTATCCCTCGCGCACCGCACTCGAGGTCATCCGCGCCGGCGTCACCCCCGCCCTCCCCCTGGTCGCCGCTGGAGGCGTGACGAGCCGGGCGCATGCCGATCACGCGCTGTCTCTCGGCGCCGACGTCGTCGCGGTCGGCCGCGCCGCGATCGGAAACGCCAATGTGCCCGCGAGATTCGGACGCGCGGAGCCCCTCGCGCCGATGCCCTACGCGCCTGCGGCCCTTCGAGAACTCCGGGTCAGCGAGGACTTCCTCCGGTATCTGACGACTGCGATCCCCGTTTCGCGATTGGGCATCGTGCGCCGGGAGTGACGACGGAGACACTCGCCCGGACCATGAGCGAGACGAGTGGCCTCGAGTTCGGTCGCCTCCCGGGAAGCCGCCGGGGCGCTCGCGAAATGCGCGACCGCGGGGATCGCGATCTCGTGCGGTTGAGCCCGCCATGCGCCGCGGCTGTAGACCTCCATCGGTGACCGTGGCAAAAGGCCGGGATGACCGACATCCGGGCGCTTCTGGAACAACCACTGTTGGTCCTCTTGGTGTCCTTGGCGGCTTTCTGGGTCTCGGCCCGGATCGGGAACCTGCTCGCGCAGGGACGGAAGCGGGAGGAAGGCGACGGCGACGATTTCTCGTTCCTCCTCGGGGCAACCCTGACTCTGCTCGGACTCATCGTCGGGTTCACGTTCTCGATGGCCGTCGGTCGCTACGACCAGCGAAAGAACTACGAAGAGCAAGAGGCGAACGCGATCGGAACGGAGTACGTCCGGGCTGACCTCATGCCTCCCGCAGACGCCACGAAGGTGCGCAACCTGCTACGTCGATACCTCGACGCGCGGGTGCGCTACTACGAGGACACCGACGCCCAGCGGCTCCGGGAGATAGACGCGCTCACCGCGAGACTGCAGGCGGAGATGTGGGCGGTGGTGTCGGCCTACGGATCCGCACAGCCCACGCCGGTCGCGGCCCTCGTCGTCTCTGGCATGAACGACGTGCTGAACTCCCAGGGATACACACAGGCCGCCTGGTGGAACCGAATCCCGCGGGGTGCTTGGGTGCTCATGTTCGCGATCGCGATTTTCTGTAACCTGCTGGTCGGCTTCGGCGCGCACGGCCGAAGCGCGGTCCTCTTCCTGATCCTGCCCATTGCGCTCTCCATCACGCTGTTCCTCATCGCGGACATCGATAGCCCGCGCGGTGGCGTAATCCAGGTGAAGCCACAGAACCTGGACGCTGTCGCCGAATCGCTACGCCCACAGTAGGCGACGGCGAGAGACATTGCCCGCCTGGAGGGCCCGCCCGCCGGCCTGGTTGGTTCCGGCAGATGATGGCTGCAGGCCCGGATTCAACGCGGGTTGCCGCGTCGAGGCCGCACGACGGCACGGCGAGGTGGACTGGGTCCGTGACCACGTCGGTTGCCCGAGAGGTCCTGGCCGCTCTGCCGGAGCGGTGTGCGAGGCTCGAAGTGTTGACTCGCAGTGATTGACCATCCTTCGCCCGGTCAGATGGCGACGCGGCCGCGAGAATCGAGTGTTGTTAGAGGCCCTCGCGCTACTCCGGAGATCAACGATCGGATCTAGTGGCGTGGATGGTGAACCAGCGCTTGACGGGCGCCCCGTTTTCGCCCACGTCGGCGGTCTGCGTGAAGGAGGTGGGCGTGATGTCGGAGATGACCTCGTGAAAAACGAATTTCTGGCCGCTTTTGTCGTCCTCGACGTGGAGGACAAGTTGCTTGCCGTTCCATTGCGGCCCGGGCTGTGGAGGGGGAGGGAACATTTCACAGCCGGTGGGATAGACGTTGATGCACCATGTGTGCTCGAGACTTCCCCTCGTGGCATCGAACCAGATCAGGCCGAATCCGAACAGCTCGCCGGCGGGAGTCAGGGAATGGTACTCCTCCTCGATGGTGAAGCCGCCGGGGCCCGGTCGAAAGATGGTCTCGCCGTGGCCTCTGCCGCCGTTGGGTGTGAGAAACCCGGGCTCATATCTTTCGTCAGTGATCCATCGACCGGAGAATGCTTTGAGGAGGGATTGGATCTGCGGGGCAGGCTTGGGGAGCTGCGTTGCGGGTTCCTGCGAAGCGACGGGCATGCCGAAGGCCACCGCACTTGTGAGCAACAGGATCCGAGTTCGCATGATTCTTTCCTCGCGGTCATCGCGTGAAGGACGTGCAACTCACGCAGTAGAGGTCCTCCTCACATGCATCACTTAACGATGACTGGCCCTAGCGGCACGTGCGCGGACGCAAGAAGATAATCGGTACAGCGCCTCGAGCCGCGCCATGTCTGGCAACTCGGAACGCTATCAGCGCGAGGCATCGGCGGCCGCGCCGATTGGCTTCCGCGAGGGGAAGGCATAGGCGAACCGCTCGGCCTCCTTGGCGTCCGCCCCTGGCCCTATCGCCGTTAGCGATCTGATCCGCTCCGGATCCGTCGCGCCGCCAGCTCGCACTACGCGGGGCGACTCGCGCCCGGTCCCTTGCTACCCACGCAAGGGCCGGCGAGACCCATAATCATGCGCGCGCACAGTCGTATCGAAGGCTTCGCAGAGACTTAACGGGAACCAATAGAACTCGTTTACGCCCCACCTTCCACGACCGCACGCCCCAATAGAACCGGGCAGACCCACCACTTTCGGGGATAGCCGGCCGGGCAAACTCGTCCGAGCGCAGCCTCCGGGACGAGCACAGTCGGGACAGCGGAGTCGGAACGACTCTCCGCTGAGACGCAGTTGGGGCGCACGGTCACGTTAAGGAGAGATCATGAAACTCACCCACGCGCGGGCAGTCGCGTTACTGCTAGCTACGTTAGCAATATCCGCAATAGGGGCCGCCTGCGGCAACAGCAATTCGATGCAGGGCCCGGAAGCGGCTTCGGTGGACAGTGCCGTCGCCGTCCAGATCGCAGCCCAGAGTAAGGATGCGGCCCTGGCTGTTGCGTCGATACAGGCGAACGCGGCTTCCTCTCAACCTCGCATTCGGCAGATCATCTCATTCGGCGACAGCCTCAGCGATGTCGGTACCTATCGTGTCGGACTGATCGCCCAGGTCGGCGGGGGCAAGTTCACCACAAACCCTGGCCCCGTCTTCGTTGAAGCTATCGGTCTGTTGCTCGGGACACCGGTCACTCCCTTTCGGCAAGGATTTGGCGGCACGTCTCAAGTGCTCGGCGGGACCGGATTCGCCATGGGCGGCGCTAGGGTCTCACAGCAACCTGGCATCGGTTGCGACCCAGACCCAGGCAGCGGCATTTGCACCGGGGCACTGACCATTCCGGTCGTGGACCAGATCACTGATTACCTCACGGCGAACAGTGACGCGTTCCGCAGCGATCAACTCGTCTTTGTATGGGCAGGTGCCAACGACGTCCTCTTCCAGTTGGCGGCCTTCGGCGCGAAGGTAGGCGCTGGTCAATCGGCTACACAGGCGGCCGCGGAGGCTATCGCCGCAGTCGAGCAGGCAGCGCTCGATTTGGCGTCACAGGTGAATCGCATCATCGCCAAGGGCGCGACTCGGGTCATCGTTCTCAATCTTCCCGACATCGCCAGCACGCCGTTCGGCAAGGCGCCCGCTCAAGCCCAAGTCCTCCCGCTGATCGCAGATCTAGTGCTTGCCTTCAACGGCGCATTGGATGCCAGCCTCACCGGAACCTCGGCCGTGTTGCTAGATTTCTTCGCTGCACAGGACCGCCAGTTGGCCAATCCCAAAGCCTACGGCTACACAAACATCAATACCCCTGCATGCGACCCGGTTAAGATCGCCGCCATTACTGAAGGTCTAGACCAAGACGGTTCCAGCTTGTTTTGCTCACCCCTGACCCTGGTGAAGCCGTTTGCGGGCGTTCAATTCGCCTTCGCCGACCTCCTCCACCCGACGACCCTCGGGCACCTAAACCTCGCTGGCTGGGTGGCCGTTGAGCCTTGGCACCTCGGCCTGCTCTAGCTGCGGTCGTGTCGATGACGGTGCGGCTCCACGCGGCGCTGCAGGCGGCAGCACCTCCATAATGACCGGGTGCTTTGCGGTGACGACGGCCGGACGGTGGACCGGTGAAGGGTGAACTGGAGCGAAGGCGCTAATACCGGGCCTGGCCCCGCCTCCCCCCGTTCTCGATCTTCTCCTAGGGTGCCATCAGCCCGGTCCCTCCGCGGCTCCTGAGCCGGATGTTGGAGCCCGGTTTGGGACGGACGCCCCCGGCGGGGGGGGGCGAGCGAAGAAAGGGCTCGAAGACTCTGTGACGCATAGTGATAACCTGCCGATAGGGCACGCCTTTCGGCGGCGAAGCGCAGCGCCGCCTGGACTTCGTCCCTTGTGAGACGAGGGTAGGCATGGAGAAGGTCGGATTCTGAGGCGCCGTCTCCGAGCTTCCGGAGGATGTCCTCGACCGGAATTCGCGTGCCATGAATCACTGGCTTGCCCTGGAGTATTGCCGGGTTGAGCTCAATACCGTCGGTCGTCATGGCACAGACTCCAAGGTGAGCGCACCACCGCTGAGCCAGGAGGTCGAAACGGTCAGGTAACCGCGACCTCCCGAGGGACTCGCGGCACGCAAAGGCCGGAGCCCAGACGCAGGTCCGGGACCGGGAGTCCCCGTCGCCGGCCGGACGACGGGGACAACTGGCAATCTCTGCCGCTACTTGCCTTTAGCGACCTTCTGCAGCGGAGGCGGCTGCCACGTCCCCTCGCCCGGCGGCAGGATCGACGGCGGCTCCATCCTCGGCCAGTACAGGCGCAGGACGAGGTAGATTGGCCCGTCCGGTGCTGGCAGCCAATTCGACTCCTTGTCCTTCCCTGGCGACTTGTTCTGGATGTAGAGCGTCACCGACCCGTCCTTGCCCCTCTTCAGGGAGGGAAGCATCGGTGAGTTGATGAGGTAGCGGTTGATGGGATTTTCGACGAGGAGTTGCGTCTTGCCGTCGTACATGGTCACGGACCAGAAGGCGATGACGGGGGGAAGGTGGCCGGGCGGGAAGGCGACGACGTAATTGTGCTTGCTCCCGTCGAGCGGCTCCCCGGCCGCATCGACTTTCGTCATTGGGTACATGGCTTCCACCGCGTCGTTGCCGTAGATGCCAGCCCTCGCGGCTGCCGCTCGAAGCACCCAGTCGCCATGGTAGAAGGCGCGATCGCCGAAAGCAGAGCCGACCTGCCAACCGTTGATCCGCTTGCCGAGGGCCGCGACCTTCTCGTCCACCTTGCGGTCGCCTTCCTTCATGCCCACCAGCACGGCCGCCTTGTGCTCCAGTGAGAGGTCCTTGAAGTCGAAGGTCTTGCCAGGTCCGATGCCGATGCGCGCCAGCCTGGCGCGAATGGCCGCTTCCTCCGGTCCGGGCGGGGCAAACTGGAGCGCGAAGTCGAGGTACTCGAAAAAGGTGGTCTTCACGAGCTCCTTGTCGAACTTGGGGAAGCTGACGGCAGGTGCCGAGGGCGGGGCCGGCTGCTTCAGGTAGGCGGAGAGCGGCTGCGCCTTGTAGCCGGCCTGGATCTTCTTCACGTTGTCCAGGTCGCCGGGGTTGAAGAGCTGCGTCCGGTAGACTGCCAAGGAGTATTGCGTCGATGCCTGGAAGACCTGCTTGATGCCTGCAGGCTTTTCGCCCTTCCAACCTGGCCCCACCACCAGGTAGTCGCCAGGCTCGGTGCCGGTCGCGCGGCTCCCGATGTACCCATAGTTGAAGCAGTTGCCGTCGACGAGCATGACCGAGTAGTAGCGGGGCTTGGGCACCGCCGGGACGGAGAGCACCATCGGCTCCGCCCGCAGGTCCATCCACAGGAGTGAGTACGGAGTGTCGCTGTTGGGCGTCGGAATCGCCGTGTCCTTCGGTGTGAAGACGCGAGCCTCGTTGTAGATTTCGTTGAAGGGCGCCTTCCACTGTCCCGAGTTACGGTCGACGATGTACTCGTACATCACGCCGTAGTTCATCACGATGGGAAGGCCGTAGATGAAGCCTTCCTCGGCGATGGCCTTGACTTCTTCGAGGCCGGGTTTCTGAGCTTCCGTCTTGGCTGCCTGTGAGATGGTGTCTTTGGGGTTCGTACAACCCAGGGACGCGGCGAGCGCGAAGGACATCCATGCGCGTGCGGCGGGTTGCTTTTGGTCGAACCTCATGATTGTCGCTCCTTGGTCCGAGTTGGTCAGGCGCCTGATTCATTGAGCGGCACCAACGAGGGACTGCTCGACATGGGTACTCGCTCGAACGCCTCCTTATCCACCAACGGGCGCCCGAGGGGTGCTCTCCTTATGGGTGCGCCGCCAATTCGCCGTTCGTCACCAGGGCGGATGACGAAGAAAGATGACTGACTTCGTGGGCCTCGACCCCACGCACGTCATCACGATTGGTCCGCGAAATACTGTCGTAACTCAGCGTGACGACCGGGCCTGGCCCCGCCTCCCGCGAGATTCGAGTAACGCGGGAGGACGGGTGCCATCAGCCCGATCCCTCGCTCCCGACCAGAGGTTGGATCGAGGGATCGGGCTGATGGCACCCTGGGAGAAGTCCGAGAAAGGCCTTAGGCTAGAGGTCGACCGCGACGCCGTCCATGTCGCGTGACGAGCTTCGCTATCTGGCCGACGCGGTTCAGCGACGGCCGCTGTCGAGACCCTACTCGGCGCACGGATTTCCAGTATTTGCGATGGGTTACGCGCCACCGTCGTGGCTCGCTATTTGTGCGTGCGGACGAGGGTTGCGAGCGCCACTATGTCCCAGGCCTATGAGCCTCGCGG
>DATKJV010000026.1:0-38680 GCA_035543235.1 Anaeromyxobacteraceae bacterium | reverse complement strand
CGGCTCGACTCGATCCCGCCCAGGTCGACGGTCGGCCACCCGAGCTCCGCGCATATCGCGGACACGACCTTCTTCGCTCCCTCGTCGTTTCCGGCGATGAACATGTCGGGCGGGCCCCCGGGGAAGCTCGGCTTCACCATGTGGGCGTTCCCGACGCAGTTGAAGGCCTTCACGACCTTGGCGCCGGGGAGCCAGCGCTGGATCCTCTCCCCGGCCGAGTCCGTCGTGCCGAGGGCGAGGGCCGGCACCCCCTTGGAGAAGTCGAGCGGGTTCGTCGCGTCCATCACCACCTTGCCGGTGAAGGAGTCGCGCCCGGCGAGGTCGATGGCGTTCTCGGTGCCGGACCAGGCGGTCGCCAGGATGGCGACGGGGCCGAAGCGCGCCGCCTCCGCGAAGGTGCCGGTCGAGGCCCGCGGACCGGCCGAGGCGAGCCAGTCCTTCAGCTTCGCGCTCCCCGGCTCGCGCGACCCGATCTTCACCTCGTGGCCGGCCGCCGCGAGCCCCTTCCCGAGCACGCGCCCGACGTCTCCCGTCCCCAGGATCCCGATCTTCTCGTTGGCCATTCGTCGAGCGTAGTCGACGGCCCGACCCGGGGCTCGCCCCGGATGGGACGCGCCGCGCGAGGGCAGCCGCGTCGGGGCGTCGCGCGGGAGCCCCGCGGTCGCCGGCCGGCGGGTACGATGGCTGGCGAATGGGACTCGCCTCCGACGCGCAGGGACTGACGGAGGCGGAGGCCGCGGCCCGGCTCCGGGCGGACGGCCCGAACGAGCTCTCGAGCGAGAAGCCGCGCACGCTCCTCGGCGCCGCCCTCGACGTGTTGAGGGAGCCGATGCTGCTCCTCCTTCTCGCGGCCGGGGGCGTCTACCTCGTCCTGGGGGACCGGGAGGAGGCGGCGACCCTCCTCTTCTTCGTGGTCGTGGTCATCGCCATCGCGGTCTTCCAGGAGCGGAAGACGGAGCGGGCGCTCGCGGCGCTGAAGGACCTCACGAGCCCTCGCGCGCTGGTCGTCCGGGGGGGAGAGCGGCGACGCATCGCAGGACGGGAGGTCGTCCGAGGCGATCTCGTCGTGCTCGCCGAGGGAGATCGCGTCCCGGCGGACGCGCTGCTCCTCGAGTCGGCGCACCTCGAGGCGGACGAGTCGCTGCTCACCGGCGAGTCGGTTCCGGTGCGAAAGCGCGCGGCGGAGGGGCGCCCGCCGCCGGTCCGCCCCGGCGGCGACGGCCTGCCGTTCCTGTACGCCGGGACGCTCGTGGTGCGCGGCCACGGGATCGCCGAGGTGACGGCCACGGGCGTGCAGAGCGAGATCGGACGGATCGGGGTGGCGCTTGCCGACCTCGCGGTGGAGCGCACGCGGCTCGAGCGCGAGGTGTCCCGGCTGGTCCGGATCGTGGCCGCGGCCGGCCTGGTCCTCTGTGCGGCGCTCGTCGTCCTCTACGGGGCGACGCGGGGCGACTGGCTGAAGGGCCTGCTCGCCGGCATCGCGCTCGCGATGGCGGTGCTGCCGGAGGAGTTCCCGGTGGTCCTCACGGTCTTCATGGCCATGGGGGCCTGGCGCATCTCGAGGAGCGGCGTGCTCACCCGAACGCTGCCGGCGGTGGAGGGGCTCGGCGCGGCGACGGTCCTGTGCTCGGACAAGACGGGCACGATCACCGAGAACCGGATGCGGATCGCGAGGCTCTGGGCGCCGGGCGCCCTGCACGTCGTGGAGGGGCAGGCGCTGCCGGAGGCCGTCCACGGGGTCGTGGAGTTCGGCATCCTGGCGAGCCAGCGGGATCCCTTCGACCCCATGGAGCGGGCCTTCCACCGGATCGGGCGGGAGGCGCTCGCCGGCACCGAGCACCTGCACGGCGGGTGGACACTGCTGCGCGAGTACCCGCTGTCGGCCGACCTGCTGGCGGTCTCGCACGTGTGGCGGTCGCCGGACGGCGGCCGGCTGGTGGTGGCGGCGAAGGGCGCTCCGGAGGCCATCTCCGACCTCTGCCACCTCGACGCCGCCACCGCTGCCGAGGTCGGGGCACACGCCTCGGAGATGGGGGCCGACGGGCTGCGGGTCCTCGCCGTCGCGCGGGCCTTCTTCGCGCCGACCGAGCTGCCGCCGGGGCAGCACGACTTCGACTTCGAGCTCGTCGGCCTCGTGGGCCTGGAGGATCCGGTCCGCGCGGGGGTGCCGGAGGCCGTGGCGGAGTGCGCCGGGGCCGGCATCCGGGTGGTCATGATCACCGGGGATTCCCCGGACACCGCGCGAGCGATCGCGCGCCACCTCGGGCTCCCGGACCGGCTGATCACCGGGACCGACCTCGCGGCGCTGCCGGCCGCGGAGCGGGAGCGCACGGTCGGGGACGTCCGGGTCTTCGCGCGGGTGGCGCCGGAGCAGAAGCTCGAACTCGTGCACGCGCTGCGCACCCGGGGCGAGGTCGTGGCCATGACCGGCGACGGGGTGAACGACGCCCCGGCGCTCAAGGCCGCCGACATCGGCATCGCCATGGGGGGGCGCGGGACCGACGTGGCGCGGGAGGCGGCCGCGCTCGTCCTCGTCGACGACGACTTCACGTCCATCGTGGCGGCGGTGCGCCTGGGGCGCCGGATCTACGAGAACCTGCGGCGCGCCATGGGCTACGTCCTCGCCGTCCACGTGCCGGTGGCCGGGCTCTCGCTCCTGCCGGTTCTGTTCGGGTGGCCGATGGTGCTGTTCCCCATCCACATCGTGTTTCTCGAGCTCATCATCGACCCGGCGTGCTCGCTCGCCTTCGAGGCCGAGCCGGGCGACCCGGACCTCATGCGGCGCCCGCCGAGGCGCCCGGACGCGCCGCTCTTCGGGGGGAGCCTAGTGGCCGTCTCGCTCCTCCAGGGCGCGAGCCTGCTCGCGGCGGCCATGGGCGCCTTCCGGCTGGGCCTCGTCCACACCGGCTCGGAGGCCTCGGCGCGGGCGCTCGCCTTCGTCGCGCTCATCGCCGGCAACGTGGCGCTCATCCTCGTCAACCGGTCCTGGAGGCGCGGGATCCTCGCGACGCTCGCGACGAGGAACGTCGCGTCGGCGGCCGTCGCGGGGGGCGCCGTCGTGACCCTGCTCGTCGCGCTGCTCGTCCCTTTCTTCCGCGGGATCTTCAGGTTCGGCTCGATCGCGCTGCACGACGGCGTGGTCGCCACCGGGGCCGGGATCGCCTGCCTCGCGTGGTTCGAGGTCGCGAAGGCGGTCCGGCCTCGCTGGCTCCGCGCCTGAAGCCCCGGCCGGGAGACCCCTCCAGGGGGCCCGGTCGCCCGTCTCTGACGGGTCGCGGCACCCGCGGGCCGGAGACCTATGTTCGAGGCGGGGTCTGGTGTCCGTCGCAGTGGAGGAGAAGAAGAGAGAAGGAGGTCTGCATCATGGCAACCGCGTTGAAGAAAGAGGAGCCCAAGGTGGTGCGGGAGCCCCGGACCGAGGTGGTCCCGGCGCGATCGTTCCTCCCGGAGCTCTCGGAGCGTTTCGAGGAGTTGCTCGCCGAGCCGTTCGGCATGCTTCGCTGGCCGATCCGCTGGCCCGAGCTCGGCTGGCCGCACGAGATGATGAGGATGCCGGTCATGGACATCTTCGAGGAGGGTGACACGGTCGTCGTCAAGGCCGAGGTGCCGGGTCTCGCGAAGAGCGACCTGGACATCCGGCTCGAGGGCGACGTGCTGACCGTGTCCGGGAAGAAGGAGAAGGAAGAGAAGGTGGAGCGCAAGGACTACCACCGGTACGAGCGCGCATCCGGGTCGTTCACCCGGTCCGTCAGGCTTCCCGCCGAGGTCGAGGCGGCGAAGGTCACCGCGGCGCTGCGGGAAGGGGTGCTCGAGATCCGCGCTCCGAAGTCGGAGGCCGCGAAGGCGAAGAGCCGGAAGATCGAGGTGGCGTAGGCGATCGCGGCGACGCCGGGCGCGGCCCCAGGAGCGGCCGCGCCCGGAGCGGAGGCAGCTTGCAGCTTCGGGACATCCGCGACGAGCGAGTGCGTACGGCCATGCAGGCCGTGCCGCGGGAGCGCTTCGTCGACGAATCGCTGCAGCGCTACGCCGACTTCGACGGGCCGCTCCCGATCGGCTGCGGGCAGACGATCAGCCAGCCCTACGTGGTGGCCTTCATGGCCCAGGCGCTCGCCTTGAAGGGCCCGGAGCGGGTCCTCGAGGTGGGGTCGGGGTCCGGCTACGCCGCGTCGGTCCTGTCGTTCCTCGCCGCCGAGGTGTACGGGGTGGAGCTCGAGGAGGAGCTCTACGCGCGCAGCGTGAAGACCGTCGAGTCGCTCGGGTACGCGAACGTCCATCTGCGGTGCGGCGACGGGTTCCTCGGATGGCCGGAGGAGGCCCCGTTCGACGCCGTCCTCCTGAGCTGCGCGGCGCCCGAGGTCCCGGCGCCCCTCTGGGAGCAGCTCCGCGAGGGCGGGCGCCTGCTGTACCCCAAGGACCACGGCATGGGCTTCCAGGAGCTCGCCCTCGTCGCGAAGAGGGCGGGACGGCGCTCGGAGAGCCGGCTCGCGCCGGTCGTGTTCGTGCCCCTGCGCCGGCCGGCCGGCACGGTGGCCGCGTGACGAACGCCCTCGAGGTGGAGGGTCTCGCGGTGGGCTTCGGCCGGCGGCAAGTGCTCCGGGGGCTTTCCTTCTCCGTGCCCGCGGGGGGCTCGCTGGCCGTCATCGGCCCGAACGGGTCCGGCAAGACGGTGCTCTTCCGTGCCCTCATCGGGTCCTTGCCTCACCAGGGAGAGGTCCGGTGGGCCCCGGCGACCCGGATCGGCTACGTGCCGCAGAAGCTCGACGTCGAGCGAGACCTTCCCCTCACGGGCTGGGACTTCGTCGCGGCCAAGGCGGCGGTGGTTCGGGCCTCGCAGGTCGAGGCGCGGCACGCCCTCGAGCTCGTGAGGCTGCCCGAGGAGGCGGTCGCCTCGCCCGTCGGGGCGCTCTCTGGAGGGCAGTTCCAGCGCCTGCTGCTCGCCGCGGCGCTCGTGGGCCGTCCGAACGCCCTCCTCTTCGACGAGCCGACCTCCGGAGTGGACGAGCCCGGCGAGGAACGCCTGTACCAGGTGATCCACCGCCTGCAGGTCTCCGAGGGGCTCACGCTGCTCTTCATCTCCCACGAGCTCAACGTGGTGTTCCGGTTCGCGGCGAACGTGCTCTGCCTGGGCCAGGATCCTCCTTGCTACGGCCCGCCCGAGGAGATCCTCACGCCGCGGAGGATCGCGGAGGTCTACGGGGAGCCCATGGGGTACCACCACCACTGATGGACTGGAGCGGGCTCGCGCTGTCAGTGGGAATGGCCGCCGCGGCCGGCCTGGTCGGCTCCTTCGCGGTCATGCGGCGGATGTCGCTCGCCTCGGACGCGCTCTCCCACGTGGCGCTCCCGGGGATCGGGCTCGCCCTGGCCTTCCACCTGAACCCGGTCCTGGGAGGCATGGCGGCGCTGCTCGCCGGGACGCTCCTCGTCTTCGGCCTCGAGCGCAGGACCGGCATCGCCACCGAGACGATCGTGGGAGTCGTGTTCTCGCTGGCCCTCGCGGTGGGGAGCCTCCTCGCGAGCGGCGAGGAGCTCGTGGACGCGCTGCTCGGCGCCCCGGGCCGGACGGGAGCGTGGGAGCTCCTCCTCGGGCTCCTGGGCAGCGCTGCGGTGGTGACCTTCGTGCTCGTCGAGCGCAACCGGCTCGTCCTGTCGCTCGTCTCCGCGGACATCGCCCGGACCTCCGGCGTCCGGGTCGCTCGCCTCGAGCTCGCGTACCTCGTCGCCTTCGCGCTGACGGTCGCACTCGGTTTGCGCTACCTCGGCGTCCTCCTCATGGGCTCCCTGACCATCATCCCCGCGGCCACCGGAAAGCGCCTCGCGAGGAGCCTCGGAGGGATGCTCGCCATCTCCTCCGCCTGCGCGGTCGCGTCCACGCTCGTCGGGGAAGCGCTCGCGGGGCGCCTTCACCGGCCCACGGGTCCGCTCGTCATCGCCGTGGCGGCCGCCGTGTTCCTCGCCAGCGTGCCCATCCGCCGGGCGCGCTGAGCCGCCGTCCTGGACAACACATGGACACCTGATTAGGCGGAGGAGCGCGGGACGCCTCCCGCCGCGGGGAGCCGGTCGTCGCCGGAACCGGAGCAGCGATGAGCATCCACGACTTCCAGGCGAAGACCGTCGATGGCGAGGAGGTGTCGCTCTCTCGCTACCGGGGGAAGGCCCTCCTCGTCGTCGACGCCGCCTCGCGGTACACGCCGCGGTACCAGGGCCTCGAGGAGCGGTACGAGGCCTGCCAGGCGCGGGGGTTCGAAGTCCTCGCGTTTCCGTGCAAGGACTTCGGCGCGCAGGAGCCGGGGACGAACGAGGAGATTCGCGAGTTCTGCGAGCTCAGGTGCCGGGTCGCCCTCCCGCCGTTCGCGAAGATCCCGGCCAGGGGCCGGGACGCCCATCCCCTCTACCGCCACCTCGCATCGCTCCCGGAGCACGGCGGCGAGGTGACCTGGAACTTCAACAAGTTCGTCGTCGACACGCGCGGCACCGTGGTCGCGCACCTGGACTCGGGCGTCGCCCCGGGCTCGCCGGCCCTGCGCGAGATACTGGAGCGGCTGCTGCCCGCGAAGCCAGATGGCGGGGCGCGCCCGTGACCGGCCGCGCTCGGTTCGCGCAGTGGATCCCGTGCCCGCTCCCGCGGGTCTTCGCCTTCTTCTCGGACCCGCGGAACCTCCCGCGGCTCCTGCCGCCCGGGCTCCAGGCCCGCGTCGAGGCCGTCGACGGGGCCCCCCCGGGGGCCGCGTCGGGCGCGGGCACCGAGGTGATCCTGTCCTTGAGGCTCCTGCCGCCCCTTCCCGTCCGGGCCGCGTGGGTGGCGAGGATCGTGGAGTTCGAGCCCGGCCGGCACTTCGTCGACGTCCAGGTCCGGGGCCCCTTCCGACGGTTCCGGCACCGGCACGCGTTCGACGAGGAGCGCCGCGCCGGGCGCGAGGGGACGTGGGTCCGCGACGAGCTCGAGTACGAGGTCGGGCTCGGCGCGCTCGGCGGCGCCGCCGCGAGGTGGTTCGTCACGCCACGCATCGAGAGCGCGTTCGCGGAGCGCCAGCGGCGCCTCGAGGCGATCCTGTGCCCCGCCTGACCGCCGGAGGGGCGAGACCGGTCCCGCCGCGGGAGGAGATCCGGATCGGGATCTCCTCCCCACCGCCCCCATCCGGGGAAGGCGCGCCCGCCCGGGGCGGGCCGCGAAAGGGCCGTTGACGCCCGCGGTCCGCAGTGCGGAAGATTCGAACGGAGGCTGATCCGTGGCCGCTGCGGACCTCGAGGGCCGTGCACGCCTCACCCTGGAGGCGGTGCGGAAGGCTCTCGGCGCCGAGTCGCGGGTCGACCTCGCTCACCATCACCTCGCGCTCGCCCTCGACGGCGAAGCGCTCACCATGGAAGGCGAGGTGGAGGGCGTGGGCGCGAAGCGGCTCGCGCTGGAGCGCGCCGCTGCCGTCCCCGGCGTCCGGTTCATCGTGGACCGCCTCCGCGTGCGGCCGGCACGGGCGATGACCGACGCGGAGATTCGCGATCACCTCTGCCACTCGCTGCTCGCCGAACCGGCCTTCGCGGGGCACGCGGTGCGGTGCCGGCGCGCGGGGCGGGTCGAGGCCCTTCGCGAGCCGGCCGGGGGGGCGGGCGAGCTCGAGGTCGAGGTGGAGGCGGGCGTGGTCACGCTCTCCGGTGAGGTTCCCGGGCTCGGGCAGAAGCGGCTCGCCGGCGTCCTCGCCTGGTGGGTCCCCGGCAGCCGGGACGTCGTGAACGGCCTCGAGGTGAGGCCCGCGGAGGGGGACACGGAGGGCGAGCTCGCCGACGCCGTGCGGCTCTCGCTCGAGAAGGACCCGCTCGTCGACGCGTCCGGCATCCGCGTCGCGGTGCGGGGCACCGTGGTGACGTTGTCGGGGGTCGTCTCCTCCCGGGCGCAGCGGGAGATGGCCGAGGCGGACGCCTGGTACGTGTTCGGGGTCGACGACGTGCGCAACGAGATCGAGGCGACGCGCTAGGAGCGCCGAGGGAGGTGCGCGACCGTGCCCTACGCGACGAACGAGGACCTCCCGGCGCCGGTGCGCTCCCACCTGCCCCCGCATGCGCAGGACATCTACCGCGAGGCCTTCAACCACGCGTGGACGGCGCACGGCGGGGAGGAGGAGACCGCGCATCGCATCGCATGGGCGGCCGTGAAGCGCGTCTACGAGAAGCAGGGCGACGCTTGGGTTGCGAGGCGCTGACGGGCGCGGTCCGCCCCCGATGGGGGGGCTCCAGACGGCCTCCCGCCCGCGGCCGGCGGCAGGCGTAGCCTTTCTTTGGCGCGAGCGGCGCGAGACTCCGGCCGCGAAGGAGGGAATCCATGGGCGCGCAGCGCGAAGCGTCTCCACGCGCAGGGCTCGTCGAGGTCCGCCGGCTCTCCGTCCTCTCCGGTGACGGGCAGGCGGTCGACCGCAGGACGGTACGCTGCCCCGACCGCGGCCGCAGCCTGGCACTCGAGGAGTGCCTCGGCTGCTCCGAGAGCGGTGGTCTCGCGAGGCCCGCCGGCGCGCGCGTCGACTACGTCGCGTGTCGCCACCCGCGGTCCGCCGCGCCCGCCACGCCCCGGGAGGACGTTCGGGCGCTCCTGCAGGCCACGCCGGTCTGGACGGCCATGACGACGCGGGTCGTGGCGCTGCGCCCGGACGTCAGCCTGGACTCCGTCGCCGAGCTGTTCTTCGACGAGGTGATCAGCGGAGCACCGGTGGTCGACGCGGACGGCCGGCCCATCGGCGTCGTGTCGACCGCCGACCTGCTGGGCAAGCGCTTCGTCGAGGGAACGGAGGCGGTGCCGGCCCGGGACGCGAGGCGCTCCGGTGGCGCGGGGCCGGAGCCCGGGATGCACGCGGAGCTCCAGCCCGTGGCCTCGGTGGCCGACGCGATGACCCACGGAACCGTGACCGTCCACGAGTCGGCCTCCATCGCCAAGGCAGCCGCGCTCATGGCGGTGCGGGGCATCCACCGCCTGCCGGTCGTGGCCGACGACGGCCGCGTCGTGGGGATCGTGACGAGCAGCGACGTGGCGCGCTTCGTCGCGCAGATCGGCGGCTTCTTGCCGGGCGGGGACGCCTGACCACCGCCTAGCGCACGAGCGCCCGCACGGCGCCGTCGGCCCCGACGAAGATCCGCCCCTTCGCGAGCACCGGGGTGTGGTAGCGGCGCACGTACCCCAGGGCGTCCGTCGCCCCGCCGCCTCCGAAGACCACCTGGCCGGTGTCGCCGTCGAACCCGTGCAGGCGCTCGTCCCCCTCCGCGCCCACGCTCCAGACGATGGCCTCCGCGCTCCCGTCGGTGGTGGTGACCATGGGCGAGCCCAGGCCGCCCTGGTTCGCGCACCAGGCGGTGACGACGCCGGGCGGCGACGTGGCGGTGATGCGAACCGCCGTGAGGTCGCCCGACTGGCCCGACGGACAGCTCGAGCCGCTTCCCTTGAAGACCACGTAGGTGCCCTGCGCGGTCCTGTAGGAGGCCGCGGCGTTGATGATCTCGTCCGACGCGACGCGGGCGACGTCGAGCTGCCCTCCGACGCCGCCGAGGTCGGCCCGGCTCGCGAGGTAGGCGTTCCCGTCCTTCCCGAGCCCGACGACGAGCTCGGAGGGCCTGGCCCCTGGGACGTCCACGAGCACCGGCCCCGTCCCTCCGATGTCGACGTCGCCGTCGTCGAGCTCCTTCCAGTTGGATGGCGCGAAGTAGTCGGCGGCGGCGCCGCTGAAGACCGGGCCCGCCGCGAAGCGCAGGAGCGCCTCCCCGCCGAGCCAGGTGGTCGCGCCGAAGGTGTTGCCGGTGGCCGTGTAGAGCGACGTCCCGTCGGAGGCGACGCCGCTCGGTGCCCACATGCCGCCTCCGACCGCGCCGGTCGCCCAGGCCGAGGGGGAGCTCGGCGCGGCGACCGGGATGCCCACGATCCAGCCGTGGTAGCTGCCGCAGTCGCCGTAGTGCCCCCCGTAGGGGACGTAGAGCGTGCCGTCGACGAGGGCCAGGGCGCCCCGCTGGTTCTGCACCGAGGAGTCGAATGTCGTCCCCGGGAGGCTCACGGTCGCGGAGACGTCCACCGGCCATCCCTGGACGACCGATCCGTCGTCGAGCGAGAGCGCGAAGACGAGGTGCCTCTTCGTGGTACCGCCGTCGGGCGTCGTCATGGCGGCGACGTAGACGCGGCGGGCCACCGGGTCGACGACCGGCGTCCCGGTGACACCGAGGGGATCGATGTTCCCGCAGGGGAGCTTCGAGAGCGCGACGGGGCTGCCCAGGCTGCGCGCCCAGACGGGAGCCCCGCTCGCGGCATCGAGCGCGTAGACGTAGTTCTCCTCGGTGGCCGCGACCACGGCGTCCTTCCCGCCCGGGCCGTCGACGACGTAGAGGACCTGCGCGTAGACGGCACCCGTCACGGCGGCCTGGAACGTCGGGTCCACGTGGAAGGTGGCGGCCGACGCCCGGGTGAGCGAGGCGTCGAGGTAGAGGCCGGTTCGCCGCGAGCCATTGTGGTGCTCGAGGACGGAGCTCCCGGCGGGAAGGCACGCACCGGCGCTGCAGGCGAGCCCGGTCCCGCAGGCCGTGCCATCCGCCTTCGCCGGGTTCGTGCAGCTGCTCGTCGACGGGTCGCACTGCCCGGCAACGTGGCAGGAGTCGAGCGCCGTGCACACGGCGCCCGAGCAGGTCGCGGGCGCGGTCCCCGATCCCTGGCAGCCTGCGAGGAGGAGGGCGAACGCCGCGGCGGGCAACCTCGTCCGTGGGGTCATGGGAGCCTCCGCGGCGAACGCTAGCACGTGCGCCGGAGGCGGCCGCCGGGGTGATCCGCGCACAGTGTGGGATGGCGGCTCCAGCGAGGCCGTCGTCCCTGCCGTGGCGAGACCGCGGGCCACGGTTGCGACGGGGAGCCGCCAGTCATTACAGTCGATCCAAGCGGCCGACGGCTGCTCGGCCCGGGAGGGACGCGATCGCATGGAACCGGCCCAGCCGGCGAGGTGGGTCCTCCCGGCGTTCCTGCTCGTCACGGGGCTCCTTCGCACCGCCGACGTCTGGCGCCCCGTCGACGGCACGACCTGGAACTCCTGGCGCGAGGTGGACGTCGCCGCCATCGCCCGGAACTTCTACCGGGAGGGGATGGACCTCTCGCGGCCTCGGATCGACTGGCGCGGCGACGGGCCGGGCTTCGTGGAATCCGAGCTGCCCCTCTACCCGTGGACGGTCGCCCACGGGTACCGGTGGTTCGGCTACCACGAGGAGATTGCGCGGGTCCTGTCCCTCGCGCTCGCGCTCGTCGCGAGCCTCTTCTTCTTCCTCCTCGCGAGGGACCTGCTCGCCCCGGCGGGACTCGCGGGAGCGCTCGCCTTCTGGGCACTGAACCCGCTCGGCGTCCGGATGTCGACGTCCGTCCAGCCCGAGCCGCTCATGGCCGCGGCGGTTCTCGGCGCCGTCTACTTCTTCCGCCGCTGGCTCGTCGGCGGCCCTCGGGCGAGCTACGCGCTCGCCCTGGGATTCACCGTCCTCGCGGTCCTCGCGAAGATCCCGGCGCTGTACGTGGGCGTCCTCTTCGCCGCCCTGGTCCTCGACCGGTTCGGCCCGGGAGGGCTCCGGCGCACGGACGTCTGGGCCTTCGCCGGGGTGACGCTCGCCGCGACGCTCGCCTGGTACGTCCACGCGCGCCACCTCTACCTCGCCTACGGGAACTCGCTCGGCGCCTCGAACGAGGCCTACCGCCTCATCTCGGCGCAGGGCCTCGTGCACGCCGCGCGCTGGGCACTGCCCGGGAACCTGCGGAACGAGGTGAACGGCGTGTGGACGCTCCCGGGCGCGCTGCTCGGGGTCGCGGGTCTTCTCGCCGCCCGCCGGGAGGCGGCCGGGCGCCTCGCCTGGTACTGGCTCCTGGCGCTCGCAGCCCTGTACCTCGTCGCCGGCCGGACGACGGGCCAGGGGTGGGCGCTCTACTACCACGTCGCGAGCGTGCCCCTGGCCGCGCTCGCGGTCGGGCTCGGCACGGCCGCGGTCGGCCGGCGCGTGGCCGCTTGCAGCGCGGGGCGCGGCGCGGCGCTCGCGGTCGGCGCGGCCTCGATCGCAGTCGGCTGGCTCGGGGTGCTCCTTTGGGCGCTCGCGGGCCGCTTCTCGTTCCCCGCGGCCGCAGCCTTCGCGGCCGCGCTCGGCGGCGCGGCCTTCGTCGTGCTGCGCCGGCTCGAGCCCGCCCCGGCCGGGAAGGGCGCCGGGCGGGTCGCCTGGGCCGGGGCGGCGGCGGGCTGCCTGCTCGTCGGGGCGACGCTCTCCGCCGAGGCGCGCCGCACCTGGAGCGAGGTCCACCCCCGCGGCTTCGAGGAGCAGTTCGCCTGCGCCCAGGCGTTCGTCGCGCTCGTGGAGCCAGGGGCCCTCGTCGTGGCGAGCGGCGGCGCCCCCACGATCGAGGGCGCGCAGGCGCTCGACGCCCCCTACTACTTCTTCTGGATGGACCGGAAGGGGTTCAGCCTGCACCGCCACTCTGACGCCGACGTCGAGGCGTTTCGCGCGAGGGGCGCCCGCTATCTCGTGGCGGAGCGGGAGTTCATCGAGCGCGAGCCGGCCTTCGAGGGCGTGATGCGCGCTCGCTACCCGCTCCTCGCGGAGTGCCGCGGGAACCTCCTGTTCGGCCTCTCCCGCTGACGGCCGCCGCCCGCGCCGCCGTCAGCGCGGGGCCGGTGGCACGACGTCGTGCACGTAGTCGTGGGCGGCGAGCGCGCTCGCGGGCAGGGAGCCTGCCCGGACGCGCGCCTGGACCTCCTCGCGCGGGAGGTCGAAGACCGCCTCGAGCAGCGGTCCCCGCTCGGCGGGCGTCGCCTGGCCGACGAGGAAGAGCGCGCGCGCGCTGTGCTGGACGTAGCGCGGCGAGACGAGCTGGCGGCGGAGCAGGTCCATGATGACGGGGGCCTTGGACCGGTCGAAGCGGCCCGGGTCCCCGCGGCGGTCGAGCTCGGCGAAGAACGCCGCCGTCCACTCGTCGTGGTAGGTCCAGACGCGGTCGAAGAGCTCCCGCGTGAAGCGCGTCCCCGCCTTGACCGGCTCGGCGCGCGCCGCGAGGACGACGCCGTCCTCGGTGAGCGCCTGGCGCAGGAAGTGCCCGTCCCTGGTGATGGAGGCCTCGTGGCGGAGCACCGCCCAGAGCCACGACACGTTGATGCGGTAGGTGGCGAGGTCGTTCATGAAGCGGAGCTTGAGCTCGTAGTCGTCGATGGCGGCGGCGAAGTTGCCGTTCAGGATCTGGAAGCCGTAGTTCGCCGCCATGTAGAAGGCGTGCTGGACGTGCTCGATGGTGAGATCGCCCTTCGGGACCTGGTAGATGGAGGTCCACAGCTCCGGCGTGAGGAGCTTCTCCGGCGCCTCGAGACCCGCTCGGGTCACGACGAGCGGCGTGATGCGCGCCTTCGCGTCGAGGAGCCCGCGCGACGCGAAGAGCTGCCGCTCCGCCTCCGTCAGGCCGCTCGCGGGAGTGGGCACCGGCTTGCCGGCCACGTCGCGGGTCTCGACGGGCGCCTCGACGAGCGCCTGCAGGGATGCGACGGGGGCCTGCAGCGGGCCGTTGCCGGCGCCCACGTACTCCGGCTCGGGGCTCGCCACCCAGCTCTGGCGGTAGAGGTCGAAGAGGCGGCCCCTGGCGCGACCCGCGAGAACGTCCGCGAGGGTCGGCGGGGAGGACGGCGGAGCGCCCTCCGGCACGAAGAACAGGCCGAGCAGGCGCTCGCGGAGCTTGTCGATGAAGATGGCGCGAAGCGCGAGCGGGTTGTAGCGGGAGCGGCCGTAGGGATCGCTCCCCTGGTAGATCATGACCGCCGCCATGCCGCCGATGGGGCTCGCCTGCGTGAGCGCCCCGTCCTTCGTCCCGGCGAGCAGCATCGTCAGCGCGTTGTAGCGCTGGTAGGCGATCATCGTCGGGGTCGCCATCCCGATCGTCTGGGGATCGGGGAACGTTCCGCGAGGGTCGTCCTTCCACATCTCGATGAGGCTCCCGAGGTAGTCCCAGCGTCCCACGTTCGTGCCGAGGAGGCGCCGGCGGAGCACCCAGGCGATGGCGGGCAGGAAGCGCCCGGCGTTCCCCTCCTCGTAGAGGATCTTGATCTTCAGGGTGCCGGCGGGGACGCCCGCGAGCCCCTCCAGCCGGGAGAGCAGGCGCTCCACGAGGAGGGCCTCCGCGGGCGTCTGCAGCTTCGGCACGTAGAAGTACACGCCGCTGCCGGCGCGGGAGAGCGCGTCGAAGTTGTTGAGCGTCCAGAGGGTCGCGACGACGACCAGACCGGGCGCGGGCTTTCCGTCGACGGTGACGTGGTCGTAGCGGATGTGGAGGCCGGGCGGGCGCGCGAAGCGCGTCGGCCAGCGCTCCGGCGGCTTCTCGATCGCGTAGCTCCGGCGCTTGCCCTTCTTCACGACCTCGTAGGAGCGGCCGTTCCACCGCCCCTCGTGGATCTCCTTCGCGTTCTGCAGGGCGGCGAAGACGCCCACGGGCTCGCTCGCGGGCGTTCCGTCGGGCCGGAAGTGGGGAGGGGAGGCGTCCTCGAAGTCCGGCATGTTCATCGGGGCGGCGCTGTTCAGCGCGTTGAACGCCATGTCGAGGGGGTGCCAGGGGCCCGTGAGCTCGAGCCCCGGGTTCCGCGACGGATGGGCGTGCTCCGGCACCGGCACCTCGTCGTTGAGGCGCCAGCGCCAGGGGCTCTCGCGGCCGAGGAAGTTGTCGAGGAGGCCCTGGACGATCTGCCGGAAGGTGAGGCGGCGGCCGGTCACCGGGTCGTCGAAGGAGTCGTCCCAGCGCGGCCAGCCGTAGCGCTCGGCGACCGGGACCGTCGAGTCGAGGATCGCGCGCCGGGCGGCGAGCGCGGTCGCGATGTCGGGGGCGAGCTCGCGGGAGAGGGCGGCGATGGTCTCCTCGACGGAGACCTCCCTCCCGTTGACCTTCTTCCGGCCGAAGAGTTCCGGAAACGATCGGAGCACGTCCTCGCGGATCATCGCTGTCCTCCTCGCACGCCGGCGGTGGGCCGGACGGGCCGTCCGGGGGCGGGAGACCTCCGGAGCCGGCTCCGGTGGAGACTGCCACACCAGGCGGTCCCCGCGCCCGGGGCCGCCCCATCCAGGCCCCGGTCCGGCGGGCGGAGGAGCGAAAGGGGTTGCGGCGGCGGGCGGGAAGGTGGCACTTCAAAAGGCGAGGGAGCCCCATGCGCGAAGCCTTCACCTTCGACGACGTGCTGCTGGTGCCGGCCTACAACCACTACGAATCCCGGCAGGACGTGGACATCTCGGTCTCCGACCGGAGCGGGAGGCTCTCGCTCGGCCTGCCGGTGATGACCGCCAACATGGACTCCATCACCGAGTCGGCAATGGCGAACTTCATCGGCGGCAAGGGGGGCATCGGCGTCCTCCACCGGTTCATGTCCGTCGAGCGCAACGTGGAGGAGTTCCGCAAGTGCACCCATCCGGCCTTCGTGTCGGTCGGGACCTCCGAGGCCGAGCTGGAGCGGGCCGAGGCGCTCCGGGACGCCGGGGCGACCCACTTCGTCGTGGACGTGGCGCACGGCCACGCCCGCTACGTGGGGAAGACCCTCAAGCGGCTGCGGCAGCTCCTTCCCAACGCCTGCCTCATGGCGGGCAATGTGGCGACCTACGCCGGCGCCGACTACCTCGCCTCGGTGGGAGCGGACCTCGTCAAGGTCGGGATCGGCCCGGGCAGCGTCTGCACCACCCGCGTGAAGACCGGCCACGGCGTCCCCCAGCTCACCGCCATCCAGGACTGCGCCCGCTGCGACCGCTCGATCGTGGCCGACGGCGGGATCCGCTACGCGGGAGACGTCGTGAAGGCCCTCGCCTTCGGTGCCGACTTCGTGATGCTCGGCGGCATGCTCGCCGGCACGCGGCCGACCCCAGGGCAGAAGGCCCAGGACGCGGCCGGGAACTGGGTCAAGACCTATCGGGGCATGGCGAGTCGCGAGGTGGCCGACGAGTTCCTGGGCGGCATCGCCGACTGGAAGACGGCGGAGGGCGTCTCCGTCACCGTGCCCTACCGGGAGGACGAGGACATGATCGTCGCCGACATCGTCGGCGGGCTGCGGTCCGGCCTCACCTACGCCGGGAGCCGGACCGTCCGCGAGCTGCAGCGCAAGCTCAACTACGTCGTGATCACGCCGAGCGGCTGGCTCGAGGGCATGCCCCACAAGTCCATCCGCTAGCGCCCGGCCGCGCTGCGGGCGGGCGCCCTCGCGGGGCGCGCCAGCCGGCGGCGCAGCTCGGAGAGCGGCAGCGCGTTCCAGACGTCCTTCGCCTCGAGCCAGCCGCGGCGGGCCACCCAGACCCCGTAGCGAAGGTTTGCGAGGTGCGTGGCGCCGTGCGCGTCGGTCGAGATCGCGACCGGGACCCCGGCCTCGCGGGCCATGCGGCAGCCGACGTCCGTCAGGTCGAGCCGCTCCGGCATCGCGTTCACCTCGAGCGCCACCCCCTCCTCGCGCGCCACCTCGAGCACGCGGGCGAGGTCGAGCGCGTAGGCCTCGCGGGTGCCGATCACGCGGCCGGTGGGGTGCGCGAGCACGTGGACCCGGCCCGACCGCAGCGCCTGGACGACGCGCCCGGTGAGCTTCTCGGCCGGATCGCGGAAGCGGGAGTGCACCGCGGCGACCACGATGTCGAGCGCGGCGAGCGACTCGTCCGGGAGGTCGAGCGCCCCCGATGGCAGGATGTCCACCTCGATGCCGGCGAGCAGGTGCGGGCGGCCTCCCAGGCGTCCGTCGAGGCGGCGCACGGCGGCGGCCACTTCGGCCAGCCGGGTCGCGTCGAGGCCGAGGGGGCGCGAGCGCGAGTGGTCCGTGATGGCGAGGTACCGCCGGCCGAGGCGATGCGCTTCCCTTGCGAGCTCCTCGAGGCTCGAGCGTGCGTCGCTCGACGCGTCGGAGTGCACGTGCAGGTCCCCGAGGACGTCCTTCTCCTCCACGAGCCGCGGAAGCCGGCCGGCCTCGGCGGCCTCGATCTCGCCCGCGCCCTCGCGCAGCTCGGGAGGGATGAACGGAAGCCCGACGGCGCGGAAGACCTCCTCCTCCGAGGCCCCGCCCAGGCGGTGGCCGCGCCGGTCGAAGACGCCGTACTCGGAGAGCTTGAGCCCCATCTTCACCGCGCGGGTGCGCAGCGCGATGTTGTGGGCCTTCGAGCCGGTGAAGTAGTGGAGCGCCGCGCCGAAGGACTCGGGCGGGAGGACGCGGAGGTCCGACTGGATCCCGGCGCGAAGCCGGGCCGACACCTTGGTCGGTCCCTCGGCGACGACCCCCGAGATCTCGGGGAAGCCCCCGAAGGCCCTCGTCACGGCGGCCGCGTCCTGCGCGCAGACGAGCAGGTCGAGGTCTCCGACCGTCTCCTTGCGGCGCCGCACGCTGCCGGCCGCCTCGGCCCGGACCACGCCGGGGACGCGGCGAAGCCGCTCGAGCAGCGCGTCGGCGTACTCCAGTGCCCGGTGGAGGGGTGTTCGCCCGGCCCGCTTCCGGTGGCGCTCGATGGCGGCGAGGATCGCGTCCACCCGCGCCTTGCCCATGCGCGGCACCTCGAGCATGCGCCCCGAATGGCACGCCTCCGCGAGGCCCGCGACGTCCTCCACGCCGAGCTGCCGCCACACCGCCTGCACGGTCTTCGGCCCGACCCCCTCGAGCCGCAGCATCTCCAGGACGCCGTGCGGGACGCCCGCGGCGAGGTGCTCGTGCTCGCGGCACTCGCCCGTGTCCACGAGCTCGCCGATCTTCCCGGCGATCCCCGTCCCGATCCCCGGCAATTCCGTGAGCTTCCCCTGGCGCCAGGCATCCGCGATCCGGCCCGGGTAGGTGTCGACGAGCTGCGCCGCCTGCCGGTATGCGCGCACCTTGAAGGCGTTGCCCCCGGTCAGCTCCAGGATGTCCGCGATCTCCGCGAGCACCCGGGCGACGTCCGCGTTCTCCAAGAGGCCTCCTCGTCGACAACGTATGCCTTCCGGGGCGACCCGCCCGGCTCCGCTCGGGGCCTTCCGGCGGGGGCGTGGGGGGACCCGTCCGGGTCCGGGGACCGCCCCGCGGGATGGCTACGTTCGAAAGCGGCAGGGGCCCGTGACGTGCCCGGCCGAAGGAGTGCTCCCGTGGCCAACTGGCGGAAGATCTGCTGCGCCGTCGACTTCTCGGAGACCTCGCGGCTCGCGGTGCGGGAGGCCGCCGAGCTCGCCGGCCACTCGGGGGGCGCGCTCGTGCTCGTCCACGTCCCCGAGGGCCCGACGCCGAGCGCGGCGACGATCGTCGCCCCTCCGGAGCTGTTCGAGAGCATGGCGACCGAGGAGGCGCAGAAGCTCGAGGCCGTGCGGCGCGAGGCGGAGGCCGCCGCGGGAGTGAAGGTGGAGGCGCGGATGCTCCAGGGCAACCCCGCCGAGGAAATCGTCCGCTACGCTCGCCTGAGCGGAGCGGACCTCGTCGTCATCGGCACCCACGGCCGGAGGGGCCTCCGGCGCATGGTGCTCGGCTCGGTGGCCGCCCAGGTGGTCCGCGAGGCCCACTGCCCGGTTCTCGTCGTCCGCAGTCCGCTCGCCTGACCCCGCCGCCGGGGCCCCCGGCGGAGTCGCCACCCGTCGAGGTAGGTGAACGGCGCGCGTCCGGTGCGGACATTCCTCGTGGAGCAGGCGGGCGGGTCGAGACGCGAGCGCCGAGGAGGGGTGCGGGGCGCGCGCCGGTGGAGTCCAGTCGATCCGACGCCCGCGAGCCGGGACGGGAGCGACGTCCCAAGGGGGTGGATCATGAAGCGTCTCTACGCCGTGGCCGCGACGGCCGCCTTGCTGTGCTGCGGCAAGTCGTCCTCCGGCCCCGTCTACGACGGGGGCATCGTCGGCACGCCGCCCGCCGGCCAGGCCGGGTTCTCGTTCGCGCCAGCGGACGGGGCCGCGCTGTTCGTCGGGCCGGCCACGTGCACGCAGGAAGGCGTGACCGCCCAGTTCACTGGCCTCTTCCTCGGGTTCTCCGGCTACTCGAACGTCTGCGGCTTCATGCGGACGCACGGTGCCCAGTGCGCCGACGTCGGCAAGGCGAGCACCACCTTCGTCGGGGTCGTCATCCTGAAGGGCGCGCTCGGGAGCGTGAGCGCCATCGGCCCGGGGACCTACGACGTGGGCGAGGTGACGGGCACCACCGAGGTGACGGCCACGGGGGCGACCGTCACCGTGAACGACGCCGCCTGCACGAACGGCGGGCCCGACCCGAGCACGAACCCCGTCGGCGGGACGCTCACCATCACCTCGGCCAGCGCGGGCGACGTGAAGGGGACCGTCGACCTCACCTGGACCGGGGGAGGCTTCTCCGGACCCTTCGAGGTGATCGGCTGCACGACCAGCGTGGACGTGTGCGGGATGCTTGCAGGGACGGCCGGATGCGCGGGATGCTTCTAGACGGAGACTTGATCGCGGGCAGGACCATCGCGGGGGGGTGAGCGTGTTCCGGAACATCCTCGTAGCCTTCGACTTCGGCCGAGCGTCCGAGCGGGCGCTCGAGGTCGCGATCGACCTCGCCCGCCCGGCCGGTGCGCGGCTCACGATCCTGCACGTCTGCGAGGTCCCGGCCTACGCCTACGTGGGCGTGGACGTCGCGCCCGCCGACCTCCTCACGCCCATCGCCGAGGCCGGGGAGGCGCGGCTCCGGGACCTCGTCCGAAGCGAGCAGGCGCGGTTTCCGGGCGCCCAGGGTGCCTTCCGCGTGGGCGTGCCGGCGGACGAGATCCTGGCGCAGGTCGCAGAGGGCGCCCATGACCTCGTCGTCATGGGAACGCACGGGCGACGGGGTCTCGCGCACCTCGCCATCGGGAGCGTGGCCGAGCGGATCGTCCGTACCTCCCCCGTTCCCGTCCTGACGGTCCGAGGCGAGCCCGGCGAACGATGAGCGACCGCGCCGACGGCGGGCCGGGCCGCCCCGGGGCGGCCATCGAGACGAAGGGCCTCACCCGGAGGTTCGGGGCGCTCGTGGCGGTGGACCGGCTCGACCTCGAGGTTCCCCGGGGGGCGATCTTCGGGCTCATCGGCGCGAACGGGGCCGGGAAGAGCACCGTCATCAAGATGCTCTCGACGCTCCTCCCGCCGTCCGCCGGGTCCGCGAGGGTCGGGGGCTTCGACGTCAGGACCGAGTCGCGGCAGGTCCGCCGGCGGGTGGGCTACGTCCCCCAGCTCGTCTCGGCGGACTCGGCGCTCACGGGCCGGGAGAACCTGGTGCTCTCCGCAAGGCTCTACGGCATCGGCCGCGGCGAGCGCGGGGGACGGGTGGAGGAGGCGCTGCGCTTCATGAACCTCGTGGAGGTGGCGGACGTGCTCGTCCGCAAGTACTCGGGAGGGATGATCCGGCGGCTGGAGATCGCGCAGGCCCTCCTGCACCGCCCCGAGGTGGTCTTCCTCGACGAGCCGACCGTGGGGCTCGACCCGCTGGCCCGGGAGGCGGTCTGGGAGCGGCTCCTCGACATGCGCGCCCGCTACGCCACCACGGCGCTCCTCACCACCCATGACATGGAGGAGGCCCAGACGCTCTGCGAGACGGTCGCCCTCCTCCACCGGGGGCGGATTGCGGCGCAGGGCGCACCCGCGGCGCTCGCCGCGGAGGTCGGGCCCGAGGCGACGCTGGCCGACGTCTTCGTGAAGCACACGGGAGGGTCGGTGGACGAGGGAGGAGGCTACCGTGACGTCGCGCGCACCCGGCGGACCGCTCGCCGGCTCGGCTGAGGTCCTGACCTGCGCGGTGGACTTCGCGAGGCAGGCCCTCGCCGTCGCCGACGCCGAGCTCCACAAGCTGTTCAGGGACCCGACCGAGCTCTTCACCCGGTCGGTGCAGCCCATCCTCTGGCTGCTCGTGTTCGGGCAGGTCTTCACCCGCACCCACGCCATCCCCACCGGCGGGCTCACCTACCTCGACTTCATGGCGCCGGGCGTTCTCGCGCAGAGCATCCTCTTCACCTCGATCTTCTTCGGCATCGCCATCATCTGGGAGCGGGACCTCGGCATCCTGCAGAAGACGCTCGTCACCCCCGCCTACCGCGGGGCGCTCGTGCTCGGGAAGGGGCTCTCCGCCGGGGTGCGCGCGCTCGCGCAATCGGCGCTCGTCGTGGTCGTCACCCTGGTGCTCGGGGTGCGGCTGCGGGCCGCCCCGCTGCCCTGGCTCGGCGTCGTGGTCGCGGTCCTCTTCGGGGCCGCGGCCTTCTCCACCTTCTCGCTCGTCGTGGCCTGCCTGGTGAAGACCCGCGAGCGCTTCATGGGGATCGGCCAGGTGCTCACGATGCCGCTCTTCTTCGCGAGCAACGCCATCTACCCGATCGACCTCATGCCCGGGTGGCTGCGGGTCGTGGCGCGGCTGAACCCCCTCACCTACCTCGTCGACGGGCTGCGGGCGCTGATGGTCGAGGGAGCCGCGAGCGCCTTCGGGCTCGGGACGGACCTCGCCGTGCAGGCCGGCGTGCTCGTGCTCCTCGTCGCCCTGGCCGCGCGGCTCTACCCCACGGTTGCGGTATGAGCGGGGAGGCGGCCGAGTTCCCTAGACCCAGCGCATCCCGCCATCGCCGGTGAAGAGGAGGCCGCAGCGGACGCGGCCGGCCCCGGCGAGGCCGAGCGCGACGAGCGCGCGCCCGTAGGCGAGCACCTGCTCCACGTACGCCGGGTGGGACGCGCGCACGTCGCCTCGCGGCGGGGCGTCCGTCTTGAAGTCCACGACCGACACCTCCCCGTCCTGCGAGGCGACGAGGTCCACGTACCCGGAGACGAGCAGGTCCTCGCCCCCGGCGGCGACCGGGTACTCGAGCCGGAGACCGGGGCCGGGCACGCGGCGGAGCCCCTCGCGCTCGAGCGTCCGGAGCGCCCGCGCCACGTCCTCCGCCGCCTCGGCCTGGTCGGCCGAGAGCCCCGTGGAGCGAGCGGCGCGCGCCACCGCCGCGGCGGGCTCCAGGCCGGGGTCGAAGAGCGCCAGGCCGATGGCGGCGTGGACGGTGTCGCCGAAGAGGCGGCCGTGGCGGCCCTCCCGGACCTTCGCCGACGTCCCCGCCTCGTCCTCGGCGTCCTCGGCGGCGCGGTGGGCCTCCGCTGCGATGCCGCGGGGGACGAGGCGCGCCCGCCCGGCCTCCTCGGCGGCCTCCCGGTACCGGGCCGCCGCGGCGAGCGCGGCTGCGCCGGCCCGGGCCGGCTCGCGCTCGGGTGGCGGCTCGACCCCGAGCGCCCACGCGGGGACGTGGTCCGCGGTCCAGGCCTCGAGCTCGTTCACGCCGGCAGCCGGGAGCTCGCCCGCGAGCTCCCGGGTGATGTACCCGCCGCCGCTCGCGAGCGGGAGGACGAGCAGGTCGCGGGCACGGGTGCCCGCCACGTAGACGAGCCGCAGCCGCTCCGCCCCGTGGTAGGCCTGCTCGCGTGCGAGCACGCCGCACCCCTCCGGCTCCTCCCAGCGCAGGCCGTCGAGGGAGAGGGCCCAGGACGACCCGGTGCGGTCGACGAACCAGGGCGAGCTCCGGTCGCGCGGGGCCACCTCCGCGTGCGCGTCCCACCAGGCGACGACCGGGTACTCGAGCCCCTTCGCCTGGTGGATGGTGAGGATCTGCACCGCGTCGCCGCCCACCGGGCGCGGGGGATCGAGCCCGACGGGGTCGATCACCCACTCCCGCATGCGCGCCGTGGCGCCGTCGTAGTCGAGCCCTTCGGCGGCGGCGAGCCGCTCGAGCTCGAAGCAGAGCTCCCGGAGCCGGTCGAGGCGCTGGGGGCCGTTCGGTCCAAAGGCGACGGCGCGTGCGAAGCCGGTGCGCTCGAGCAGGTCGCGAGCCGTGTCTCCGGGGGGACGCGCGAGCCGGCTCTTCCTCAGCTCGGCGAGCAGGGCCTCGGCGGCGCGCACGCGCTCGACGTCTCCGTCGCCGCCCGGGTCGACGGACGCCCGCGCCCGGGCGACGTCGGCGAGGTCGAGCGCGAAGAACGGCTCGCGAAGAAGCGCCGCCTTCGCGACGCCGTCGGCGCCGTTCGCGAGGGCACGCAGGCCGAGCAGGAACTGCCGGTGCAGCGGGTCCTCGAGGAAGAGCGCTCCGCCTCTCGCCGACCAGGGGACGCCGAGCCGGTCCAGGGCGTCGAGGAGGAGGCCGACGCTCCAGGTGGAGTGGGCGAGGACGGCGATGTCGCCGTAGCGCACCGGTCGCGGCCGGCGGGTGGCCGGGTCGGGAATCTCCTGCTTCCGCGTCTCGACGGCGGCGCGGATCCAGGTCGCGAGGACCGTCGCCTCGAGTGCGCGATCGGAGGCCGCGTTTCCGTCCCGTCCCTCGAGCGGGAGGGCCACGACGCACGCGCCCCGGCCGCCCGTGCGCCAGGCCTCGAGGCGCTGGTTCGCGACCGTGCCCGCGTCCCGGTCGAAGTGGCCGTCGGCCGAGGTCCCGAGGATCGCGTCGAAGCGGTCGTTCAGGTGCGCGACGAGGGCGGCCTGGGAGCGGAAGTTGGTCGTGAGACGGGCCTTCAGGCAGGGGCCCTCGAGGACGAGGCTCCGGACCGCCTCGTAGACGGCGATGTCGGCGCGCCGGAACCGGTAGATGGACTGCTTCGGGTCGCCGACGAGCGTGAGCCGGCCGGGCGCGACCCGGACGTCCCGCCAGTCGCCGGCGCGCGTCCCCTCCTCGCACAGGTAGAGGATGACCTCGGCCTGCAGGGGGTCCGTGTCCTGGAACTCGTCGACGAAGAGGTGGCTGAACTGGGCCTGCAGCTCGCCCCGGGCGCGGCGGTTCCCCCGCAGGAGGTCCCGCAGCTTGAGCAGCAGGTCGAGCTGGTCCACGACGCGGTGGCGGGCCTTCACCTTCTCGTAGAGCGCGATCACCGCCGGGAAGCACCGCGCGAGCCGCGTCGCCATGAATCGGCGGAGCGGCCGGGTGAGGGCGTCGCGGATCGCCTCCCCCTCGCCCCTTCCGTTCCACTGCTTCCAGGCCTCCCAGCCGCCCGGGTCGTCGGGGAAGTCCCGCCCCATCTTCAGCTTGGCGAACCCGGGAGCGTAGCCGACGAGGCGCCCGACCTCTCGGTAGAGCACGACCGGGTCCGTCTCGCGGGCGATGGTGCGCAGGCGCTCCGCGGTCTGCGCGACCCAGAGGGAGCCGTCGCCGCGGCCGCTCGACGCCGAGGCGACGACGAGGAACCGGTCGATCTGCTCCTCGACGCGCGAGAGCTCGAAGGGTGCGGCGCGCCGGTCGGGGGGAGGGACGTCGCGATTCAGGATGAACCCGGCGACGAGCGCGTCGAGGCCGTCCTTCCTCGACCACGCCCCCTCCCGGGACTCGGCGAGGACCCGGGCGTCCAGCGCCGCGACGATCGCCGTCTCGGCCTCCGCCGCGCGCGCCCGGTCGCAAAGCGGGCTGCCCTCGAGTTCCTCGGCGAGACGTCCCGCCCCCGCGGCGTGAAGCAGCGCGTCGAAGGTCTCCCGGCAGAGGGCGTCCGTGTCCTCCACGACCTCGTACGAGGGGCTGAGCCCCGCCTCCACCGGGAAGCGGCGAAGCAGGCGGTCGGCGAATCCGTGGATCGTGCCGATGAAGGCCGTGTCGGCGGCGGCGAGGGCGTCTTTGAGCCGCGACCGGCGCACCGGCGACGCCTTGCCCGCGAGCGCGGCGAGCAGGCGCTCCCGGACGCGGAGGCGGAGCTCGCCGGCCGCCTTCCGGGTGAAGGTCACCGCGGCGATCCGCGCGAGCGGGACCTCCGCCTCGCGGTCGTCCCCGGGGGCGACCATCTCCAGGAGCCGCTCGACGAGGAGCGTGGTCTTGCCGGTCCCGGCCCCGGCGTCGACGAGGACGTTCACGCCGCGGGCGCGCACCGCCGCGTCGCGGTCGGCCTGGTCCGGAGGGTCGCGCCGCGCCGTCACTCGCCGACTCCCTTCAGGCGGAAGAACTCGGCGAGCGCCCCGCTCGCGTCCCCGGCTTCGGCCTCGGCGACGGACCGCGCGGTGGCCGAGGGCCCGCAGACCGGGGCGAACGGGCAGTAGGCGCAGTCGCCCTTGTCCGGCGTCGGGGGAAAGGCGCGCTCCGAAAGGGCGCGGGCCGCGAAGGAAAGCCAGTCCCGGGTGGACGCCTCGAGGAGAGCGTAGTCGCCGCGAAAGGCCCGCTCGATCCCCCTGCGCGCGTAGGCGTATGCCGCCTCGAGCCTGTGCGGGACCTTCCACGATGCGGCGAGCTTCCGTGCCACGAGCGCGTAGAGGCCGATCTGGACGTCTCGGACGGGGTCCGGGGGCTCGTCCGGGTCCCGCGGGTAGGCGGTCCCGGTCTTCAGGTCGCGGACGAGGGTGTGGTCCCCCTCGACGTCGATCCGGTCGACCCGGCCCTGCACGTGGAGCGGCCGGCCGCCGGCGTCGAGGTCGGTCGCGAACGGGACCTCCACCCCGACGAGGCGCTTCAGCGGCCGCTTCCAGTCGTACTCGAGGAACCGGGCCAGGTCGTGGTCCAGGCGGGCACGCTCCTTCTCGGCGATCCCGCGCCCCACGAGCGGATAGCTCGCGAGGTTCCTCCGGAAGACCTCGTCGGCGATCCCGTCGGCCACCTTTCGCCAGCGGGAGAGCGACCCCTTCCTCTCGACGAAGGCCTCCCCGTGCCGTCGGTAGAACTCCTCCATCACCTCGTGGAACAGGCTTCCGTAGGTGAGGGCGTCGAGTTCCCGCAGCGGAGGCGCCTCCGCCGGCTCCTCCCATCGCAGCACCCGCCCGTAGAGGAAGCGGAGGGGGCAGGCGAGAAGGTCCTGAAGGGCCGAGGCCGAGATGGGCCGGTCGGGGTGGAGGCCGGGCAGGCGCGGGAACGGCTCCGCAGGCCCGATGAGGCCGTCGGCGGGTCCGAGGCGCTCGCGCCGGCGGAGCGCGAGGACGCGGCCGACGTCGACCGGGCCTCCGGAGGCGAAGGCCGGCGGCACCTCGCCCTTCGAGGCCGCGCGGTCGAGCCACTGCGTCGCCGTGACGGGGTGGGCGTCGCGGAAGGCGGCGGCGCCGTCCCGGGCGGGCCCGAACGAGCTTCTCCCCAGCGAGGCGAGGTCCGGGATCGGGCCCGGGCAGAGCGGGTCCGGCCTCCAGAGCGCCGCCCCCGCCTCGACGAGCAGGGAGGACGGCTCGCGCTCGCTCCGCTCGAGGTCGCTGCGCGGTGCCGACAGGCAGACGGCACGGCCGGCGCCGCGGACCGCCAGGTCGACGGCGTGCAACTGTGCGAGCGAACGGTCCGCCGCGACCAGTAGCGATCGCTCCGCCTCGGCGCGCATGCGGTCCGGGAGGATCGCGTCCTCTCGCGCCGCGGACGGCAGAGAACCCTCGCACAGGCCCAGGACGCGGACCGCCTGGAACTCGAGGCCTGCCGCGCCGGCCAGGGTGCCCACGTACACGGCCGGCTCCCCGAACCGGAGGGTGGAGACGCGGAGGGAGAGGAGCCGCTCCTCGATCAAGGCCAGCGCGTCTGCGCCGCCGACCGCGCGGCCCACCGCGTCGGCGCGCGCTCCCTGCAGGCTCCCGGCGAGGAGCGCACCCACGGGGGGCGCCCCGGGGTCGAGGAGCCAGTCCTCGAGGAACCCGAGCACGGCCGACGCCATCTCCGAGAACGGCCGCCCCTCGACGAGCAGGTGCGCGACCCCGACGAGCGCGTCGATCGCCGGCCGCGCCGCGGCGACCTCGTCGAGCGCGGCCCGGCAGGCCCGGCCCTCGCGGTCCTCGAGCGCCCCGTCCTTCTCGATCCGGGCGAGCTCGGCCTCCAGCTGCGCCGCTCGCGCCTCCGCTCGCGGCCTCCACTCGAGCGCTCCCTCGGGCCGGGCCGCGCTCCCACCCACCGTGCCGAGCGACCATGCGAGTCCCATGGCCTCTTCGCGACTCAGGTGCTCGCGCTTGCCGATCGGGGCGCGGAGCGCCGGGAGGAGGTCGCTGACGAGCTCGGCCGGGAGGAACGCGCCGAGCGCCCGCACGAGCGCGAGCGCGCGTGCGCCGCCCGCGAGCGACACGGCGGGCAGCCCACCGGCGACGTGCACCGGGAACGGGCCGCCCGTCCACGGGAGGCGCCCGAGCCGCGCCGCGACGAGGGAGGCCATGGGGTCCCTCACCGGGAAGAGGATGGCGACCTCGGAGAGCGGCGTGCGGCGCTCGACGACCTCCCGGGCGACCCACTCCGCCGCCGCCTCGATCTCGGCGTCCGTCCCGGCGTGCTCCTCCAGGTGGACGGTGCCGTCGGGCCCCGCGCTGCGGGGGCGGCCGTCCTCCGCGAGGCGCTCCGGGCTCGCGAAGAGGTGGCCCGCGAGCAGGTCCCGCTCGGTGGCGGATGCCGAGGGCGCGGGGGCGCTGGCGAGCGCGTTTCGCGCCTCCGTCCCGAAGAGGGCCTCCACGCGATCGAGGTGCCGGTCGCGAAGAGGCCGAGCGGCGAGGATCGCCACGGTCGCGTCCGGGAGCTCCCGGACGAAGGCGGCCTGCACCAGGGTCTCCCGCCCCGTCGCCGCGGCCAGCACCGGGCCCGTCTCGGGCCGGATCCCGCGGTGCAGGGCGTCCGTGGCGAGCGCGTAGGTGCGGGCGGCGGTGAGGCTGTCGCCCGCGGCGGCGTCGAGCCGCCGCCACAGGAGCGCGAGGTCGCGCCAGTGGCCGGTCGATCCCGGAAGGCGGTCCGGGGACAGGCCGCCGGCCTCCAGGTCCCCGAGAGCCGCGGCGATGGCCTCCGCCCACCCGGGCGTCCGGCGGGCGAGCGAACGGTCGAAGTGCTCGAGGCCGAGGTCTTCCGCGAAGAGGGCGGTGAGGCGCGCGGGGCGCAGCGCCTCCTCGCCGGTCCGGAACGACCGGCCCGCGGCGGCGAGCACCTCGCGCGCGAGGGTCAGGGCGCCGACGAAGCGGGTGCCGGCGAGCACCCGGGAGCGTCCGTCGCGGACGAGCCGCCGCCGCAGCGCGTGGGCGTGGCGCTCGGAGGGCACGAGCACCGTCCGGAGCGGGAGCGCTCCGTGGGCCGGCAGAGCGGCGACGGCGTCGGCCCACTCGGCAGGTGACTGGAGGATGGGGACCGTCCCCATGGCGACATGTTACCGGTGCGTCGGACACGCGTCTTGACGCGGGACGCGGCTCGCCAGGAGACCCCCACGCCAGGAGGCTGCCCTGCGGAAGTTCGGGCGACGGGTGGCGGAAGGGATCCCGGCGCCGACGACGGACGAGCGCTCCCCGGAGCAGGAGGGGATGGCGGACAGCCGGAGGCGCGCCCGCCGCCCGCGGAGGTCTGGCTCGTGAAGCGCGCCGACCGGGCGACGAACCTGGATCGCTCGCCGAAGAGCCAGTCGCACGAGAAGCGCCTCGAATGCCCCGACGAGGCGCGCCGGATCCTCGGCGGCGCGAGCGCGAGGATGCGCGAGCGCTTCGCGGGGAAGCTCGTCGCCTGCGAGGCCCACGGGGAGGAGTGAAGGTCAACGGGGGCCGCCTGCCCCGGGCGGCCGGACGTCCCAGATGAGCCCCTCCACCCTCCGCGGGACGCCGCGCCCGTCGACGGCGAGTCGGGCCGGGGCGCCCCGGGGAACCGGGGTCGCCGGGCCCCCGGCGGCGGCGGCCCCGGCGAGAGCGGCGACGAGCGCCTGCAGGTCGTCGTGGCTCGCGACGCCCGGGCGGACCGGGGGGAGCGCATACGCGGCGGCGAGGGCCGCGGCGTGGGGCCCGAGCTCCGGCCTGCGCGACTTCGCCGGGAGCGGCTCGAGGCCGCTCGAGCGCCACGAGGAGGTCGGGAAGCACTCGAGGACGGCGTAGCCCCCGGACGGCGCGCACACCCGGTCCGCGGCGGCGAGGAACACCCCAGGCCTCGAGAGGAGGACGTCGAAGAGCTCGACGCAGAACTCGATCCACCCGCGCTGCGTCGAGGGGTAGGCGCGGGGGCGAACGCCGGTCTTGCCCTGGGTCCGGCAGAGGTGCTCGCACCGACGCCCGACGCCTGGCGTGCCGGGGGGCGTGTCGGGGTCCCGCCACCCCTACGGTCCGTCGAGGGCGACGGCGAGGACCGACGCCTCCCGCGCGAAGGCGTCGATGGCCAGGGCGAGCGCGCGGACGGAGAGGGGCGCGGCTGGCCAGGCGATCGCCGGGACCCGCACGCCGGTGAAGGCACGCGAGCGCACATCCCACTCGACGAGCGCGCTCCCGTTCGACGCCCAGGCCGCGCTCGCGACGTCGACGCCCAGCGCCCGCCCCGGCACCGCCCCCAGCCGACGGGGGCGCGGCGACCGGCTCTCGCGCGGGCGCCGTCTCCGGATCAGCCGTGCCTCCGCTCGTGCCGCGCCACGGCCACGCTGCTCGCCTGAGGCCCCTTCTCCCCCATCTCCTCGACGTAGCGGACCTCGCCCCCGACCTCGAGGCGCTTGAAGGCGTCCCGGAGAACGCTCCGCTCGTCGAAGTAGATCTCGCGGCCGTCGGGTGTCTGCAGGAAGCCGTAGCCGTCCACCGGGAACAGGCGCGCGACCGTGGCGCGCGACGGAGCGACGCGCCCGGACGCCCGGACCCGGTGGTCGAAGCGGCGCGCGTGGTCCTCGAGCTGGCGCCGGGCCTCCCGGAAGGCGGCGTTCACGGCCGCGTACAGGTCCTCGTGCGAGCGGGTCTTCGCGGGGTCGCGGCCGACGACGAGCTTCTCGCCGGGCACGGACAGCTCGATCCGCACCCGGTAGTGCCCTCCCTTGCCCCGCCGGTGGTGCGGTCCCGGCGCGTGCAGGGTGACCGAGCAGCCGGTGATGCGTTGGAAGTATCGCTCCAGGCGTCCGGCCCTCTTCCGGACGAGCTCGGAGACGGTCGCAGACGAGTCGAGGCCGCGGTACGCGATCTTGACCGGAATCTCCATGACGTCCTCCTGCCTGAACGATGGCACCGCCAGGGCCGGCCGCATGGGGACCAAACGGGCCGTTCCCAACCGGGGACTCCTGCCGGGTCCCGAGCTTGACGCGGCCCGTTTCGGCCCTATCCGAACAGCACCGAGACCGGGACGCCCCGCGTCCCGAGCACGCGCTCGAGCGTCCGGGCGCAGCGCTCGAAGTACCCGTCCTCGAGGTAGCGGGCGAACCCGGCGCGCCGGTACAGGGAGACGACCTTCTGCGGGTAATTCAACCGGTCGACGAGCACCTCGTCCGCGCTTTCCGCGATCGCCTCGGCAAGCCGCTCCGGGTCCATGGGCAACAGCGGCCCCGCGAAGACGTGGGTCCGGACGCCGGCCGCGTGCAGGGCCCTCAGCGCCTCGAGCCGCTCCGGGATGGACGGGGCGTGGGGCTCGAAGACCCGGCGGACGTCGTCCCGATCGGTGGTGATGGAAAGGCCCACCGAGAGGCCCTCGAAGCGGCGGAACACGTCGATGTCCCGCGTGCACAGGGGCGAGCGGGTGAGGACGCTCACCGGGAAGCGGGCGTCGGCGAGGGCCTCGAGGCAGCCCCTCGTCACGCGGTAGCGCCGCTCGGCGGGCTGATACGGATCGGTCACGGTGCCCACGAGGACGCTACCTCGCCGCGCGCGCGCGAGCTGCCGCCGGAGCACCTCCGGCGCGTTCACCTTCACGTCGACGAATCCACCCCAGGGCTCGGCGTGGCCCGTGAACCGCTTCATGAAGCTCGCGTAGCAGTAGCTGCACCCGTGCGCGCAGCCCACGTACGGGTTCACGCAGTACTCGCTCCCCGGGATTCGCGTCTTCGTGAGGACCGTCCTCGACCGGATCTCGCGGACGACTGGACCCATGGACCCCCCGTGTGCCTGGCTCCTCGCTAGCCCCCTCCGGTGCATCGCGCAAGACCCCGATGCCGCGCATGTCCCGCAGCGCGCGCCGTCCCGGGAGGGGCGCTCCCGCCGAGCCTCCCCGCGCGGTCGACGGTACCGCCGGTCCCGGAGGTGTACGCTCGGGTGCGGCGTGCAGGACTGGAACGTGGTCGTCACCGTGCGGGACCGGGGCTGGGGCGACGCGCTCCGCCTCCTGCGCCCCCTCGTTCGCGTCGCCGAGACCGGCTACTACAACGTGCTCGTGGCGAGGGCGGACGACACCCGCCGGCTGCTCGACGAGCTCCTCGAGCGCGCCACCGCGGACCCGGGCGCGGCTGCCTGCCTCGCGCGCGTGGTGCCGGTCGACAGGGCCTTCTCCTTCGGGTCGGTGGAGGAGTTCGAGCAGCGCACGCTCGAGGCGGTGCGCGCCGTCGCCCCGGCGGTCGCCGGGAAGTCGTTCCACGTTCGCCTGCACCGCCGCGGCATGAAGGGCCGCCTCCTGAGCCATTCCGAGGAGATGCGCCTCGCGGATGCGCTGATCGAGGCGCTCGAGGCGGCCGGTGCGCCCGGCAAGGTCGCCTTCGGGGACCCGGAGGTGGTGGTGGCCGTCGAGATCGTCGGCACGCGGGCCGGCGTGGCCGTGATCAGCCGCGAGGACCGTGCGCGCTACCCGTTTCTCCGCTCCGCGTGAGGGGATGGACTCGCTCCGGCCAAAACCCGAAGAACCGAAGGAGAACCCCATGGCACGCATCGTCGCCGGCTTGCTCGTTGTCGCGCTGGCCGCCCTGCCGGGGCGCGCCGCCGAGCCCGGCCGCCCCCCGGGGGACGCCGTCCTCCTCACCATCTTCCTCCGGCACGATCAGTCGAGGCCGCTCGCCGAGCTGAACGCCCAGCTCGCGAAGAACGGCTGGTACGAGAAGTTTCCGCCGGCCGGCGTGGAGGTGGTGAGCTGGTACGTGGTGATGGGCATCGGACAGGTCGTGACGCTCCGCGTGCCGCCCGACCGTCTGCGCGACGTGAACCTGGCCGTGGAGAGCGCCGGGTGGGGCGCCTACCGCACGGAGTTCTACGCGACCTACGACTTCCGTCCCGTGTGGGAGGAGCAGCAGCGGAAGCGAAGGTAACCCCGAACGGCGGTCAGCCGCGCCGCCAGTGGCCCGGGATCCAGCGCCAGCCGCCCGGGGCGGGCTTCCAGTGGCCCGGGACCCACGCCCAGCCGGGCCGCGGCGCCGACCAGGTCCCGGCGACCCACACGTAGCGGGCGCCGGTCCAGTTCCAGTACCCGCCGATCCAGACGGCGCCCGGGAAGGGCGGCGCGGGGCGCGCCTCGGCGATCGGCCGGGGCGGGGCCTGCGCGACCACCGCCTCGCCGGGAGGCGGTGGCGGCTCGTAGACGACGGTCGGGGCCGCCGCCGGCGGACGCCAGTGCCCTTCGAAGAATACCCAGCGGCCTCCCTCATTCACCCATCGTGCCGGTACCCAGGCGTAGCCGGGGCCGGGAGGCCGGGCCCAGTGGCCGGGAACCCATGCGTACGCGCGGCCGCGCCACCGCCAGTGACCGGGGATCCAGACGTGGCCCGGGGAGGGGCTCGGCGGCGAGGTCTCGACCCGAGCCGGCGGGGGCGGGCCGTTCACCTGCACCTGCACGCCGGGGACGCTCACCTCGACGCCCGCCGACACCTGGGCCTGCGCTGCGGAGGCGAGCAGTGAGAGGCTCGCGACGACGATGCGATTCATGACGGGCACCCCGGTGAGGAACGGGATTCGGGCTGTCGACTGGCGTCCACGGGAGCCACAACCCCCGGGAGGCGGCCAGGTTGCGTCGATGGGCGCCTCAGCGGCCCTCGCCGGGGTAGGTGACGTAGGGCCCCGTGTCCGGCGGTGCGACGTCCTCCGAAAGCGCGGCGGCGTCGTCCTCCCGCGACGGCGATTCCTCCAAGGCTCTCTCGACGGCGACTTCTTCCATGATGCTCCTCCGGGCGTTCGTTCCGGTGGCAACGCCGCGGTGCGTCATAGCATTCCCTGGGCTCGTCCACGAGAAAGCGACCGGGGTGCCCCATCATTTATTCTCCGCACGCTGCGAGCGCGATGGGCGCGGATGTGGGGGAGGGTGCGAAGGAGCGAACGGCGCGAGAAGTCTCGCCTCGCCCGAGTGGGAGTGGATGAGCTGGCCGAACACGGCGGAGGATCTCGCGCGCGAGCAGGACCGCCTCGGACGCGCGGCGGTCGATCCCTGGGACCCGGGCGCAGGCGCCCAGAGGGTCGGTGCCTGCGCCGTCGTGTTCGGGTGGGACGGTGGCGACGGGACGGGCTGGGCGGCGGCCGTCGTGTTCGAGGCAGGGGAGAGAGTCGCCGTGTCGAGCGCGGTCTCCCGCGTCGGCTCGCCGTTCCGCTCCGGCCTGCTCGCGCTCCGCGAAGGGCCGCCTCTCGAGGCAGCGGTCCGCGCCCTGAGCGTCCTGCCGGACGTGCTCCTCGTCGCCGCGGCCGGCCGGGACCACCCGCGCGGTGCCGGGCTCGCCCTCCATCTCGGCGCGATCCTGGGTGTGCCGACCGTCGGCGTGACCGACGGTCCACTCGTGGCGTCCGGAGGAGGGCCGGCTCCGTCGAGGGGCTCGCTCTCCGCGCTCGTCCGGGAGGGCGAGGTGGTGGCCTTCCGCGTGCGCACGCGAACCGGCGCCGAGCCGGTCGTCGCCCACGCGGCCTTTCGCACCTCTCCGGAGGTCGCGGCCCGGCTCGTGCTCTCGACGGCGTCGCAGGCCCGGTGGCCCGAGCCGCTGCGAGAGGCGCGCCGCCTCGCGCGCCAGCTCCGGGCCGGGCACTCCCCGGGGCGATGACGCGGGGCGCGCGGGACCCGAGCCGGCGCTCGATCCCCGTGCGCCGCGGCGCCCGAGCCGATAGATTCCGGCCGCGCGCACGCGCCCCGGGGGGGAGCGCCGTGCCCACTGAGTGGGGACCATGAGCTTCGAAGGAAAGGTGGTTCTCGTCACCGGCGCGTCGACCGGGATCGGCGCTGCGACGGCGAGGCTCGCGGCCGCCCGCGGCGCGCACGTCCTCCTCGTGTCCCGCGACCGCGCGGCGCTCGAGGGCCTCGCATCCGGCATCCGCTCGGCCGGCGGGCTCGCGACCCCGTACCCGGCCGACCTCTCGAGCCTCGAGACCGTGGCGGCGACCTGCGCGGCCATCCAGCGCGAGGTGGGCACCCCCGACGTCCTCGTGAACAACGCCGGGGCCGGGCGTTGGCTCGCCGTCGACGAGACGGATCCCGCGGAGGCGGTCCAGATGATGGCCGTCCCGTACTTCGCGGCCTTCGCCGTCACCCGGGCCTTCCTCCCCGCGATGCTCGAGCGCGACCGCGGGCACGTCGTCAACGTGACCTCGCCCGCCTCCTTCCTCCCCTTTTCCGGTGCGGCGGCCTACGACGCCGCCCGCTTTGCGCTGCGCGGGTTCGACGGGGCGCTGCGGGCCGAGCTCGGCGGCACTTCCCTCGGGGTCACGCTCCTCGTCGCGGGCAAGGTGTCGTCGGCGTACTGGGAGCACAACCCGGGCTCGGAAGGGCGGGTTCCCGGGATCGCGCGGCTGTATCGCACGCTCACGCCCGAGGAGGTGGGGGAGGCGCTCCTCGACGCCGTGGAGAGGCGGCGGAGGCGCGTCGTCATCCCGTTCCCCCTCGCGCTGACGCTCGCCCTCCACCAGCACTTCCCCGGGCCGGTCGAGTGGCTCATCCACCGCACCGGCTGGCGGCGTCCGCGGCGGCGGAGCGCCGAAGGCGCCGGTGCGCTCGAGCGACGGGCCTAGGCGGGCTCCTCCCAGAACGGCCACGGCCCCCGGTGGACGGGGCGCTCCGGCGCACGGGACTGCTCGAGGATCTCGCCCGCGAGCGCGTTGCTGTGCAGGGCGACGTCGTCGACGGAGAGCATGCCGAGGAGCCGGCCCGCCGGGTCGACGACCACGAGGCGTCTGACGGCGAGCGCCTCCATGCGCATGGCGGCCAGGTCGAGGTCCTCGTCGTCCCGGCACGTGGCGAGCTGGGCCGTCATGGCGAGCCGCACCGGGGTCTCGGCGGGGCTGTGCCCCGCGGCGACGCCCCGCACGACGAGGTCGCGGTCGGTCAGGATCCCGACGGGGCGCCCCTCCTCGCAGACCGCGAGTGCGCCGACGCCGACGTCGCGCATCCTGCGCGCAGCCGCCTCGAGCGTGTCGTCGGGGCCGATGGTCTCCGCCCCGTGGGTCATGATCTCGCTCACCAGCATGGCTCGCCTCCCCGGCTCGGTGCTCCGAAGGGCACGATCGGAAGGTAAGTCGGGGAATTCCTGTCGGGGACGGATCCACATGGGTGCTCCACGGGCGTCGCCCCCCGCGGGGGCTCGACGGGGAGCGAGCGGGCGCCGTCCCGCGTTTCAGGGACGGAATCATGCAGGGGAAACATGAGGGTGCGCCCCGGGCCGGGCTCGCGTTAGAGAGCGGATCCTCACGATCGGGGGAGACCGTGCCGGGCCGTCGCGCACTCCTTGCCATCGCCGTCGCCATCGGCGCCGCCGCCGCGGGCTGCGGGGGCGGAGCCGAGTCCTCCAGCTCCGGAACCACCCCGCCCCCCCTGCCCACGCCGACGCCGACTCCCCCGCCGAGCGGGTACGACGTCTCGGTGGCCGTCGACGGGGGCTCCACGAGCCCCATCTCGCCCTTCATCTACGGCGTGAACTTCGGCGAGCAGACCGGAGCGAACGGCACGGCCTACGGCTGGGGTCCGCCCGACTTTCCCTGGACGCTGAACCGGTTCGGGGGGGACCGGACGACGACCTTCAACTGGGAGACCGGTTACTCGAACGGCTCGCAGTACAACGGCACCGGCGGGGGCACGAACGACGACAACCTGCTCGCGAACGTGAGCGCAGCGCCCGGCGTGGGGGCGGCGATCGCCCCGCGGGCGGCGATCACCTTCGGGAAGGGGGCCGCGCTCGTCGTCACGGTGCCGCTCACCTACGTGGCCGCCGACGCGTCGGGCGCGCAGCCTGCGCCCAGCGCCCCGGGGGGTCAGTCGTCGTCGTCGTGCCAGTACGCCGGATGCGCCGGCACGCCCGGTGCGGCGCACTGGCTCGAGGCGGTGCCCCGAGACCCCGGCGGCGCGACGGCCACGCCGGACACCTCCGACGGGTTCGTCTACACGGACGACCTCGCGAAGTGGCTCGACGCCCGCTACGGCGCGCACTGGACCAGCGCGACGGACGCTCTCCTGGTCGAGCTCGACAACGAGCCCGACATCTGGGACGGGACCCATCCCGAGCTGCGGGGACTCGTCAACGGGGCGGTGGACTCGGTGACCACCGGCTGGGACGAGCTCTGGAAGGCGAACGTGGCCCACGGCGCCGCCGTGAAGAGCGTCGCGCCGAACGCCGTCGTGATCGGGGGTGCGCTCGCGCAGTGGGACGGCGTCGTGATGCTCCACTACGACGCGGCCGCCGGGCGCGTGGCCGCCCCCGCCGGGTACGACTACTACCTCGACTACTACCTCGACCAGCTGCGGAACGACGACGTTGTCCTGGGCCACGGCCGGTCGGTCGACGTCGTCGACTTCCACTGGTACGCGCAGGGACTCTACGGGGCGATCGGGAACGACAGCGCGACCCAGGACTCGACCACGATCCAGGCGCGCGAGAACGCGACCCGGTCCCTCTGGGACCCGTACTACATCGAGCCGGAGGCGTGGCCGACCGGCAGCGTCCCCGGCGGAACGAACTGCGTGAGCGGCCTCTGCCCGCTCGCGTTCATCCCGCGGGTCCAGGGTCACGTGGCCGCCCACTACCCCGGCACCGGGGTGGCGATCCTCGAGTACTACTGGGGCCGGGGAGGCGACGTCTCGGGCGGCATCGCGCAGGCGGACGCGCTCGGGATCTTCGCTCGCGAGGGCGTGTACGCCGCCGCCGTGTGGCCCAACGGCAACCCCTGGGTCTACAACGTGCCCAACAACTGCAACTCGAACCCGACCTGCGTCTTCGGGCACGGGTACGTCTGCCTCCGCGCGGCCTTCGCGGCGTTCCGGAACTTCGACGGTGCCGGCGGTCGCTTCGGGGACACCTACCTCGCGACCGCGGTGTCGGACCCGTCGCGGACGGCGTCGGACGAGCGCGTGACCGCGTACGCCAGCCTGACCTCCGGGACGCCCGCGCGCGTCGTGGTGGTTGCGATCAACAAGTCGCAGACGGACGCCCTGAAGGCCCAGTTCACGGTGACCGACGCGAGCGCGTTCTCGACGGCGACGCCGTACTCGGTCACCGGCGCGAACGGCGGCGCCGGCGGGTGCTCGGGGCCGACGGAGCAGGCCGCGGTGTCGGTGAGCGGGAACCAGTTCTCGGCGACGCTGCCCGCGCAGAGCGTCACGGTCTTCTCGCTCGCCCCCTAGCGACGCCCGCGCGCGCCGCTGCCCGCGGGCAAAGCCCATCGCCGGCGCGTCAAGCGTCGCTTACGGCCCAAGCGGGCGCTGCGCCCGGCCATCACCCAGGGAAAACTGTCTGCGCCCCCCATCCCGGAGCCATCCATGAAGACCGTCGCTCTCGCAGCCGGACTCCTCGTCCTCGCCCCCGCTGCCCTCGCCGATGGCCCCACCCTGGAGCCGGCGCTCGCCGAGACCCTCAAGAGGTTCACCGAAGCGTTCAACAGCTACGACGCGAAGGCGGTCGCCTCCTTCTGGGCCGAGGACGGCACGCTCATCAGCCCCGTCGGCGAGGTCGGGATCGGGCGCGACGCGGTGGCGAACGTGTACCAGCACGACGTGGACAAGATCGTGAAGGGGTCGAGGAGCTCCTTCCAGCCCCAGCTGGTGCGCAAGCTGAAGGGCGGGCTCGTCCTGCTCGACCTCACCCACGAGATGCAGAACTTCCAAATGCCGGACGGGACGGTCGGCACGATGAAGCTCCACGTCGTCATCCTCGCCCAGGAGAAGGGCGGCTCCTGGCACTGGCTCGACGCGCGGCCGTACGCCTTCCTGAAGCCCCCGCCGCCCCCCGCCAGGTAGCGGACCCTTCCGGGCGCGCTGCGCCGCCGGCCCTGGGGCTATCCTCGGCGGGGCCCGCCTCGCGAAGGCGCCAGCCCGGTGTCCGCGCGGCGGGGAGGGGCTCGCCATGAAGGGGAAGAGGTCGCTGCCGCTGTCCCGCGTGTACCGGCTCCTCGAGCCGGGTCCGGTCGTCCTGGTGAGCACCGCCGCCCGCGGGCGGGCGAACGTGATGCCGATGTCCTGGCACACGATGATCGACTTCGTCCCGCCACTCGTCGGCTGCGTGGTGAGCGACCGGAACCACACGTTCTCCGCGCTCCGGTCGACGCGCGAGTGCGTCATCAACATCCCGACCGTCGAGCTCGCCCGGAAGGTGGTGGCGTGCGGCAACACCTCCGGCCGGGACACCGACAAGTTCCGGGCCTTCCGCCTGACCGCCGTGCCCGCGTCCCTCGTCGGCGCACCGGCCGTCGCCGAGTGCTACGCGAACCTCGAGTGCAAGGTGGTCGACGCGAGCCTGGCGAGGAGGTACGACCTCTTCGTCCTCGAGGTCGTGAAGGCCTGGGTCGATCCCTCGACGAAGCACCCCAAGACCCTCCATCACATGGGCAGGGGCAGGTTCATGGTGGCCGGCCGCGAGATCGAGCTTCCCTCCCGGAAGGCGTGACGCCGAGGCCGGGGGCGAGCGCCGGGACGGCGAGGGGAGCTTCCTGGGTCGTGCCGCAGGACCGCACGCGTGCGCAGGAGGGGCGACATGTTCGAGTGCCTGCTGACGACGGAGCAGAGGTCGCTTCGCGAGGAGGTGCGGGACCTCGTCCGCTGGGTCCCCCGCCAGATGATCCTCGACATGGATCGGGACGCGATCCGCTTCCCGGTCGAGTTCCTGAGGGAGGCGGGCCGGCGCGGCCTCATGGGGGTGCGCTACCCGCGCCGCTGGGGCGGGCGAGACATGGACTGGGTGTCGACCTCCATGGTGATGGAGGAGGTGGGGACGCTCGGCTACATCTTCGCCTGCGTCTTCGGGGTCGGGGCCGAGCTC
>DATKJV010000025.1:0-103800 GCA_035543235.1 Anaeromyxobacteraceae bacterium | reverse complement strand
TCATCTCGCTCGCCCGGGAGGATGGCGCGGACAAGGACGTCCTGCGGCGCGGAACCCACCAGCCGCCAAAGGACGTGATGGAGCTCTACACCAACGTCGAGTGGTCGAAGCTCTGTGCAGAAGTTGCCAAGCTACGGATTTTACTCATCGATTCGAAGCAGGACGGGCCCTCGGGCGGCATCGCGCCCATGCCGAGTTCCGCCGAATTTGGTGCAGGTCTTGGTGCAGTGAAGACGAAAACCCAGCATTCCCAAGGGCTTAAATGGTGGAGGCGCCGGGAATCGAAATCTACTAGGGGTGAACATCTAACGTGGCGACGACACTCACCAATTCTCGCCAAACCCTTGGTAGGCCAGCCTTTCCCGCCTATATCGCTCTCGACATGAACGGACAGGAGTGGACGGGTCTAGACCGGCCACGCGGCACCAGTTTGGCACCAGAGGTCGAGAAGCTTCATCGCGCGAAACGATTGTCTTGCGGTTCCTCGCATCACCGACGCCCGCTGTGCCGCGGGGCAGCCCGCGCCGGTGCACTGCCAACTCTCGTTGGTTGTTCGTCACCAGGGTGAGCTTGCAGCCGCATCTCTTGGACAACCTCCTGAGGCCGCTGACTATTCAACCGCCCGGGATTCCCGGAGGCCCCGATGCTTGAGAGGATGGAGCCATGGGAAGACAGGGCAGTTACCCGGCCGAGGTCCGAGAGCGGGCCGTACGGCTGGTGATGGAGCCACAGGAGACGCACGATTCGCAGTGGGCTGCCATCAGCTCGATCGCAGCCAAGATGGGCTACACGGCGGAGACGCTCCGGCAGTGGGTCCGGCGGGCGGAGCGCGACTCTGGCGCCCTAGGCGGTCGACGCGGCCAGGAGCGCGTTGCGTCTGCGAAGGCACGGCTCCTGTCTCAAGTTTCCCGATCACTCGAGCAGCGACCTACCTCTCGGGTTCGATGTCGCCAGGTCGCCAGGTCTGATTGAACCAGGGCTCTGCGGGTCCGTAGAGACGGAGGAGAACCCACCAACTCTTGCCCGGGATCGTCTGCACCCAGTTGTTCTCTTTCCCCGACGGTGGCCTGGGGCCGAAGTAAACATCTACTGAACCGTCACTGTTGACTATTAGTCCCTTTGTCTGACTGCTTACGCTTGGGAACCGCTGGTTCGTCTGCAACATCGATCGGGTTTGGGTGTCGTAGACAATTGTCGACCAGAAGAGTTTCACGGGGACTCTTGGCGGCAGATGCAGCTTGTAGTTCTTGCCGCCGTCGAGAGGCTCTTTGTTGATGTCGACGGCTGTCCAAGGGTACACGGAGCCCTCTCCAACAATCTGGGTGTCCATTGCCGGTGTGACTCCCGTCGCGGCCCAGAAGAACATGGTCCTAGCGTCCAGGTTCCGAACCCCGGGCTGCCATTCGAACTGATAGCCGCCGACGAACGCTCGCTTCCAGTTCCGGTCGTTGTAGTAGTACGAGTCCTTCTGCCGCGTCCGGTAAACGAGGGCCCGACCGGTCGCGTCTCCGGCGCTTGCCGCCTCGGCCAGGATCCTTTTCATTCGAGCGTCCGGGGCGAAGGGCTTACCCTTTTGGATACCGACAGAGGCGAAGTAGCCCAGGGTAATGGGATCGGTCGACTCGGCCGGCTCTTCCTGGACAACCTTGTTCAGGAGCTCCCAGAAACGAAAGTCTGCCGGATTGACCATGTTGAACGGCTTGCCGGACATGTCGACGAACTTCGTTTCTGGCGGGTTCGCCGCGAGCGCGAGCGGGTAGACTTTCGTCAGCTTCTTCACCATGTCGACGCCTGGCTTGGGCTCGCCGTCGACAAGGAAGCTGCGCCAGATGACAACGTTACTGAAGGTCCGGGGACGAACTACGATGTAACCTGTCGGAACTTCGCCTCTGTACCCGGGGGGCAGCAATAGATACTTGCCGCCTTGGCCGTGATCTGGGCCGGTGATCCCGACGTCGATGACCCAGAAGTACCACATGTCGTTCACGATACCGAGGACCTTGGGCGGCACCTCGACAACCACCGGGCCGCCGTGGAGGTCCACCCAGAACCAGGTGTACGGCGTGTTGTTGTTGGCGGTGAGCTCGATCGTCCGGGCATCGACCATCTCCTCCCAGATCGGTACCGTAGCGTTGGCCGGTCCGACTTGGAGGATCGCATCGCGATCGGCGGCCTGGTTCACTGCGGGGATGGCGAGCAGGTAGGCCTGAAGGGCGTGCTGGAAGTCGAGGTTGTCGTAGATCTTCTCGGTGCTTGCCTGGTCAGGAACGCCGTCGAAAAAGCGCAACTCGCCGAAGGGCGTGTCGACCTTGTTGGGGGCCGCGATGCTCGATGGTATGGGCGTCGAGTACCTAAATTCCGGTGCCGCCGCCGATCCATTCAAGAACTGCGCGCTTGCCGCATATGGGCGAGCAAGTACACCGAGTATCAGGACCATCCGAGAGACCTGCTGAAATCCCATTGTTGCCTCCGGGTCGCGTTGACATAGGCAAAGAATCATTTCCCGACGCAATTCAAACGTCACGGAATGTTCTACTGTGGGCGCGTCGGCGAGTCGCGGACGCCTGGGAGGCTTGCAGGGCCACACGGGTACGTGCTGGCCCCGCCGTCGAGGCACTCTCCGTGGGCCTTTGAGACCGCATGAAGACGAGGTCCGCCACTTGGACGCCGAGCAGAAGGCCCTCGGCAGGATCTAGCGAATCCTCCGAGGGCGCGCGCAGGTTGTTCGCTACTCTCTCGCCTTCGCTGCCTCGCGCTCGGCTGCCTCCAGCTTCTTCTCGTCTTCAGGGGAGAGCTTGGGGCGGTCGATGGAGAGTGTGACCTTGTTCAGCTTGCCCGTGAACTTGAAGGGCGGCTGGTAGTCGGCGTCGTTCACACCCGTGAGTGTGTCTGAACCGACGTCAAGGCTCTCATCGAGTTGGAGGAGGAAGGGGACCGTCCGTTCCATCGCCTTGGTAGCTACGGGCTGGCCGTCGACCTTGAGCACGCCTGTGCCGCCGCGCCCAACCCCAGACATGCTGGCGAATGCGAGGGTGCCGAATCCCAGGCCATCGTACTTGAAGTCGAACTCGAGGACGTGTCTCCCCGGGGTGAGCTCGGGCCCCTCCCACTTCACTCGTTCCAGGTCGAGCAGGTTCCACAGGAAGACTGGCTTATTCTTCAGGACGTAGAATCCATACCCGCCAAAGCGGCCACCCTGGGTGATGAGCATTCCCTCGGCACCGCCCTGTGGGATCTCGATGTCAACCTTGAAGGTGTAGGAAGTGTTGAGGATGGACGGAGCGTCGCCCATTGGCGTCCCGGTCATGGGGCGCGTCCACGTGAAAACGTTGCGTCCTGCGGTGATGCTCGGGCGAGGCGCGATCGCACGGGTAACAACCGTCGCGTCCAGCGGCAGCACTTGATACTTCTTGGCCTCCTTCCAGAAGAGCCCCTGCAACTCCTTCAGCTTCTTCGGGTGCTTTGCCGCCAGATCGGTGGACTGGCTCCAGTCGCTCCGTAGATCGTAAAGCTCCCAGGGATACGTCGTCGGGTCGGCACCTAGGCCTCCCGCTATCACCCACGGCGGCCGCATCACCTTCGTGCTCGCCATCCACCCGTCGCTGTAGATGGCGTGGTCGCCAAACATCTCAAAGTACTGCGTCTTGTGCGTGGACGGCGCGTCGGCGTTCTTGGCCTCGAACGTGTACACCATGCTCACGCCTTCGATCGGGCTCTGCTTGATGCCGTCGACGAACTTCGGCTGTTTCACCCCGGTGGCCTCGAGGATGGTAGGGACAATGTCGATGACATGGTGGAACTGGCTCCGGATGCCTCCCCTATCCTTGATGACTTTCGGCCAGGAAACAGCCATGCCCTGGCGGATCCCGCCAAGGTGCGAGGCAATCTGCTTCGTCCACGGGAAGGGCGTATCGAAGGCCCAGGCCCAAGGAACGGCCATGTGCGGGTAGGTCTTGTCGGTACCCCACACATCGTAGAAGTACTTGAGCTGGGCTTCCACTGGCACGACGACACCGTTGAACATAGCAGTCTCGTTGGGCGTGCCAATGAGTGTCCCCTCTGAGCTCGTTCCGTTGTCCCCGTTGATGTAGATGACGAGCGTGTTGTCGAGCTTGCCCATGTCCTCGACCGCTTGGATGACGCGGCCGATCTCGTAGTCGGTATAAGCCACGTAGGCGGCGAAGACGTCGGCCTGCCGGATGAACATCTTCTTCTCGTCCGGCGTCAACTGGTCCCACTCCTTCAGCAGGTCCTTCGGCCACGGCGTGAGCTTCGCGTCCTTGGGGATGACGCCCAGCTTCTTCTGGTTCTCGAAGATCTGGTCTCGAAGCTTGTTCCAACCCTGATCGAACAGGTGCATCGCGCTGATCTTGTCGATCCACTCCTTCGTCGGGTGATGGGGCGCGTGGGTGCCTCCGGGCACGTAGTAGACAAAGAAGGGCTGCTCGGGGTTGAGCGTATTGATCCGATCCATGTACGCGATGGCGTCGTCTGCCTGCGCGGTGATCAGGTTCCAGCCCGGGTTGCCGACAAACGGGTAGATCTGCGTGGTGTTCCTGAACAGGTTCGGCTGCCACTGGTTCGCGTCGCCGCCGATGAAACCGTAGAAGTACTCGAAGCCCATGCCGGTGGGCCACTGGTCGAACGGACCATCTTGGCTTGCCTGGAAGGCCGGGGTGTTGTGGTCCTTGCCGAACCACGAGGTTCTGTAACCGTTGTCCTTCAGGATCCGTCCGATGGTGGCCTTGTCGCGCGTGATGATGCTGTCGTAGCCGGGGAAACCCGTGGCCTGTTCCGAGATCACGCCAAAGCCCACTGAGTGGTGGTTGCGACCCGTGATGAGCGCGGCGCGCGTGGGCGAGCAGAGTGCCGTCGAGTGAAAGTTCGTGTAGCGGAGCCCGTTCGCGGCCACGCGGTCGAGGGATGGGGTGGGAATGACGCCGCCGAAAGTCGATGGGACGCCATAGCCTGAGTCATCAGTCATGATGAGGAGCACACTCGGCGCGCCTCTCCTCGGAGTGACTCGCGGTGGCCACCACGGCTTGGAGTGCTGAGCCGTGTCCTTGATGACGCCACCAAATTTGGGCGCTGGCGCCGGCAATTGGTCGCCGCGGATCGTCATGGTCGCGTCGGGAGACCCGGGGACCCCCGTGATCTCTTGGGCGCGGGCTCGAGATCCCACGAGGACCAGGCAGCAAGCAGCGGCCACGGTGCGAACAGTCGGACGGACGTGCATGTGAGGCCTCCCCAGGAATCGACTCGCGCTCGCTTATCTATCGAATCGACGCGTTCCGCTCGTCCCCTGTTGGGTGCTGGCCCGGCAGCGGTCTTGAACGCGGGCGGCCAGGTGAAGAGCGGACCTGGGACAGCCGGGAAACGCCGCCACCCCTTCCGTACCGGACGATGAGCCGAGGATGCCACATCACGTTTGCAGCCTATCTCCGAAGGCGAGACGCTGCGTAGTCTGGGGTGACCAGTGCGGCTGGCAATCAGCTCAGGGCGAGAGAGCGCAACTTGATGACGGGGACCGACTACGGGTGCCGATGACAGTACCGATGCCCGTGGTCATCGGGCACTGCGCATCGTGCGTCATCGGGGTTGGCCCAGCGTGGGCGACCATAACCTCGCGTGACGACCGGGCCTGGCCCCGCCTCCCGCTAGTGTCGCGATCCGCGAGGGGACGGGTGCCATCAACCCGATCCCTCGCTCCCAACCACAGGTGGTTGTGAACGAGGGATCGGGTTGCTGTCACCCTGAGGAATCTTGGAAGGGGCGGGAGGCGGGGCCAGGGAAGAAAGGGACCATGGGAGCAGTGTGTGAAGGTCTTGGGGGTGTTGGGGTTGAGTCCATAAAGTAACAATGAGTGAAAATATATGCGGGAAAGGGCGGAGGTCGAGGCGGCAGGGGAGGCGGGCGAAAAAAGGGGGGCTAACCTCCTTCTGGGGCGTGAGGAGAGAGAAGCACTCGAGCGGCGTCGAGGACGGCACGTAGAAAGTCGGAGGGGCAGTCCGGAGCTTGGAGGGGTCGGTCCTGTTGCTAGAGGGCGAGAAGGGGCCCCGTGGAAGGAGCCATTGACGCCAAGGAGGGATGACAGTTATAAGTAATACGAACAGAGAACGATCGACAGGCACGGGGAGAGGACATGCCAGCGAAGGTTCCCGGCACCAGCGAGAAGCTCATGCAGACCTTCCGCATGCAGCGCGACCTCGTCACCTTCCTCCGCGCCGAGGCCACCAGCAAGGGCGCAGACCTCACTGGCCACGTGGTCCGGTACCTGGAGGGCCTCCGGACGTGGTTCGGGCTCCCAGGGGCCGCCACGGCGCTCCTGGAAGCCGATCGGAAGGCACTCGGGCTCGACCGGTACGAGTACCTCCTGCACCTCCTCTACCAGCGGAGCCTAGCGCTTCGGGCAGAGCGCCCGGGCTTCGATGGCCCAGGCGAGGGGAAGAAGCGCTCCCGGTAGGCGGAGTGAGCCGTGGCGAACGCGAAGGGCGCCATCCTCACCGAGCGGGACCGGGCACTGCTCTCCTACGTGGGGATCGCCCGCTACGCCTCTGCAGAGCAGGTCCATCGGCTCTTCTTCGAGGAGCGGAGCAAGAAGCAGACGTACCGAAGGCTCGCCAAGCTCTGTGGGCTTGGGGGGAAGCTCGGGGAGGGACCGTTCCTCCGCCGGCTCGAGTTCCGGAGAGCGGAGGGGACCGCCGTCCCCGTGTGGGCACTCGCGCCGTTCGGCAGATGCATTGCGGCCGAGAGCATCCAGCACCTCCAGCCGCCGGCGGCGCACGACGTCGGCCACCGCTTCCTCGAGCACACGCTCATCCTGAACGACACCCTGGTCGGCCTTGTGCTCGCGCTCCGAATGTCGGATACGGCCCCGCTCGGCCTCCTCCCGTTCCGCTGGCTCTCCGAGGACGACAGCGTCCTCAGGTTCGAGGTCCGCGAGGGTACCGTGGGGCAGACCACGTTCCATGCGGTCCTGAAGCCGGACGCCATCCTGGAGGTCCCGCAGAGGAAGCGAAGGCTGTTCCTCGAGGGCGAGACGGGGACCCAGAGCATCGCGACCGCCCATCCCGGGAGGAGCGGGGCGGTCTTGGCGAAGCTCCGTCGCTACCGCGCCTTCTTCGGGACAGGGAACCTTCGCACTCTCGAGACCTGGTACCAGCAGGCGTTCCCCGACAAGTTCGAGCCGCGCCTCGTCTTCCTCGTCCATTCGGCGGAGCGGAAGGGACGGGTCGAGCAGGCTGTGAATCAGGCGCTAGGGCAGTCTCGAGACGAGGCGTTTCGGGTCCACGTGCTGACGTTTGCGGAGGCTGCGGCTGCCCTCGCCTCGTACATCTCGGAAGGCACCCTGCAATCGACGAGAGTCCCCGCGAGGCAGCGGCTCGTGATGGTGGATGACCGGAAGATCGACGAGCTCGTGGCGAGCTACCGGGCGGTCATGGGCACCATCAACCAGTGGGCGATCGTCGTACGGAAGGCGCTCGGCAAGAGCGAGCCGCTGCCGCCCGTGCCGCTCGACGCGATCAAGGTGCTGCACGACTTTCTCGCGAAGGACTTGAGGGCGGGGGATCGGGGCGCAGCTGCAGGCGGGACTGAGCAGCGCGGAGGCTGACAAACATGGCCCAGCATCAATCCCCCTTCGCGTGGGCGCCGGACGCCTCAGGAGAAGCTGAGCACGACGCTCCGAAGTCGAGCCGGCCGAAGCGAACTCCAGCTGCGGGATCGGCCAGCCCTTGGCTCACGGCACACCAGGCGGCTGAATACCTCGGGCTCCCGAGCGTTCGGGCGCTCTACAAGCGGATCGAGCGAGCGAGCGTGCCAGCGGACGCCGTGCGTCGCTGGGGTCGCCAGTTCCGGTTTAGACGCGAGGCCCTAGACGCCTTCATGGGGCGTCATGGTTAGTCGCTGTCCGCCCACTCCCGTACACTCTCGCGCGGTGAGTGCCGTCGCCGGTCAGGAGGACCGACGATGGTGAGAGTAAGGCAGAGGAAGGGAAGGACAGGTTTTCAAGTGGACATCCATGGACTGCTCCCCAACGGCACGCGCTACCGCGAGCGGGTGAAGCCGCCCGTGTCCAGCTACAGCGCGGCACTTCGATGGGGTCAGCAGCGGGAGGCCGTGATCATCGCGCAGGGAGGGAGGGCACGGCACAGCGAGCCAGGCCCGACTCGGAAGTACAAGGACGTTCCGACCCTGGCTGCCTTCAAGGATCGGTTCGTCGTCGAACACCTACGTGCGGAGCAGCGGAAGCCGTCCTCCATCGAGGCCGCCGAGTCGTTATTCAGGACGCACCTCGGTCCCGCTCTCGGAGGCAAGCGGCTCGACGAGATCGAGCTGGCAGACGTGCAGACACTCAAGGCCAAGTCCCTTGAGCAACTCACAGCCAAGACGACCAACAACATCCTCTCGACCCTCGGCTCCATGCTGCGGCGGGCGGTCGAGTGGGGGGTCATCGAGTCGTTTCCCCGCTTCAGGCTTCTCAAGACGAGTGGGCGAGGAGCGTTGTTCTACGACTTCGCGGACTACGCTCGGCTCGTTGGAGCGGCCCATGCGCTCGATCCCCGTATCGAGGTCATGGTGCTTCTTGGTGGTGACGCTGGGCTCCGACGCGGCGAGATCATGGCACTGGAGTGGACCGACCTGGACTTCAGAAGACAGCAGGTACACGTCCAGCGGTCGGAGTGGAGCGGCCAGGTGACGACGCCGAAGGGCGGGCGCTCGCGCATCGTGCCGATGACGGAAGAGCTCTGCAGGGCCTTGCAGGTGGTCAGGCACCTGCGCGGTCCCCGGGTGCTCTACCGCGACGACGGAAGCTCGCTCACGAACAAGGTAGTGAGACTGTGGATGCTAGCCGCCCAGCGGCGGGCCGGGCTACCGGTGAGGAACGGCGGCACCCACATCCTGCGTCACACGTTCTGCTCGCACCTCGCGATGCAGGGCGCAGCGGCAAAGGCGATTCAAGAACTGGCGGGTCACTCCACCTTGGCAATGACCCAGAGGTACATGCACCTGTCGCCTGCTGCGAAGGACTCCGCCATCGCGCTTCTCAACGCGCGCCCGGTCGAAAGCCCGAACGCGCGTGGCACCAGATTGGCACCAGAAGCTGTTTCGCAGGTAAACCCGAATGATGTCGGGTAGTTAAATGGTGGAGGCGCCGGGAATCGAACCCGGGTCCGAAAGCCTTCGAGCGGACGGTCCTACGCGCGTATCCCGGAGAAGCTACGTGGGCGCCAACCTCCGGGCCTGCAAGCACTCACGTTCTCGCCCTTTGTTCTCGACCTCTGCAAGGCGGCTCGGCTCCCGCTGAGGTCCAGCCGACGCTGACGTTCGCACCTGCTACTCGGCGCTCGCAGGGGAACGGGCTGACCTTTCTTAGGCAGCCAGAGCCATGGGCTCGTTCGCGTTTCTGAGTGGTCGCCTTTTTACGTGGCCAGGTGACCAACCACGGCGCGCACCGTGCGCTGTCCGTCCTCCGTCGAAACCAGTTCGCCCCCATAGCGAACCTACCATCCTTCTTATACGTCGCCGAGCGAGCGGGTCAAGAGGCCGTGATTCCAGAAGGATAGCCCGTTCCCCGCATCTCCTTGCTCCGACGCGGCCCGTGCAAGGGTAGGGACCCCAGTGGGGACTTCCCCTGCTCTGCCCAGTGCACATGTAGATTTCGTGAAGTTCCTCGATCGAGTCGAAGCGGGAAATGCGTTGGGGCGGGCAGTCGCCGCGCACCGGGGCGCGGGTTCGCTTGTGCTCGCCGTTCCCCGCGGGGGTGTGGTCGTCGGGGCTCTCGTCGCAAGGCACCTGGGTGCGCCGCTTGAGGTCGCGGTTGCTTGCAAGGTCCAGACGCCGGGCCGCCCGGAACTCTCGATGGGCGCGGTGGCGGAGGGAGGTGTCCGGCACGTCGATCTGGGCCTCGCGAGCGTGCTCAAGGTATCGCCCGGCGAGCTCCGAGACGCCGTTCGAAGCGCGGAGTCGGAGGTCGAGCGTCGCGTTCTCGTGTATCGGCAGGGGCGTTCGCTTCCGGATCTCCGCGGGCGCACGGCGTTCCTCGTCGACGATGGCATCGCGCGAGGGGTGACCATGCGCGCCGCCATCGAGGCAGTGAGGCGCGCGAGGCCCGACCGCCTGATCGTTGCCGCCCCTGTCTCTTCCGCTTTCGCTGCTGACACTCTCAGGTCGCTCGCTGATGCGGTCGTGGCGCTCGTGCGGCCGGCGGTCCTCCGCTCGGTCTCGGAGTGGTACGAGGAGTTCTCGCCACTCGTGGACGCGGAGGTCCTCACGTGGCTTTCGGGCGGAAGCCTCCCCTCGCCTGGCGAGCACGCGGTCGCGTGAGCCCCTGGCGGGAGATCCCCCGCCCCTACCTCCAAGCCCCCGGCCTCGCGTAGATCTGCACGAGAGGTGTCTCGTCGAGGTAGGCGCCGGCGACGGGCCGGGCGTTGCCGAACTCGGTCCAGGTACGGAACTCCTTGTCCAGGAATTCCCTGTGGTAGTGCCACACCGAGATGTCGGCGTCCTCGGGCCCGGTAGCCCACGCGAGGTCCGGTCGAAGCCGCCCGTCGCGCTGGTACTCCTTCACCGCGAGCCAAGTGGCCTCCTGGAACCACACGCGCGCGCCTGAGGCCGCGTGCTCGTTCAGGTCCTCGAGGATCGCAATCATGTTGTCGCCCCAGAACTGCCGCTGCATCCCGAGAGAGGCCGCGCCCGCGGCGCCTCCCGCGAGCTCGTTCCACGCCGCCGTTCCGAAGGGGTGGACGTGCGCGGTCTGCCAGGCGGCTGGCACGAGAGCAAGCGCTGCGAGCACTCCGGCGACCGCACCAGAGCGGCCAGGCCCCAGGACCTGTGCCGCCGACGCGATCGCCCGAGCGCCGAGCAGCGCCAGGAACGGCATGGCGGGCATCCAGTGCTTCACCCCGCCGAAGTGTGGCACGGTCGGCCACGCGATGAGCGCGAGTGGAAAGACGGCGTTCGCGAAGAGAAGGACCTCGGTGGGGAGCGAGATCTCCCCTCCGCGACCGCGCACCGCCCGAACGATTCGGGAAAGCGACTGGGCGAGTCCGCCTGCCATGGAAGCGAGGACGGCCAGCGGGACGGTGAGCGCCGTCACCACGAACGGGTAGGCGACGGGGAACGGCGGCTCCCGCAGGAGGCGACCGAAGTACGACCAGGGATAGTTCTCGTGGTGAACGTGGAAGGACACGTAGGCAGCGAACCGCGGCCAGGTGTCGTGCCAGAGCCAGGGCCAGCTCGCGAGGAGGACGAGCGGCCCCAGGGCCGCCATGGCAAGCAACGCCGAGGGGAACCGGGCCCCGAGCGCCCTCGGCCCCTCCCGGAGTGCGGCGGGCACGGCGGCCAGGAGCCAGCACGCGGCGAGGAGCGGCAAGAGGAACCAGCCGTTGTGCTTCGTCGCGATGGAGAGCCCGAAGAGAAGTCCCGTCGCGAGCGCCCACCGCCCGTTTCGGGCCTGGTCGCCGCCCGCGCCGGCGCTTCGCCAGAAGGCGTAGGCGGTCGCAAGCCACAAGGTCGTCTCGGGCAGGTCCAGGACTGCCGGGTGGGAGTGGTAGAAGTTCCGGGGGACGAAAAAGAAGAAGGCGGGCGCAAGGACCCCGCCCCACAAGCCGGCGAGCGAACCGCCCCATGTCGCGAGGAGGTAGGCGAGAAGGGCCGCGAAGAGGAAGGCGCCGAAGCGAAAGCCCTGGGCGTGGCTCGCGAGGCCCAGGCCCTTCGACAGCACTGCATGCGTCACGCCGTAGACGAGCTTCGCGAACGGCGGGTGCTCCCGGTTCACGGAGTAGTAGGCGTCGGCCAGCGCCAATGCGTGGGACGGGGCGCGCACCACCTCGCCCCAGAAGCGCGGGTACGCCTCCGCGGCCGCGAAGTAGACGCTCTCGTCTCGAGAGATCCCCACCGACGGGGCCGTGGCGGCCGCGACGACGAGCACCCCTGCGGCCCAGGCGAGCGCGACGCGCCGTTCTCGGGAGCGGGGCAGCAGGGCCCGGAACCGCACGATGGGGCGAAGGTCCCTCACGGTAGCATCACGGCGTCGAGGCAGAGCGGCAGCGGCCCCGGGGACGAGGAGGAGATCTCGAACGACACGGGCAGCCGCCGGCCCGCGAGGCGGGAGGTGTCGAGCTGGAACAGGTGCCAGCCTGCGGGGCCCGGTGGCTCTTCCGCCTCGCCCACGTCCTCGTCGCCCACCTTCACCCGAATCCTCACCGGCGCCGCGTTCCCGAGCCCGGCGCCGCCGGCGGTCCCAGTGTGCCCGCGCAGGGCGCGCCCGACCGGTACCTCGGGGAAGTCGAGGATGAGCCGTCCCGGATTCGGCGGCGTGAGCTTGATGCACGTGCGCGGGAGGAAGTCGACTTCCCGAATCTCCCTCGCCACGCGCATCGGCCGCGGCGCGGGACAGCGCCAGCCCCCGCGCGCCTCTGGCGTGCACGCCGCGTCGTCCACCCGGACGCTCGCGGAGGGGAGGGTGTCGGAGAAGACGTACAGGGGGTTGAGAGGCGCGCGCAGGTCGAACCGGGTCGCGCGCAGGGCGCCAAGACGCTGCGGTCCGTCGACCGCGGCCGATCGGGCTGCGAGGGCGCGCGCGACCTCGGGAGCGGCGCCCGGTGCGCCGTCGAGCGAGAGGAGCCACACGCGGCGCACCCCGGTGAGATCCTCGGAGGCGAGGTCCGGGAACGCGAGGATCGGCAGCGGCAAGTCGGGGCGAACCGGCAGCGCGTCCGGCAGGGCCTCGCGGGCGCGCTCCGCCCACGCTGGCGCGATGGCGACCACGTCCCCGGGGCGCGCGTCCCGGGAGACGAGTGCCGCGGCGGCCCTCCAGTCGATCCGGGAGGGAAGCCGGGAGCCGAGCGTGGCCTGGAACCACAGTCCGTAGGCCCCGAGGGACGCCACGGCCGTGGCGAAGAGCGCCGCCCAGAGGCGAGGCTGAGGTGGCCAGAGGAGGCGACGGGCGAAGGCGCGCCAGACCTCCCCCCGCGAGGGAGGCGGCGCTCTCGGGGCGCCGAGCCGGTAGTTCGGGCCGAGGTAGTCGGGTCGGTCGCTCACGCCGTGATGCGCCCCGGCTCACGTCTTGGCGAGGCGGATCCGCCGCTCGCTCTTCTCGCGGCAGAAGGCGTCCAGGTCGTGCTCCGGATTTGCGGACAGCGAGGGCGACCACGACGGGTGCATGGCACAGCGCGGGTCGTAGCAGTGGTGGAGGTCCCAGAGGTGGCCGACGAAGTGCGTGCACTCGCGGGCGAGCCGACGCCGGAAGACGTCGATCGAAGCCTCACTCACTCCGCGTGGCGCGAACCGGTAGGTGGAGACGAGCGCACGGTCGCCGCCCTGGAGGGCGAACCCCCAGGCCGGAGGCTCCCCCAGGGGGCCCTCCGGGATGGAGAGCTCGACGTCCGTCAGGTAGACGACCTTGTCGTCGGCGAAGGCACGCACCGGCGGGACCTCGTCGAGAAGCTTCAACGCGTCGAATCGCCCGTCGGGTCTCTCGGCACCCTTCGGGAGTGGACGGTCTCCGACGTGCTCGGTGCCGACGCCGAAGGACCGGTACAGCGTGCGGGTCAGGAAGGCGAGGTCGCCTTCGTCGAACGGCGCGAGGGTGACGATCCGGATCACTTCTTCTTCCCCTTGGCGGGCTTTTTGGCCGCCTTCCCCGCCTTGGCCTTGCCCGTCCGCGCGTGCGGCCGCTTCGGTGCTGGGGCTCTCTTAGGACCCTTCCTGGAGGGCTTGGGGTGCGCCTTCGCTCGCGGCGCCGCTGCCTTCTTCTCCTTGGCAGGCCTTTCCGGCTTGGCGGGCGCCTCGGCGGCTGGCGCCTCGCGCTCTCCCTCGGCGCCCTCGGGCGCCTCGCTCTCGCCGCTCTCCGGGGCCTCCTCTCCCTCGAGAGCGCCGAGGTCCAGGCCCAGCTCGGAGAGCCCCAAGTCGTCCTCCTCCTCGGCGGCGGCCTTCTTCCGCTTCCACGGCGGGCCCTTCAGCTCCACGGGCTTTGGCGGCGGTTTCAGCGGCAGCTTCACGCCGGCGGGCGGCATGAGAGCGTAGTCGACGTAGTCCTCCGCGACCGAGGGCGGGATGCCGAGCGACACCGAGATCTCGCTGACGAGCAGGTGTCGGGAGCTGTCGTACAGCTCACGTTCCTTGGCGGGGAGGGGCCGGAGCCGGGCGAGCGAGTGGAGCCCCTTCACCACTTCGGCCACGCCAAGGACGCCGCCGGCGATGAGCCGTTCGACGTTGTCGCGGTGTCGGACCTTCCAGTCGAGTTCCGGGTCGTCGTACGAGGCGCCCAGGTAGTGGAAGACGCCCTCGATGTGCTCTGCGGAGGCCACGCGCCGGAGGCCGATGCTCGGGACCTTCTGGAGCGGGACGAGGACCGAGGCCCCGTCTTCCTCGCGCGTGAGCTTCACGAACTCGAGGCGCTGGCCCGCAATGTCCTTCTGCTCGAGCCCTGCCACGCGGCAAACGCCCTGGTTCGGGTAGACCACGCGGTCGCCCGCCTGGAGCTCCGCGGCGGAGGCGATGTTGCCCTCGAGCGCCGGGTCCTTTTCCTTCTTCTCCTCGCGCTTGCCGGACGGTCTCACGAGAAAGACCGTTACCACGCGTGCCGGGGACCGGCAACGGCGCGGGCGCCCGGGTGGCGGGCTCCGGAGGGGTAGGCCGGACCTAGCGGGACGCCGCGCGGAGGAGCGGCGGGCCCTCCGCGGCGGCCCGGATCCGGCGCGCGGACAGCTGGAGGTAGCGCTCGTCGCGTTCCATGCCGACGAAGCGCCGGCCGGCTGCGGTGGCGGCGACCCCGGTCGTGCCCGAACCGCAGAACGGGTCCACCACCAGGTCTCCCGGCGAGGAGCTCGAGGCGATGACGCGCTCGAGGAGCGAGTAGGGCTTCTGGGTCGGGTGTCGCCCGAGGACCTTCTCGCGCGGCCCGGGTGTCGGAAGCGCCCAAACGACCTGCTCGCCGCCGGGATCTGGACGCTCGCTCACCGCCCAGAGGTCGCGCATCTGCTTGCCGCCGTTGCGCTCCTTCATGTCACGGTAGTTGAAGCGGTGCGCGAGCGGCTTCGAGCGCGCGGGCGCCGCCCACAGCAGGATCTCGGTCGAGTGCGTGAAGAACCGGCAGGCGAGATTGGGCGCCGCGTTGGGCTTGTACCAGGTGACCGTGTTCAGGAGGTGGTAGCCGAGTTCCTGCATGGCGTACCCGACCGAGAAGATGACGTGCTGGGTCCCGGATACCCAGATGGTTCCCGACGGCTTGAGCACTCGGCGGCAGGCGGCGAGCCAGCTTCGGTGGAAGGCGTGATCGTTCTCGACGCCCCGGGATGCGTCCCATTCGCCCTTGTCGACGCGCACCCGCCGGCCACTCTGGCAGGTGGTCCCGCCGTTCGAGAGGTGGTACGGGGGGTCGGCGAAAATCAGGTCGACGGACTGCGGGGCGAGCCTCTCCAGCGTTTCGAGGCTGTCCCCCAGGACGAGCGCCCAGTTGGCGCCGCGCTCGGCGGTACCCGGGAGGTCCGCCCAGCCATGCAAATCGAGGCGCCGCGCCATTCGGTCGCATGGTATGGGCGATGTGGATCCTGTCCAGTTTCTCACTCCGGCGGACGACCGCGGCCGCCACCGCGCGGCCGGGCGCTCCGGAAGGGAAGGTCGAAGGCATGGCAGACAACGAGTCGGGCTCGGCGAACCGCTTCGAGGGGCTCTTCCGGCCCTGGTTCCTTCCGGCCCTCGGCCTGACCGCGGCCGTCGCAGTCGGGGTGTTCTACGCAGCGGGCGTGGTGTCCGAGTCCGCGGTCGGGGCGGTCGTCGCAGTCCTCGTGCCCGTCGTCCTCGGACTCATGGTGGCCCGGCCTGCCGTCGAGCACCCGCCCAGCCGCACGGCGGCGGCGCTCCTCGTCGCGGCGGGGGTCCTGAGCGCGCTCGTCGCCGCTGTCCCGGCACTCGAGGCGGTACACCCGGGAGACCCGGATTTCGTGGCCGAGTTCGAGCGCGAGGACCAGGCGGCGTCCCTGCCCGAGGGGATGGGCGGCCGGGTCCTCCTTCTCGTCTCGGCGCCGCTCGGCGGCGCCGGCGAGCCGCAGGTCAACTTCCGGTTGAGCGGGTTCTCGGACCCGGTCGAAGGCCGCCTCGAGCGCACGTTCGGCTACGCGCGGGTCGGCCGAAGCGGCCGTGCGCGGGTGGCGCACGACCACGACGCGGACTGGTTCGAGGCGAGGATCCCCGCTGGAGCCAAGGAGATCCGTCTGGAGCGGCTACAGGGACGGGTGGCCGGCGGCCTGCGGGTGAGCGTGTACCGGGACTGGCTGCCGCGGGCGGCCGCTTGGGTGCTCTCCCTCCTCGTCCTCGTCCTCGCGGCACTGGGAGAGGTCCGGGCAGGGCGCGACGCGGGCAGCACCATCGCCGCCGGCGTGGCGCTCGGCTTCGGCCTTGTCGTGAGCTACAACGTGACGCCAGCGCAGGCCGTCGTTCCGTCGCTCTGGGCGATCGTCCTCGGAGCCATCGCCGGGGCGCCCGCGGCGGTGCTCGTGCGGATGCTCGTGCGGCGCCTCGTCCCGAGCGCCTCGCCGGTCCGCAAGGGCAAAGCCCCGAAGGACAAGGGCGAGCAGGACGAGTAGCGGGGCCGCCCCACGACGCGCGCCCTGGACAGCGCCTTCGTGAAGGCCGCGGCGCTCGACGCCGGCTTCCACAAGGTCGGGATTGCCCGCGCCGAGCCGCTCGATCCCGGGCCGCTCGACCGCATGCTCGCGCGGGGCGCCGAGGCGGACATGGCCTGGCTCCGGACCCAGCGAGCCGAGCGCCTCGACCCGTCGAGGCTCCTTGCGGGGGCGAGGAGCGTCGTGGCGCTGGCACTCGCCTACGCGGCTGGCAGCTCACGCCTCGCCCCGGGCGGACGGGCCCGCGTGGCTCGGTACGCACGCGGGCGTGACTACCACGCCGTCGTGAAGCGCAGGCTCAGGACCTTCGTGGCCTCGCTCAAGGCCCGCGACCCTGCCGCGCGCGCGCTCGCGACCGTGGACGTGGCGCCGGTGATGGAAAAGGCCTGGGCCGAGCGGGCGGGCATCGGCTGGGTGGGGAAGAACGGATGCCTCATCACCCCCGAGCTCGGTAGCTGGGTCGTGCTCGCGACCGTGCTCGTCGACCGAGAGCTCGAGGCCGACGAGCCGCACCCCGAGCGCTGCGGGGACTGTAGCGCGTGCATGCCGGCTTGCCCGACGGGCGCGATCCCCGAGCCGGGGCTCGTTGACGCGCGGCGCTGCCTCTCGTTCCACACCATCGAGCGACGCGGTCCCGTGCCCGAGGAGGTCGCCGGCCGGATCGGGCGATGGGGGTTCGGGTGCGACGACTGCCAGACCGCCTGTCCCTGGAACGCGGCGACGGGCGCCGCGAGCGACCCGGAGCTCGCGCCGACGCGTCATCCATGGCTCGACCTCCGGGCGCTCGTCGGGCTCGGCGAGAGGGCCTACCGCCGCGACTTCTACGGCACCGCCCTCGCGCGGGCCGGGCACGCGGGACTCGTGCGCAACGCCATCCTGGTCGCCGGGGCCGAGGGCGAGCGGGACCTCGCGCCGGCCATCCGGCGGAGGCTGGAGAGCGACCTCCCCGGCGTGCCCGAGGCGGCCCGCTGGGCGCTCGAGCGGCTCGGCGGGGATGGCGGGTGATCGACCTCCTGATGCTCTTGCACTCCCTCATCTCGGCCGGGACCTACCTGGCCGCGAAGAGGGCGCTCGCCGAGCTCACCCCCTTCGAGCTCGCGCTCGCGAGGTTCACCCTCGCCGGCGTGATCTACTCGGCTCTGCTCCTGCGGTGGCCGCCGCGCGTCCCGCGGCCGGACCTGTGGAGGCTCGCGGCGCTCGGGTTCGTCGCCATCCCGCTCAACCAGGGGCTGTTCCTCGCCGGCCTCTCGCTCACGAGCCCTGGCCACGCCGCCCTGCTCTACGGGGTCACGCCCGTCTTCGTGTTCCTCCTCGCGCTCTGGCGCGGCGAGGAGCGGTCGAGCGGCCTCAAGGTGGCCGGGATCGCGATGGCCTTCGCAGGCGCCGCCCTGGTGCTCCTCTCGCGCGGGCAGCTCTCCGCGGCCCCCGAGGCGATGCGGGGGCTCGAAGGAGACGTCCTCGTTCTCCTCGCGGTCGTCGCCTGGGCAGTCTACGTGGTGTGGGGAAAGCCGTTTGCCGAGCGCTACGGCGTCGTCGCCACCACCGGCCTCACCGTCACGACGGGGACCTTCCTCTACCTGCCGTTCGGGCTCGCCCTCTCCCGCGGTGAGCACTTCCGGGCGCTGTCCGTGCCCGGGTGGGTGAGCCTCGCGTACCTCGTCGTCCTGACGAGCGTCGTCGCCTACCTCCTCTACTACTACGCGCTCGCCCGCGAGGACGCGAGCCGCGTCGCCATCTGGTCGAACACCCAGCCGGTCCTGACGGCGCTCCTCGCCTGGGGCGTCTACGGAGACCGCTTCACGGCGACCTTCGTCGCCGGGGGCGTCCTCGTCATCGCGGGCGTGGCAATCACCCAGCGGGGCTGAGCGCTCCAGGGCGCAGGCGTTGAGCGGAGCGCCCGCCCGCGTTAGGGACGACGGCATGACGCTCGACGAAAGGCTCATCGCCGCGCGGAGCTCCGCTGCGGTCGGGCCCGTGCTCGCCACCGGGATCCTCCGCCTCAGAGGGCGCGACTCCCTCCCCTACCTGCACCGGATGTGCACGCAGGACGTCGCCCGCCTCGCCCCCGGTGGGAGCGCCTACGCGGCCTTTCTCGACGCGCGGGGCCGCCTCGTCGGAGAGGGGATCGTGGCGGCGGGGGAGGGCGAAGCGCTCCTTGTCGTCGAGCCGTGCGAGCTCGGGCCGCTCGCTGCGCACCTCGGCAGGTACGTCGTGGCCGACGACGTCGCGCTGGAGGACGTCTCCGGGGAGCTGCGGGCTCTGCCGGTCCTCGGCCAGGGTGGCGTGACCCGGGCGAGAGCGCTCGGCCCCGCGACCACCCTCGTCGCGAGCCCGAGGCGCGGCGCCCCGGCCGTCGAGGTCCTGGGGGCGCCCGGGGCGGTTGAGGAGGCGCGGCGAGCCCTCGTCGCGGATGGCGCCGTGGAGCTCTCCGAGGAGGACCTCGAGATCCTGCGAATCGAGGAAGGCCTGGCGCGCTTCGGCCACGACATGGACGGAGAGCGCCTGCCTATGGAGGCCGGGCTCACGAGCGCGGCCATCCACTTCGGCAAGGGCTGCTACATCGGGCAGGAGGTCGTGCTCCGGGCGACGATGCGCGGGCATCTGCAGAAGGGGCTCGTCCAGCTGGCCCTGCCGGCCGGCGCCGCACCGGGCTCGCGCCTCCTCTCGGGCGCGGACGAGGTTGGATGGGTCACGAGCGCCGCGGAGACGACGCGCGGGAGGCTCGGGCTGGGGTACGTCCGCCGGGCACACTGGAGGGAAGGCGCGGTCCTCCGCACCGTCGCGGGCGATGCCCGCGTGACGAAGGTCATCGTCCACGAACCCGCCTAGCGTCCGCTGCCAGGGCGCGCGGGGCGGCGGGGCCTGCCCTAGGCTTCTGCCACGGGCCGCTCGGCGCCCCGCACGCGGTCCTCGCCTTCGCGGAGCGCCGCGATCTCCTTGCGTACGGCCGCGATCTCGCCCTTGAGCTCCGCCCGCGTGGCGCGAATCTCGGACCGGAGCGCCTCGACCGTCCGCTCGATTTCCTCCGGGGGTGCGCCGAAGAGGGCACGCCGCAGGGCGGAGAGGGCTCTCGAGAAGAGGGCCATGACGGTACCTCCCTAGCTCTTGTGAGCCGGACAGGCCGAGACCGCCGCGGTCGGGTCGATGGCCGCCGAGCCGTTCACGATCTCGACGATGCGGCCGTCCTCCCCGACGACGAAGCTCGCGCGGTTCGCGATCCCGAGCAGCGGCACCCGGCCGCCGTACGTGTCCGCCACCTTGCCTCCGGAGTCGGACAGCAGGAGGAACGGCAGGTGGAACTCGGCCTTGAACTTCTTCAGCGTCTCGATGGAGTCGGTCGAGATCCCGACCACCTGCGCGCCCTTCTTGTCCACGTCGGCATACCGGTCCCGGTACGCTTGGTTTTCCTTGTTTCAGCCGGGGGTGAACGCCTTGGGGAAGAAGGCGAGGATGACCGGGCCGCGCGACAGCAGCGCGGAAAGAGCCACGGGCTTCCCCTCCGTGTCCGGGAGGGTGAAGTCCGGAGCCTTGTCCCCCACCTTGAGCGTGGAGGCGCCGAGGGCGACGGCGAGGAGCGGGATCTTCATTGCGAGAAGCTAGCGGCGGTCGGTCGCGCATGCAACGGGAGGAGAGGGGCCCCCCGAACCGGGGTCAGGCCCGATGGACGGAGGCCGCGCGCGCGAGCGAGAACGCCAGCGCGCGCGCTCTCTCGCGCGCCTCGGGCGAGGAGGACGCACACTCCAGCGCCACCGGCGGCCCCCTGCCGGGGCGCTCGCCAAGGGCGAGCCCGACGAGCCGTGTCGCATCGGGAAGGAGAGCACGAACGGCCTCTAGCGATCCGGAGGCGATGAGCGTCGCCCCGGGGGCGGCCGCGCCTGCCCGGGCAAGCACGTCCGCCCGCACGCCCGGGGCCTCGGGGCCCGTCTCGAGGACGGCGTCGGCGCCGAGGACGGCCTCCTCGAGGTCGGTGGTCGCGAGGACGCCGTCGAGGATGGTCTGCCGGTGGTTGGGCGGGACCTCGCCGTCCTGGACCGCCCGCTCGAGCAGCTGGCGGACGAGGAGGAGGGCGCCGTGCAGCGCAGCCTCGCTCGGGTCCCAGAGCCGGACGTGCAGCCCGGCCAGGGCCGCGAGCCGTGCCACGGCGATGCCGGCGTCTCCCGCTCCCAGGATGGCCAGGGTCTCCACGCTCACCGGGGCCTCCTTACAGCGGGCTCGGCCCGCTGGCAAATCCGAGGTGCGGCGCGGTAAGCATGCACGGCGGAGGTCACATGCGAGCGATGGCGATTCGCGGCCACGGAGGCCCGGAGGTGCTCCGCGCGGAGGAGCTGCCCGACCCCGAGTGTTGCCGGGGACCGTCGTCGTCAGGGTTCGCGCGGTCGCGCTGAACCACCTCGACATCTGGGTGCGGCGGGGCTGGCCGGGCCTCGAGGTCGCGATGCCCCACGTGCTCGGCGCCGACGTGGCCGGCGTGGTGGGGGAGGTCGGGGACGGGGTGGAGTCCGTCCGGGGCGGCGAAGAGGTGATCGCCAACCCCGGCGTCTCCTGCGGACGGTGCGAGGAGTGCCTCTCCGGGAGGGACAACCTCTGCCACGCCTACGGGATCCTCGGCGAGCACCTCCCCGGCGGTCACGCCGAGTTCGTCCGCGTCCCGGCGGCGAACCTGCTTCCCAAGCCCTCCGCGCTCACCTTCGAGCAGGCGGCGTGCATCCCGCTCGTGTTCCTCACGGCCTGGCACGCGCTCGTCGAGCGCGCTCGCCTCCGCGCCGGCGAGACGGTGCTCGTCCACGCGGCCGGCTCCGGCGTCGGCAGCGCGGCCGTGCAGATCGGGAAGCTCCTCGGGGCGCGAATCCTCGCCACCGCCGGGTCGGACGCGAAGTGCGAGAAGGCGCTCGAGCTCGGGGCCGACCACGCCATCCCGTACGAGAGGCAGGACTTCCTCTCCGAGGTGAAAGGGCTCACGGCGCGCCGTGGCGTGGACGTCGTCTTCGAGCACACGGGGCAGGCGACTTGGGAGAGATCGCTCCTCGCGCTGCGGGCGGGCGGGAGGCTCGTGACCGTGGGGGCGACGAGCGGCCACGACGCGAGGACCGACCTCCGACACGTGTTCTACCGCCAGCTCTCGGTCATCGGGTCGACGATGGGGTCGAAGAGCGAGCTCTTCGAGGTGCTCCGCTTCGTTCGCGAGGGACGGCTCCGGCCGGTGCTCGACCGCTGCCTCCCGCTCGCGGAGGCGGTCCGCGCCCAGGACCTGCTCTCTCGAAGGGAGCAGTTCGGCAAGCTCGTCCTCGTGCGCTGAGCTCCGGCCGGTCAGGCGAAGCGCACGCCCCGCCGCATCTCGCGCAGGCGCTTCACCCGCTCCTCGAGGGGAGGGTGGGTGGAGAGCAGCGAGGCGAAGTTCCGGCCGTGGAGCGGGTTCACGATGAAGAGGTGGGCGGTCGCGGGACCCGCGAACTCGTAGGGCCGCACGTCGTTGCCGCGCTCGAGGCGCTCGAGCGCCTGGGCGAGCGGCTCGGGGTCTCCGAGCATCCGCGCCCCGCTCGCGTCTGCCGCGTACTCCCGCGAGCGGGAGACGGCGAGCTGGACGAGCATGGCGATCAATGGGGCGAGGATGGCCCAGGCGAGCGCTGCGAGGGCTCCGCCGCCGTGTCCCTCCTCGTCGCGGCCCCCCAGGCCTCCGAAGATGCCCGCCCACTGAATCATGTGGCCCAGCGAAGCGACGAGGCCGGCGATCCCGGCTGCGACGGTGGCGATGAGCACGTCCCGGTTCTTCACGTGACTGAGCTCGTGCGCGAGCACCCCCTCGAGCTGCGGGCGGTCCAGCACCCGGAGGATCCCCTCGGTGACCGCCACCGCCGCGTGGGAGGGGCTTCGTCCGGTGGCGAACGCGTTCGGCGCATCGGAGGGAATGAGGTAGATGCCGGGCATGGGCATCCCCTCCTTGCGCGTCAGCCGCTCGACGATGTCGTAGACCTCCGGGAGCTGCTCCCGCGTGACCGGCTGCGCCCGGTTCGCGGCGAGCGCGATGCGGTCCGAGAAGAAGTACATCGCGAAGTTCATGACGAGGCCGATGCCGCCGAAGAGCACCATCCCCTGGTAGCCGCCCGCGAGGTTGCCGCCGATCGCGAGCACCGCGATGAGCGCCGCCATGAGGACGAAGGTCTTGAGGTAGCCGGCGCCGCCATCGAGCGCGGGGACGCCGGCGCCCCGCGAAGGAGTGGGTTCGTTCCATGCCATGCGGCGGAGTGTAACCACCGGATGGGGAGGGTCAAACGCCGCACGGGACGCGGGCGAGGAAAAGCCAAACGAGGCCGATAATTTAGCGCCGCAGGGGGAGTCGTGATAAACGCGATGCCGGGTGATATCGGAGGCGGGTATGGCGGCGAAGAAGGTCCAGGTGGCGGTTCGGGCGACCGCAGCCGGCCGGGGCGGGCGAGGCGCGAAGCAGCTCGAGCTCGTCGCGGTCGATGGCGCAGAGGCGCCAAAGCGTGCGCGCGGGGGCGGCGCGACCGAGGCGGGGAGGCCGAAGCGGCCGCTGCGGGCCCTGCCCGAGGTCACATCGGTGGCGGAGGCCCCGCCGCCGGGGGCCCCGCCGCGCCCGCGCCGGCGCGCCACGGCCGAGGAGATGGCCTCCAAGCAGCGCGAGATCTCCATCTCGGAGTTCTTCACCAAGAACCGCCACCTCCTGGGGTTCGACAACCCATCCAAGGCGCTGCTCACCACCATCAAGGAAGCGGTCGACAACTCGCTCGACGCCTGCGAGGAGGCGGGCATCCTGCCGGAGCTCACCATCGAGGTCCGGGACCTGGGATTCGAGGCCAAGGGAGAGCTCACCAAGGGGGAGGGGCGGTTCGTGGTCGTCGTCGAGGACAACGGCCCGGGCATCGTGAAGGCCCAGGTGCCGAAGATCTTCGGCAAGCTCCTTTACGGCTCGAAGTTCCACCGCCTGAAGCAGTCGCGCGGTCAGCAGGGCATCGGGATCAGCGCCGCCGCCATGTACGGGCAGCTGACGACCGGCCAGCCCATCCAGGTGACGAGCCGCACCGGGAAGGGCAAGCCCGCTCACTCCTTCGACATCCAGATCGACACCCGCAAGAACAACCCGGTCGTCACGCGCGACGAGGCACTCGGCGAGTGGCACCAGGAGCACGGCACGCGGGTCGAGCTCTCCATCGTGGCGAACTGGCAGCAGGGCCAGAAGTTCGTGAACCGCTACGTCGAGCACACCGCGCTCGCCAACCCCCACGCGACCGTCCACTACGTGCGGCCGAAGCAGGAGCGCCTCACCTTCCCGAGGGCGACCGAGGAGCTCCCGAAGGAGGCGCTCGAGATCCGGCCGCATCCCCACGGGGTCGAGCTCGGTGCCCTCATGACGATGGCGGCTGACTCGAAGAGCCACGACCTCCGGGGCTTCCTGCAGAGCTCGTTCAGTCGCGTGTCGGGCCCGGTGGCGGACGAGATCCTCAAGGCGGCGGGGGTGGCCGGGCGGTTGCGGCCGAGGGAGGTCGCCGACGACAGGGCGCTCGCCGAGAAGCTCCACCAGGCGATCCAGGCGACGAAGATCATGGCGCCGCCGACGAACTGCCTGTCCCCCATCGGGGACGAGCTGATGAGGCGCGGCCTCGTGTCCTTCCTGAACGTCATCGAGAGCGAGGGGCCCGAGGAGGACGGCGACGGCCAGCTCGACCTCGACCAGGCGACGAAGAGGAAGGGCAGGCACAAGGGGCGTGCCGCGGCTGCCCCGGCCGAATCCGCCGACCAGCTGCCGGAGGAGGGCGTCGAGAAGATCAAGGGGCACGACTACTTCATCGCCACCGTCACCCGGCCTCCGAAGGTCTACCGGGGCAACCCCTTCCAGGTCGAGGTGGGGCTCGCCTACGGGGGCAGCTGGCCGGCGGACCGGCCGATCGAGCTCTTCCGCTTCGCGAACCGCGTCCCGCTACTCTTCCAGCGGGGGGCCTGCGGCATCCACGATGCGATCGTCCGCACCGACTGGCGCAACTACCTGCTCAGCCAGCCGAAGGGCTCGCTCCCGGTCGGGCCCATGGCGCTCCTCGTCCACATCGCTTCGGTCTGGGTGCCGTTCACGAGCGAGTCCAAGGAGGCGGTGGCCCACTATCCCGAGATCATCCGCGAGATCCAGCTCGCGGCCCAGGAGTGCGGGCGCAAGCTCGCCGCGCACATCCGCAAGCGGCAGCACGCCGACTACCAGGCGCAGCGACGCTCCATCTTCGAGCTGTACATCCAGGAGGTCGCCCAGGCCATCGGCAAGATCGTCGGCCGGAGCCCCGATCCCATCCGCCGCGACTTCCTCAAGCTCGCGGAGAAGGTCACCGAGGCGGACCTGGCCGAGCAGGACGCGAAGCTCAAGGAGGCGAGCGAGAAGGTCTCCCGCCGTCCGCGGCGAACCGAGGAGGACGAGTAGGCCATGGCGCGGCTCGACGCGGTGTCGAAGAAGACGGCGGCGAAGATCGAGAAGCTCGCCGAGTCGGTACTCAGGGCGGTGAAGTCGGGAAGGAACCCGTTCGTGGAGATCCCCGTCCGCTCGCTCGCCAACGTGCGCTTCAACGAGAAGAGGCGGGTGGTGGAGCTCGGGACGCAGCGCCAGAAGCGCTACTTCTTCAACGTGTCGATGGCGAAGAAGTTCATGCAGACGTTCCTCGTCTCCGACGCGTGCCGGGAGCTCATCGAATCGGGCAAGACGACGAGCATCCGCGACCTCTACTACATCACGAAGCACACCATCGGCGACACGAAGCAGAACACCTTCGAGGAGCAGGACGAGTCCGACCCGATCATCGAGGACCTCGAGGTGTCGCTCGACGCGCTCCGCGAGGAGCTGCACCTGTTCGCGTCGCGCAAGGGCACGATGGTCGGGCCCATCACCATCCGGGACTCGGGAGACACCATCGACCTTCGGCGCATGGGATCGGGCGGGTGGGGAGTCCCATCCATCGTCGAGGAGAACGTCATCCAGTTCGGCAAGCACGAGGCAAAGTACGTTCTGCTCGTCGAGAAGGATGCGGTCTGGAGCCGCTTCAACGAGGACAAGTTCTGGAAGCGGCAGAGCTGCGTCATCGTCCACGGCGGCGGACAGCCCCCCCGCGGCGTGCGCCGGCTCGTCCAGCGCCTGCACCGGGAGCTCGGTCTGGCCGTTTATGTGCTCGTCGACAACGATCCCTGGGGGTTCTACATCTACTCGGTGGTGAAGCAAGGCTCGATCAACCTTGCGTTCGAGTCCATGCGCATGGCGGTGCCCGACGCCCGCTTCGTGGGCCTCTCCTCGTTCGACAAGTTGACCTACAAGCTCCCGGCGAACGTGGCCATCAAGATGGACGACGGCGACGTCGCCCGCGCGAAGCAGATGCTCGCCTACCCCTGGTTCCAGGCCAAGCAGTGGCAGCAGGAGATCCAGGAGATGGTCCGCTCCGGCGTGAAGTACGAGCTCGAGGCGCTGTCCCGCCGCGGCATCTCCTTCATCACCGAGGAGTACCTCCCGGCGAAGCTGAAGGACAAGGACTGGCTCGTGTAGCGTTGACTCGCGGCGCATGCAGGCTACACTCGCGGCCCCTCGAGAGGAGGAGCACCCCGATGCCGAAGCAGATCGGAAACCGCTCCAAGCGGAGCGTGAAGAACCGGAGCAAGACGAAGCGCATCGCGGCGCGGCGGGCGAGCGTCCGCAGCAAGAAGCGCAAGCGCCGCGCGAAGCGCTCCCCCCGCTAGACACGGTGGCCGATCCCGGCCGCCGGGCGTCCTTTCTCCTCTGCCGCGCCGACCGTGCGGCGAGCGACGAGGCGGCGCCCGTGCTCCGGGCCAGGGCTGGCGTCTGGCCGTCCGCTCGCCGCGGTCGACGACGATCCAGGTCGACCTCACCCGGATCAGGAGTGCCCGGGAGGGGTGCCACGGCTCCGGGGCGAGGTTCGCTCCTCTCCCGCTCCGAGGGCCTTACTGCGCGCGCGCTCCCTGGCGCACCTCGCGCGGCGCCTCCGCCGGGCCCAGGAACGGCGCGCAGCGGGCCATCCACGCCTCGAGGATCTCGCGTTCCGAACGGCCGAACTGCCGGGCGAGGAGCGCCGGGAGTTCCTCCCGCACCGAGCGCACGCTCGCCTCGTATCCCTCCTGGGTGAGAGAGCCCGCCACGAGGCGGTAGCGCAGGAACAGGAGCCAGGTCTGGACCACGTCCGTCATGCAGTACGCCGCGATGGCGTCGAGCGCCTCGTCGGCGTACAGGCCCTGGACGTCCCTCCCCGCCACGTGCTCCTTGCCCGGCAGCCCAACGAGCTTCGCGTAGAGGTCGAGCGTGGCGGCGGGCGCGGCGCGCCGGTTCGAGAGGAGCTCGAGGAGGTCGAGGTGGTCCGGGGATCCCTCTTCCCGCGCCTCGCGGAACCAGCGGGGCGCCGGAACGCCGAGCTTCAGGGAGCGGAGCTCGAGCACCGGGAGGTCGAACCCTCGGCCGTGGAAGGACACGAGCGTCCTGCCGGCGAGGCGCTGCCAGGTCCGTCGGAGGAAGGTCGCCTCGTCTCCGGATCCGGAGCGGTCCGTCCAGCAACTCGCGTCGACCACTCGCACGGCCCCGTCGGCTTCCTCGGCCTCGAGGGTGCACGCCGCGATCGGGCGGTGGTACGGCAGGGGCAGGAAGTCGCTGCGCCCCCCGCTGCGCGTGCGCCGCTCGTCCACGAGCCGCCGGACCTGCTCCGCGTAGGGCCGACCCGGCTCGCCGGCCACCGCGGACACGAGCGATGCGTCGGGCACGGTTTCCAGGTCCAGCGTGACGAATCGGCGAGGAGTCACGAGAGGGATGCTACGGGCGGCCTCTGACAAGTCGGCGGGGGCGCGCCTCACCCGTCGGTGGTGCGTGCACCGTTCACGGGCGGGCGAAGCGCGAGGCGTGCCCCTCGCCCGAAGCGAGGGACGAGCGCCCGTCCCATGAGGGGCCTAGATGGCTCTCCGCAGCCATCGGATAAGGGGCAAACCCCTGCCGGAGGCCCGACACATGACGAACGTGGACAATCGCGCCGCCATCCTCGGAGAGCTCCGGAAGAACTGGGGCTGGCTCCTCGCCTGGGGCATCGTGCTCGAGATCGCGGGGGTGATCGGCCTCGGCTACACCTTCACGGTGACCGCGGTCACGACGGTGTTCATCGGGGCGCTGATGATCGTCTACGGCGTCATCGAGCTCTTCCAGGCCTTCCGCCACCAGCGATGGTCGGGGTTCTTCCTGTTCCTCATCGGCGGCATCCTGTCCGTCGTCGCCGGCGGGATCATCTGGTGGCGCCCCTTCGTCGGGATGGAGCTCTTGACGCTCTTCATGGCGAGCTACTTCCTCGTTCTGGGCGCCTTTCGCGTGGTCGGCTCCATCAGCACCCGCCACCCGGGGTGGGGCTGGTCGCTGTTCGCTGGCGCGGCGTCGCTCGTCCTGGGCGTCCTCATCTGGAACCGCTGGCCCCTGTCGTCCTTCTGGGTGATCGGCCTGTTCGTGTCGATCGACATGATCTTCGCGGGCTGGAACTACATCATGCTCTCGCTCGTGGCCCGCAGGCCGGACGCGCCGGGAACCTGAGACGCCCGGGGCCGCCCATGCTGTTCGTCCTGCGCCTGCTCTTGAATGCCGCGGCCCTGTTCGCTGCGGTGCGGCTCGTTCGCGGGGTTTCCTTCGACGGAGGGATCGTCCCCTTCCTCGGGGTGGCCCTCGTCTTCGGCGTCGTGAACGCGGTCGCGAAGCCGTTCCTGCAGCTTTTCAGCCTGCCGCTCCTGCTCCTCACCCTGGGTCTGTTCGGGCTCGTCATCAACGCGCTCGTCCTGTGGATGACCTCCGGCCTCTCCGGGGCGCTCGGCCTCGGCTTCCACGTCGCGGGGTTCTGGCCGGCGTTCTGGGGCGGGCTCGTCGTGAGCCTCGTGAACCTGCTCCTGTCCTGGCTCGTCGCCCGCGGCGGCTGACCCGGCGGGCTACTGGGGGAAGGCGGCGGGGGCCTCGTCCCGGTATCCCTCGCCGTCGAGGGTCGCGAGGAAGGCGACGAGCGCGTCGACCTCCCCCGGAGCGAGGTGGAGCGGCTTCATCTCCTTCGCGAGCCACGGGTTCGGGACCCCGCCGCGGTCGTAGAGCTCCACGACCTCGCGGAGCGTCGCCACCGACCCGTCGTGCATGTAGGGCGCGCGCCGCGAGACGTCCCGCAAGGTCGGGGTCTTGAAGGCGCCGAGGTCGGCGTCCTTGCCGGTCACCCCCGCGCGACCTCGGTCCACGAAGCCCGTGCCCGGATCGGCGCCGGGCGGGGGCTGCTTGAAGCCGACGCCGAGGTTGTGGAAGCGCGCGTCGGTGAGGTTGAAGCCCAGGTGGCACTGGTTGCAGCCCGCCTTGCCGAAGAAGATCTCGCGACCGAGCTGCTGCTCCTGCGTGAAGGCCCGCGAGTCTCCTGCGTCCCAGCGGTCGTAGGCCGAGTTCCCGGACAGGCGCGTCGCCTCGTACGCGGCGATCGCCTCGGCGACCCGGTCGACGTCGATCCGGTCGTCCCCGAAGGCCTCGGCGAAGTACTTGCGGTAGCCCGGGATGGCCCGGAGCGCCCGCACCAGGTCGGCCGCGTCCATCCCCATCTCCACCGGGTTCGCCATCGGCCCTTTCGCCTGCTCGACGAGCGTCGTTGCCCGCCCGTCCCAGAAGAACACCGGGTAGACGGGGAAGGCGACGTTGAGGATCGGCGGAGCCTTGCGGGTCCCGCGCTTGCCGTGGACGCCGGTCGAGACCGGCTCCAGCTGGCTGAACCCGTGCTCGGGCTGGTGGCACGTGGCGCAGGACACCTTGCCGTCCGCCGAGAGCCGCGGGTCGTAGAAGAGCCAGCGGCCGAGCCGCACCTTCGCCGGCGTGACGCGGAACTCGACGTCCGCGAGCTCCGCGGCGACCCCGAGCGGCGGATCGGGAAGGGGACGCGTCGGGTTCGCCCGCTCCCAGGCTGTGGGCTCGGGAGTGCTCCTCGGGTCGGGCACCGGATGGGCTGGTCCTCCGGAGGCGCAGGACGTGGCGAGAGCGGCTGCGGCGACGACGGCGAAGCGCGTTGGGCGACTCATCCTGGGTGTCCGGACGCCGGAGACTCGCCGGACGGCACCCCGTGGTCAAGCCCCTTGGCGGAGTCGGCTTGGGTACGGGGCCGGCGTGCGCCGAAGAGCTGCTGACGCGACGAACCGCGCGCCACCGTCCCCAAGGCCGAGCGACGGCTCACCCCGGGACGGCGATCGTGGCCGCTGGGGCGGCGTCCCGATCGCGGCTACCACGTCTGGGGGTTCGAGGAGTGACAGCTCGCAGTGCACTGCAACGTGACCGGGTTCCAGCTCGTGATGGATGTCGTGCCCCCCGCGTCCCGCACGCCGTTCACGTGGAGGTTGATGTTCACCTGCGTGGTCGACGGGGAGGACGAGTCCCATGAGTATCCGGAATGGCAATCGCTACAAGCGGCGCCAACGACGGTGAGGTGGAACGAGTGCTGCCCGTCGTTGGGCGCGGGCGTGAGCACTCCGCCCACCGTAACGGACCCGTGGCAGCTCGTGCAGCTCGCGTAGGTGCCGTTCACCGTCGTCCAGTTCGGCGTCGCGTTGTTCCCGCCGGTGCCCGTGCCGGTCGGGGGGAAGTTCCCGTGGCAGTAGGTGGACGAGCAGGTCGGGGAATTCCAGGTGCCCTTGACGCTCCCGGTCGTCGCGAGTGCGCCGGTGAGCGGGACCTGCGGCCCCGCCGCGTTCACGTGCGAAAGGTCGACGGGCATGCCGTCCGGGCCCGGATAGGTCGGGTGGCACTGCCAGCAGGCGATCGGCTGGGAGAGCGTGTTCAGCGCGCCCACGTGCTGCTGGTGGGCGCCGACGGCGAGCGCGGTCGTCGCCGCCCCGCCGAGCGGCGGGACCGGCGGGGCGACGTTCGCCCAGGAGGGATCGGTGCTCGTCGCCGGCCGTGCCCAGGTCGTCAGGAGCGACTGGTTTCCGTGGCAGAACACGCAGTTCTGCTGCCAGTTGGGTGTCGCGGCCCCGGTGAGCACGTCCGCATGGCAGGCGTTGCAGGAGCTCTGTGGCGTGCCGTCGGCGGTGTCGAAGTCGACACCGCCCTTGCTGTGACAGGAGAGGCAGGCCGTGAGGCCCTGGCTCGTCGTGTAGTTGAGCGCCTGCGCCATGTGGTCGCCCCCCTGCGGGTTCGACGCGCTCGACGGTGCGCAGCCGGCGTTCTGACCGAAGGTGGACGACAGGACGCACCAGTCAGGATCGGGGTGCGCGCCCTCGTCGATCTCCCCGTTCACGTGGGCGCTCGCGCCCGTCTGCGGGTCGACGATGATGGTGCCGTTCGTGGCCACGGTGCTCGGGTGGCAGCCCGCGCAGGTGGTCGCGTCGCCGGGCACGATGTGCGGGCTCTGGATGTGGTTCGTCGGTGGCAGCGCGTGGCAGGACCCGCAGGCCGCCTGGTTCGAGCCGTCCCAGTCCGGGGCGTTGGACTGGTTGCCCTTCACGTTGAGGCCGCCCTCGCCGTTGCCGTACCATTCGAACGAGCCGTGGCAATAGACGGCGGAGCACGTGGGTGTCGTGATCCCGGTGCTGGTGTTCACGCCGTTCCACGTCGGCGTCCCCGGGTTGAATCCATCCGTGGTGTTGGCCGGCCCGAACGCGAGCGCGCCAAACACGATGATCGACGGCGAGTCCGCCGGGGCGTTCACGTGGCTGTTCGGGGGTGGGAAGGGATTGTGGCAATTGTCGCAGAGGAGCGGTCCTGCGAGCGGCGGGGGGCTCGCCGTCGGCGACGGGTTCACGTGGGCCTGGTGCGCGCCTACCACGGCGTCCGGTCGGCCCGCCGGAGGAGCCGGCGGTGCCGCCGTCACGTACGTCAGGTAGGTGTCGCTTCCCTGCGGGAAGTTGGGCTTCAGGCTCGCGTTTCCGTGGCAGCTCGTGCACGCGCCTCCGCCTCCGCCCCCGCCCGAGGTCGCAGGCTGGGCGGTGCCGCAGGCGAGGCCGAAGGCCGCCAGGGCCGAGAGGGTCGGGAGCACGGTCGCGTTGCGCATGGGTCCTCGCCGGGAGCGAAGGGTTTCCGGGAAACGTAGCAGGGCACCCGGGGGGTGTCCACGAACCGGACATGCCCATGGCAGGAGGGCGAAGGTGCCCTTGGCGTTCTTCGGGCGCGGCCGCGAGCGCTGGCGGGCGAGCAACAGGCACCGTGGCGGCCCCCCGGCCAGGCCCGCCGGGGGATTCGCTTTCGCCGCGGCGCGCCGGAAGGATATGATGACGACCCTTGGGGTGACCGAGCGCCCCGCGCGCGCCGGGGGAGAGGAGCGGTCCGTGACGCAAGAGGAGCGGCTTTCGAAGCGAGACACCCTGCGCGCCGAGATCGTGAAGCTCGAGGAGTCCATCCGGTCCCTCCTCGAGCAGGAAGAGGACCTCCTGCGCGAGTGCAATCACACCTACGCCGGGGGCAAGAGCGCGCTCGTCGGTGGCCGCGTCAAGGTCTGCGTCCACTGCGGGCGCTCGGTGCAGGGCAAGGACGAGAAGCTCTGGGGCTAGTCGCGACCGGCCCAACCGGCCGCCGCGGCGGGCGCCGCTGCGCGGCGCCGGCCCCGTTTCGAACCAGGCGTGCCGGCCCGTCCGCCGAGGAGATCCGATGGCCACCCTTCGACCGTTCCGCGCGCTCCGGCCCTCCGCCGTGGATGCCCCCCGCGTTGCCGCCCCGCCCTACGACGTGGTGAACACCCGGGAGGCGCGGGAGCTCGCGCGCGGCAACCGGGACAGCTACCTCCACGTGTCGCGGCCGGAGATCGACCTGCCCGAGGGCACCGACGAGCACGCCGACGCGGTCTACGCGAAGGGCGCCGAGAACCTGGCCGACTTCGAGAGGCGCGGCGTGCTGCGGCCGGATGCCTCGCCGCACCTGTACGTCTACGCCCAGCGGATGGGCGAGCACCGCCAGGTCGGCCTCGTCGCCTGCGCCTCGGCGGACGAGTACGACGCCGACGTGATCAAGAAGCACGAGAAGACGCGCCAGGACAAGGAAGACGACCGGACGCGCCACATCGACGTGCTCGGCGCCCACGACGAGCCGGTGTTCCTCACCTACCGCGCGGTGCCGGCGATCGACGAGGCCATCGCCCGGATCGTCCGCGGAACCCCGGAATACGACTTCGCGACGGCGGACGGGGTCGAGCACCGCCTGTGGGTGGCCCCTCCGGACGCGGCGCGCGAGATCGAGGCCCTGTTCCGGGGCGTGCCGGCCCTCTACGTCGCCGACGGCCACCACCGGTCTGCCGCGGCCTCGCGGGTGCACGCGCTCCGGCGCGGGAAGCCTGGAGAGCACGGCGCCTTCCTCGCGGTGGTCTTTCCCCACGACCAGATGCAGATCCTCGCCTACAACCGGCTCGTCCGCGACGCGCGGCGTCGCCCGGCGGCCGAACTCCGGGAGGCGCTCGCGAAGGTCCTCGACCTCGCGTCCGGCGGCCGACCCGAGCCCGAGACGCCCCGATCCTTCGGCGTCCTCCTCGGGGGCCGGTGGTGGACGGCGCGCGTGCGCGACGGGAGCTACGACCTGGCGGATCCCGTCGCCTCGCTCGACTGCTCGCTCCTCCAGGACCAGGTGCTCGGCCCGGTCTTCGGCGTCTCCGACCCGCGCCGCGACAAGAACGTCGACTTCGTCGGGGGGATCCGCGGTGCGCGGGAACTCGAGAGGCGGGTCAAGGAGGAGGGGTGGGACGTCGCCTTCCACCTCTTCCCGACCCGCATCGAGCAGCTTCTCGCCGTCTCCGACGCCGGGCTCCTCATGCCGCCGAAGAGCACCTGGTTCGAGCCGAAGCTCCGGTCCGGCCTCTTCGCGCACAAGTTCTAGGCTGCCCGCGCCCCGGCTGCGACGCCCCGAGGCCTTCAGCCGAGGCGCCTGCGCCCTCTGGCACCCGACCCGCAGCGGCGAGCCACGCTACTGCGGCGTGGTGCAGCTCGAGACGTTCCCGTGGCAGACATTGGTGGAGCCGTCGCAGCCGTAGCCGCCGTGCCAGCCGAAGTTGCCCACGATGGTCGAGGACGCCGGTGCGATCGCTGGAGCGATCGTGAGGTTCTCCGACGTGTAGGTCAGCGACTAGCCAGCCTGCGTCGGGGTCGGGCTGACGGAGTCCCAGGTCACCTTCGCCTCGCTCCCGGCCATCGTGAAGTGCCCCGAGTACTGCGAGCCGGGGTAGGTCGTGTTCGTCATCGTGAAGTCGCAGCTCCCTGCGCCTTGCTGGAACGTCCAGGTGATTCCTTCCGTGACGTAGTCCAGCCCGACGGGGCAGGTCGTGCTCACGATCTCGGTGGTGACGCTGTAGCTGCCGGCGAAGTTGGGGCAGTTCGTGCTGGCGCCGGCTCCGCCCCCTCCCCCGCATGCCGCCAGCGCCGCGGAGGCATGGGTGCCCCACGCACGGGTCGCCGTTATGAGGAATTGAACGGGCAGGCAACCGGTCGATGACCCAGCGGAAGCCAAAGGACGAACGCACAGAGGACTTCGTCGAGCGCCAGATCCGCGAGGCGCGCGAGCGGGGCGATCTCGACGCGCTCCCGGGCAAGGGGAAGCCCATCCGCTCGCTCGGCAAGGTACGCGACGAGAGCTGGTGGATCCGGGAGAAGCTCGAGCGAGAGAAGCTCTCCATCCTCCCCGACAGCCTGGAGCTGCGGCGCGACGTGGACCGCACCCTCGGCGGGCTCGGACGTCTCCGGTCGGAGACCGAGGTGCGCCGCGCCCTCGGCGAGATGAACGACCGAATCCGCAGGGTGAATCGGACGAGCTTCCGGGGGCCCCCGACCGACGTGGCGCCCGTCGACGTGGACGCGTGGGTGGCCCGCTGGCGCGGCCGCGGCCGGGGTGAGCGCTGAAGAGGGCGCTACGGCCCGCGGAAGGGGCCGCCGCCACCGAGGCCTCCGGGGGGGATCCCGCCGGCCGACCCGGGCACGATGATGGACGAGGCCGCCTGGCGCCGCAGCTCCTGGAGCTGCTGGATGGTCCTCTCGATGGCCGCCTTGGCCGCCGCGGCGTAGCCGTCGACGGCGGCGGCGAGCGAGCTCGCCGGGATGTCGAAGCTGACAGGAATGGGGCCCATCTGCGTCACGATCTGGGCCTCGCCCACGTAGAGCGTGCTGCGCGCCGCGTCCGGCGCTCCGAAGGAGGTCACGGGGACGAGCGCGCGGATCGTGCCGATCTTGTGATCGGTGTAGACCTCCTCCCGGTAGAGCGTCGTGGGGTCCATGGTGACGTCGAGGTCGGGCGCTTCGGCCATTTCGGGCTCCGATCGGGCGTTGGTTGAGTCGGATTCTACCCGGAGGCGACCCGCGGCGCCTCGGGCAGCCGGGCCAGGAACCGCTCCGCGATGCGCGTGGCCTCGCCGCCCATCCGGGCGCTCGAGTGAGGGGCGTGCCCTGTGTCGAGGAACTCGAGGGTCGCGTCCGGCAGCGCGGCGCGCGCGGCCTCGATCTCGCCAGGCTCCGAGCGAGGGTCGTGGGAGCCGTGCAGGAGCAGCGCCGGGCAGCGTACCTCGCCGAGACGCGCGTCGTACAGGTCGCCGCCCTCGCGGCGCCCGCGGGCGATGATGCGCAGCCAGGCGCGCGCCCCGGCGCCGACGATCCCGCGCCAGCGTCCCTCGCCGTGGTCGAGGCGCAGCGCCGCGACCTTCGCCTCCCCGAACTCCTCCGGGCGGTTGGCCCCGGTCTCGAAGAAGGGGATCGACGCCACCTTGCCCCGCCAGAAGTGGAACGCCTCGAGGACGAGCCCGCGGACGCGAACGGGCGCCTCGATGGCGGTCCAGGCGGCGACGACAGCGCCGTCGCTGTGGCCCCAGAGGACGGCGGGGCCGATCCCCAGGCGGTCGAGGAGGCGAAGCGTCTCGAGGGCGTAGAGCCGATGGTACCCCTCGGGAAGCTCGTCGAGCGGCTCCGAGGCGCCGTAGCCGGTGCGATCCGGGACGACGATCCGGTAGCGGGCCGACAGCGCGTCCAGCTGGTGCGTGAAGGGGTAGGCCTCGTAGCCCCACCCGCTGTGGAGGAGCACGAGGGCCGGGCCGCTCCCCCGCTCGCGGTAGTGGAGGCGCGTCGTCACCCCCGGCCGCAGCGGCGTCTCCACGTCGGCGAAGGGCAATCGGCGAGACCCCGGCGCAAAAGGACATTGACTGTCTAGCATCCGGCGGCCCGGTCCGCCGTCCTTTCTCGCGGCAAAGCCCCGCGGCAGGCGCTAGGACTCCCGAAAGGCGTGGACGGAAAGGGGGGCGCTCCATTGACGCCGACCGAGAGGGCCATCGCGTCTCTGCCTTCTCACCTCCGCCGCTTTGCGGTGGCGCAGGAGTACGACGCCTACACGCCGCGCGACCATGCCGTGTGGAGGCACGTCGTCCGGCGCCTCGTCGCCCACCTCGCCGACAAGGCGCACGAAAGCTACCTCCGGGGGCTCGAGGAGACGGGGATCGGCACCGAGCGAATCCCCCGCCTCGACGAGATGAACGAGCGGCTCTCCCGGGTGGGCTGGTCGGCCGTCGCGGTGCGCGGGTTCATCCCGCCAGCCACATTCACGGAGCTGCAGAGCCGGGCCGTCCTCGCCATCGCCGCCGACATACGGTCCCACGAGCACGTCGAGTACACCCCGGCCCCGGACATCATCCACGAGAGCGCCGGCCACGCACCCATCCTCGCGGACCCCCGCTACGCCGAGTACCTGCGCCGGTGCGGCGAGGTCGGCTTCAAGGCCATTGCCGCGACCGGCGACCAGGCGCTCTTCGAGGCGGTGCGGCACCTCTCCATCGTGAAGGAGGATCCCGCGGCGACTGCCGAGGAGGTCCGCCTCGCCGAAGAGCGGCTCGCCGCGGCGGCCGAAAGCCGCGGGCGCCCGTCCGAGAGCGCGCGCGCGAGCCGCCTCTACTGGTGGACCGCGGAGTACGGCCTCGTCGGGTCGCCGGACCGCCCGCGGCTCTACGGAGCGGGGCTGCTCTCCTCGCTCGGGGAATCGGCCCACTGCCTCGGCCCCGGCGTCGAGCGCGTGCCCCTCGACGAAGGGTGCGCCGACCAGGATTACGACATCACCAGGATGCAGCCGCGCCTGTTCGTGGCGAAGGACTTCGACCACCTGTTCGACGTCCTGGAGAGGTTCGCGGCCACGCTCTCGTTCCGGGTCGGCGGCGACGTCGGGCTCGAAGAGGCGGAACTCGCCGGCACGGTGAACCACCTGGTCCTCGCCGGCGGGACCGAGGTCACCGGTCGGGTCGTGCGGCGGATACGCGGGGCCCGGCCGGCCGGACCGGCGCTCGCCGCAGCCGCGGCGCTGCTCGAGGGGCCGGTGCTGGTCTCGCAGGGCGGGCGGGCGCGGGGGCGCCCCTTCGCCGGGCCTGCGCTCGTCGCGTTCGGGGGTGGTGCCGGCCCGATCCCGCCGGGAAGGTTCCGTCTCGCGCTCCCGACCGGACTCTCCCTCGAGGGGTTCTCCGTGGACGGGATCGAGGTCGTAGACCTCCGGGGGACCCTCGGAGGTCGACTCCTCGACCTCCCGAGGTGGGGCCTCCTGCTCCGCTCCCCTTCGCTGCCCTCGGTGGCGGGGGGGCCGGGCGACCCGGAGGCGTGGGACGGCTGGTTCGGCGTCCTCGGGTCTTTCGGCGAGGGGGGCGGCGAGGCGCGGGCGCGGGCGCACAAGACCTCGTCGCTCGACCCCAGGGCGGCGGCTCTCTACGAGGCGGTGCGAGCCGCGCGGGAGTCGGGCGCGCCGGACCCGGCGCGGGTCTCGAGGCTGCGGGCACAGGCTGCGGCCTTCGCGGAAGAGTGGCTGCTCGACGCCGAGGTGGCGGAGCTCGAGGCCGCGGGGGCGGCCCCCCGGGCATCGGAACGGGTCCCCGCGCTCGGGACGCCCCGGAGCTAGCGCTCCGCGCCGGGCTGGCGGAGGTGCAGCGCGAGGCCGCGGTCGAAGGTCTGGATGTGCTCCGCGAGCCAGTGGCGGAGCGCCGTGACGAGCTCCTTCGTAGGCTGCACATGGCCGGCGTCATAGGCCGCCCGCACCTCGTGGAGCTGGTCGAGGAGCCTGGAGTGCTCGAGCTCGTGCTCGCCGAATCCCGGATAGGCGTGCAGGCGCATGAGAAGCTCCTCCGCGGCGAAGTGCACGCGAGTGTAATCGAGGAGCTGCTCGAGGACGCGCCTCGACTCGTCGCGGGACCCGCTCGCGAGCGCCCCATCGAGGGCGCGAACGAGCCCCACCTGCAGTTCGTGCTCGACGTCCATCTCCCGCTCGCCGACCACGAGGTCCTTGCCCCAGTCCGCCTGCGACATCCGTTCCTCCCGTCGGATCGAGGTCCAGGCCTCGGCTTGCCGCCGGGCCGCTTCCCCGGGGGAGCTATCACCGCCGGGCGCGCCGCGCCACTTCTGCGGGCGGCCGCGCACGGGCCTGCGGCCGCCGGCTCCCCTCCCGGCGGCCCCCGGTTGGGTCGATCGAGGAGCCAGCGCAGGCGCCCCGGTCGGCGGGGAGCGCTAGAAGGAGACAAATCCCGTTGGGCGGCAGGCTCGAGTGCGACGGCGTAGCCGAGTTCTTGGAGCCTGCGGGTGAGGCGGTTGATGGTCTTGGTCGGGCCCGAGCGCCGAGCTCGCGGTAGGCAAGGTCCTCCCGAGGCATGTAGCAGACGGCGGTGAATATCGAAGCGGCGACAGCGAGCCACGGCGGCTTCTCGTGGGCGGCGCTCGGGAAGCGCACCATGTCCAGGCCGATCTCGGAGACATTGACCTGGGCAACGACGTGCGGATCAATCGCTGGACTCTTTCGCGAAACGGCTCGAGGAGCGCCCCCAGTTCCGCGTCGACAGCAGAAATCGCCTGCTCGATGGAGGCGACCTGATCGAGGTGGAGTTTGAGTAAGGAAGCGATGATGGCGCGTAGCCCTGCCCCTCAGGGAGTCCTCGAGGAGGTCTCGCTTGGCTCACAGGGTGGCGTGAGCCATTCTGGCGAGGACTTTGGGGTCCGCCTCACCCTCGACGATGGCGTCGAGGCTCGTGGCGCCAAGCGGTGAACGACCCCTGCGCCGACCGCAGGCCTCTACCCGTTTCGTGCGCCGCGGGTCGCCATTAGGCGGTGGGCGAACTAGACTGAAGCGAGCGCCCGTGCGTCACAGGGGGGGCGAAGCGGCGGGGCCGGTGGCTCCGCCCCGGGACACGGCCCATGCGCATCCTCTACGGGGTCGTCGGCGAGGGAATGGGTCACGCGATGCGATCGCGCGTGGTCCTCGACGAGCTGACCCGCCACCACGAGGTCCAGGTCGTGGTCTCCGGTCGCGCCTACGACTACCTGAAGGCGCGCGAGAGCGATCGCCTGGGGGTGAACCGGATCTGGGGCCTCTCCATCGTCTACGAGGACAACCGGGTGAAGAACTTCCGGACGGTCCTCGAGAACCTGCGCGGCGCGCTCGTCCGCGGGGGGTGGCCGGAGAACATCCGCGCCTGGTTCGACCTGACCGAGCGGTTCCGTCCGGAAGTGGTCATCAGCGACTTCGAGTCCTGGAGCTACCTCTACGCCAAGGTGCGGGGCCTGCCGGTCGTCTCCGTCGACAACCAGCAGATCATCGCGCGCTGCCGCCTCGCGCCGGAGGCGGTCCGCGGGCACATGCGGAGCTTCCGCCTCACCCGCGCGCTCGTCGCCGCCAAACTGCCCCGCTGCTTCCACTACCTCGTCACGACCTTCTTCTTCCCTCCGGTCGCCAAGCCGCGCACGACGCTCGTGCCGCCGATCTTGCGCCGGCAGGTCCTGGACGCGGTGCCGGAGCCCGGCGGCCACCTGCTCGTCTACCAGACGTCGACGAGCTACGGCGGGCTACTCGAGGAGCTGAGGCGGTGCGGCGTGGAGTGCCGCGTCTACGGCGTGCGCCGCGACCTCCGCGAGGAGGTCCGGGAGGGGAACCTGCGATTCAGGCCCTTCTCGGAGGCGGGTTTCGTCGACGACCTTCGCACGGCGCGTGGGGTCGTCTCGAACGGGGGCTTCACCCTGCTCGGCGAGGCGGTCTACCTCGGCCGGCCGGTTCTCTCCGTCCCGGTGGCAAAGCAGTTCGAGCAGGTCCTGAATGCCCGCTACCTCGAGCGCGAGGGCTACGGGCTCGCCGCGGGCGAGGTGGACGCGGCCACGCTCGGGGAGTTCCTCGACCGCACGCCCGAGTTCCGGAGGAACCTCGAGAGGTATCGGCAGGACGGGAACCGCGTCCTGTTCGAGCGGCTCGAGGACGTCCTTGGGCAGGCCGTCCGGATGGGGGTGCCGCCCGGAGCCGTGCGGAGGACGCCGGCCTAGGAGAGGAGGGCGGGCGAGAAGGAAAGAACGGCCCCGCTCCGCGCGCGGAGCGGGGCCGCGACGGCGGCCGCGGGGGGAGGGGACGCCGTCAAGCGATCTGGGCGTGCCGGGCCTCGAGCGCCCGGCGATGCCACTGGGCGAAAGCCATGTCGGTCCCGGAGACGTGGGCGACGAGCCAGTCGCACAGCCAGGTCTTCACCTGGATGGTGACGAAGCTCACGGCGCCCTTGACCTCGAGCTTCTTTCGCATGTCCGCGTAGTCGGTGACGAAGCGGTCGTGCGCGGCCTTGTGAAGCGCGAACTGGGTGTAGCCGTAGCTCTGCATGAGCCCTTCCTCCATGCGGAAGTGCTCGATGACGTACTCCCCGAGGAAGGCCATGACCCGGGCGACCTCGCGGGGGTCGGAGGCCCTCATCGCCTCCAGGAGCCCGGCGACGCGGCGAAACAGCTCCTGATGCTGCTCGTCGATGGCGGGAATGCCCACTGCGAGCGCGCTCGTCCATTTGATGGCCATCAATCGTCTCCTGCTCGAGTTGCGAGTCCGAGTCGCTTCGCACCTCCGTTGCAGGCAATGCACCAGCGGGTCGCGCGGTAAGGCGCTGAAGAGATTGCACAAATATAGGAAGGCGAAGGGTGGGTGGTGCCCCACGGGTCCGTCCTGCCATGCGCGGGGAGGCGGACACCCCGCCCCATTGGGAGGATGTCCGCGAACGCGTCCCGGGAAGGGGCACTCCAGCCCCCCGATTCCGAAGCGATATCGGACCGTTGCCGCGCCGCAAGTTCGCGCCGCATCCACCTTGATCAAGAGCTTCCCGCTGCTACGGTGCGGGGACACGCGTTTCGGAGGTGGAGATGGCGTCGGAAGCTGTCGGGAGCGGCGGCGGGGGCGTGATGGGTGTCGTGGACGCCATCATCCGGAAGTACGGACTTCATCCCAGCGAGGACGTGCGGGCGCTCCTCGCCGCGGCGGCCGAGCAGCGGATGCGCGAGTTCGGCGAACCGTTTTCGGTCGCCGTGCCGCGTGCGATGGCGGCGCTCGCGACCAGCGCGCGGCGCGGCTTCTAGCGCTCGCCCCCCGACTGCCCGAGAAGCGCCTCGCGCAGGTCCTCGAGACCGCCGTCGGCGGGCTTCGGGCCGAGCCAGTTCCGGAACAGGGCGTCGGCGAACTCCTTCCCGGCGACCACGGCGGGCTTGCCCCCCTCGATCCCCACCGTGCTGCCCCGCCCCGGGGCGTAGGCGACGACGAGGACCTGGCCCTCCTTGATCTCGTCGGGGAGGGCGGGCTCGAGGAGCTTGAGCTTCGGGAGGAGCTCGGGTGCCTGGGCCGGCGAGTTGGCCTCGAACCCGTCGCGGAAGGCGCCGAGCACGCTCGACCGGTCCACGTTGCGCAGGAAGACCATCCGCACCGCCTTCGGCTCGTCGAGGGCGACGATGGCGGTGGCGTCGGTCATCTTCCGGGGCAGGTAGAGGGCGGCCACGTAGACCTTCGCCTTCACGAAGACGACGGTCTTCACGCGGAGCCCGGCTCCGTTCAGCGCCAGGGTCGCGCCGTCGGAGCTGAACGTCGCCGGGACGTTGACCCCCGCGACCTCGACGGCGTGGGTGGGCACGGCGAGGAGCAGAGCGGCGGCGGTCAGGGCTCTCATCGGGGCCTCCGGGGCGGTGGGGCTCAAAGATAGGATGGGGGTGCCATGAAGAGCCAGACCCGATACCTGACGATGAACACCCCGCGCCGACGCGAACTCGTGCGTATCACCGACGAGGTCTCCGAGTTCTGCGCGGGAACCGACATCGAGGAGGGGCTCCTTCTCGTGTCGGCGATGCACATCACGGCGGCGGTGTTCGTGAACGACGACGAGCCCGGCCTCCATTCCGACATCGAGGACTGGTTGCAGCGCCTCGCGCCGGGTCCGTCGGCGGACGGGCGCTCCCCGGGCCCGGACTACCGCCACCACTCGACCGGGGAGGACAACGGCGACGCCCACCTGAAGAACCTGCTGCTCGGGCACCAGGTGATCGTTCCCATCACCGGTGGCCGGCTCGACCTCGGTCCCTGGCAGCAGGTCTTCTACTTCGAGTTCGACGGCCGCCGCCCGAAGCGCGTCGTCCTGAAGGCCATCGGCGAGTGACGGCCTAGAGCGCCGGAGCCGTCGGCGCGCCGGCGCCGCGCCCCGAGGCGATGGCCTCGGCCATCGCCAAGTCCTGCGTGCCGATGTGGAACTTGAACCAGTTCACGACCCGGCTGCGGATCCACAGGGGCAGGGCCGGTGCGAGACCCCGCCGGGCGAAGGCGTCGCGCAGGCGCTCGAGCTCGGCGAGGAAGAGCCGGTGGCCCTCGACGTGCTCGCGGGTGAGCGCGTAGGGCGGGGCGAGCGCCTCCTCGGTCTCGAAGTGGCGCGCGACCTCGCCCGCCAGCTCCCTGAGGAGCGTCTCGGTTCGCCCCGTATCCTCCTCGCCGATGGCCTCGAGCACCTCGTCCATCCGCGAGAGGACCGCCTCGTGGAGCCGGTCCACTTCGGGAATGCCGACGGCGAGCGACCCGTCCCAGAGCCCCATGCCCGGACTCTCCGTGCATGCGGCGGGCCACGGTCCCTTGGCCGATCGGGGAGCGCACCGGTGGGCGATTCGCCTAGCCGGATCCGGGTCGACGCGGACCCAGGGTTGCCCCGCGCCACTCCGCGGAATCCAGCCCCTCTGGGGCGCGCGCCTGTCGGCCACCGCCGACCGCGGGTAGAGTTCCGCGAATGGAGGTGGCCGCGTCGGTCCCCGCCTACCTCGCGTTGAGCCGAGGGGAGCTCGCCGCGCGGGCGCGCGCGGCGGGCGAGCGCCTCGGAAGCTGCGACCTCTGTCCGCGGCGCTGCCGGGCCAACCGGCGGGCGGTGACGCTCGGGGCGGCGTGCCGCATCGGTGCGCGCGCCGTGGTTCACGCCGCGTTTCCGCACTTCGGCGAGGAGCCGTGCCTGTCCGGATGGGCGGGCTCCGGGACCATCTTCTTCTCGGGGTGCAACCTGCACTGCGTGTTCTGCCAGAACTGGGAGACGAGCCAGGGGACCGAGGGAAAGGAGGCGTCCGCCGACGACCTCGCGGACGTCATGCTCTCCTTGCAGTCCCAGGGCTGCCACAACATCAACCTCGTGTCCCCGAGCCACGTGGTCGCGCAGATCCTCGAAGCGGTGTCACTCGCCGCAGAGCGGGGGCTTCGGGTGCCGCTCGTCTACAACACGGGCGGATACGACTCGCCGGAGGCGCTCTCCCTCCTCGACGGGGTCGTCGACATCTTCATGCCCGACCTGAAGTACGCCGACGACCTCGCCGGTCGCCGCTACTCGAAGGTGCGCAACTACCCGCCGGTGGCCCGGGCCGCCGTGCGCGAGATGCACCGCCAGGTCGGCGACCTCGTGATCGACGGCCACGGGCTCGCCCGGCGCGGCCTCCTCGTGCGCCACCTCGTGCTCCCGGGCGGGGCCGCGGGGACCGGGAAGGTGCTGCGCTTTCTCTCGCGCGAGGTCTCGGGGGCAACCTTCGTGAACCTCATGGACCAGTACCGCCCGTGCCACGAGGCCGGTGCCCACGCCGAGATCGCGCGGCGACCGACTCGCGCGGAGGTGTGCGAGGCGCGCGAGGAGGCGAGGCGGCTCGGGCTGAGGTGCCTGGAGGCAAGCTGACGCGGGGCGCGGCCCGCTCCTACCCGTGCACCGCGCGCCCCAGCTCGCGCATGAAAGCCAGCTCCTCGCCCGAGAGCGGGCCGCGTGCGGCCTCGGCCAGGTCCTCGCGCATCTCCCGGGCGTTCGCCGGCGAAAAGAGCACCACGTCCACGCTGGGGCTCGAGAGGCAGAACCGGTAGCACTCGCCGGCCGTCGCCGCGCGCCCCGGAAAGCCCCGCGGGACGCGCAGGAGCTTCCGCCAGCAGGTCGCCGTGTAGGAAACGACGGCCGGCCGCCGCCGCGCCAGGTGCGGGAAGACGTCCTGCTCGGCCCCCGGGTGAGCGGCGTTGTAGCGGATCATGAGAAGGTCGAGGACGGAGTCCTCGGCAAGCCGGCCCGCGCGGGGACGGTCGTGGATGGACGCCCCGAGCGCCCGCACCTTTCCCTGCTCGCGAAGGGCCACGAGCTCCTCGGTGACTGCCGCGGAGAGGGCGGACATCTTGCCGAGCCAGTAGAGCTGGAGCACGTCGAGGTAATCCGTCCCGAGTAGCCGGAGCGCGTCCTCCACGCGGCGCCGGACCGAGCCCCGCATCCAGCCGAACGTAGGCCCCGTCGCGACGACGTAGCGACCCCGATCGCGCCGCAGGGCGTCCCGGAGCGGGGCGACGAGACGGCGGGCGGTCGGGTTGAAGAAGACGTAGTTCACGGGCCCGTCCAGGGCCTCCCGGATTCCCCCGTCGTCGAGGCCGTGGGTGACGGAGAGGCCGAGCCGGAACACGCTCTTGTGGAGGGCGCGCACCTCGCGGCGCAGGAAGTCGTCTGCCATGTCTCCTCCCCGCAGCCATCATGGCACGCCGCCGCGGGCGGGGCACGGACATCGGCTACACTGGATGGCATGGGGATCGGGGCGCTCGTGTGCCTCCTCGCGGCGGGAACGGACGCCGCCGCGGGTCCGCTTCCCCCGGGGGCCGCGGCTGCGATCGCCGCGGTCCATCCGTCGTCGCTGGCGGCCCGTGCGCACTTCCTCTCGCTGGGCGAGCTCCGTGACCTCGGCACGGGCGCGACGGGCCAGGACGTGGCCGCCGCCTACCTCGCCGCGGAGCTGCAGGCTTTGGGGCTCGCGCCGGCGGGCGACGACGGGACCTTCCTCCAGCCGGTGCCGCTGCGGTCCTGGCGGGTCGACCAGGACGGGGCGAGCCTCGTCCTCGCGGCACCGGGCCGCCCGTCCGTCTCGCTGCGGGGCGGGCAGGACTTCCTTGCGCTCTCGACCGGAGAGCAGAGCGAGGTGGAAGTCGACGCCCCGGTGGTGTTCGCTGGATACGCCATCACGGCGCCGGAGTACGGCTACGACGACCTCCGGGGCGTGGACCTCAGGGGCAAGATCGCCCTCGTGCTCGAGGGGGCGCCCCTGTCGGACCGGCCGAACTACTTCCCGCCGCTCGCGCACGCGGCCTACGCCGACCCCGCCGCCAAGCTTCGGCGCCTCGCGGAGCGGGGAGCGGCCGGCATCCTCTTCGCGCGCACGCCCGCGTCCGAGGCCGTCCTCCCCTGGGCGACCCTCGCGCACCGGGCGCGGGAGGAGGACGTGGGATCGCTCGAAGGGGCGCGACTCGCCGCCGGGGCGAGCGGGGTGCCGGCGGGCTTCGCGCTCTCCTCCACCGGCTTCGAGAAGCTCCTCGCGGCGGCGGGAGTCCCGGGCGGCGCTCGCGCCGTGCTCCAGAAGGCGGAGGCCGGCCGGCTCGCCCCCCAGCCGCTCCCCCTGCGGGTGCGCCTGCACTCCAGCGCGGAGATGCGCGAGTTCCGCTCCCTGAACGTCGCCGCACTGCTCAGAGGCTCCGACGCCGCCAAAGCTCGCGAGGTCGTGGTCCTGAGCGTGGACGTGAACGCCGCCGAGCCGGGCGACTCCCCCGCCGAGGGGGAGGCCGCGGGCGGCGCCGTGCTCCTGGAGATCGCGAGGGTGCTCGCGGCCATGCCGTCTCCGCCGCGGCGCTCGGTCCTGTTCCTCGCCGCGGGTGGGGGGCGTCGACCGGCCATCGGGGCGCGCTACTTCGCGAAGCACCCGACCGTGGCGGCGGATCGGATCGCCGCCGACCTGCACGTCGAGCGGACCCCGGGTCGCGGGCCGCTCGTCGAGGTGGTAGCGGCGGGAGCGGACGACTCGACCCTCTCGCGGCCGGTTCGCTCCGCGGCGGCGGGGCTGGAGCTGGGCCTCGCGCAGGACCCCGGCGCCGACGCCTTTGCGGCCTGCGGCGCCTACCCCTTCGCTGCCATGGGCGTCCCGGGGGTCTGCCTCTCGCCCGGACCGGGGAACGGCGTGCCCGGGCCGCCGGCCCCGGGCCGGGCGGCGGGCTCCGGACCGGACTGGGAGGGCCTCGCCCGCTTCACCCGCTTCGAGCTCCTCCTCGCGCTGCTCGTCGCGGACGCCGAGACGCGTCCCTCCCTCGCGGGCGGCGGCGCGCGGTAGCGGAGCCGGGGCGGACGCGACCCGTAGAGGAAGCGCTCGCTTGGAGGGTGCGGGCCACCCGGGCTGGCCCTGCCAGCACGAGCGCGAGCTTCTCGGTGCGGCTCAGGCGCTTCAGCGCCGCCTCGCGCCGGAGCGCGGCACCCCGATCCCGGCACGGGAGTTCGAGGAGCAGCGTGACGGGCAGGCGCGACCGGGTGTAGCGGGCGCCGCGTCCGGTCCCGTGCGCGGCCAGGCGTGCGGGAAGCCGGTTCGTGGCGCCGGTGTAGAGAGTGCCGTCCGCGCAGGAGAGGACGTACACGCACCAGCGGCGGCCGCCGCGCTTGGGCGCCCTACCGCCCGCGCTGCGACCCCTTGCGAGCCTGCTGCATCGCGACGAACGGGTTCGTGGGCTTCCCCATCCGCTGCTGGGGAGCGAAGTGGTGGGCCTCGCCTTCGGCCGGGGCCGCTTCCGGCGTCGCCGCCGGGGCCGAGCGCTGAACCGGCTTTCCGTCCTTCTTCCTCTTCTTGCTCACGGGCATGGAGGAACGGTACCACGCCGGGCCGACCCGCTCGCGCCCCTGGCCGGGTAGAACGCTCGTTCGGGGGTGAGCGAGGGCTGGACGCCTGCGACCTGCCACAGCTGCCGCGCCACCAGGGGGGTGGAGGGACGCCCGAGCCGCCCGGCAGCAGCCACGCAGCCCTCGACCGTCGTCCTGGAGCCCGGAGGCCGGTCCGGACGCCGCGCGAGTGAGCTCAGCGAACACGGTGGTGTCGCCTCCTGGCCCCGGGCCGCCGCAGGTGCGGAGAGCCGACGGGTCCTGGATGTTCGGAGGGCCGCTTTGGGGCGTCCCGCCGCCGACTGTCCGGGTCCTTCGACGCCGCAAACCGGCGATGGCCCAGTACGGCCTCTTCGCCAGCAATTCCAGCCCTGCTTTGAACCAGACCCGGTCGCCGTTGCCCTGGGGGCGCGCAGCCCCGGAGGCGGGTGCCTCGCGTCAGGGGGCCGCCCGGGGGGCGGTCGGCCGTCCCACGCGGTACACGTATGTGAGGTCCGCCCGCTCGACCCAGCGAAAGAGGTTCAGGCGGGCGAGGCCGGGGGGAAGCGAGGCGAAGACGCGCGTTCCGGCGAGCAACTCTTCCGCCCCGGCGGGCAGCGGGAACTTCGCCGTGACGAGGACCGGGCGGTCGCTCTCCGCGATTGCGCTCGCGAGGTCCTGGGCGGTGCGGACGAGCCGCACCGGAGGTCCCGGCCGGGGGGAGAGGAAGGGAGCGGGGATGCCGTGCGGCCTGCGCGGGTCGACGAACCCGACCCAGCGGACGTCGTCCCGGGCGTGGTCGTGGAAGTAGCGCTGCAGCCCGAAGTTGTCGGAACTCGGGAGCAGGCACAGCACGAGCGCGGCCGCCGCGCTCGCGGCCCAGGTCCCGCGGCCGAACCAGACCGCCCGGAGGAGCCGCAGGAGGCGCGCAAGTCGGCCCGCGGCCGAGCCGGGCTCCGCCCACAAGAGCAAGAGGCACAGGGTCGCCGGCGCGAGCAGCGGGAACATGAAGCGGAACTCCTTGTGGCCGACGAGGCTGTGGCCGACGACGAACGGCACCGTGACCCAGGTGAGCAGGTGGCGTGGCGAGCGCCACCAGAAGAGCGCCAGGGCGACGAAGAGCAGGGCTCCGAACGGCGGGAAGAGGAGCAGGAAGACGAACGGGTAGGCGAAGAAGGGCAGGACGCCGAACGTCGCGGCCTTGCCCTCGAAGACGTTCACGCGCAGGTAGTTCCAAGGTACGAACTCCAGGGCACCATAGCCCCAGGCGTCGACGGCGACGCCCGCGGCGACGGCGGCGGCAAGGCCCGCGGCGAGGAGCGCGGCGTGCCGGGCGCGCCGGCGGAAGAGCATCCACAGGACGACCCCGGCGACCGACATCCCGACCTGGTAGCGGCATTCGAAGGACACTCCGAGCGCCAGGCCAGCGAGGAGCGCCCGGGCGCCGCTCGCGGCCGCCGGCAGGCCTCCCTCCTCGGTGCCCGCAAGCAGTGCCAGGCCGAAGAGGAGGAAGGTGGTCGAGAGGTTCTCGGACGAGGTCCGGGCTGCGAGGTACGGCACGAAGTACGGCAGCGCGAGGGAGATGGACAGCGCCGAGCGCCAGGGCGGGCGCGGGAACCAGCGGGCCGCCGCGCGCAGAAGCGCGACGAGCGCGAGCCAGGCGAGCACCCCGCTCGCCGCCCGGAAGATCCGCAGGAGCGCGAACGGGTCCTGCACTCCCGCGACGGACGCGGCCCGCGCGAGCGCCCAGTAGAACGCGGGCTGGAGGAAGGGCCGGATGCGCGCCCGGAACTCCCACGGGAGCTCGGCCGCTGGCGTCGTCCCGAGCTTGTAGCTCGCGAACTCGACGGTCTGGAAGTACTCGTCGACCTGGAAGACGCTGTCGCTCGAGCACGCGGCCGCGAGCGTGAGCAGCAGGCTCGCCGAGAGCGCGAAGGCGAGCGCCCGCCGCTCTGGGGCCCGACCGATGGCGCGCAGGAGCGGCGGTGCGCCTTCATCCCCGCCCGGGGAGCCGCCGGATGCGGCAGTTCGCTCCGCGTCCACCCGGGCATCGTACGGGGGACGCGCCGGAGTGGAAAGCGCCGCGGGGGCTACTCCTTCTTCTTCAACCGCGCCTCGTTCTCCCGGATGAAGGCGCGGATGTCGTCGGCGATGTCGAGGAGCTTCAGCCACTGCTCCTGGTAGAGGGTGACCGGGAACCTCCCGAGGCCGTAGACGGAGACCCCGCCCTTCTCGCTCACCTTGATGGACACGCCCTTCGATGTCCGGGCCTTGAGCGCCTGGTTCTCCGCCCGCAGGCGCTCGAGCTCCGCCTTCAGCTCGTCGTCGCCGCTCACAGCTTCCTCCCGGTCGGTCGGAGGCCGAAGCCTCCGGGAGCGCCATTATGCGCGCCGGGCGGACGCGGCGAAAAGGGGGAAAGCGTTCAGCCCTCGCGCGGGGCCGTTCCGTCGGGCCCGTCGGGGGCGCGCTCCACGGCGGGGGGCGCGGAGGGCAGGGGCGCGAGGTCGAGCGCCGCGGCGACGCACGGGGCGCAGAGGAACGAGTCATCCTCGCAAGGGATCAACTCGATGGCGGGACGATCGCAGCTCCTGCAGCGCGCCAAGCTCACCCTCCTCCCCGCAGGACCGACTCTAGCGGAAGTGACTGCTGGTCAACGAATCCCCGGCGGGTGTCCTAGCGCCCTCTGCCGTCCCGTGAAGACGGGACCCGCGCTCTCTCGAGCGGCCGTCGGTCGCGGAGACCGCGGCGCCACCGGCCAGCGAACGGGCCAGGCCTGACGCCCGTCAACGCGGGGCGCGCCCCGGCCGTGCACCCTCGCTCGCCGGAGGTCGAAATGGCAATCCGCTGGCGGTCCTCGATGTCGGTCGGCATCGACAGCATCGACGAGCAGCACAAGGAACTCATCCGGCGCGCGGCCGGGTTCCTCCGCGGGCTCGAGGACCGGTCGCGAAAGGACGTGGGGGCATTGCTCTCCTACCTGCGGACCTACGCGGTGGCGCACTTCGGGGAGGAAGAGGAGGCGATGCGCGCCTCCGAGTACCCGGGCTATGAGCGCCACAAGTTCCAGCACGACCGCTTCCTGAAGGACCTCCTCGCGCTGTCCAAGGAGCAGGAGCGTCCGCGCGGCGGCGGGGTCGAGCCGGAGAAGGTCGGTGCGTGGCTCGAGAGCTGGCTCGAGGAGCACGTCTCGCGCACCGACGCCGAGATGGCGCGCTACCTGATCGCGCGGGCGTCGCCCGAGCGCCCCCCCTCCCCCTAGCGGTCGCGGCGCGCAGCTTGCGAGCCGGCCCCGCCGGGGGTATGTAGCGCACGATGAAGATAGATTCAGATCCTGAACGTCCAGTTCGGCTGCGGGAGCGGCTGCGTGGCGAAACACAAGGAGCGATCCTCGCCGCGGCGGAGGAGGTGTTCGCCGCGGAGGGGTTCGACCGCGCCCGGATGGAGTCGATCGCGGCGCGCGCCGGCGTGGCGGTGGGGACGATCTACAACTACTTCGAGGACCGCGAGGCGCTGCTCGCCGCCCTCGTCGAGTCACGTCGCGCGGCCCTCCTCGTGCGGCTCGACGCCGCCGCCGCCGAGGGAGCGGGGAGGCCGTTCGAGGAGGCCATCGCGGGCTTCCTCCGCGCCTGGTTCGACCACTGGGCCACGCACCGGGGCCTCCTCTCCCTCCTGTTCCACGCCGGGCTCGGGCGCAGCACCCGAGGGCGCGGGGCGATCGTCGACGAGGTGACCCGTCGCGCCGAGGCGGTCCTCGCGCGCGGCCGGTCCGAGGGGAAGGTCGCGCCCGACGAGGACGGGCTCCAGGCGGCGCTCCTCGTGGGTCTCGTGTGGGGGGCGCTCATGCGCGACCTCATCCGCGAGGGCGGAGCGGCGGGGGCGAGCCCCGCCGAGCCCGTCCTGGAGATGTTCCTGCGGGGGGCGGGGAGGTAGCTCTGGAACGGGTCCTCGCCATGCCGGCGGCCGCGCCCACACGCCCCCGGGTGAACAAGTGGCTCGTGACCGTGTCGGTGTCCTTCGGGACGCTCATGGGCGCCATCGACTCGTCGATCGTCAACGTGGCGCTCCCGCAGATCCGCGGCGCTGTCGGCGCCACCATCCAGGAGATCACCTGGATCACGACCGGCTTCGCGATGGCCACCGTCATCGTTATGCCGCTCACCGCGTTCCTCGGGCGCTTCTTCGGCCAGAAGCGCGTGTACCTGGCGAGCCTCGTCCTCTTCATTGCGGGCTCGGCCCTGTGTGGCGTGGCGACGACGCTCCCCCAGGTCGTCCTCTTCCGCATCCTGCAGGGGCTCGGGGCGGGTGCGCTCCAGCCCACCGAGCAGGCCATCCTGCGGCAGACGTTCCCGCCGAAGGAGCAGGGCATGGCGATGGCGCTCTTCGCCATGGCCGTGATGCTCGGCCCGGCCATCGGGCCGACCCTGGGCGGCTACATCGTCGACAACTACCACTGGTCTTGGATCTTCTTCATCAACCTCCCGGTCGGCGTCGTGGGCTTCCTCATGGTCACGCGCTTCGTGCACGAGCCGGACGACATCCGCGAGGCAAACCACGCCGCGGCGGCGGCGCAGCGGCGGAACCTCGACTGGCAGGGGATCGCACTGCTCGCGGTCGGCCTCGCCGCACTGCAGTACGTGCTCGAAGAGGGGCAGCAGGACGACTGGTTCGACTCCCGGCTCATCACGGGGCTCTCGGTCGCGGCCGTGGTCGCGCTCGCCGCCTTCGTGTGGCGCGAACTGACCGCGCCCGTCCCCGCCGTCAACCTGCGGCTCTTCCGGGACAAGGTCTTCACGTCCGGTACGCTCATCGGCGCCGTCATGTTCTCCATGCTCATGGCGAGCATGTTCCTGCTGCCGGTGTTCATGCAGGAGATGCTGGGGTTCACGGCCACGCAGTCGGGGCTCGCGCTCATGCCGCGCGTCCTCGTCATGATGGTGACGACCCCGTTCGTCGGGAAGATCTACAACCGCGTGTCGCCGCGCCTGCTCGTGGGACTGGGCGTGATCATGGTGTCGGCGGGCTCCTTCGCGCTCGGCCGGGTGACCCTCCAGACCACCTCCGCCGGCATCGTCGAGGCCATCCTCATCCAGGGTGCCGGGTTCGCCTTCCTCTTCGTGCCGCTCACCACCGCGGCGCTCTCCAACGTCCCCCGCACCCGGCTCTCCGACGCCACCGGCCTGAACTCCCTGCTCCGCCAGATCGGCGGCTCGGTGGGGCTCGCGGTCTTCGCGACGCTCCTCTCCCGGAGCGCCGTGGAGGCCCGCCACGCGGTCGTCGCCCATCTCTACGGGGGGCGACCCGAGGTGCTCGCCCGCCTCGCCCAGCTGCGCGCCTTCTTCACCGGCAAGGGCTACGACGGCGTGACGGCCGAGGCCGCCGCGGTCCGCGCCCTCGACGGGATCGCCACCCAGCAGTCGACCGTGCTCGCCTTCGAGCACGTGTTCTACCTCGCCGGGATCGTGTTCCTCGCGGTCCTGCCGCTCCTCCTCTTCCTGAAGGTCAACCGCGCCGATTCGACGGGGAAGCCACACGTCGAAGTCGAGATGGGATGAACATGACGAACGCCGCCTCTGCCACCGTTCCCGCTGCGCCTCCGCCCGAGCCCCTGCGTGTCGGCGACGCCCCTGCCGCACGCCCCCCGAGACGCAGGATCTTCGCCTTCGTCGCCGCCGGCGTCGCGGTGGCGGCGGCGCTCGGGTACGGGGCGTACTGGTACGCGACCCGATTCGACGTGGGCACGGACGACGCCCAGGTCGAGGCGGACGTCGTCCCGCTCGCGCCACGCGTGAGCGGCGTCGTCGCTCGCGTGCTCGTCCAGGAGAACCAGTCCGTCCGCAAGGGCGACCTGCTGCTCGTCATCGACCACGCCGACGTCGCGGCGAAGGCCCGCCAGGCCGAGGCCGAGCTCGAGACGGCCCGCGCGCAGGCCACGGCCGCCGATGCGCAGGTGGGCGCCGCCGAGGCGTCGCAGCGCAGGGCGGGCGTGGAGGCGGAGAAGGCCGAGCTCGACCTCGAGCGCGCCGAGCTCCTTCGCAAGGGCGAGGCGATCCCTCCGGAGAAGCTCGACGCGGCGAAGGCGGCGGGCGGCGTGAGCCGCGCCGCGGTCGCGAGCGCGCGAGCCCAGCACGCCGCCGCCGAGGCGCAGGCGAGGCTCGCCCACGCGCGGGTGAAGGCGGCCGAGGCGGCGCTCGACCTGGCGCAGCTGCAGCTCTCCTACACGAAGATCTGGGCGCCGGAGGACGGAGTGGTCTCGAAGCTCAGCGTTCACGAGGGCCAGCTCGTCTCCCCGGGCCAGCCGCTCGCGGAGCTCGTTCCGAACGCGACCTACGTGGTGGCGAACTTCAAGGAGACGCAGGTGGGCCGCATGCGCGCGGGGCAGCGCGCCGTCGTCGAGATCGACGCCTACCCCGGGGTGAGGCTCGAGGGCAGGGTGGAGAGCCTCTCCGGCGGCACGGGCGCCCGCTTCTCCCTCATCCCACCCGACAACGCCTCCGGCAACTTCGTGAAGGTGGTCGAGCGCGTCCCGGTCCGCGTCGCCTGGGCGAAGCCGCCGCCTCCCGAGGTGGCGCTCCGGGCAGGGCTGTCGGCCTATGTCTCGGTCCAGACGCGCTGACCCCGTCGGCACTACCCATTTGGGGCTCCCCGGCGACAGCCAGCCGCTCCGGGGGTCTTATTATCGAGGGAGAGGCTAGGGGTATGAAGACCTACGAGCGGACGTTGTTCGTCATGGCTGCCTTGGCGCTCGTCCCTGCGGTCGGAAGGGCGCAGGACTCGAGCTGGTCGAAGGAGGACTTCGGGCAGTCGCAGGTGCAGCCGAGCACCGCGGCCCCGACGACGAATCCTCCTGCGCCCCCTGCAGAGATGCCGCCTCCGCCGGCTTCGAGCGGCGACGCCACGGCTGCACAGCAGGTGCCGTCGGGCCAGTGGGTCTACACGCAGCAGTACGGTTGGGTGTGGATGCCCTACGGCAGCAGCTACACCTCGCTTCCTGCCGACGGGAGCGCCCCCGATCAGTACGTGTACTACCCGTCCGTCGGCTGGTGCTGGGTGATCGCCCCGTGGGTCTGGGGCTGGGGCCCGGTCCCGTACTTCGGGGTGGCCGGTCCCTGGGGCTACGGCTGGTGGGGCTACGGCTACGGCCACTGGTACGGGTTCGCGCCGGCCTACGCAGGCTGGTACGGCCGCGGCTATTGGAGCGGCGGGCACTGGTACGGCTACGGGGCCGGCTACCCTGCGCCGCCGCGCGGCGCGCCGGCACCGCCCCGCGGTTCGGCCGGGGCGCCCCCGCACGGCGGGTACGGGGCGCCGGCCCACGGCGGCTACTCGGCGCCCCCGCGCACCGGGTACGCGCCGGCGGCCCGCGCCGGCTACTCGGGCGCTCCGCGGACCTCGTACGCGGCTCCGTCGCGCGGCTACTATGGAGGCGCGGCCCGAGGCGGCGGCGCCTACCACGGCAGCTCCGGCGGCGGCCACGCCTCCTTCGGGGGCGGCGGCCACGGCGGCGGGGGCGGCGGCCACCGCTGAGCGGCGCTACAGGCGGTCCCCGAGGCGCGCGAGGAGCGTCGCCGAGGCCGCCGCGTCCTCGAAGAGGCTCGAGAAGTCCCTTCCCCCCTGGCCGGCGTCGCGGTGCAGTAGGTAGAGGGCGCGCGCCATCCGCCCGAGCGGCGTCGGGGTCCCGGCCGACTCGGCTCCCTCCGCGGCGAGGGTGAGGTCCTTCAGCATGAGGTCCGTTGCGAAGCCGCCGGTGTAGCCGCGCGAGGCCGGCGCGGCGGGCATCACGCCCGGGCACGGGTTGTAGAGCTCGAGCGCCCAGTTCCTCCCGGAACTCTTGCACATGATCTCCGTGAGGCGCGCCGGGTCGAGGCCGTGCGCGATGCCGAGCCGCAGCGCCTCGCAGGCGCCCGCCATCTGGATGCCGAGCATCATGTTGTTGCACATCTTCACGGCCTGTCCGGACCCGGAAGGGCCGGCGTGGAAGACGTTCTTCCCCATGTGATCGAGAAGCGGCCTTGCCCGGGAGAGGTCGGCCTCGCTACCGCCCACCATGAACGTGAGGGTGCCGGCGTCCGCGCCGGCCGTCCCGCCCGACACCGGGGCGTCGAGCATGCCCAGGCCTCGGACGCGTGCTTGCTCGGCCACGTCTCGGGCGACCGCCGGCGCGATGGTGCTGCAGTCGACGAGGAGGGCGCCGCGGGCGCAGCTCTCGACGATGCCCCCCGTCCCGAGGTAGGCCTCCCGCACGTGCTGGCCGGCGGGAAGCATCGTCAGGACGGCCTCTGCGTCCTTTAGCGCGTCGACCGCGCTCGGGGCGGCCCGGCCCCCCGCCTCGGCGAGGCGCCGGGCCTGGGCCGCGGCGACGTCGAACCCGGCGACAACGTGCCCGCCCTTCACCAGGTTCCGGGCCATCGGCAGCCCCATGTTCCCGAGGCCGAGGAAGGCGACCTTCATGGCTTCTCCTTTGCGGCCGCCTGGCGCTAGCGGGCCGTGAAGTTCGGAGCGACGGGGGCGGCCTGGGCGCTCGGCTTCGGCCAGCGCGCCATCACGGTCTTCGTCTGGGTCCAGAAGGTGACGGCCTGCTTCCCGTTCGGGCCGAGGTCGCCGAGCTTGGACCCCCGCGATCCCGTGAAGCTGAAGTAGGCCACCGGAACCGGGATGGGCAGGTTGATCCCCACCTGGCCCACATCGATCTCCTCCTGGAACTTGCGGGCCGCGTAGCCGTCCTGCGTGAAGAGTCCCACGCCGTTGCCGTTCGGATTCGCGTTCACGAGCCGGATCGCCTCGTCCAGGTCCTGGGCCTCGAGGACGCACAGGACCGGCCCGAAGATCTCCTCGCGGTAGATGTCCATGTCCGGTCGCACCCCCGCGAAGACGGTCGGTCCGACGAAGTTGCCCTCGGGGTAGCCCTCGACCTTCACGCCCCGCCCGTCGAGGAGCAGCCGCGCGCCCTGGTCGACGCCGGACTGGATGAGCCGCTCGACGCGGGTGCGCGCCGCCTTCGAGACGAGCGGTCCGAGGTCGGCCTTCTCGTCCGTCCCCGGGCCGACGCGGAGCCGTCGCGAGCGCTCGACGAAGTCCGGGATCCAGGCGCGCGCATCCCCGACGAACACCGCGACGGGAGTCGCCATGCAGCGCTGCCCGGCGGCGCCGAAGGCCGCCCCGGCGAGCGCGTTGAGCGCGCCGTCGCGCTGGGCATCCGGGAGGATCACGCAGTGGTTCTTCGCACCCATCATCGCCTGGCAGCGCTTCCCGGCCTGGCTCGCGCGCTGGTACACCTTCTGGCCGACGTTCGTCGACCCGATGAAGGAGACCGCGCGGATCCCCGGGTGGTCGCAGATGGCGGTCGCGACGTCGGCTCCGCCGTGGACCACGTTCAGGACCCCGGGCGGCAGGCCCGCCTGCTGGGCGAGCTCGGCGAGCATGAGCGCGGAGGTCGGATCCTGCTCGGAGGGCTTCAGGACGAAGGTGTTCCCCGTGGACACGGCGATGGGGAACATGAAGCAGGGGAGCATCACCGGGAAGTTGAAGGCCGTCAGGCCGGCGACGACCCCGAGCGGCTGGATGAGCGTGTAGACGTCGACCCCGCTCGCCGCGAACTCCGCGTACTCGCCGAGCTGCAGGGAGGTGATGCTGCAGGCGTGCTCCACCACCTCGAGGCCGCGCCCCACCTCGCCGACGGCGTCCGGGAGGGTCTTGCCGTGCTCGGTCGAGATCGCCCGGGCGAGCCGGTCGGTGTTCTCGCGCAGGAGGTGCTGGAATCGCAGCATCACCCGCATGCGCGCCGGCACCGGCGTGCTCCGCCAGGCCGGGAACGCCTCGCGGGCGGCCGAGACGGCGAGGTCGAGCTCCTCCCGCGTCGCGAAGGGGACGCGGGCCACCACCTCCTGCGTGGCGGGGTTCACGACGTCGCGCCACTCCGCGGTCCTCGACTCGACGAGGCGCCCACCGATGAGGTGCTTCAGGGTCGGGATGGCCATGGCTCTTCTCCGCTCCTACTTCTTCGCGACGAGGGGGCAGGTGGACCGGTCGAGCGGCTGGAAGGCGTCGGCGGCAGGGACGACGGCGACGACCGTGTAGTAGTCCCAGGGCCCCTTCGACTCGGATGGCTTCTTCACCTTGACGAGGTACATGTCGTGGATGACCCGCCCGTCCGGGCGGATGGAGGCGTTGCGCATCACCGGGTCGCGGACGGGGATCTCCCGCATGGCCTTCGCGACCGTGGCGCCGTCGGTGGTCTTCGAGGCGGCGACGGCCTTCAGGTAGTGCAGGACGCTCGAGTACACGCCCCCCTGGGTCATGGTCGGCTTGTTGCCCCCGTGGCGCGCCTGGTACGCCTGGGACCAGGCGCGAGCCTGGTCATCCACGTCCCAGTAGAAGCCGTCGACGAACGAGAGGCCCTGCGTGATTTCGAGCCCGAGCGCGTGGACGTCGTTCACGAAGAGGAGCAGCGGAACGACGCGCTGGCCGGACTCGATGATCCCGAACTCGTGCGCCTGCTTGATGGCGTTCACGGCGTCGGCCGACCCGTTCGCGAAGGCGACGACCTGGGCCTTCGACGCCTGGGCCTGGAGCAGGAACGACGCGAAGTCGGGCGAGTTGAGCGGGTGGCGGCTCGCCCCGAGCACCGTGCCGCCGCCCGCCGTGACCATGTCGGAGGCGTCCTTCTCGAGCGAGTGGCCGAAGGCGTAGTCGACGGTGAGGAAGTACCAGGTCTTGCCGTTCGGCTGCTTCACGATGGCGCGCGCCGGGCCCGCCGCGAGCGCGTAGGTGTCGAACATCCAGTGGAAGCCGGTCGGCGAGCAGTCGTCGTTCGTGAGCTTCGTCGTGGCGGGCCCGCTGAAGAGGGCGATGCGTCCCTTCTCCTTCGCGAGCTTCTGCACGGCGAGCGACACCGCGGAGTTCGTGAGGTCGGCGATGGCCGTCACGCCCTCTTCCTCGAACCAGCGGCGGGCGGTGTTCGCCCCGATGTCGGCCTTGTTCTGGTGGTCGGCCGAGACGACCTCGATCTTCATCCCCTTGCACTCGGCCTTCAGGCAGTCCTCGACGGCCATCTTCGCGGCCACCACGGAGCCGGCGCCACCCATGCCGGAGTAGGGGCCCGTCATGTCGGTGAGGACCCCGATCTTGACCGTGTCCGCGCCCCGCGCCGCGCCAGGGACGAGCAGGGCGGCGCAGAGGATTGCAGCGACGAGGCGGTTCGGGTTCATGCGGGCTCCCTGGGAGGGTTTGTGCGCGCAGCGTACGATGTGCAAGAATGCCAGGACAATGATTGTATTCACACATCGGATGTGCGAAAACGCCCATCTGGCCGATCCGAGCTGGGACGACCTCCGCGTCTTCCTCGAGGTGGCGCGCACCGGCAAGGCCACGACGGCCGGGCGCGCGCTGGGGCTCGACTACACGACCGTCGGTCGCCGCATCCGGGCCCTCGAGGAAAGCCTCGGGACGGTGCTCTTCGACAAGTCGAAGGCCCGGGGCTACGAGATCACGGCCGACGGGGAGCGCCTTCGCGCACACGTGGAAACGATGGCCGCCGCGGCCGACGCGCTGCGCAACGCGGCCCTCGACGAGTCTCAGCTGCTCCGGGGCCAGGTGCGCGTCGGCACCACGGAAGGCTTCGGGAACTACTTCCTCGCGCCGCAGCTCGCGCGCTTCCAGCTGCGACACCCCGAGCTCCGGGTCGACCTCCTGCCCGTGCCGCGTTTCGTCAACCTTTCCAATCGCGAGGCGGACCTGGCCATCACCATCGAGGCCCCGAAGGGCGGCCCCTACGTCTGCTCGAAGCTCTCCGACTACCACCTTCGCCTGTACGCGACCCGCGACTACCTCGCCTCCCACCCGCCCATCGAGTCCGTCGACGACCTCCGCCGCCACGACTTCATCGGCTACGTGGACGAGCTCGTCTTCTCGACCGAGCTCCTCTACATGTCGCGGATCGCACCCGCCGACCGGGTGAAGTTCCGGAGCACGAGCGTCATCGCGCAGTACGCGGCGGCGCTCGAGGGAGGGGCGCTCGCGGTCCTTCCCTGCTTCCTCGGCGGGCCCGACCCCCGGCTCGTCGCGGTTCTCTCGCGCGAGGTCGTCGTCACGAAGAGCTTCTGGATCTACTGCCACGAGGACCAGCACCGACTGCGCCGGGTCCAGGCGGTCTGGGATCACGTCCGGGCGGCCGTCGAGGCCAACCGGGAGCTGCTCCGGGGCGACGGAAGCCGAATGGCGTTCGCCTGAGGAGCCCCGGCGTCCTCACCGGCGGAGTGAAGCGAGACGCTCCACGGCGGCGTCGAGCGTCGCGTCCCGCTTCGCGAAGCAGAAGCGGACGAGGCGCTCCGCGGGTCGCTCGGCGTAGAAGGGCGAGAGGGGAATGGCCGCGACGCCGGCCTCCTCGGTGAGCCAGCGCGCGAAGGAGACGTCGTCGGGGTCGTTCCGGACGGCGGAGTAGTCGGCGAGCTGGAAGTAGGTGCCGCGGCTCGGGAGCACCGAGAAGCCGGCGCGCGCGAGCCCCGCGGCGAGCCGGTCCCGCTTGGGCTCGAAGAAGGCGGAAAGCCCCTGCCACCTTTCCGGCGCGGCGAGCTGGCGGGCGAGCGCGTGCTGTGCCGGCGTGTTCACGGCGAACACCAGGAACTGGTGAAGCTTGCGGAACTCGCGCGTGAGCGCTGGCGGGGCGACGCAGTAGCCCACCTTCCAGCCGGTGACGTGGAAGGTCTTTCCGAAGGAGTAGACGGCGAAGCTGCGCGCGCGCAGCCCCGGGTGCGCGAGCACGCTCTGGTGGCGAAGACCGTCGAAGACCAGGTGCTCGTACACCTCGTCGGCGAGCACGAGGAGGTCCCGCCGCTCCGCGATGGACGAGAGGGCGTCCAGGTCGGCCGCCGAGAAGACGGACGCCGAGGGATTGTTGGGGTTGTTCACGACGACGAGCCGGGTCCGCGGCGTGACCGCCCGGTCCACCGCTTCCCAGTCGATGGAGAAGCGCGGCGGGCGCAGCGCGAGGCGCACGGGCCGCGCCCCCTGGGCGGCGACGGCCGGGCCGTAGCTGTCGTAGGACGGATCGAGCAGGATCGCCTCGTCTCCGGGATGCAGGACGCAGGCGATCGCGGTGTAGAGGGCCTGCGTGCCCCCGGCGGTGACCGTGATCTCCTGGTCCGGATCGAAGGTCGCGCCGTGCTGGAGCAGGAGCTTCCCGACGATGGCCTGACGCAGGGAGGGGAGTCCGGCCATCGGGGCGTACTGGTTGTGCCCCTCGCGGACGGCTGTGGCGAGCGCCTCGGCGAGCGCCGGGTCGCACGGGTAGTCGGGGAAGCCCTGGGAGAGGTTCACGGCCCCGTGCTCCTCGGCGAGCCGCGACATGGTGGTGAAGATCGTCGTCCCGACGTCGGGGAGCTTGGAGCGGATCGTCATGGTCATGCCTCGCCCCGCCAGTCTACCCGGCAGCGAGCCGCCCCTCTGTCCTCGCGGATCGCGACGCCGAGGCGAGCGACGGGGACCGCGCAGCCAGGGCCGCTCATCGAACCGGTCGGGCCTCCGCGTCTGCGAGGAGGCGCTCGAGAGCCGCCGCGGGCTCGCCGTCGCGCCAGCGCGAGGGTCCGAGGGCGACGAAGCGGACCCGGCCACCGGCGTCGACGAGGAAGGTCGTCGGGAGACCCTCGACGCCCCACGCCTGGGCCGCTCGCAGGTCGGGATCGAGGAGGACGGGAAGGTCGACCGAGAGCTCCCGCAGAAACGCCTCGATCCTCCTCCTCCCCTCCCCGAGGTTCACGGCGAGGACGACGACGGGGCGGCCCGCGAGGCGATCGCGAAGCCGCACCAGGAAGGGCAGCTCGTCCCGGCACGGCTCGCACCAGGTGGCGAAGAAGTGCACCACGACGACTCGCCCGCGGTAACGCGCGAGGTCGAGCCGCGCCCCGCCGAGCGTCGTGGCGACCAGCGGCGGCGTCTCCTCGGCCGGCCAGGGTTTGAGCTCGGCCTCGTCCGCCGCCGGGGCCGACGCGAGCGCGAGCGCGGCGACGGCGGGCAGGAGGGTCAGGTGAGCTCCCGCGAGTGGATGGCGTACCGGAAGTTGTCCGGGTCGAGGCAGTCGAGGCGCTCCTCGGCCGTCTCCGCCTGCGGGTACATGAGGAAGGCGACCTCGCCCCGCGTCGAGCCCGGCAGCGCGAGGTCGTGCGCGTAGTTGAAGGCGACCCAGTTCATCTCCCAGGACCCGAAGAGCCGCCTGCGCGCGGCGAGCACGGCGGGGTCGTCGGGCGCCTTCCCGCCTCCCTCCTCGAGGATCACCTTCCGGACGTCGGCCGGGTCCGCCGGGATCCAGCCGTGGCCCCGGAGGTAGAACTCCGCTCGGCAGTGCTGCGCCTTGGTCACGTCCCCGAGCGGCTTGCCCAGGCTCGCGTAGCCAAGAGCGGAGGGGGCCACCCGGATGCCATAGAGGTCGCGAGCCGCGATCCCCTCGGCTCGGGCGAGCGCCACGAAGAGCCCGTTCAGGTCCGCGCACTTTCCGCCCAAGGTCCTGTGCTCGAGCATGTAGCGGACGTCCCCCACGCCGCAGCCGCGGGTCTTCGGATCCCGGTAGGCGTTCTCCACCACCCACTCGTAGATGGCGCGCGCCTTTTCGAGGTCCGTCCGGCACCCTTTGACGATCGAGGCAGACGTCTCCTTGACGACGCCGTCCGTGGGGAGAAGCCGCGAGGCAGACGTGAAACGGGCGAGGACGGCCGTGCTCTCGGGAGGGAAGCCCTCCGGTCGGGAGGGGTCGACCGCGGCGTCCCGCACGGCGAAGCGGGAGGAGAGCTCGAGGACGGGGCGGACGCCGTCGGGAAACTCCGCCCAGACGGCCCCGGCGCCGTATACCGGGTCGATCCACTGGCCGGCGGTCCCGCCCTCCGCGACCCAGGCGTTTCCGAGGGTGCGCTGGTAGGGGACGTCCCGCGTGAGCGGCGTCGGGAGCCAGATCCGCGTCACGCCCGAGGGCCGCACCACCTCGACGCGCGTCGTGAGTTCGAAGACCCGCCAGCCGGGGGCGGAGGTCGTCGCGGGCGGCGTCCCGGCGGAGGCGCGAGCGGGCCCCGCGGGGACGGCGATGCTCGCGGCCGTGGCGCCGGAGACGAGGAGGAAGTCGCGGCGGTCCATGGGGTTCTCCAGGAAGGGAGAGAGAGGCGTCCTGGCCTGAGAGATAGCGCCGGGCCGGCAGGCCGCAAGCGCCGGTCGCCGGACAAAGGCGGGGTGACGGACGGTCTCGCAGCCCGCGCGCACCCGACCCCTGCGCGCCACCCGGGGTGGCTCAGTCCCCGCCCGCGGCGCCCGCGAGCGGCGAGGACGAGCTCCCGAAGGACGCGCAGAACCGCGCCGAGCGCGGGGCTCGGCGGCTTCCGCGCCCGCCCTCTACGAGGCCGTGCCCCCCGAGCGCCTGCCGTTCGCGCCCGGCACATCCGCCTCCAGGTGCCGGTCCTTCCTCGAGGCCGCGGAGCGCCCGGGGCGCGGGCCTAGCGCTTCGGGCCCATGATGAGCGGCGGCGGCGCCGGCGTGAGCGAGGGGTCGAAGCCCTCCGCGAGGAGCGTCGCCCCGAGCTCCTCGAGGCGCCTTCGGAGATCCGACTCCAGGCGCCGCTCGACGGCGAGCCGCTCCCCGTCGGCCGTTGCCTCGAGGCGGACCACGACCTCGTGTTGCGCCTCGAGCGCCTTCAGCAGCTTGCGGATCTGGCCGTGCCTGTTCACCGGTGGTTGCTCCTCCGCCCGCACTCCGCACGATATCGGAAGACGGAGGGCGCGCCTGTACCACGTTCCCGGCGCGCCGCCGGAGTTGACCTGGAGCAATCGGCCCGGCCGGCCCTTCCTCCCGCGTCCGTCCCTAGAATCGCGTCTGCGAGCCGGGGAAGTACCAGCCATCCTCGAGCGTGCACCTGCCGTCGGGGCGGAAGTCGATTCCCCGCGGCCGGTCCCCGTTGCGCGCGGCGGCCCGCTGTGGCCTCGCGGGGGCGATCCCCAGGACCTCGTCGATGTCCTCCGGGTGCACGGCGACGCCGCGGACCGCCATCCCGGCCGCGAAGCGCACGTCGTCGAGCGCGGCGAGGTTCGCGGGGTCCACCATCGCGACGAGGAGCGTCCTCCTTCCCGTTCCGGGCGCGAAGGCGAATGGAACGACGCGGTGGCGCATCATGACCTCGGGCGGAAGGAGGGAGCGGAAGGCGGCGGCGACGCTCTTCGCGCTGAGCCGTGCCGGGCGTGGAAGCTTGTCTCCGAGCATGGTTTGTCGCTCCGACCCGAGACCCACCGTACTGTGCGTCGAGGTGGGTGCGTAGTCCACGACTCGGTGTCCCACGGTGAAGGTGCGACGAGCGACCAAGGGGGGCGCGTCCGTGCGCATGGATTGCGCACAAGGGCCGGGTGCGCCTCCTTGGCCGGGGGCGCGGCGCCCGCTCACCAGTCGAAGAAGTACGAGAGGCCGACGCCGACGTCGAACTTGAAGCTCTGCGACACCGCCGCGCTCGTCAGCGTGGCCTGGTACCAGGCCGAGATCGAGAGCGCGCGGTTCCGATCGATGAACTTCCCGAGCGACAGCTTCATGACCGGGACGAAGGCGCCGTTCGCGAAATTCCAGGCGAGCGTCGTGTCGAGAGCGGTGAAGGCGAGCAGGGGAAGCGCCACGACGAAGATCGGGCGGAGGCTGAGGACCTCGTAGGACCTGTAGCTCCCGCGATTGCCGAAGGACTGGATCCAGGCGACCTCCGTCGTGAGGGACAGCCACCTCGCGAGGCCGAGCGCGATCGCGTAGGTCGGCTGCACGGCCCACGCGGCGCCGAGCAGCCCCGAGGTGCCGGTGTCCCACTGGAGGACGATCGCGGCGTACTGGCGGATTCCCCCCTGCATGGAGAAGGCCCAGGCGAACGCGGTCAGGATGTCGCCGAGGCCGGTCGTCGTGGGCACCGCGGTGGTGTACGGGTAGACGGCCAGTACCGGGACCTGCACGATGAACGCGAAGTCGTTGCGGTCCCCGAACACGAACTGGGGGTTGAACGTGAGCCGGTCCGCGTTGCCCTGGCCGCCGAGCCCCTGGATCGCGTCGATCTGGAAGGCGAACTGGCTCCTCGAGAACGCGACCGAGTTGAGGCCCTGGAGGACCTCCAACGTCTCCTGGATGCGCTCCTGGCTCGTGAGCCGGTTGATCACGTCGAGGGCCCTCGCGGCCTTCGCTGCCATCGCGGGGCCGGAGGCCAGGCATTCGGCCGAAAGCTCCGTCTGGTGCTCCTCCAGGCACTCGACGAGCGCACCGGCCAGGACGGTCTGCGACTCGCAGAACTTCTTCACGTCCGCGCGACACGCGTCCCGGACGGTTCGCACCCTCTCCCGGGCGACCTCGTATCGCTCCACGCCCTCCTGGCAGGCGTGGGTGAGGTCGTCCTGGTGGCGGGCCAGGCACGCCATGACCCGGCCCTCTCCGGCCCGGACCGACGCGCAGTACCGGTCCACGTCGTGCATGCAGGACTGCCCGAACTCCTTCAGGAGCGCCTGCGCCCACGCCTCGTCGGCCGCCATGCGCGCCTGGCACGCGGGAGAGAGCCTCTCCTTGTTCTCGTCCATGCACTTCCCCAGCCGGCCCCCGCCGAGCTCGACGTTCGCGCAGAACCTCTTGACGTCGCCCGCGCAGGGGTTCTCGGCGCGGGGCACGCCCGGGAGCGCCGCGAGCGCGAGGCCGGCGGCGGCGAGGAGAGAGGCGGCGACGGGCTGGCCCGTCCACGGCGAGCCGGCGGCAAGGCGTGCACGCCTCGCGAGAGCGAAGCGACGGGTCGAGTTCCCTGCCATGGTGCCTCCGGCGTCGCACGAACCGTTCGTCCACGTGCAGTGGACGAACACTAACCGACCAAGTCGGGCCGGGACCGGCTCTCTCGGGTCGGGCTTCGGTGTCGCATCGGGCGCAGGAGCCCCGCCGCAGGAGATCGCGCGTGACCTAGCGCGGCGCGTCATCGGGCCGCGCATGCCGCTCGCGGGCACCGCTACCGGACGTGCCGAGCGAGCCCGGGCGCCGCCGTCACCAGTCGAAAAAGTACGACAGGCCCACGCCCACCCCGAACTTGAAGCTCTGCGACACGGCGGCGCTCGTCAACGAGGCCTGGTACCAGGCGGAGACGGAGAGCGACCGCTCCCGGTCGACGAACCTCCCCACGCTCGCCTTCATGACCGGCACGAAGGAGCCGTTCGCGAAGTTCCAGGCGAGCTTCGTGTCCAGGGCGGCGAACGCGAGCGCGGGGAGGGAGGCGACGAGAATGGGACGGAGGTACAGGACCTCGAGCGAGGGGTACTTCCCGCGATTGCCGAAGGACTGCGCCCAGGTGATCTCGGTCGTGAGGGACAGCCACCGCACGAGGCCGAGCGCGATCGCGTACGTGGGCCCGACCGCCCATGCCGCCCCGAGCAACGCCTCGGTCCCGGTGTCCCATTGGAGCCCCATCGCCAGGTACTGGCGGATCTGCCCGTGGGCGTAGAACGCCCAGGCGAAGGCCGTCAGGACGTCGCCGAGCCCCGTCGCGGTGGCCACCTGGGGGCTGTACGGGTAGACGGCCACCACCGGGACGTTCACGATGAGGGCAAAGTCGTTGTGCTCCCCGAACACGAACTGCGGGTTGAAGGTGAGCCGGTCCGCGTTGCCCAGCCCGCCGAGCCCCTGGAACGCGTCGATCTGGAAGGCGATCTGGCTCCTCGTGAACGCGACGGAGTTGAGGCCCTGGAGGACCTCGAGCGTCTCCTGGATGCGTTCCTGGCTCGACAGCCGGTCGACCGCGTCGATGACCGCCGCGGCCTGCGACGCGAGCGCCGGGCCGGACGCTCGGCACTCCGCCGAGATCTCCGACCGGTGATCCTCCAGGCACTCGACGAGCGGTGCCGCCGTGGCGAGTTGGTCGGCGCAGTAGGTCCTCGCATCGGCGCGGCAGGCGTCGCGGACGGCCCGCACCTTCTCGCGTGCGACGTCGAAGCGCTCCGTGTGCTCTTGGCAGGCATCGGACAGGTCCTCGCGGTGCCGCTCCAGGCACTGGATCACGCGCCCGGTTCCTGGCCGGACCGCTCCACAGAAGCGGTCGACGTCGCCCATGCAGGCGTCGGAGAACTCCTTGAGGAGCGCCCGCGCACGGGCCTCGTCCTGCGAGAGCCGCTCCTGGCACGCGGGGGAAAGCTTGTCACGGTTCTCCGCGAGACACGCGTGCACCCGGCCCTCGCCGGGCCGCACGTCGGCGCAGAGCTGCTTCGTGTCGCCGGCGCATGGGCTCTCGGCGCGCCCCGCGCGCGGGAGCGCGGCGAGCACGACCCCGGCGACGGCCGCCGCCACGCGGCCCACCGGGGGTGGAGATCCGGCTCGGCAATCCCGGTTGGCGATGCGCGCGGAGCCAGGGTTCGAAGCCACCCGGATGGTCCCTCCCGACGGGTCGCACGTGCCGAGGTGGGCGATCCGTGGAGAAGGGTACCGGAAGCCGGCCCGCGCGGAGCGACTCTGTCGGGGAGGGGCGACAGGGTCGAGACCATCAGGTTCGCGGGATCACCCGCTCCGGGCCGGGCGAGGAGAGGCGGGGTGGACGTCCGGGCGGCCGCCGGCGTCCAGGACGCCGGTCACCGCCCATTCGCCGATCACGGAGCGTGGAGAGAAGGGGAAAGGCCCGGGCTCGTTCGCGAATCGCGAAGCAAACCGGGCCCTTGGTGTGGCGCGCGGTACAGGATTCGAACCTGTGGCCTCCGGCTCCGGAGGCGCTGTTTCACCATTGGTGACTAGTGGCGACCCTTCGCAACCATTGGTAATCGCTCGCGGTCGCCGCCGCGGCGACTGCAGCCCTTCGCTCGATTTGGCCCCGTTTTCTCGTCCGCGAGTTACACCTGAGTTACAGGCGCAGCGCGCCATTGGCCCGCACGAGCGTCTCCTGACCGTCCGGGAGGTCGCTGCGAGGCTCCAGGTGAGCACCGCCACCGTGTACAGGCTCTGTGGCGAGGGCAAGCTCCCGCACGTCCGGGTCTCGAACTCGATCCGGATCTCACCTGGCGAGGTCCCGGGGTTCGCGGCAGGCCCTCTCGATTGACGCCTTATATCTGATTGGTTATATACTTCGCGTGCTCGACGTGCGGATGTTCGAGACGCCGGGGGGACGTCGTCCGGTACAGGACTTCTAGAAGCGCCTGGAGGCGCTCGCCGGCGGGCTCGGGCGGCAGCTGCCCGAGGCGTTGGAGTGCCTCAGGAACGGCTTCGAGGCCGCGACCCAGTTCTACGCCTTCCCCAAGGAGCACTGGTCGCGCATCCGCTCGACGAACGGCCTCGAGCGGCTGCACGGCGAGATCAAGCGGCGGACCCGCGCCATCGGCGCCTTCCCTGCCCGCGCGAGCGCGCTTCGCCTCATCACGGCCGTCACGCTCCAGGTCACCTCGATGTGGGCCGACCGGCGCTACCTGGACATGGGCTACTTCCCTGCTCTTTGCGACACGAAGGCGGCGTAAACTGCGAGGTGACGTGGACGCCCCACCCCGCGTGGAAGCGGCCGGGGAGTCGGAGGCGCGCATGCCGCGAATTTCGACGCAGGCCCTGAAGATTCAGGCCATGTTTGTTGCGGCTGGCATCGCCATGGTGCTGTTCGGGTACAGTCTCTCTTTCGTCATCGCCGTAGATCGTCTGCGACTTCGGGCGGGAATAATTGCACTCTTCGCATTCTGGGTAGTGCTGGGAGGTATCTACTCGATTCGCTTCTGTATCCGGGCTTCAAGAGTCCAAAGAGCTCACCATCGCTCGCTCTCTTGAAGGGCACTGACGGTCGCACCAGAACTTGCGGGGATCGAAGTCGCCCCGCGAGCGCATGAAAAGGCTGAGGTGACCATGGCCGCGAAGAAGAAGGCCGTCCAGGGTGGATCGTTCAGCGAATACGTCTACAAGCAGCTCGAGAACCCCGAGGTGCGGCGCAACTACGAGGCTCGGATGGTGGTGGCGGAGCTCGCAATGGCGGTTCGGCGAATGCGAGAAGAGGCAGGGCTCACTCAGGCGCAACTCGCAGTCCTCATCGGCGTGAAGCAGCCGATGATTGCGCGGGTGGAGCGGGGGTCTGATCCACGAACGCCGCGGTGGGACGTCCTCCGACGGGTGGGCCTCGCCCTGGGAAAGCAGTTGGTGCTGGAGTTCGTCTCGACGAAGCGACCCGTACCGCTCGTACAAATTGACGGTGTCCGGCCCGCCGACGTGGCGTAGAATCCCACGAAGGGGGAAGCCATGCGCGCCCGCTCCATGGCGATGGCCTTGCTGGCAGTCGGTTCGGTCGCGTGCTCCGAGCAGTGCAAGGCGCCGGATGGGTGTCTCAGCGTCGCCCGCGTCCAAGGTGCCTGCCAGTGCCAGGAGTGGCAAGTCCTGTCGGTGGAGAACGTGCCGGCAAAGTTCCTGCTGCTGAACGTCCTTTACCAGCCGCCAGGCGCGTTCAGTTCCGCGACGTACGGCCCCCAAGTGGGACCCGGGGCATCCCCGCAGCTTCGCTCGGAGGTCGGCAGCCGCTGGCGTTCGGTCGTACGGACCCCCGACGGCGCCGAGCACGTGGCTGCTTTACGCCGATTCGACCTCGGCTCGGCCCACGCATGGTTTTCCCTGGTCGGGCACAACATCACCGCGACTTCGGGTGCGGTCTCGTTGGATCCGAGCTCCGGGCTAGGCATCGGAGCCCCGCTGGACGTGCCGGACCGGGGACTCGATTCCCTGCTGGTCTGGGTCAACCCCCTGGCGAAGGTGACCACCGACTACGCCGGGAACACGAGCATCGACTGGACCTGGTCCACAAACTGCTTCGGGCTTCCCTGCGCAGGCGCGGTGAGCTTGCTCCTCAGCGTCGACGAGATCACCGGGACGAACCCACCCACGGCTGGTAGCGCGCCGGAAGCGTTTCTCGCCTCCCTCACGGACGCGGAACGGTCGACGCTTCTAGCCTTCCATCCCCTCTACGACCCGCCGGGCAGAGACCCCGCCACGCTGGCGACCGACCAGCGCTTCTACCCCGTGCAGGGGTGGATACCCCAGTCTGGAGTCTCGTCTGGCCTGAACGCTCATTGGATGTCGTGCGGCGCCTCGAGCGATTCCCCGTTTGCAGTCCTCGCGCAGACGGAAATCCCTTTCAGCGGGGGCACACTGCTCGTCCAGTATTCCGTCCAGGCCGTCTCAAGTGCCTGCGAGCCTCAGGATCCGGTCGTGTGGGTATCGAGCAACGAGGGCTGTCAACTCACGGCCCAGTTCTACCTCGACCTGGCGTTCGGTACGGTGCTCGGGGTCCCGACGTCAGCGGAGACGCTATACGGGGCTGGGTGCACGCATCCCTGACCGCCCCGAGCTACCCCCAATCCGCCTTCGGACCTGGGTCGCGACGCCACATGAGGGCGCGCCCGTGATTGAATGGATGACCAGCCCGGATGACCGAGGCCGATGACGGTGCCGATGACTGGCGTCGTCGGTATCGGACCCACGCACGTAATCGCGATTGGTGCCAGGCCTAGCGCACGTAACTCCGCGTGACGACCGCGCTTAGCCCCGCCTCCCGCCGGCGACGAGTCTTGCCTGAAGACGGGTGCCATCAGCCCGATCCCTCGCTCTCAACCATAGGTTGGATCGAGGGATCGGGCTGCTGTCACCCTAGGAGAAGTTCGAAGACGGCGGGAGGCGGGACCAGGCAAGAGAGGGACCTCGAGGACCCAGTCGAGGAGCGGTTCGGTCAGGTGATGCGTGGGGTCATGGGAGGGAATCGGAGGGCGGCTTCGTGAAGGCGAACGGTCTTGGCGAAGGAGGGAGCGAAGAGGAGGAAGGCGAGGGTGCTGTACCAAGACATCGCTGACAGAAACCGTCTCAGGACATCGCTTACAGGTGACGCTGTGGCATGCCCTGGAGAGAGCAGCGAGTCATGACCCAGAAGCTGCAGTTCGTTGAGAGGGCCAGCGCGCCGGGAGCGAATGTCTCGGCGCTGTGCCGCGAGTTCGGCATCTCCCGCCAGACCGGCCACAAGTGGCTGCGCCGCTTCCGGGAGGCGAGTTACCCGGGTCTCGTCGAGGAGAGCCGCCGGCCGGTGACGAGCCCGCTGACGACCGCCGAAGAACTGGTCGTCCGCATCGTGGAACTGCGGGATCGGCACCCGACCTGGGGTGCGGACAAGATTTCCCGGATACTGCGGCGTGCGCACGGCGAGGACGCGCCGAGCCGGAGCACGGTTGCCCGGATCCTCTCGCGGCTCGGGAAGGTGAGGCGAAGGCGGCCTCGCGTGAGGATCTGGACCGTCGACGAGCGGCCGCACGTCGAGGTGAAAGGCCCGAACGACCTGTGGACGATCGATTTCAAGGGCTGGTGGCTTGCTCGGAACGGAGAGCGATGCGAGCCGCTGACGGTGCGCGATGCCTTCAGCCGGAAGGTCCTCGCTGTCGTCCTGCTCGCTTGGCCGAGGCTCAACCACGTCCAGCGGGTACTCACCGCCCTCTTCGAACGACACGGTTTGCCCGCAGCCATGCTGAATGACAATGGTTCACCGTTCGTGTGCACTCGTGCCCGCGCTGGGCTGAGCCGCCTGGGGGCTTGGCTCATCTCGCTCGGGATTCGCCTGTACCGCTCCCGCCCCGGCTGTCCTCAGGACAACGGCGGCCACGAGCGGATGCACCGGGATCTGAGCGAGCTCCAGCTCAAGCCCGCGGCCTCCCGCCGTGCCCAGCAACGTGAGTGCGACCGATGGATGGTCGAATTCAACGAGGTGAGGCCTCACGATGCTCTTGCCGGAAAGACGCCTGCGGAGGTCTATCGCGACTCGGAGCGGCGTTCGCTCCAGCCGCTCGCCCCGAGCTATCCGCCCGGGTGGGAGACGCGTCATGTCTCGAAGGGGGGCACCATTACCGTCAACGGCGACCATGTGTTCGTGAGCTCAGCCCTGGTGGGCCAGATCATCGGACTCAAGCAGGAAGGCGTGCTGCGCTGGCGAGCCCGCTTCTTCGAAGTCGACCTCGGCACTCTCGAGATCGTCCCCGACATCGAGGTAATCGACGGCGTCAGGTCCACTGTCACCGAGTCGCAGGCGACAGGTGTCAGCGCCCCTGTAACCCCGAAAGAACTACTGAACGATCGAGCCGTAAACCCCTGAAGGGGACTGCTGTCACCCTGCAGTCAACTGTCAGCGATGTCTTGACTGGAACCGAGCGACCTGGGTCAAGGCGCGAGAAGGGGAGCGGTCGGTCGCGACGACGGCGACGGACGCGGCTCAGGAGGAGGGGAGCCTCAAGAGGGTGGTGTAGGGTGGGGTTGACCTTGGTGCGGTTTAGGTTCTACAGCTAGGGGGGAGCGAAAGGGAGCATCCGATGAGCCCGAAGATCCCCGTCGAGCCGCCGCCGACCTCCAGCGAAAAGTTCGCCCAGACCTTCCGGTTGCCCGTGGACCTCGTCTACTTCCTGAAGCACGAGGCGAAGGCACGCGGCGCAGACCTGAACGCCACCGTCTTTCGCTACCTCGACGGTGTCCACCGCTGGTTCGGGTTGCCGCGGGCCGTGGCCGAGCTGCTCGAGGCCGACCGGAAGGCGCTTGAGCTCGACCGCTACGAGTACCTGCTCCACGTGCTCTACCACCGCGCCCTCGAGCTCCGGGAGAAGCCGCCGGGGTTCGACAGCTCGTCCGCGTCGAGGAAGCGGTAGACCGAGTCGGCCGTGGCCAGGGCGAAGGGGGCCATTCTCACCGACCGGGACCGGGTGCTCCTCTCGTACGTTGGGGTGGCGCGCTACGCGACCGCCGACCAGGTCCACCGGCTCCTCTTCGAGGGAAGGAGCAAGAAGCAGACGTACCGCCGGCTCGCGAAGCTCTGCGCGCCAGGAGGAGGCCTCGGGGAGGGTGCCTGCCTTCGCCGGCTGGAGTTCCGCCGCGCGGAGGGCACGGCGGTCCCGGTGTGGGCGCTGTCCTCGTACGGGAGGGGGATCGTCGGGCCTCTCGTCCCGTATCTCCGTCCCCCGGCGGCCCACGACATCGGCCACCGCTTCCTCGAGCACACGCTCGTCCTGAACGAAGTCTTGCTAAAGCTCGTCCTGAAGCTCCGCAGTTCCGATCTGGCGCCTCTCGCGAGCCTCCCCTTCCGCTGGCTCTCCGAGGAAGACGAAACGCTCCAGTTCAAGCGCTACGAGCATCAGGGGGCAGCGGCAGCGAGGGTCTCGGCGGTGCTCAAGCCCGACGCCATCGTCGAGGTCCCCCACAGGCAGCGGAGGCTCTTCCTGGAGGCTGAGACGGGGACCCAGAGCATCGCCACGGCCCACCCAGCGAGGAGCGGCGCAATCGTGGCGAAGCTCCGCCGCTACGCCTCGTTCTTCGGTGGGCTGACCGAGGCGAGAAGCCCGGAGACCTGGTACCGCCGTGCCTACCCGGACGGATTCCTTCCGCGGGTCGTCTTCCTTGTCCACTCGGACGAGCGGAAGATGCACGTCGAGGAAGCGGTCAAGGCGGAGATGGCGTCGAGGCGAGCTCCGGAGTTCTCGGTTCTCGTCTTCACGTTCGCGGAGGCTGCGACCGTACTTGCGCCGTACGTCCTCGAGGGGCGACGCCAGTCGACGGGCGGCCCCGTGACGCTGCGGCACTTGACGGTGGACTCCGAGCAGGTCGACCGGATTCACGCCAACTATCTGGTCGTGGTCATGGCCAGCCGCAACTGGGAAGCCGCGGCGAGAAGGATGGGCGCGACGCTACCCAGCGAGAACGGACTGCAGTCGGCGCTGAGGGTCCTGCGGGGCTTCATCGGGAAGGAGCTGGGCTACGACGAGAGGCACCCGCCCACCGGATAGCCAGGCTGACGATCGGCGCTGAGGGAACACGCATGGCAGAGTCGAACGAAGGACAAGTCACGTTCGGGTGGAGCGGCAACGAGGGAGCGGACACTGCGTCGGCGTCTGGCCGACGGACCCCGGGCAGACGACGGTCTCCGGCTCCGGAGCGGCTGCCACCCCCGACCAATGTCAGCGAAAACCCGTTACCGGCGGACAACGAGCTCTGGGACGTCCGCGCGGCCGCCCGCTTCCTGAAGCGCAGCGTGAGCTGGGTCTACCACAAGGCCGAGGACGGGACGCTGCCGGTCCGGCGGCTGGGTGGCTGGGGCGTTCGGTTCATACCCGCAGAGCTCAGGGCCTGGGTCGACTCGGGCGGCGGAGGTCGGCCCGGTCGGTAGAATCAGGCCGAGGAGCCGCGAGGCGAGCTATGGGGTGCGTGTACCGGCGAGGGAGAGTCTGGTGGATCAAGTACCAGGACTCGAATGACGAGGCGGCTTACGAAGCCACCCCCGCTCGCACGAAGTCACAGGCCAAGGAACTCCTCCGGGAAGTCGAAGAGCGCGCTTTTCGCGAGCGGCGCGGGCTCGAGCCCCGCACCCTCAACCCGGAAGGCTGGACAGTGGCCGACCTGATGAACTGGTGGCTCACGAACTACAGCGCGAACTCGGAATCCCACGCGAGCAACACGGGGACGGTCCGGAACCACATCCTGCCCTCGCCGATGGCGGCGAAGCGTCTCGAGCGGGTGGGGCCGGGCGACGTGGAACGACTCCTCAACGAGAAGGACCGTGAGCTTTCACCGGGTACCGTGAACCACGTTCGCCGGTTCCTGGTCCGCGCCTTCAACAAGGCGAGGAAGGCGCAGAAGTGGCTCGGCCGGAACCCGGCCCAGGAGACCGAGACGCGACGAGTGCCGGAACGGATCGCGAGCATCCTGACCCCGGAGGAGGTCCTCCCGTTCTTCCAGGCGCTCGTTCCCGAGCAGCGGCCGGTCTTCGCCACCGCGATCCTGGCGGGCCTCAGGAAGGGCGAGCTGTGTGGGCTCCAGAAGTCGGACGTCGACCTGGCGCGCCGGCTCCTCTTCGTCCGTCGCTCCTATGCCAGGCCCTCCACGAAGAACATGAAGCAACGCGTGGTCCGGATCCCCGATGAGCTCGTGCCCTTCCTCGAGCAAGCGATCGGGGAGTTCCCCGGCCCGTGGCTCTTTCCGGACGACCACGGTGCCATGAGGACGATGACCTGGCAGCCCGAGGACATCCTGCGGCGGGCGCTCAAGCGCGCCGGCATCGTCACGGGCTACACGCACAAGTGCCGGCGGAAGGGCTGCGGTCACGAGGAGCCTCGGCCGGACGCGGAAGTGCGCCGCTGCCCCAAGTGCAACTTCCTCCTCTGGCCGAAGGCACACGTACGCGCGATCCGGTTCCACGACCTCCGGCACACCTACGCGAGCGTCCTCCTCATGCTCGGGGCGAACCTGGTGTCGGTGCAGAAGCTCCTCGGCCACTCGGACCCGACCATCACCGAGAGGCGCTACGGCCACCTCTTGCCCGACTTCATGGCCGCGGAGGTGAACAAGCTGCGGTTCGGCCTCGGTGCGCTCGCGACGGTTCCCGCTCGCAGGAATTCGCTCGAACTTGCAGCGAATGTCCCGCCGGCGGTTACACCTGGGTTACAGTCCGAGCCGCAGACGAAGAAAGAGGCCGAAAGCCCTCCGAAACCTGGAGTGAATTCGGCCTCTTGTGTGGCGCGCGGTACAGGATTCGAACCTGTGGCCTTCGGCTCCGGAGGCCGACGCTCTATCCAGCTGAGCTAACCGCGCAAACCGCGTAACGTCAGGCCGCGCGCCAGCCTAGAACGTTGCCGGCGCGCCGCTGTCGCCGCTTCATACCACGTGATCCGAGGCAGCCCGCAACTCTTTCGCGCGGGCCGCCCCGACGGCCGTCTGCGTCAGGGGCAGGCCGCCGGAGGTTCGCTACCGTGCACGCGACGCAGCCAGGCGACGAAGGCGTCGCGCTGGTGGAGATCCTTCCGCATCGTGAGCGACCCCGGTGGGAGCCGCGCCAGGACGGACTGCGTCCCGTCGCCCCCCGAGGCGATGAACTCGTTCGTCCCCACGGCGTACGTGCGGTTCAGGTCGAGCGGGGCTCCGTCGCACGTCCTCGCCTCGCCGCCGTCGAACCGCAGCCCGGCGAGTTGCGGGAAGCCCTTCTCCGCCCCCTCCAGCGCCCGGAGCAGTTCGACGAGGGCCGCCCCCCGGACCCGAACCACGGCCAGGCTGTCCTCGAAGGGCAGGGCCTCGTAGACCTGCCCGAGCGTCAGGGCACCCGGCGCCAGGTCGGTCCGCAAGCTGCCTCCGTTTATGAGCGCGAAGTCGGTCCGGAGAGCTTCGCGCACCGCCTGCGCGACGGCCACGCCGAACGGCGAGGGTCCCCTGCTATCGCGGGCGAGCGGCCAGGGCAGGCTCACGCCGAGCGGCTCCCTCAGCGAGGACCGGGCGGCGGCGAGGAACGGTTCGACGGCGGAAGCCACGCGCGCGTCCTCCGGGGCTCCGCCACCCTTCCCGTCGCCCGCCGCCCGGATTGGCGGGTGGAACCGGGCGGGGCGTCCCGTGCACAGCGTCACCCAGCCCGCGGCCTCGGCGCGGGAACCGGCCTGGACGAGCGCCACGCCGTTCACGCGATGGTTGACGAAGCCGTGAGTGTGGCCGCCGAGGAGCGCGTCCACGAGCCCCGGGGGTAGCGATCGCGCGAGCCGGAAGAGGTCGCGCCCGGCTTCGCACGACGAGAGGTCGTCCGGGTCGCCGAGATCGGTGCAATAGCCGCCGAGGTGCACGACCCCGACCACGACCTCCGCCCCCTCTCGCCGGAGCGCGGCGGCCTGCCGGGCGGCCGCCTCCGCCTCCGGCAGGAAGGCGAGCCCTTCGACGTTGCGGGGCATGGTAAGGGAGGGCGTGTCCCTCGCCGAGAGGCCGAACACGCCCACGACGGGGCCGCCGGGCGGGCGGAGCAGCCGGGACGGGTAGAGGTTCTTCCACGCGGGAAGCTCTCCGGTGGACGCGTCGCGCAGGTTCGCCGCGAGGAACGGGTAGGAGGCGGTGGCCATCCGCCGGCGAAGCGCGGCCGCGCCGTAGTCGAAGTCGTGGTTCCCGATGGCGGCGGCGTCGACCCCCATCGCGCCGAGGGCGGCGACGACCGCCTCCCCTTCCGACAGCCGCGCCGCAAGCGTGCCCTGGAGCGAGTCGCCGGCGTCGAACAGGAGGGACGGCCCGCCCGCGCGGATGGGGCTCATCCGCGCCGCGAGGCGGGGAAGCTCCGCCGCGTGGCCGTGGACGTCCGCGAGCGACAGCACCTCCACGCATCGCTCCGCTGCCACGAGCGCGAGGAGGAGCGTGGCGTGGGGCAACATGGGCCTCGACTCCGGTTCGAGGCGACTGTAGCACGCCGCCGTCCGGCGCCGCGGGCGACAAGGCCCCCGTCTTCATGGCATCGTGGAAGGGGTGAGAAGCACGGCCAGGAGAGGGTGAACGTGGTCCAGGGCGCGACGAAGAGGCGCTGCCGAACCGCCTTCGCGGGCGCGCTCGCATCCGTGGGGCTCCTCGCGGCGGCCCTCGCCTCGCCGGCCTCGCGCCTCGCACCCGCCGCGATGGCCGCGGCCCAGCTGACGGGCGTCTTCGCCCTCGCCCTCTTCGCCCTCGAGGTCGCGCTCCGCGAGGAGCCCTAGGTCCGCCTGTCCCTTCGGGGTCGACCCGTTGTGTGCGAGAGGGCGGGGCGTGACCCGCAGGTATTCCCGGGTCGTACCTTTCCCAAGGGACGCGAACCTTGACCCACCCGGATCCCGCTGGTATTCGTCGCGAAGGCGGGGGCACGCGGACCCGGGAAGGGTGTCCATGGCAGTCAGAGCGATCGCGATCGAGGACGACGAGGCGGTCTCCCGCCTCATCGCCCAGGTGCTGACGGCGCACGGGTTCGAGGTCTGCGGGACTGCGGCGACCGGCGAGGACGGCGTGTCGCTCGCGCGGCGCGAGAAGCCGGACGTGGCCCTCGTCGACCTCGGCCTCCCGAAGATGAGCGGCGAAGACGTCATCGCCGCCATCCGCCAGGAGCTGCCCAAGACCGCCTGCATTGCCCTCACGGCCGTGGACATCCCGGCCCGCGTCCTCGGGGCGCTGAGGGCCGGCGCGGCCGGGTACATCCTGAAGCCCTTCCACGCCGGCGAGCTCGCGCGCGCCGTCGAGGAGGTGCTCCGGGGGGACGCGGCCCCGATCAGCCCGCGCGCCGCGAAAGTCCTCCTCTCCGAGCTTCGCGGCGACCCCCCGGACCAGCGGGGGCAGGGGCCCGCGCTCTCGAAGCGAGAGCTCGAGGTGCTGGAGCTTCTCGTCCACGGCCACACCTACGCGGACGTCGCGCAGGCGCTCGGGATCGCCGAGGGCACGGTGCAGACGTACGTGAAGCGCATCTACGAGAAGATGGACGTCTCCACGAAGGCCGAGGCGGCGCTGCTCGCGGTCGCCCGCGGCCTCGTGAAGCCCTAGGGCGACCCGAAACGGGTGGGCGGGCACGCCCCTGCCCGTTATACGTGCCTCCGCTAAGGGCATCCCGTCGACGCACCGCGCTGCCGTGGCGCGCCTTGACTTGTGAAGGTCGGTCCCTATAATGAGGCGCTTTTCCGCCCGGGGATGTGGCGCAAATGCGCGTCAATATTGACGAAATCAAGGAGTCGGGCACCGAGAGGACCTGGGACGTGACCCGCGAGGCGCTCGACGAGGCAGTGGCCGGGGATCCGGCCGGCTACCGCGCGGCCGAGGCGGCCCACGTCGAGGCGCACCTCGAGCGGCTGGGGCGGCGCGTCCGCCTGGTCGCGCGGACCGGTGCCGAGCTCACCGCTTTGTGCGGGCGCTGCCTCGCGCCCGTCCGGGTGGCGGTGCCGGTCGCCTTCGAGCTCACGATGGTCCCGGCCGAGGAAGCCGACGAGGAGCGCGCGGCGAGGCACGAGAAGGGCGACGCGCACCGCGACGGGAGCTTCGCGCCCTACGACGTCGACGAGGAGACCTACCGCGGCAAGGTGATCGACCTCGACCCGCTGGTGCGGGAGCAGCTCCTGCTCGCGCTTCCCCGCTACCCGGTCTGTCAGGAGAACTGCAAGGGACTCTGCCCGGTGTGCGGGCAGAACCTGAACGAGAAGGACTGTGGCTGCGAGCGGCACGTGCCCGACCCGCGCTGGGCCGGTCTGGAGAAGCTCAAGCGGTCCTAGAGGCGTTTCTGAACAGCGACAAGGAGTGACCCGTGGGCGTCCCCAAGAAGCGAACGAGCAGCATGCGCCGCAACCGGCGCCGAGCTGCGAACTTCAAGATCAAGCCGGCCAACGTGACGAAGTGCCCGAAGTGCAAGGAGCCCGTCCTCTCCCACCGGGCCTGCCCGGCCTGCGGATACTACAAGGACGCCCAGGTCACCGAGGGCGTCTAGGCCGGGATGGCCCCGGGCGCCGCGCCGGTCGCTGTCGACGCCATGGGGGGCGACCACGCCCCCACCGCCGTCGTGCAGGGGGCCGTTGACGCAGCGCGCCAGGGCCAGGCGGTCGTCCTCGTCGGGCACGAGGAGCGGGTCCGCACGGAGCTCAAGCGGCTTCGCGCGAGCGCGAGCCTGCCCGTCGAGGTGATGCACGCCCCTGAGGTCGTCGAGATGGACGACCACCCCGGGCGGGCCATGCGCAGCAAGAAGGCGAACTCGATCCGTGTCTGCCTCGAACTCGTGCGAAGCGGATCGGCTTCGGCCATGGTGAGCGCCGGGAACAGCGGCGCGGTGATGGCGGGCGCCATCCTCGTGCTCGGGAGGTCGGGGCACGTGGAGCGCCCCGCCATCCTCTCCGTTCTCCCGGCCGTGAAGGGCTCTCCCGTGCTCCTCGACGTGGGCGCCAACGTGGAGTGTCGGCCGGTCCACCTCGTTCAGTTCGCGCTCATGGGAGACGTGTACAGCCGGCGCGTGCTCGGCGTCTCCCGCCCGCGGGTGGCGGTGCTCGCGAACGGCGAGGAGGCGACGAAGGGAACGTCGCTCACCCGGACGGCGGCCGCAGCGCTCGAGCGCTCCTCGCTGCGGTTCCAGGGTTACTGCGAGGGGCGCGACCTCCTCGCCGGCGACCTCGACGTCGTCGTGACCGACGGCTTCACGGGCAACGTCGCGCTGAAGACCATGGAGGGCACGGCGCGGGCCATCGGGGTGCTCGTGCGCGAGGCGCTTCAGCGCGACGTGCCCTCGAAGATCGGCGGCATGCTCGCGAAGAACGCGCTCGACGCGATGCGCCGGAGGATCGACTGGCGGGAGGTGGGCGGTGCGCTGCTCGTCGGCGTGAACGGCGTCGCCGTCATCAGCCACGGAGCCTCCGACGCCCGCGCGGTCGGAAACGCCATCGGCCGCGCCCGCGAGGCGGCGCGCGCGCACTGTACGCGGGAGATGGGCGAGGCCGCCGGGCTGGCCGCCGAGCTCCTCTCGATCGGGGGAGAAACCCGAAGCAGCCAGGGCCGGCGGCGGCGGGCGCCGCTCGAGGCCTGAGGAGGAGGGAGCATGCGGTCGCTCGTCGTAGGCACGGGTAGCTACGTCCCCGAGAAGGTCGTCACGAACCTGGATCTGGAGAAGCTCGTCCAGACGAGCGACGAGTGGATCGTCGAGCGCACCGGGATCCGGGAGCGGCACATCGCGGCCGACTCCGAGGCGACGAGCGACCTCGCGCTCAAGGCCTCGCACAAGGCCCTCAAGATGGCCGGGGTGCGCCCCGAGGACGTGGACCTCATCGTCGTCGGGACGGTGACGCCCGACATGCCCTTCCCGTCGGCGGCGGCCGTGCTGCAGAGCCTGCTGCACAACAAGAAGGCGTTTGCCTTCGACGTGTCGGCAGCCTGCGCGGGCTCCCTCTACGCCCTCTCCGTCGCAGATCGCTTCGTCACCTCCGGGGTCTGCCGCGCGGCGCTGGTCGTGGGCGCGGAGATCCTCACGCGCATCACCGACTGGACCGACCGCAACACCTGCATCCTGTTCGGGGACGGGGCGGGGGCGATGGTGCTCGTGCCCACGAACGACTCGAACCGGGGGCTCCTCTCGACCCACCTCCACACCGACGGCTCCTACTGGCCCATCCTGAACATGCCCGGGGGCGGGTCCCGCCACCCCATCGGCCAGAAGCTCATCGACGAGAAGCTGCACCACGTGAAGATGAACGGCCGCGAGGTCTACAAGGTGGCCGTCCGCGCCCTGGAGGAGTGCTCCCGCGAGGCGCTCGCCGCGAACGGGCTGAAGCCCCAGGACGTGACCTGGGTCATCGCCCATCAGGCGAACAAGCGGATCCTCGACTCCACCCTGGAGAGACTCGGCATCCCCGCCGAGAAGTGCTGGATGAACCTGGCGAAGTATGGCAACACCTCGTCGGCGAGCCTTCCGATGACCCTCGACGAGGCCAACCGCGCCGGATGGTTCAAGCCCGGGGACCTGATTCTCATGATGGCGATCGGCGGCGGGATGGCCTGGGGCAGCGCACTGCTGCGTTGGTGAGGGTCTCATGCACAAGCTCGCGTTCATCTTCCCGGGACAGGGGTCGCAGTCGGCAGGCATGGGCAGGGCGCTCGCCGCGGAGTTTCCCGAGGCGCGGGCGGTCTTCGAGTCCATCGACGCGGCGCTCGGCGACAAGCTCTCCGCCCTGTGCTTCGAGGGGCCGGACGAGGCGCTGAAGCTCACCGCCAACACGCAACCCGCGATCCTGGCGGTGTCGGCGGCGGCGGCCGCCGTGCTCGCCTCGCGGGGCGTCAAGCCCGACATCGTGGCCGGCCATTCGCTCGGGGAGTACTCGGCGCTCGTGGCGGTCGGGGCGCTCTCCGCGGCGGACGCGGCCCGCGCGGTGCGGGCGCGCGGCACCTTCATGCAGGAAGCGGTGCCGGCCGGGGCCGGCGCCATGGCAGCCGTCGTCGGCCTCGATCCGGAGCGGATCCGGATGGTGTGCGAGTCCGTGTCGGCGGCGAGCGGCAAGGTGGTGTCGCCCGCCAACTACAACGACCCCAACCAGACCGTCATCGCCGGGGACGCGACCGCGGTGGCGCTGGCCGGTCAGAAGCTCAAGGAGACGGGGGCGCGGCGCGTGATGCCGCTGCCGGTCAGCGCACCCTTCCACTGCGCGCTCATGGAGCCGGTGAAGGCCCGGCTCGAGCCGGTGCTGCGCGCCATCCGCTGGACGCAGCCGTCGGTGCCGGTCGTGACGAACGTCGAGGCGAGGGCGAACCGCGCCTCCGACCGCATCGTCCCGCTGCTCCTCGCGCAGGTCTCGGCCCCGGTTCGCTGGATCGAGAGCGTCCACGAGCTCGCCCGCCTCGGCGCGACGCGGATGATCGAGGTCGGCCCCGGAAACGTGCTGTCCGGGCTCGTCAAGCGCATCGACAAGGCCATCGAGGTGCACCACGTGGGCGATCCCGACTCCTTGAAGAAGACCCTGACGGCGCTGGGGGCCTGACCATGTACGACTTCCGCGGGAAGACGGCCCTCGTGACCGGAGCATCGCGCGGCATCGGCCGCGCCACTGCCATCGCGCTCGCGCGCGGCGGAGCCGCGGTGGCCGTGAACTACGCCGGGAACGAGAAGGCGGCGGAGGACACGCTCGCCCACTGCCGGCAGGCGGGCGCCGCCGACGCCCGCCTGTTCCGCTTCGACGTGGCCGATGCAGCCGCCTGCAGCGCCGCCGTGGACCGCGTGGTCGCCGAGATGGGGGGGCTCGCCATCCTCGTCAACAACGCCGGGATCGCCCTCGACCAGCTCGTCATGCGCGTGAAGGACGAGGACTGGCGCCGCCAGCTCGACGTGAACCTCACCGGGGCCTTCCATCTCATCCGGGCCGCGACCCGGCCCATGATGAAGGCGCGGGGCGGGTCCATCGTGAACCTGACGTCGGTCGTGGGAGAGACCGGCAACGCCGGCCAGGCCGCCTACGCCGCGACCAAGGCGGGCCTCATCGGGCTCACGAAGTCCGTGGCGCGCGAGCTCGCGTCGCGGAACGTGCGGGTGAACGCCGTCGCCCCGGGCTACATCGACACCGACATGACCGCGGCGCTCCCGCAGGCCGCCAAGGATAAGATGTCCGAGGCCATCCCGCTCGGCCGCCTCGGGACCTCCGAGGACGTCGCCAACGCGGTGGCGTGGCTCTGCAGCGATCAGGCGTCCTACGTCACCGGCGAGGTCATCCGTGTGAACGGGGGCATGTACATGTAGGCTCGCCGCGGAATCCCCCGCGGAACGCATCACAAACCAGGAGGAAGCAACCGATGACGACGGGCAACGTGGAGCAGAAGGTCAAGAGCATCATCGCCGAGCAGCTGGGCGTCTCCGAGGACGAGATCAAGACCACCTCCAGCTTCATCGAGGATCTGGGCGCCGACTCGCTCGACATCGTCGAGCTCGTCATGGCCATGGAGGAGGAGTTCGAGGTCGAGATCCCGGACGAGGAGGCCGAGAACATCAAGACCGTGCAGGACGCGATCAACTACATCAACACGCACAAGAAGTAGCCCGCCGGCCGCTCGGGCGCGGGGCGTCGCCACGGCCGCAGGGCCGCGGAGGCGGGTCCGCGCCGCGCGGAGAATCTCGCAGGAGGTCGCAACATGTCCAGGCGCCGCGTCGTCGTAACCGGTCTCGGGATGGTCACGCCGGTCGGCGTGGGGGTCGAGGAGAGCTGGCAAGCGCTCGTCGCCGGAAGGAGCGGGATCGGCCCCATCACGCAGTTCGACGCGTCCACATTCCCGACCCGGATCGCGGGCGAGGTGAAGGGGTTCGACCCCGAGAAGTACATGGAGAAGAAAGAGGCGCGGCGGAACGACCGGTTCATCCAGTTCGCCCTGGCGGCGTCGCAAATGGCGATGGACGACGCCGGGATCGACATGGCGAAGGTGGTCCCCGAGCGGTTCGGCGCCATCGTGGGGTCCGGCATGGGGGGCCTCGCGACGATCGAAGACACCTACAAGACCTTCCTCGAGCGCGGCGTCCGGAAGATCGGACCCTTCTTCATCCCGAGCCTCATCATCAACCTGGCCCCCGGGCAGATGGCGCTGCGCTACGGCCTCAAGGGGCCGAACTTCTCGCCGGTCTCGGCTTGCGCGACGGCGAACCACTCCATCGGCGACGCCTTCGTCTACATCGAGCGCGGGATGGCCGACCTCATGTTCGCGGGCGGCGCCGAGGCGACCATCACGCACCTGGGCATCGGGGGCTTCTGCGCCGCGCGTGCCCTGTCGGAGCGCAACGACGCTCCCGAGAAGGCGAGCCGCCCGTTCGACCAGGCCCGCGACGGCTTCGTGGCCGCCGAGGGAGCGGGGATCGTGGTCCTGGAGGAGTACGAGCACGCGCGGCGGCGAGGGGCGCGCATCTACGCGGAAATGGTCGGGTACGGGGCCACCTGCGACGCGAACCACATCACCGCCCCGGCGCCGGAGGGCGAGGGTGGCCAGAGGGCCATGCGCATGGCGCTGGCGGAAGCAGGCCTCAGGCCCGAGCAGGTGGGGTACGTCAACACCCACGGCACCTCCACGCCGCAGGGGGACATCGCCGAGTGCCAGGCCATCCGCAAGGTGTTCGGATCGTGGGCCGACGGCGGCCTGTGCGTCTCCTCCACGAAGTCGATGACCGGCCACATGCTCGGAGCCGCGGGCGGCGTCGAGGCGATCGTCTCGATCCTCGCGCTGTCGCGGGGCGTGATCCCGCCCACCATCAACGTGGAGCAGCAGGATCCGGAGTGCAGGCTGGACGTCGTCCCGAACGCGGCGCGGGAGAAGAAGCTCCAGGCGGTGATCTCGAACAGCTTCGGGTTCGGCGGCACGAACGCGGTCGTGGCGTTCAAGCCGGTCTAGGGAGGCGCCTTGCCAGAGAGGGTCGTCGCCGGGTCGGACCACGCCGGGCTCGGGCTTCGCGCCGAGGCGGTGCAGGTCGCGCGCGAGCTCGGGTTCGAGGTCGAGGACCTCGGGCCTTTCTCCAAGGAGAGCGTCGACTACCCCGACTACGCCCAGCGGGTGGCCGAGGCGGTGGCCGGCGGCCGGGCCCGGTTCGGCATCCTCGTCTGCGGCACCGGCATCGGCATGTCCATCGCCGCGAACAAGGTGAAGGGGGCGCGGGCGGCCCACTGCACCACCGAGTACGAGGCGCGGATGGCGCGCGCCCACAACGACGCCAACGTGCTCTGCGTGGGCGAGCGCGTCATCGGGGCGGGGCTTGCCGCCGCCGTCGTGCGCGCTTTCCTCGCGGAGCCCTTCGAGGGCGGGCGCCACGAGCGGAGGGTGGCGAAGATCCGCGCCCTGGAAGGCTGAGGGCATCGGCCCCGCTCGGTCGTTGCCCGTCCGCGCGCGGCGCGGTATGAACCGCCCCTTCCGAGGAGTGCAAAAATGACGGCAACCGAGCGCCTCGCCGAGGTGGACCCCGAGATCGCGAGGCTCATCCGCGAAGAGACCCGACGCCAGGCCGAGGGGCTCGAGCTCATCGCCAGCGAGAACTTCGTTTCGCCGGCCGTGCTGGAGGCGACCGGCTCGCCGTTGACGAACAAGTACGCCGAGGGATACCCCGGCAAGCGCTATTACGGCGGCTGCGAGGTCGTGGACCAGGTGGAACAACTGGCCATCGACCGCGTCAAGCGGCTGTTCGGCGCGGACCACGCGAACGTACAGCCCCATTCGGGCTCTCAGGCGAACATGGCCGCCTACTTCGCGGTCGCCCAGCCGGGCGACACGCTGCTCGCGATGAGCCTGAACTTCGGCGGGCACCTGACCCACGGCTCTCCGGTGAACTTCTCCGGCCGGCTCTTCAAGATCGTGCCCTACGGCCTCCGGAGGTCCGACGAGACCGTGGACATGGACGAGGTCGTGCGCCTCGCCCGCGAGAACCGCCCGAAGGTCCTCGTCGTCGGGGCGAGCGCCTATCCGCGGCTCCTCCACTTCGACCAGTTCGCCGCGGTTGCCCGGGAGGTGGGCGCCGCGCTCGTCGTCGACATGGCCCACATCGCGGGGCTTGTGGCGGCGGGGCTGCACCCGAACCCGGTGCCGCACGCGGACATCGTGACGTCGACCACCCACAAGACGCTGCGCGGCCCGCGCTCCGGCATGATCCTCTGCAAGGAGGCGCACGCGAAGGCCGTGAACAGCCAGATCTTTCCCGGCATCCAGGGGGGACCGCTCGAGCACGTGGTGGCCGCCAAGGCGGTCGCCTTCCACGAGGCCCTGCAGCCGTCGTTCCGGGCGTACCAGCAGCGCATCCTCGACAACGCGCAGGCGCTCGCCGAGGGCCTGAAGAGCGCGGGGCTGCGGCTCGTGTCCGGCGGGACCGACAACCACCTCATGCTCGTCGACCTGCGTCCGAAGAAGCTCACCGGAAAGGCGGGCGAGGAGGCGCTCGGCAAGGCCGGCGTCACGGTGAACAAGAACATGATCCCCTGGGACCCGGAGAAGCCCTTCGTCACCTCCGGGATCCGGCTGGGCACGCCGGCGCTCACCACGCGGGGCATGGGTCCCGCGGAGATGACGCGGGTGGCGTCCCTCATCGGACGGGCGCTCGACGCCCCCGGCGACGACGCCGTCCTCGCCCGCGTGAAGGGCGAGGTCCGGGAGTTGACCCGCCAGTTCCCCCTCTACCCCGATCGGATCTGAGGCCCGGCCGGCGACCGGCCGGCGAACGCATGCGCTGTCCCTTCTGCGCCCACCTGGAGGACCGGGTCGTCGACTCGCGCGAGACGCAGGACGGACAGGTCACGCGCCGGCGGCGGGAATGCCTGGGCTGCGGGCGTCGCTTCACGACCTACGAGCGCGTCGAGGAGACGCTTCCCGCGGTGGTCAAGAAGGACGGCCGGCGGGAGGCCTACGATCGGCAGAAGGTCGTGGAGGGGCTCCGGGTGGCCTGCCAGAAGCGGCCGGTGGCGGAGGAGCGCATCCAGAGCGTCGCGACGGAGGTCGAGCGGAAGCTGCAGGAGACCGGCGAGCGGGAGGTCCGCTCGAGCCTCATCGGCGAGCTCGTCATGGAACGCCTGCGCGAGCTCGATCCGGTCGCCTTCGTCCGCTTCGCCTCGGTGTACCGTGCCTTCCGCGACGTCGGGGAGTTCACCGCCGAGGTGGAGGGCCTGAAGGGCAAGCGATGAACAGGAGGCCGTCAGCCGCGGAGCGCATGGCGCTCGCCCTGCGGGAGGCCCGTCGCGGCCTCGGGCGCACGAGCCCCAACCCGGCCGTGGGCGCGGTGCTCGTGAAGGGCGGGAAGGTCGTCGCCCGGGGTCACCACGCGCGCGCCGGCAGTCCCCACGCGGAGGTCGTGGCCCTGCGGCGGGCCGGCGCCCGTGCCCGCGGCGCCGACCTCTACACCACGCTCGAACCGTGCGACCACTGGGGCCGCACGCCGCCGTGCAGCGTCGCCATCATCGAGGCCGGGGTCCGGCGCGTGTTCGTCGGTTCCAGCGACCCGAACCCGCTCGTGAACGGCCGCGGCCTGCGGCGCCTGCGCCGCGCCGGCGTCGGCGTCGTGACGGGGGTCCTGCGCGCCGAGTGCGACCGCCTGAACGAGGCCTGGTTCCGGTTCATCGTCTCGGGGCGTCCCCACGTCACGCTCAAGGCGGCGGTCACCCTGGACGGCAAGATCGCGACGCGGACCGGGGACTCCCGCTGGGTGACGGGCACCGCCGCGCGCGCGCTCGTGCACCGGCTGCGCGACCGCGCCGACGCCGTGCTCGTGGGCGCCGGCACGGCGCTCGCGGACGACCCACGGCTTTCCGCCCGGCTGCCGGGCCGCGCCGGGCGCAATCCTCTCCGGGTGGTCCTCGACTCCCGCCTCGGGCTTCCGCGCACCCTCCGCCTCTTTCGCCGGGGGTCCGGCGGGGACACGCTCGTCGCCTACGTCACCGGACGCCCTCCCGGGGCGCCCCGCGGCGTCGAGTACGTCCGCTTCCGCGGCCGGGCGGGGAAGGTCGACCTCGGCGACCTTCTCCGCGAACTGGCGCGGCGGAACGTGACGAGCCTCCTCGTGGAGGGGGGGGGCGAGGTCCACCGCGCGTTCCTCGCGGCGGGGCTCGTCGACCGGGTCCTCCTCTTCGTCGCCCCGAAGGTCGTCGGGGGCGACGGGATCCCCTGGGTCGGCACCCCCGGGGTGCTGCGCATGGCGGACGCGCTCGCCCTGGAGGACGTCGACGTGCGCCGCGTCGGTGGCGATATCCTCGTGTCCGGCCGGCCGGCCGGTTCGCTGGCCAGTCCCCGGGGGCGGGGGTAGGATCGGCCGGCCATGTTCACCGGACTCGTCGCGGACACCGGGACGGTGGAGCTCGTCGAGCCGCGCGCGGGCGGCGCCCGGCTCGTCCTGCGGCCGCGCTCGATCCCCGTCGACGACCTCGCCCTCGGGGAGAGCGTGGCCTGTTCCGGCGCGTGCCTGACCGTCGTCTCGCGAGGCGACGGACGGGTGGCCTTCGACGCGGTCCCGGAGACGCTCTCCCGGACGACGCTCGGGACGTGGCGCCCGGGCACTCGCGTCAACCTGGAGCGGGCGCTGCGCCTGTCGGACCGGCTCGGCGGGCATCTCGTCCTCGGTCACGTGGACGCCGTGGGGCGCGTCGTCCAGCGCGCACCGGAGGGAGCCGGAGCGCGGCTCGCCGTGTCCCTGCCGCCCGAGATCGCGCCGCTCGTCGCGGAGAAGGGCTCCATCGCCGTGGATGGCGTGTCGCTCACCGTGGCTCGCGCCTTCCGCGACTGCTTCGAGGTGGCACTCATCCCGGAGACCCTCTCGCGGACGACCCTCGGGGACTCGACCGAGGGCACCCGCGTGAACCTCGAGGCCGACGTCGTGGCGCGCCACGTCGCGCGGCTGCGAGAGTTCGCGGCCCCGGGCGTATCGGAGGAGGCCCTTCGCGCCTGGGGCTACGGGGGAGGCGACGCGTGATCCGCCACGGGGAGCATGCGGTGGAGCGGATCGAGGTGGCGCTGGCCGCGATGCGCCGGGGCCGCATGATCATCCTCGTCGACGACGAGGACCGCGAGAACGAGGGCGACCTGTGCATCGCCGCGGAGAAGGTCACCCCCGGGGCGGTGAACTTCATGGCCAAGCACGGGCGCGGCCTCATCTGCCTCGCCCTGTCCGAGGAGAAGGTGAAGGCCCTCGACCTCCCGCTCATGGTGCCGGAGGGGCAGAATGCCTCCGCCTTCGGCACCGCGTTCACCGTCTCCATCGAGGCGGCGCGGGGCGTCTCGACCGGCATCAGCGCTAAGGATCGCGCCCACACGATCCTCACCGCCGTCCGCGAAGCCGCCAAGCCCGAGGACCTGGTTCGCCCGGGCCACGTGTTCCCGCTCCGGGCGCGGCCCGGGGGCGTGCTCGTGCGGGCCGGGCAGACCGAGGGTTCGGTCGACCTCGCGCGGCTGGCGGGGCTCAAGCCGGCCGCGGTCATCTGCGAGGTCATGAAGGACGACGGCACGATGGCCCGGATGCCCGACCTGCAAAAGCTGGCCCGGGACCACGACCTTCCCATCGCGTCGGTCGCCGACCTGATCGCGTACCGGATGATGAAGGACTCGCTCGTCCGCCGGGCGGCCTCGGCGCCGCTGCCGACCGAGTACGGGGACTTCACGGCCGTGGCCTACGAGAACGACGTCGACCGCCACCAGCACGTCGCGCTGGTCCGCGGGAACTGGCGGGCGAACGAGCCGGTCCTCGTCCGGGTGCACTCGAAGTGCCTGACGGGCGACGTCTTCGGGAGCGAGCGCTGCGACTGCGGCCCCCAGCTCCACGCGGCCCTCAAGCAGATCGCCCGCGCCGGCAAGGGCGTCCTCCTCTACCTCGACCAGGAGGGCCGGGGCATCGGGCTCGTGAACAAGCTCAAGGCCTACAACCTTCAGGACCAGGGCTTCGACACGGCCGAGGCCAACGTCCGCCTGGGCTTCAAGCCGGACCTGCGCGACTACGGCATCGGCGCCCAGATCCTGCGCGACCTGGGCGTCGGGAAGATGCGGCTGCTCACGAACAACCCGAAGAAGATCGTCGGTCTCGAGGGCTACGGGCTCGAGGTGGTGGAGAGGGTCCCCATCGAGATGCCCCCCTCGCGCTCGAACCGGGCGTACCTCGCCGCCAAGCGGGACAAGCTCGGCCACCTGCTCACGCTCTCGACGCCGGCGGCGCGGCGGCGCGCTCGCAGCCGCTCCCCGCGGCGCGCTCGAGGAGGAGGAACGTCATGAACGTCCACGAGGGGAACCTCGTCGCCGAGGGGCTCCGCCTCGCGGTCGTGGTGTCCCGCTTCAACTCGCTCGTCACCGAGCAACTGCTGCGCGGCGCGCTCGACGCCTTCCAGCGGCACGGAGGGGACGAGGCCCGGGTCGACGTCTTTCGCTGCGCCGGGACCTTCGAGATCCCGGCGGTGCTCCGCCGGGTCGTGGCGACCGGACGGTACGACGCCGTTCTGGCGCTCGGCGCCGTCATCCGAGGCGGAACGCCGCACTTCGAATACGTCGCCGGAGAGGTCTCGAAGGGCGTCGCCCAGGTGGCCCTCGAGGCGCCCTGCGCCGTGGGTTTCGGGGTCCTCACCTGCGACACGATGGAGCAGGCGCTGGAGCGCGCTGGCGTGAAGGGCGGCAACAAGGGCGCCGAGGCCCTGGTCGCCGCGATCGAGCAGGCGAACCTCTTTCGCGGGATCGCCCGCCCCGCCGGGAAGCGGAAGTAGGCGCGGCCGGGATGCTGCACGCGAAGCGCACCAAGGCCCGCGAGCGAGCGCTCCAGGCGCTCTACCAGATCGACGTCTCCGCCACCGACCTCGAGGAGGCGCTGGCCCGATTCTGGCGCAACTTCGAGCCGGTGGAGATCGAGGTGCGCGAGCTCACCGAGGGGATGGTCCGCGGCGTGGCGGAGCACCGCCGCGAGATCGACGAGGCCATCGAAGGCGTCTCCACGAACTGGCGCCTCGACCGGATGGCGAAGGTGGACCGCAACATCCTGCGCCTCGCCGTGTTCGAGCTGCGCTGGCGCACGGACGTGCCGGTCAAGGTCTGCATCGACGAGGCCATCGAGCTCGGCAAGAAGTTCGGAAGCGAGAGCTCCGGAGCCTTCGTGAACGGGGTGCTCGACCGGATCGCGGCCGAGCTCCCGCCCGACCGGCGCGGCGAGGGAGCGGGCCGATGACGCTGCGCCTCGTCCCCGGGGACCTCTCGCTCGCGGCCCTCGACGCGCTCGAGGTCGAGGCCGTCGCCGCCTTCGTCGGAGAGGAGAGGCCGCTGCAGGGGCTTTCCGGTCTCCTCGACTGGAGGCTGTGCGGCGCCATCTCCCGCGCCATCCTCGACGGAACGTTCGTGCCCGGCCGGGGGGAGGCGATGCTCTTGCCGTCGGGGGGACGGCTGCCGGCGCCGCGCGTGTTCTGCTTCGGGCTTCCGGGCGAGGACGCCCCGGCGCGCGAGGCTGCGATCCGGCGCGCCTGCGATGTCGTGGCCCGGGCGGGGGCTCGCTCGCTTGCCCTCGCCCTCCCGGCCGGCGCCGCGGGATCCGCCGTTGCGCGGGCGTTCGTCGAGGCCGCGGTCCAAGCCGGCTTCGCGAGCCAGGTCCTGCTCGGCGATGGCCGCGCCCTCGCTCGCGACCTCGCCGCGGCGGTGCGCGAGGCGAAGGTCGACGCACAGGTCGTCGAGAGCGGTCTCCGCCCGGAAGGGCGCGGCGCCGCGAGCTTGCCGGGGCGGGGCTCGGTGGTACGCTAAAAGGCGGGGCCGCGCGCCCCGCCCGAATGGCCGATCGACGCTCAGAGAAGGCTCTCGCGGAGTTCGTCTCCGAGGCCCAGGAGATCATCGACACCCTCGGGCGCGATCTGCTCCACCTCGAGTCGGCGCGTCACGGCGGCGAGGCCGATCCCCAAGTCCTGAACGCGGTCTTCCGCTGCGCGCACACGCTGAAGGGGCTCGCCAGCATGGCCGGGGTCGAGCGGATGGCGCGGCTCGCCCATGCGCTCGAGGACCTGCTCGACGACCTGCGCATGGAACGCCGGCGGCTCGACGCGGGTGCGCTCGATCTGCTCCTCGAGGCCCCCGAGGTCTTCGCGCGCATCATCGGCGAGGTGGCCGAAGGCGGAGGCGTCGCCACCGCCGGTGCCGCGGAGGCGCTCGCCTCGCGCCTGCGCGAGGCGGCGCCGGCACCCGCGGCCGCCGCGCCCGACCTGGCTCAGTACGACTTCGGCGGCGAGGTCCTCGGAATCCTCACCGAGTACGAGGAGCACCGGCTCAAGGCCAACGTGGCGAAGGGAACCGGGCTCTACCGGGTTCGCGCCTCGTTCCCCATCGAGACCTTCGACCAGGGGCTGTCCGAGCTGCAGGCCGCCTTGAAGCCGCTCGGCGAGGTCATCTCCACGCTGCCGGCGCCCGGCGGAGAGGACCCCGCCGCGATCGCCTTCGACCTCCTGTTCGCCTCGCGGCAGGCGCTCTCCGAGATCCAGGGAGCCGTCGGGGCCAAGGCGACGGCGGGGGAGGTCCCGCGCCGAGCCCCGCCCGCGGGCGCGGCACCGACGGAGGCGCCGCGTCCGCCGCCGCAAGGGCCGGAGGAGCGCCCCGCCGCGGGGAGCAAGGCGGCCCTGCCACCGCCGGAGTCCCCCGAGGGCACGCTGCGGTCGGCCTCGCAGGCGGTCCGCGTCGACATCCGGAAGCTCGACGGCCTCATGAACTCCGTCGGCGAGCTCCTGCTCATCAAGACGAGCCTTCTCCGGCTCGCCGAGCGGATGCGGGCCGGCGAGGAGGTGGCGTCGCTGGGGCTCGAGCTCCAGCGCGAGGGGAGGGCGCTGGAGCGCCGCCTGCGCGAGCTGCAGGGCGGCATCCTCGAGGTCCGGATGGTCCCGCTCTCGCAGATCTTCGACAAGCTGCAGCGGATGGTGAGGAAGATCGCCCGCGAGACGGGCAAGGAGGTCGACTTCCACGTGGCCGGCGGGGACGTGGAGCTCGACAAGCTCATCGTCGAGGAGCTCTCCGACCCGCTCATGCACCTGCTGCGAAACGCCATCGACCACGGGATCGAGCCGCCCGACGAGAGGGCGCAGGCCGGGAAGCCACGCGCCGGGCGCCTCGAGCTCAAGGCAGTGCAGCTCGGGAACGCCGTCGAGATCACCGTCGCCGACGACGGGCGCGGGATCGACGAGGAGCGGGTGGGGCAGGTCGCCGTCGAGCGAGGGCTTGCGACGCCCCAGGCGCTCGAGGAGCTCTCGCGGCGCGAGCTCCTGAACCTGATCTTCATTCCCGGCTTCTCGACGGCGAAGCGGGTGACATCGCTGTCGGGGCGCGGCGTGGGCATGGACGTCGTGAAGAACAACATCGCGGCCCTGTCCGGCATCATCGAGCTTGGCAGCGAGAAGGGGCGGGGCACGCGGTTCGAGGTCACCCTGCCGGTGACGCTCGCCATCGTTCGCGCGCTGGTCGTGGAGGCGGCGGGGCGCCCCTACGCCATGCCGCTCAACAGCGTCCTCGAGATCGTCCAGGCCGCCCCCGGCGACGTCCGCACCATCGAGACGCGCGAGGTGCTGAGCCTGCGGGGCACCACGCTTCCGCTGCTGCGGCTCTCCTGGTTCCTGGGGCTCCTCCCGGACGCGGCGGCACGCCGTCCGCAAAGGCCCTACGTCGTGGTCGTCGGGCTCGCCCAGCAGAGGCTCGGCATCGCGGTGGACGACCTGCTCGGCCAGCAGGACATCGTCGTGAAGCCGCTCGGGCGCTCGCTCGAGGGAGTGCAGGGCATCGCCGGCGCGACCGACCTGGGCGGGCGACGCACCGTGCTCGTGCTCGACGTCGGTGCCATCCTCGAGGAGGTGTTCGAGGGAGGTACCCTCCGGGAAGCGACGGGGTAGGAGCGGGTGCGACAGACCCGTGCCGCCGGCCGGGCGAATTCTGGGCTGGCCGGTCGGGCGCTGTAGGATCGCAAGCGTTCGCCATGGAATCGCCCGAGGCCGGAAAACCGCCGTCGCCGGGGGCCGGCGCAGCCGCGCCCGCCCCCCGGGACCCGCTCGCGGAGTTCTTCTACCGGGAGGACGAGGCTTCGCCTGGCGTCCCGAGCCTCGAGCCCGGAGCCGCTCCGTCGCGGCCCGCCGGCCCGGCGCGCGCGCGCCGGGAGTTCGTCGCCTTTCGCCTCGGCGAGGAGGAGTACGCCGTGGACATCCAGGCCGTGCGCGAGATCCTGCGCGCGCCGGTTCTCACGGAGGTTCCGCGCGCCCCGCGCCACGTCGCCGGCCTGGTGCTCGTCCGGGGAGAGGTCGTCGCCGTGCAGGACCCCCGCCGGAGGCTGGGGCTCGCGGGCACCCCCGGTCCCTCGGCGCGCGTCATCGTCTGCGAGGCCGGCCGCGAGCGCGTCGGCCTGCTCGTGGACTCCGTGTCGGAGGTGCTCCGGCTCAACGCCTCCCAGATCGAGGAGCGGGCACAGGGTATCGCCAGCATCGACGCGGACTACATCGTCGGCGTGGGCCGCGACGACGAGCGGATGGTCGTCCTTCTCGACGTCGCCGCGCTCATCGGCGACGAGGCCCCCGAGGCGAAGGAGGCGCCGTCGCCATGAGCCCTGCTCCCTCCGCGCACGACGACGGCGCGCCCAGCATCGCCGAGCTCGTCATCTTCCGCGTCGGCTCCGAGGAGTATGCGGTGGACGTCCGGCGGGTCCGCGAAGTGGTCGCCCCCTTGCCGGTCCGGAGGATGCCCAGGGTCCCCGAGTTCATGGAGGGCGTGGCCGACCTGCGCGGGGAGATCATCCCGGTCATCGACGTCCGGCGGCGCTTCGGACTGCACGCGGGAACCCCCACGCGCAAGACGAAGCTGATGGTCGTGCACATGGGGGGCTCCAAGGTGGGGCTCGTCGTGGATGCGGTCTTGGAGGTCATGCGCGTCTCCCGGGCTGCGATCCGCCCGGCACCGCCTCTTGCCGGACGCGACGCCCCGGGGCTCTTCCTCGGGGTGGTCGGGGCGCACTCGGGCGGCCGGCCGGGGCGCGAGGGCCGGTCGGGCCTGAAGTTCCTCCTCAACGTGAAGGGGCTGCTCGACCCGATGGCGTCCCGCGACATGGAGAAGGCGCGCGCGCTCGCCTCGAAGGCGGCCGAGCCGTGATCGGCCCGGGTCCAGTCGGCGGGCCGCCGGCGGGGGACGCCCACGAGGAGGATCGCTACCGGGCGGTCCACGCCTTCGATCCGGCCGACCCGCAGCAGGGCGAGGCCCTGCTCCGTCTGCTCTCCGACGCGAGCTGGCGTGTGCGCGCAGCTGCATCGGAGAGGATCGCGAGCCACCCCCGCCCGGCAGAGGTCCTGCCGGCGCTCCTGGAAGTTGCGACGGCCGGCGGCAGCGCCGGGGCGAGGAACGCGGCCGCGGCCGCCCTGGCGGGGCTCGGCGCCGCCGCCGTCGGCGCCCTGCTCCCTCGCCTTGCCGCCGAGCGCCCCGAGGAGCGCTGCATCGCCGCCGACGTGCTCGGCGAGATCGGCGATCGCCGTGCGGCGCTGGCTCTCGGGGACCTGCTCGCCGACGGCAACGCGAACGTCCGCGCCAGCGCGGCCGAGGCGCTCGGCAAGGTCGGCGGCGCCTATGCGGTGGACGCGCTCCTCGGCGCGCTGTCCAGTGACGACACCTCGCTCCGCGTCGCCGCCCTCGAGGCGCTCCTGCGCCTCGGGGTGGCGCCGCCGCTGGAGCGCCTCGCCGAGCTCGTCGAGGACCGAAGCGCCCGCGCCTCCGCCTACCGCGTGCTGGCGCTCTCTGGCGACGCCGGAGCCCTGGCGCTGCTCGCGGGCGGGGTGGGCGAGATGTCGAGAGGCGCTCGCGAGGCCGCCTACCTGGCCATCGCGCGCCAGGCGGCGACGCGGCCGGAGGCGCTCGCGCCTCTCGCCGACGCGATCCGCGAGGCGTCGGCGCAGTCGCCCTCGATCGCCGCCTGGGCGAGCGAGGCGGTGGCGGTCTCCGACCTCCTCGTGGCCGAGGGGGCGGTGCGCGTCCTGGGGTTTTCGGGACACATCCCGAGCGCGCTCCGCCTGGCTGCCGCCGCCGAGGAGGAGGCGCTGCGTCCGGCGGTCGCCTCCGCCCTGCTGGCGCTCGGTCCCGAGATCGCGAACGTGCTCGGGGACGCCCCGTCCCGGCTCACCCCGCCCGCGCGCGTGACCGTGCAGGCGGCGCTCGCGCGCGTGGGCCACCGCGCCGCCATCCCCGACCTGGCCGCGGCGGCGAGTGCGGCCGAGGGCCCCGTTCAGGCACAGGCCATCGAGGCCCTCGGGGGATGCCGGGACGAGGCCGCGGTGGCCCCGCTCGCTCGCCTGCTCGACCACCCCGACCCGGAGGTGTCCGGCCTCGCCGCGGCGGCGCTCGGAGAGCTCGCGCGGGGCTCCACCGCGCTCCGGGACGCGGTCCTGGCCTGGTGCCGCCCGGGTGCCGAGGGACGAACCCCCGCCGCGCTTCTCCGGCTCCTGGGCGAGGTCGGTGCCGAAGGGGACGTGGAGGTCGCGAGGCGCGCGCTGCGCGACCCGCGACCCGCCACCCGGGTCGCGGCGGTGCAGGCGCTCGGGGCGCTCGCCGCGCGCGCGGTGGCGGGAACGCTTCCCGCCGAGGTCCTCGAGGCGCTCGACGACCCGCAGCCGCGGGTGCGGGCCGCGGCGGGAGCCGCCGTCGCTGCGGCCGCGACCCTCGGTTCGCCGGGCGCGGCGGACGTCCAGCGCGCCCTCGGAACCGCCCTGCGCGACGAGGTTCCCGCCGTGCGAGCCGCGGCGGCCCGGGCCGCCGGGGCCTGGCGCGTCGAGCGGCTCGCCGGGACGCTGGCCGCGCTCGTGGATGCGCCGGAACCGGACGTGGCGTCGAGCGCGCTCCGGGCGCTCGCGGAGATGGGCAAGGCGGACGCGGCGGTCGTGGAGCGAGCCGGCGCCCGCGAGGAGGCCGAGGTGGCGAAGGAGGCCATGGCGGCGGCCGTTGGCCTGCCGGAGGCGGCCGCCCACCGGGTCCTGCTCGCGGGCCTGGTCCACGGCCGCTGGGACGTGCGAAGGGCCGCGGCCCGCGGCGCGGCCGCCCGGCGCGATCGCGCGCTCGAGGGCGCCCTGCGCGACCTCGCGGGCGTCGAGGAGGATCCCCTGGTCGCGGAGGCGCTCGCCGAGGCGCTGCGCGCCGTCGGGGACTAGGCGCGGGGACCGGGCGATGCTCACCACGCAAGGCCCTCGGATGAGCCCGGTGGAGTTCCGCCTCCTCCGGGACCTGATCCACGAGCATGCGGGCCTCTTCTTCCGGGAGGACATGCAGTACCTCGTCGAGCGGCGCCTCGGCCCCCGCCTCCGCTCGCTGGGGCTCGAGAGCTACGCCGAGTACCATGACCTGCTGCTCCACGACCCGCAGCGGATCTCGGAGATCGAGCACGCGACCGAGGTGCTCACCACCAACGAGACCTACTTCTTCCGGGATCCGCTGCAACTGCGGTCCTTCGCCGAAGAGATCCTGCCCGTCCTCGCGGCGGCGCGAAGGTACGAGCGCCGGCTGCGCGTGTGGAGCGCCGGGTGCTCGAGCGGGGAGGAGGCGTTCACCGCAGCCATCCTCCTGCGCGGCTCGGGTCTCTTCTCGGGGTGGGACGTCGAGGTCCTCGGATCGGACATCGCCCGCCGCGTCCTGTCCGTGGCCCGCGCCGGCTGCTACGGAGCCCACGCCTTCCGCGGAGTCGACGCGGAGGCGATGCTGCGCTGGTTCCGGCCCGCCGGCGACCGGTGGATGGTGGACGACGCGGTCCGCCGCATCGTGAGCTTCGCGCATATCAACCTGCTCGACGAGGCGGCCGTGGACCAGGTCGAACCCGTCGACTGCATCTTCTGCAGGAACGTGCTCATCTACTTCGACCAGGAGGCGCGCCGGCGCGTGGTGAAGAGCCTCCACCGCCGGCTCCGGCCGGGGGGGTACCTCCTGCTCGGCCACTCCGAGTCTCTTCTCAACGTCACCGCCGATTTCGAGATGGCGCAGCTCACGGGAGACCTCGCGTACCGCAAGCCAGAGGGGCGGAAGTGACCGATCGCGAGCACAGCCTGGCGCGGCGGACCGTCCGCGCGATGGTGGTCGACGACTCCGACCAGGGAGCCCGCCTGGTCGCCGAGATCCTCCAGGGCGATCCGGGAGTCACGGTCGTCTCCCGACCCACCGACGGCGACACGGCCCTCCAGGAGGCGATGCGGCTGCGCCCCGACGCGATCTTCCTCGACCTCCAGATGCCGCGGATGGACGGCTTCACCTTCCTGCGCATCCTCATGGACCGGCAGCCGACGCCGGTGGTGGTGGTCACGAGCCGCGGAAGCAAGGCGGACGTCTTCCGCGCCCTGGAGCTCGGTGCGCTCGACTTCGTCGTCCGCCCCGCGGAGCCCGCGGCGCTCGACGACTTCAGGGACGAGCTGCTCGCCCGCATCCGGATGGTGCAGGCCCTGCGCCTCGACTCGCTGGAGCGGCGCGCCGCCGAGGCGCGCCGGGAGGAGCCCGCGCCCCCCGCGCGTCTCGCCGTCATCGGCGCCTCGACGGGCGGCCCCCCGGCGCTGCAGCGACTCCTGCGGGAGCTCCCCGGCGACCTGCCGCTCGCGGTGCTCGTCGCCCAGCACATGCCCGAGCGGTTCACCCGAACCTTCGCCGAGCGGATGGGGCGTACCTCGCCCTACCGGGTCACCGAAGCCGAGGACGGGGACGCAGTCACGGCCGGTCGTGTCCTCGTCGCTCCCGGCGGCCGCCACCTCGCCCTGGAACGGGGCGCGAAGAGCCTTCGCGTGCGGGTGCTCGAGCCGTTCGAGGCGGCCGGCCGGCGCTACTGTCCGAGCATCGACCTCCTCTTCGAGTCCGCCGCCCAGGCGATGGGGAACCGGGTATGCGCGGTCGTCCTCACCGGGATGGGCAACGACGGTCGGCAGGGTGTCGAGGCCGTCAAGGCGGCCGGCGGGCTCACGCTTGCGGAGTCGGAGGACAGCGCCGTCGTCTACGGGATGCCCGAGGAGGCCATCGCCACCGGCGGCGTGGACGAAGTGCTGAAGCTCGAGGAAATGGCGCAGCGGATCGGCCGCTTCGCCCGTGGAGGGTGACCGTGGACGGGCCCAGGCCCCAGAGCGCGCTCGTCGTCGACGACAGCCCGGCGATGCGCCGGCAGCTCGCGCACGCGCTGCAGCGCGCGCTGGGGATCGCGGCGGTGGAGGCCGCGGACGGCGCCGAGGCGTGGAAACGGCTCGCCCAGGCGCGCTTCGACATCCTCCTCACGGACGTCAACATGCCGGTCATGGACGGCTTGAAGCTCATCGCGCTCGTGCGCCGCTCCGAGGCGCACCGCCACCTGCCCATCGTCGTCATCACCACCGAGGGCGGCGCGGCCGATCGCGGCCGTGCCATGGCGCTCGGCGCGAGTGCCTACCTCGTGAAGCCGGTGCAGTCCCAGCAGGTCGCGGCGGCGGTGCGGCAGCTGCTCGGGGACTCTACGGGGTGATCCGCTCCATCATGCGGGCGAAGGGGATCGTCTCCCGCACGTGGTGCAACCCGCAGATCCAGGCGACGCAGCGCTCCACCCCCATGCCGAAGCCGGCGTGCGGTACCGTGCCGTAGCGCCGCAGGTCCAGGTACCACTCGAAGGCCTCGGCCGGGAGCCGGTGGTGCGCGAGCGCCCCCTCCAGCACCGCGAGGTCGTCCTCGCGCTGGCCGCCGCCGATGATCTCGCCGTACCCCTCCGGCGCGAGCACGTCGCAGCCGAGGGCCAGCCGCGAATCCGACGGGTCCTTCTTGAAGTAGAAGGCCTTCATCTCCGCGGGGTAGCGGTGGACCATGACCGGCCGATCCGAGGCGCTCGCGACGAGCGTCTCCTCGTCCCCGCCGATGTCGTCGCCCCACTTCATGAGCGGGGCGGCGGGGTCGAGCTTTCCCTCGGCCTGGAGAGCCCGCTGCGCCTTCTGGATGACGTCGACTGCCTCGGTGTAGGTCATCCGGGGGAACGGGGGCTTCACGAGTTCGAGGCGGGAGACGTCCCGCTCGAGTACCGCCGCGAGCTCGTCGCGGTGCTTCGCGAGCGCCGTCTGCACGACGTGGGAGACGAACTCCTCCATGAGCTGCATGTCCCCGTCGAGGTCCATGAAGGCCACCTCGGGCTCCACCATCCAGAACTCGGTGAGGTGGCGGCGCGTCTTGGACTTCTCGGCGCGGAAGGTCGGTCCGAAGCAGTAGACCTTGCCGAGCGCCATGGCGGCCGCCTCCATGTAGAGCTGGCCGGACTGGGTGAGGTAGGCCTTTCCGAGGTCGAAGTACGGGACCTCGAAGAGGGTGCTCGTGCTCTCGCAGGCGCTCGGAGTGAAGATGGGAGCGTCGACGAGCGTGAACCCGCGCGCGTCGAAGAAGTCGCGGATGGCCCGCTCGACCGTGTGGCGGACCCGGAGGATGACGTTCTGGCGCTGGGATCGGAGCCACAGGTGCCGCTGCTCCATGAGGAAGGCGACCCCGTGCTCCTTGTGGCCGATCGGGAACTCGCGGGCCGGGCGAGCCACCACCTGCAGGTCTTTCACGTCGAGCTCGTAACCGAGCGGCGAGCGCGGGTCCTTCTTCACGGCTCCGGTGACGAGCAGGCTCGTCTCCTGGGGCAGGTGGTCGGCCTCGTGGAACGCCTCCGGCGAGACGTTCCCCTTGAACACGATGCACTGGATGGTGCCGGTGCCGTCGCGGACCTGGAGGAAGTGGAGCTTCCCCGAGGATCGCCGGTTGTGAAGCCACCCGTGCAGCGTGACCTCCTGGCCGTCGCTGCGGGCGATGTCGGCGACGTAGACGGTCTCTGGCATGCGATCCTCGCGGTTCGTTGGCGCGCGGAATATACCCCAGGCCCCGCCGCCCGTCCGCGCCTCCCGGCGGCGCACCTCGCCGCCGGCACAAGGACCCCGGCGCGGGGTAATATCCCGGGCTCCATGTCCTCCATGAACGAGCGTTACGACCCGAAATCCATCGAGCCGCGGTGGCAGAAGCGCTGGCAGGAGGCGGGCGTGTTCGCCGCCGGCCGGCGGCCCGAGGCCGAGAAGCGCTACGTGCTCGAGATGTTTCCGTACCCCTCGGGCGCCATGCACATGGGGCATGCCCGCGTCTACACCATCGGCGACGCGCTCGCCCGCTACCTGCGCATGCGCGGGTACGACGTGCTCCATCCGATGGGCTTCGACGCGCTCGGGTTGCCCGCGGAGAACGCGGCGTTGAAGGACGGCCGCCACCCGGCGGAGCGCACCCGGGAGAACATCGACGCCTTCCGCCGCGAGATGAAGCGCGTGGGCTTCAGCTTCGACTGGGCGCGCGAGTTCGCGACGTGCGACCCCGAGTACTACCGCTGGAACCAGTGGTTCTTCCTGAAGATGCTCGAGCGGGGCATCGTCTACCGGCGGACCGGCAAGGCGAACTGGTGCACGGGCTGCCTCACGGTCCTCGCCAACGAGCAGGTCGTCGAGGACCAGCGCTGCGAGCGGTGCGGGTCGTCGGTGGTGGAGAAGGTGATCCCGGAGTGGGCCTTCCGCATCACCGCCTACGCCGACGACCTGCTCGATGGGCTCGACGACCTCCGGGACTGGCCCGAGCGGGTCGTCACGATGCAGCGGAACTGGATCGGGCGGAGCGAGGGCGCGGAGGTGGACTTCGCGGTGGAGGGCTCCGGGGAGAAGATCCGCATCTTCACCACTCGTCTCGACACCATCTACGGCTGCACCTACCTCGTCGTCGCCCCCGAGCACCCCATGGTCCCGGCGATCACGAGGCCGGAGCGGCGTGCCGAGGTCGAGGCCTTCGTCGCGCGGATGAGGGCGACGGATGCGGCCGAACGCACCGGGGAGGGGGCACCGAAGGAGGGCGCGGCCACTGGAGCGACGGTCGTCAACCCCTATACCGGCGAGCGCATCCCGGTGTGGATCGCGAACTTCGTGCTCGCGGAGTACGGAACGGGCGCGGTCATGAGCGTGCCTGCCCACGACCAGCGCGACTTCGAGTTCGCGAGGAAGTACGGGATCCCCATCCGCGTCGTGATCCAGCCGTCGCGCGGGGAGAAGCTGCCCACGCCTGCCGCGCTCGAGAGGGCCTTCACGGACGACGGCGTCCTCGCCGACTCGGGTCCCTTCTCGGGTCTCGAGAGCGCGGCGGCCCGCACCCAGATGGCCGCCTGGGCCTCGCAGCGAGGGCTCGGAGAGCCCCGCGTGCGCTACCACCTGCGCGACTGGGGCTTCTCCCGCCAGCGGTACTGGGGCACCCCCATCCCCATCGTCTACTGCGATGCGCACGGCGCGGTCCCCGTCCCCGAGTCGGCCCTCCCGGTCCTCCTGCCCCCACAGGCCATCATCACCGGGACCGGGGAGCCACCGCTCGCCAAGGTCCCGGAGTTCGTGAACACCACCTGCCCGAAGTGTGGCGGACCGGCCCGGCGCGAGACGGAGACGATGGATACCTTCGTCGACTCCTCCTGGTACTACGCGCGCTACCTCTCCCCGGACGACCCGGAGCGCCCCTTCGCCCAGGACCTCGCACGGCGATGGCTCCCGGTGGACGTGTACGTCGGCGGCCCCGAGCACGCCGTCATGCACCTGCTCTACTTCCGGTTCTGGCACCGCGTGATGGAGCAACTCGGCCTCGTGTTCGAGTCCGAGCCGGTTAGGCGGCTCGTGACCCAGGGCATCGTGAACGGCCCCGACGGCCGAAAGATGTCGAAGCGATGGGGCAACGTCGTCACGCCGGGGCCCATCGTCGACCGCTTCGGCGCCGACACGATGCGGATGTTCATGCTGTTCGCCTCCCCGCCCGAGAAGGACATCGACTGGTCCGACGAGCAGGTGGAGGGGCTCTTCCGGTTCCTGTCCCGGGTTTGGCGCCTCTTCCACGCCCGCCAGGACACGTTCGGCGTTCCGGAGTCCGCCCTCGCGGACGCCGCGGGGCCGTTCCTCGAGCTGCGCCGCAAGACCCACCGGACCATCAAGAAGGTCAGCGAGGGGATGGAGGGCGAGCTCAAGTTCAACACCTCGATCGCGGCCCTCATGGAACTCGTGAACGAGCTCTACGCGCTGGAGCCGGAGTCCGACCCCGAGCGGGCGGCGGTCCGGGAGGCGCTCGTGGCGATCGCGACCCTGCTCGCCCCGTTCGCGCCGCACGCCGGCGAGGAGCTCTGGCACGAGGTGCTCGGGCCGTCCGTCCGCGAGCGCCTGCTCGCGGAGTCGCCCTGGCCCACGTTCGACCCCGCACTCGTGGCGGCCGACACCGTGACCATCGCCGTCCAGGTGAACGGGAAGCTGCGGGGCGAGATCACGGTCTCGGCGTCCGCTGGCGAGGCGGAGGTCCGGGCGCTCGCGGAGCAGGAGCCGCGCGTGAGCGCCCACGTTGCCGGCAAGACCATCCGCAAGGTCGTCCTCGTCCCGAAGCGCCTCATCAACTTCGTGGTCGGGTGATGGGGCACCCATGCGCCCGGTGCGCGGCGCTCGCGGCGCTCCTCGCCGCGGCCGGGTGCGGTTACTCGTTCACCGCCGGAAAGGCGCGGATGCCCGCCGGGGCCGAGCGCGTGTACGTCGTCCCCTTCGCCAACAAGACCGGCGACGCCGAGGTCGGCGCCCAGGTGACGGCTGCGCTCCGGGAGGAGCTCGCGCGGCGCGGCTGCGCCGGCGGGGACGGCGCCCCCGCCCGCCTGGAAGGTGCCGTCGTCCGTTCGCAGTTCGCGCCCACGACTCCCGAGGCGTCGAGCTACCGCCTCACCCTGGAGGTCCAGGTGCGGCTCGTCGTGGACGACAAGGTGGTGGCCGAGCAGACGGCCCGGCGGCTCGAGGACTACCTGGGAGAGGTCGACGCGCTCGCGAGCGAGGGACGCCGGCGGGTGGCCCTCCACCTCGCGGCGACCGGGCTCGCGCGGGACGTGGTGGAGCGCTTCGAGACGCCGTGACTACTTCGCGGGCTCGAGCTTCGCGACCGACCGGGCGAGGCGCGAGATCTTGCGCGAGGCGGTGTTGCCGTGCACGACGCCCTTCGACGCCGCCTTCTCGATGACCCGGGCGGCCACCTTCAGGGCCTCGGCGGCCGGCCCCTTCTCCCCGCGCTCCACCGCCTCGCGCAGCTTCTTCACCGCCGTCTTGACGCGGCTGCGGACGGTCTGGTTGCGCAGGCGGCGCTTCTGAGCCTGGCGGTTGCGCTTCTCGGCCGAGCGGGTGTTGGCCACGCGTGATCTCCCTTGGAAAACGTCTCGAAGGTCGCGGGTTTTAACGCTGCCCGCGCCCCTGCGTCAAGGGGATTGGGCTCCGGGCCGAGCCACCTGTCGCGCGCCGCATTGCCGGAGGCCGCGCCGGGACGCGGGTGACGCGCGGCCCTTAGAGCCATGCGGCGCCGCGCTGCAGGCGAGCCGCGGACGCAAGTGGCTCAATGGCCCGCGGTGCGCCCCGTCGTCACCCGCCCGTCAAATGCGGCTCCGCGCGCCGGCACGCGGGCCTGAGTTATCCACGGTGGGCGGCCGACTCGCTGCGACAGCCGCCCCGCTCACGGGTCCTCGTGCCCCAGCGCAGGGCTGGCCAGGCCCAATTCATTGATTCTGCGATAGAATTTGGTAAACGCCCGATGATGTCCGGGTTTTTTGGCTGGCGGCTGGCGGCCCAGCGCCAGCTGGCTCCGACGAGTTGTCCACGGACTTTCCACGGTGACCCTCCGGGCATGACGCGAAGGGGCTAGTCGTTTCTTGGAAAATTCGCCGAAACGCCTTTCGCCTCTTCCCAGAGACGGTCCATCTCCTCCGGGGTTGCCTCGCCCGGGCGGATGCCGCGACGCGCCAACTCGGCCTCGATGTGCTGGAACCTCTGAACGAAGCGTCCGAGCGCGCGCCGGAGCGCCTCCTCCGGCGGGATCCCGAGCTTTCGCGCCAAGTTGACGCCCGCAAAGAAGAGGTCACCGAGCTCGTCCTCCATGCGCGCCCGGTCGCCGCTCGCGACGGCCTCGTCGAGCTCCGCGAGCTCCTCGGAGACCTTGGCGCGCGCTCCGGAAACGTCGGGCCAGTCGAATCCCACGCGGCTCGCCTTCTCGGTGAGACGCTCGGCCCGGGCGAGGGCCGGCATCTCCCGCGGCACGCCCTCGAGGACGCTCTCGCCCTTGCCCTTCTTCCGCTTCTCCTCGCGCTTCAGGGCCGCCCATTGCCGGAGCACGCCCTCGGCGTCCTTCACCTCCCCGTCGCCGAACACGTGCGGGTGGCGCGACACGAGCTTGCCCGAGATCGCCTCGGCCACGTCGGCGAACTCGAAGGCGCCGGTCTCCTTCGCGAGCTGGGCCTGGAACACGATCTGGAGGAGCAGGTCGCCCAGCTCCTCGCGGTGCGCGGCGACGTCGCCCGCGTCGATGGCCTCGAGGACCTCGTAGGTCTCCTCCAGGACGTAGGGGCGGAGCGTGGCCAGCGTCTGCTCGCGATCCCAGGGGCAACCGTCGGGTCCGCGGAGGCGGGCCATGATCTCGAGGAGGCGGAGCGTGGAGGCGGCGGGGTCGGACATGCGCAGGGTTGTACCCTCGAAGGCGCGTGCTAGCATCCGGCGCCGGTGCTCCGGTCCCTTCGCCTCCTGGCCTTCGGCCTCGTCGTCGCGCTGGCCGCG
>DATKJV010000024.1:0-13558 GCA_035543235.1 Anaeromyxobacteraceae bacterium | reverse complement strand
GTGCCTCCGCATCGACCGCCTCTGCGACGCCTGTGGGGAGGCAGCGGAGCTCCGAGCGCACGCGGCCTGGCAGGCCTACTGCCGCAGCGGCCTCAAGCCCGTCTACGTGCCCGACCGTCCCGACATCGTCTACGCGGACGTGTGGCGCGGCTGGAGGGATTGGATCGCCTGGAGCGAGGCCGGCGCGCGCTCGCCGCTCGCCGCACCCTGTGCGGCCTAGAACGGTCGCGCCCGCCGCTCGAACGACCTCTTGAAGCTGTGGTGGTGGGGGGCGGCCAACGAGAGGTCCGCGTCGTTGACCCGGGGCAGGTTGGGCTCGCCCATCCTGCCGCAGGCGGTGCCCCCGCTCCACCGCCTGCGATTGACCCGCGTCAGAGTGTGCCCTTCGGATCAGCGCGCCGACAGCCCCAGGATCGAGGGAACCAGGGCGGGGCGGGTCCTCCGGTGCCGTACGCGCGGCGCCCTGGGGTAACCGGGATTTTTCTCCCGCGAGAGCGAGGCGCTTTTCGAGCGCCCCTAGGTCGACCGCCCACCGCCGCCACGGTCCGGAGCGCGGTCCGCCCCGGGTGGCCACACCGGAGACGGAACGACACCGTCCTGAAACGTCACCTTGCCGACCAAGATGCAGCCCTTCATGCCGGGGCGGCAGTAGGCGCCGTCCACCAGGCGGCATATCCCCTTCGCTTCGTAGCGGCAGTTCCAGGAACTCACGGCCGCTCGAGTGTAGCGCAATCCGCTGGCCGCCAAAGAGGCCCACCGGAGCGGACCGTTCGTCCCTGGCGCCGCAGCGGCGGACCAGCCGAGCGCACCTGTCGACGGCTCGACGCGCGCACGAACGCCCCGGCCGCCCTCCGGGAGGTACGGCAACTTCTCCGGGAAGGGAGCGCGTCGCGGGCAAGACCGGCCTCCGCCGCGACGAGAGACGGGCATCGGGCGGGTCGACTTCGGCGCCAGGACGGGTTCATGCGCACCCGTGTCCCCTCCGACCCCGGGGACGGATAGCCCTTTTACCAGAGCTTGGGCGAGCACTCGGTTTGCAAACACCCGCCGCGAACAGCTCGAAAGGGACGACATGGCCATCCAGTGGGACAAGAGTCTGGCAGTCGGGGTCAAGCTGGTCGACGAGCAGCATCAGGAACTCTTCCGGCGGGTGAATGCGCTCCTCGACGCCATGCTGCAGGCGAAGGGCAAGGACGAGGTGGCGCAGGTGCTCGCCTTCCTGAAGGACTACGTCGTCGAGCACTTCGGCGCCGAGCAGAAGCTCATGGCGCAGTACAAGTACCCCGGGCTCGCCCAGCACAAGGCCCAGCACGACGCGTTCGTGAAGACGTTCCTCGAGGCGAAGGCAGAGTTCGACGAGAAGGGCCCGAGTGGCGGGCTCGCCATCCGCCTGAACAGCTACCTCGGCGCGTGGCTGCGGGACCACATCGGCTCGTCGGACCGCGCGATGGGTCAGTTCGTTGCGGCCCACGCCGGCGCCAACGCGACCGTCTAGGTCGCTTCGCGTCGGCCCGCCTCGAAATGCGGCAACGGCGGGCGCACCCTCTCCCGGCGCCCTTCCGGTCCTTCAGCCGCCGGCTCCCCGGAATCGGGGAGCCGGGCACGGCCGCGGGGCTGCGGGCGGATTCTGGAGTCGCGTTCCCGGGCGCCGTACCCTCGGATGCGGAGAGGTGACCGTGATCCAGTGGACTGACGACCTGGCGATTGGCATCGGGGAGATCGACGCCCAGCACCAAGAGCTCTACCGCGCCGTGAGCGCGCTGCGCGAGGCGATGCGGGAGCACAGGCTCGAGCGCGTGGTCCAGACGGTGGCGTTCCTGGAGGGATACGCCGTGCACCACTTTGCGGCCGAGGAGCGCCGCATGGAGGCGGCCGGCTACCCCGGCCTCATCCACCACAGGTCGATCCACCGGGAATTCGCGAAGGACTTCCTCCGGCGCAAGGGAAACCTGGCATCGGTCGGCCCGACCCCGTCGCTCGTCGTCGAGATGTCGAGCTGGCTCGGAGAATGGCTGCGCGACCACGTCCGCGGGCTCGACGCCGAGATGGGGCGCTTCCTCCGCGCCCGCAGCCCCTTCGGGACCTGAGGCTCCGGGGGACTCACCGCCACTCGCACCGGTACTCGCAGAAGGGGTCCCCCTTCGCGCGGCAGCGCGTCTCGACGACGCGCGCCCCCAGCCCTCCCGAGAGCTCGATCCCCCGCTCCAGCCAGCCCACCGTGGTCAGGCAGTCCTCGTCATTCGCCTCCTTGCCCTCCAGGGTCCGAATGACGGCCGAGCGCTCGCCGGTTCCCTCGTACGTCCGGCGTCCCTCTCCGTGAACGGCCGTGTACATCCGGGGGACGTGGCGCATCAGGAAGTGGACATCGCCCTCGCGGAGGTAGGGGCGCTGCACGCCAGCGGGACCCAGGTTCAGGTCGGCGGAGTAGCGGCCCATGGCCCGGAAGAGCTCGCGCCGCTGCCCGCGCGCCACCGTCGCCGCGATGGCATCGTCGAGGCGAGCGAGGAGGTCGGCGTCGTACCAGCTGTTCGGCAGGAGGACGCCCGTCAAGGTCGCGCGGTCGGCGTCGGAGAGGGAGTCCAGCACGCGCTGCTTCGGGATCGCGCCCTGGGCGTTCAGGAACCGCATCCGGGCGCCGAGCAGGATGCCCCTGACGTGCTTGTCACCCACCGGAAACCTCGCCCTCGCCCCGCGACCCCGCCTGGCGCAGCCGCGGTTCCCCCTCGACCTTCCTGGTCCCGCACGGAGTTCTCATACGCCCGGCCGCCTCCTCTTGGCAAAGGCCCGAAGGGCTCGGGCGGCTCGGATCCCCCGAAGGGAGAGGCGCCGCGGACATCCGCTCCCGCGCCGGGCGAGATTGACGCCCACCCTGCGCGCGTCGATCGAAGCACGATCGGCGCGAGCGCCGCGGCTTCGATCCCCTCCTTCTTCGGGGCGGTTCGGCAGGGACCTCCTCGGCACGGATCGCTGGAGAGTCGGGCTCTCCGTCACTGGAGCCAGGGCCTCGCGGTGCGGGCGGCCGGCAAGGCGACGGTTCTCGCCGGGGGGAGGATTTCTGCGGCGTGATCGGGGACGACCTCGTGGCGCGGGTGGGTCCCGAGGCCTACGAGGCGTCGCTGGCCCGGGCCGGCGCCCGTCCCATGGATTTCACGGGCCGGCCGATGCGCGGCTTCGTGTACGTGGCGCCCGAGGCCATCGGCTCCGGGGCGGCCCTCTCCCGCTGGGTCGGGGAATGCCTCCGCCACGCGATGACGCTGCCATTGCCGGCGCGCTCGTCCCTGCGGGCCGCCCCCGGTCGGTCGGGCGCCCATCGCCCGGAGCGGCGCCCGGCCCCGCGAGGCTCCGGAGGAACGCGCGGGCGCAGTCGGCGGCCCGCTGCTCGATGAGGCTCCTGTAGAGGGCCTTGCCGTCCGCCTCGAGCTCCACGGCCTCGGCTTCCCGGTAGCCCGGCGAGGGGTACATCCCCCCGCAGTCCTCGCGCCACAGCACTCGCCCGCTCTTCCCCTCCAGGAGAATCGCCCGAGCCGTGAACCAAGGCGTGTACCGGAAGAAGCAACCCGAGAGCACCCAGCGCGTCGCCCGCACGGAGAGGACGGGCCCCCCGGCGGGCCCTGTCGCAGGCGAAGCGCCTCCCGCCGGCGCCTCGCCGACGTGCTGCCCGAGCCTGATGGCGGAAGGCGTCCGCGCCGCGAGCGCCACGAGGGCCTCCGCGGTCGCGCGCGCCGGGTCCTCGGGCGGCGCGGCGCGCAGCGACTTCGTCCATTCCTCCTCGATGTCCTCCCAGGTGTCGTGGGCGAGGAGGACGCCCGGCGCCGCCGATGCGAGTTCGAAGACCCCACCGGCACCCCCGGCACCGGTGGATGCGCCGGGGCGTGGCCAGAGCAGGGCCGCCCCGCCGAACGTCCACACCTGCCTCCCCTCGTCCCCGCGACAGTCGACCCACGGGGGCGGCGACTTGTCGAACACCACCGCGACCTCGGTCCCGGACTGGAGGCGCTGCCGGTCGATGCTCGTGAGGGCGACCGAGCCGGAACACCCGCACGCCACCGCGGCCCCGAGGGCCGCCGCCCGGCACCTCGGCCCGCGCACCACCCTGCCCGCGCATCCCCACATGGAGCCGGCTCTAGCGGGCCCGGGCGGCTGGGCATGGCGCAAATGGGTGTGCTCGCGGCCTCCCCGGGCGACGACGGATCCGGATCCCGGTACAGGGGGCGCGCCCGGTGCCGCTCTTGGTATGGTGGGCTGCCGGAGGTCGTCCATGCGAAAGACCCATGCCCTCGCCGCCCTCCTCTTCGCGAGCGCTGCCGCGCCCGCCAGGGCGGGCTACGACAAGACGGAGTGGGGCATGACGGTTGCCCAGGTCCAGCAGCTCTATCCCGGTGGCGTCGCGATCCGGCAGGCCGACGGCAGGACCGACTACCGCGTCGTCCGGTCGGTGGCCGGCCTGTCGACGGCGCTCGTCTCCTTCGACATCGGAGCACCCCCCGAGGGTCTCCGGCGCGTGTCGATCATCTTCCCCGAGCAGGGCACGGAGGTGGACCTGCGACAGGCGCTGTTCGAGCCCCCGAGCCCGTCGCAGGTGGAGGCGATCCGCCAGACGCTGCGTGCCGCGCTGACCTCGAAGTACGGGGCGCCGTCCTCGAGCCACGAAAAGGACGACACTTGGCTGACGGCCGCGGGGGACGCGATCTACCTCGGCGTCGCCACGGCGGGCGCCGGACTCTCGCCGGTGATCGTGTACTCGCCGCCGAAGACGCGGGCGAAGGATACGAGCGGCCTGTAGGCCGTGCCGGCGCCTACGGCGCGAGGCGCACGGGGTCGTCGACCGAGACGGCGCCCTCCGACTCCACCCGCGCGTAGACTCGACTCCAGCCGGGATGAACCTTCTGGGATATCCGCGCAAAGCCCCGATCCCGGAAGGATGCCTCGATCGTCGAGCACGGCGTGGCGTAGCTCGTGACGCGCAGCCGGACCGGCCCGACCCAGAGCACCGCGCCGGGGAGAAGCAGGTCCCAGTCGATCCCGCGCACCGTCAGGTTCTCGCCCGTCGTCCCGACGCCGATGGGGTGTCCCTCGCGGCGAAGGGCTTCGATCCGCTCGAGGGAGAAGATCGACACCGCGCGCTCGCTTCCCCCGTGGTGTGCGAGGTCGGCTTGCCGATCGCCCTCCACGCCTGACGCGGTCACGCGCGCGGAGTTCACGGGCACCTTGGGCACGCCGCCCGCGGACACGTTGATGGAGACGAGGGCACCGGTCTGCACGGGCTGTCACCTTCCCCCGGGACCTTGCCCGGGGCTCAGTCGTCGACCCTCCAATGTGCCCGCTCCTCCGCCCAGGCCGCGGCGACGTCCGGAGGCTGGCGCAAGAGAAGTCCTTCGGCGCGCGCCGCGACCGTCCCGTCGGCGAGCCGGACCTCCGCCGCCGCGGTGGCACGGGCGGCGGCGTGCTTCACGACGCGGCCGACGACGGTCACGGGCTGGCCGGTGGGCGTCGCGCGACGGAAGGTCACCTCCATCCTTGCCGTGACCATCAGGTCCTCGAATCCTCCGCGGAGCAGGAGCGCGCGGACCATCGCCTCGTCGAGCAGGGCCGTGACGACGCCCCCGTGGGCGAGCCCGGGAAAGCCCTGGAAGCCATCGGCCAGGGTCACCGTGGCGCGGACCTCTCCTGCGGCGCCGTCGGCAATCCAACGCGCCCGGAGGCCGGCGGGGTTGTCGCGGCCGCAGACGAAGCAGGAACGCGAGCTCGGCTGCTTCTCGATCATGGAGGGTCCTCGCGCAGGTCCAGCGCATGATACCCGTTCGCGACGTGCGGGGCCCTGCCGGGAATCCCCCGTTTTGCCCAGAGGCCGCGGGGCCCGGCAGTGCATACCCTTTCGACGAGGGATGCAGGACCCGGGAGGGGATCATGCTCGTCCTCGCAACGGCTCTCGCGCTGGCCCTGGCCGCGCAACCGGCCCAGTACGATACCGTCCTGCTCTCGAACGGCGGGGTCCTCCGCGGGATGATCGTGGAGGACGTGCCGGGGCAGGACGTCGCCCTGCAGATGCCCGACGGCACCATCCGCAAGATCCCGCGGGCCGACATCGCCGTGCTCTACTACGCCGGCGCGCAGCCGGCGGAAGCGCCTCCGCCGGAGGCCCCGCCGCGCGAGACCCCGCCGTCCGCGCCTCCCGAGCTCGAAGGGTTGAGTCGGTGGCAGTTCGCCGTCGCGCTCGCGGCGGACTTCCCCTTGGGCTCGCTCAGCCGCGACATGAGCCTGTCGACGGCGGTGACTCCCCAGATCGCGGTGGAGCTGGAGGCGGCCTACCGGATCGTCGCACCCGTCGAGGTCGGTGCCTACCTGCGCATCGCCGGTGGCTCGTCTCAGACCGCTCTGAACCAGTACTGCACATTCTTCGCCGGGTGGTGCGACACGCTGGACCTCGGGGCCGGCCTCTTCGGTCGCTACAGCTTCCGGCCGCGCGCGGTCGTGAACCCCTGGGTGTCGCTCGGCTTCGGCGTCGAGTGGCTCGACGTTTCGAACGACGGAAGCGTCGTGGCCTTCGACTTCACGGGCTGGGAGCTCGCCCTGTCCGGTGGGGTCGACTGGCGGCTCGGCCAGGCGCTCGGGATCGGACTCTACGTGCAGGGCCGCCTGGCGGAGTTCCTCGCCTTCAGCGCCGTCATCCCGTCCCCCTCTCCCGTTCCTCCCATCTGGGGCGGCCCGGCGCTCCACGGCTGGTTCGAGGTCGGGACCCGGTTCGTGTTCGGGCCATGAAGCGGCCCGCCGGCGACGCGTTGCCTTCCTCCTCTTGGGTGCCCCGGCCCGGAAGCCGTGCCACGGCCGGGCGCCGGCGTGGTACGTGAAGGCGGGCGGCGCGTAGGGAACCGGCACCTTGCCGCCCCAGGGGGACACCATGACGCGCACGCTCCTCGCCCTCGCCCTGGCCGCGCTCGCGGCTCCGTCGTTCGCCGCGGACGGCGCCGCCATCTACGCCAAGTCCTGCGCCTCCTGCCACGGGGAGGACGGCAAGGGAGGCACCGCTCCGCCGGTCGCCGGCAAGTCGGCCGCGTTCGTCGCCGAGGTCCTCGGGATGCACGCGCCGGCGATGAAGGTCGGCAAGCTCTCGGCAGCGGACGCCGGGGCGGTCGCCAAGTACGTCGCCGCCATGAAGTAGCGGACGCGCCGCGATCGGCGCCCGGGTCCGACCGACTCAGGGGCCGCGCGCGCGCCCGGGGCGGTCGTTCGCGGCGGCCCGCAGGAGCGGGCTCCCGGGGTCGCTGGTCATCCAGCGCCAGGCCTCGCGGAGGGAGCGGTCCACCGGCATGGTCGAGAACCCGAGCTCCCGACGGGCCTTCTCGTCGCTGATGCCGTACCGGGCCGAGATGGTGCGCACCGCATCGGGAGTGAAGATCGCGCGCCGTCCGGTGATCCGCTCCCACAGGGGGGTGAAGCGGGCCAGCCCGGCGGCCACCGGGAGGGGGATGACGATGCGAGGCGCGGGACGGCCCGCCTCCTCGGAGAGCACCCGCATCACCTCGCGCACGGTGAGCCGACCGCCGGTGAGCAGGTAGGCCTCGCCCCGCCGGCCGCGCTCTGCCGCGAGGACGTGCCCGCGCGCCACGTCTCGGACGTCCACGAAGTCGTAGCCGCCCTCGACGACTGCGGGGAGCCGGCCGCGGGCGAACATCCCGATGAGGCGTCCGACCGGGGAGAGGCGGTAGTCGAAGGGGCCGAGGACCGCCACCGGCAGGACGAGCACCGCGTCGATCCCGTCCTGGGCGGCGCGTACGACGGCCCGAGAGGCCTCCGCCTTGGCCCGCCCGTAGGCGTCGAACATGCGCTCCGGATGGAAGCCCGACTCCTCCGTGAGAACTCCTCCGGGCGGGGGTTCGGCGATCGCGTGGACCGTGCTCGTGTACACGAGCCGCCGCACGCCCGCCTCCCGGCAGGCGGCGATGACGTTGTGGGTTCCGACGACGTGGACCTCGTGCAGCAGTTCCGCGTCGAGGGACGAGACGCTGACGACGCCCGCGAGATGGAAGACCAGCTGCGCTCCCCGAAACGCCGGAGCGAGGGTCGCCTGCCGTATGACGTCGCCGCGCACGACCTCCACGGGGAGTCCGGCGAGCGGTCGACAGTCGTCGTCGGGCAACACGAGTGCACGAACCCGCTTCCCGCACCGGAGGAGTTGCCGGACGAGGACGTTGCCGAGGTGACCGGTCGCGCCCGTGACGGTCACCACGTCGGACGTCGGGTGAGCGCCCTCGCTCATCTCGTGCAGCACACTACACCGCCCCGGGTATCTGGGTGTTCGATGGGACCCCTTGCTCGCCCACCGGCGCTGACCCGCGTGCCCCCTGGACGTGCGCCCGCGAAGGAAGGCCGGCGGCGGTCGCCGCCTGGCGAGAGGTGATGCACGGTCGCAGGGGAACGGCTGACGGGCGCTACGCCCCGTCCTTCGGTGGCTCTCGCCTTCGCTCGGGCCAGCCCACGAGTGCCCCCGCGAACCCCATCCAGAGCGCCGATCTCCAGGCGCTCCCGGTGAACATTCAGGTGCCACCCGCGCGGCACCCGACCGTCGCGTAGTACACGAGGCCGCCAACTCCACCGAGCGCGGCGAAGAGGACGGTGCGGAGGTGGGAACCCCAGAGTCGCCGAAGGGAGGAGTTCATGCGCGTTCCAGATATCCCGACTCGGCCGCTTCGGCAAAGCGCGCGGTCGACGGCGGCCGAGATTCGATCGACCCGCACCTCGCCGAAATCGCCTCCCGCGACGGCCTCGGACATCGCTCCTCCCTGGCTCGCCGCCCGGGTCGGCTTGGACCCGCGGGTGCGCGCGCCGAGGGGCGCGGCGGTGTCGTCCCCAGGGCATGGCGATCGAGAAATCCTGCGCCCGATCAAGGAACTAGGGCGCGTCGGAACGCCCATACGGGGCACGTTCACCCCTGGGTGAACGTGGCACCGCTGCTGCAGCCCGCTCTTGGGCCGGGAGGGCGCGGTGGCAGACGAGGTCATTTCCGAGTTTCTGGCCGAGGCGGCCGAAATCCTCGATTCGCTGGAGCGCGACCTCGTCGCCGTGGACGCGGGCGAGCTCGACCCGTCGGACGTCGTCGCCGGGACGTTTCGCGCCTTCCACACTTTGAAGGGAACGAGCGGCTTCCTGGGGTTCGACAGGCTCGGCGGCGTCGCCCACGCCGGCGAGGACCTCCTCTGCGCCATCCGCGACGGAGCCGTGCCGTGGACGCGCCCCGTCACCGACGCGCTCCTCCAGGTCCTCGACGCCCTGCGGGCGATCCTCGACGTGGCCGCGAAGACCGAGAAGGACGGCGACGACGCGTACCCCGACCTCGTCGCGCGTCTGCGCTCGCTCGCGTCGGGAGCCGCCGCGCCGGCGGCTGACGAGCCCGCCCGTCCCGACGCGGCCGCTCCCGAGCCCGCGGCGTCTCCCGCACCTCGGCCCATCTTCCAGCCCAAGGCACCGGCCCCGACCCTCACGCGCGCCCCCGCCGCCCCTTCCCCGGCGCCCGCGGTTGCGCCCCCCGCGCCAGCGGCCGCGCCCAGCGGGAGCGAGCTATCGACCGCGCACGAGAAGCCCGCCCCCGCCCGTGCCACCTCCTCGGACCCCCACCCGGACCAGGGGGACGTCGCGGGAACGCTGCGCGTCCCCGTGCCCGTCCTCGACGGGCTCATGGGGCTCGTCGGAGAGCTCGTCCTCGCCCGCAACCAGCTCATCTGCCAGGACGCGACCCGGGAGGACCCGAGGCTCGCCGCGACGACCCAGCGCATCCACCAGCTCACCACCGGCCTCCAGGAGGCGGTGATGAAGGCGCGGATGCAGCCGATCGACAACGTCTTCTCGCGTCTCCCTCGCGTGGCCCGGGACACGGCACAGGCCTGCGGGAAGCACGTGCATCTCGTCACCGCCGGTCAGGACACCGAGCTCGACAAGACCCTGCTCGAGGCGATCAAGGATCCCCTGACCCACGTGGTTCGCAATGCGGTCGACCACGGCATCGAGGGCCCCGAAGCGCGCGCCGCCGCGGGCAAGCCCGTCGATGGGACGGTCTCCGTGCGAGCCTTCCACGACGGTGGCCAGGTGATCGTCGAGGTCGAGGACGACGGCGCCGGCGTGAACCTGTCCAAGGTGCGCGCGAAGGCCGTGAGCCTGGGGCTCGTATCGCCCGAGGAAGCCGAGCGCCTCTCGGAGCGCGAGACCATCGAGCTCCTGTTCCGCCCGGGCTTCTCCACCGCCGAGGCGGTGACGAAGATCTCTGGGCGCGGCGTGGGCATGGACGTCGTGCGCACCAACGTCGAGCGCATCGGCGGCTCGGTCGAGATGATCTCGGCCCCCGGCCGCGGCAGCACTTGCCGCATCCGCGTGCCCCTCACCCTCCTCATCGTCCCCGCGCTCATCGTGGCGTGCCGGCGCGATCGCTTCGCCGTGCCCCAGGCGAGCCTGGTCGAGCTGGTGCGGGTCGCCCCCGAACGCGAGGCCCAGATGGTCGTGGACGTCCACGGATCGCTCGTGCTTCGCCTTCGCGGGGCCTTGCTTCCCCTGCTCGACCTCGCGAAGGTCCTCGGGGTCGGAACGGCGGGACGCGCGCCCGACGGTGCGCTCTCGGTGGTCGTGCTCACGGCGGAAGGCCACCAGTTCGGCCTCCTGGTGGACGAGGTCGCGGACACCGAGGAGATCGTGGTGAAGCCCCTCGCGCGCCGCCTTCAGGCCCTCGGCGCATTCTCCGGGGCGACCGTCCGCGGCGATGGCCGGGTGGCGCTCGTCCTCGACGTGGCCGGGATCGCGCGGCGATCCGGGCTCCTCACCGACTCGGAAGCCCGCACGGGAGCGGCCGCCTCGGCCGCGGCGGCCACCGTCAGGCGGCCCTACCTCATCCTCCGCGGGCGCGACGACGGGCGGCTCGCGATCGCCCTCGGCGAGGTCGCGCGCATCGAGGAGTTCGCGCCGGAGGCCGTCGAACAGGTGGGCGGCGCCGAGGCGATCCAGTACCGAGGGTCGGTTCTGCCGCTGGTCCGGCTGGCGGCGGCCCTGAACGAAGGGCCCGGTCGCCCCTCTCCAGGCCTGGCGGGGAAGCTCCAGGTCGTGGTCCAGCGGTGGGGGCAGCGCGAGGTGGGGCTCGTCGTCGAGTCGATCCTGGACGTCACCGAGGAAGACGTGACCATCGACCCGGCGCGGGCGCGGCCCGGTGTCGCCGGGTGCGCCGTGATCCAGGGCAGGATCACGGAGGTCCTCGACACCGCAGCCTTGCTGGCCGCCCAGATCGGACCCCAGAGGGAGGCGTCGCGTGCCTGAGCCCCTCCGCGTCTGCACGTTCCTCCTCGGCGGGAAGACCTTCGCGCTCCCGGTCGGCGAGGTCCGCGAGGTCGTGAAGGACCTCGCCGCGACCCCCGTCCCCCTCGCCCCGCCCGCCGTCCTCGGCCTCGTGCACCTCCGCGGCCAGATCGCCACCGCCGTGGACCTGCGCCGGCGGCTCGACCTCGACCCGTTCCGCCCCGAACGTCCGCACGTGAACGTGGTGGTCCAGGGAGCCGACGGCCTCGTCTGCCTCCCGGTCGACGACATCGGCGACGTCATCGACATCCCGGCCGACGCCGTGGACCGGCCGCCGGATACGCTGCGCCCCGCGGTCCGCGAGCTCGTGCGCGCCATCTGCAAGCTCCAGGACGAGCTCGTGCTGCTGCTCGACACGGCCCGGGCCGTCGACCCTTCCCCCTGACCTTTCCCGAGGAGACGCCATGCAGACCCCCACCCCGACGAAGAACGGCCGAGCCCCTTCTCCCCGCCCCGCGAAGAAGGCCGCGGCCAGGCCCGCGGCCCAGCGGACCGCCCAACCGCGGCCGCCGATCGACGCGGTCCTCGCCGCCCGCTTCGGGATCGACGAGGCCAACCTGACCTCGCGGCGCGAGTTCATCCGACTGGGGACCGAGGACTGCGCACTGCTCGAGAGCTTCATCCCCTGGGCCGAGGAGCACGCCGCCGACATGGCCCGGGACTTCTACGACTGGCAGTTCGCCTTCCCGCCGACGCGGGTCTTCTTCGAGAGCTTCGCCTCCGCCCACGGCATGACCCTCGAGCGCATGCGCGAGCGGCTCGAGATGACGCAGGCCGAGTACCTCGTCGGGTGCTTCCGCGGTGCCCGGGAGGGGTTCGGCGTCGCCTACTACGAGAACCGCCTCCAGGTCGGGGCCGTTCACGACAGGATCAACCTTCCCTTCAAGTGGTACATCGGGTCGTACTGCGAGTGGTCGCGCATCGTCCGCGAGAAGCTCCACGAGACCCAGGACGGCGAGACGGCGGCGCGGGTCGAGGCCGCGCTCGCGAAGGTCCTGAACTACGACATGCAGGCCATCGGGGATGCGTTCCTTCTCAGCACGCTCGAGTCGATGGGCATCGCGGTGGAGGCGGTCTCCACCCGCGGCGGCGGGGATCGGACCGAGCAGCTCGTCCAGGTGAAGGACACCCTGGCCGCGCTCCTCGCGGAGGCCCAGGCCATCGCCGCCAACGACCTGCGCCGCGATAGGCAGCTTCCGCCCATCGCCGGCCGCCTCGGCAAGGCGTTCTCCTCCATGACCGACAACCTGGCGGGGTTCGTCGCCTCGGTGGGGCAGAACGCCCAGGTCCTTGCGAGCGCGGCCGAGGAGCTGAACGCCGTCAGCCAGCAGATGTCGGCGTCCGCCGAGGAAACTGCGACCCAAGCCGACGTCGTCTCGAAGGCGGCCGAGCAGGTGAGCGGCAGCGTGGCAACGGTCGCGACGTCGTCCGAGGAGATGAGCTCGAGCATCAAGGAGATCGCCCGGAGCGCTGCGGAGGCGGCTCGAGTCGCGATGGCGGCCGTGGACGCCGCCGGGGCCACCAACGCCACCGTCCAGAAGCTCGGCGTCTCGGGAGCGGAGATCGGCAAGGTGGTGAAGGTCATCACCTCGATCGCCGCCCAGACGAAGCTGCTCGCCATCAACGCCACCATCGAGGCCGCCCGCGCCGGCGACGCCGGAAAGGGCTTCGCGGTCGTCGCGAACGAGGTGAAGGAGCTCGCCAAGGAGACGGCCAGGGCCACCGAGGAGATCGGCCAGCGCATCGAGGCCATCCAGGTCGACACGCGCGACGCCGTCCAGGCGATCGCCCAGATCGGCGCGGTCATCAAGCAGATCAACGAGCACCAGAGCACGATCGCAGCCGCCGTCGAGGAGCAGAGCGCCACCACGAACGAGATCGACCGGAACGTCTCGGGCGCGGCTGCGGGCTCCGCCGAGATCGCGCGGAACATCAGCGGGGTCGCCGAGGCCGCTCGCCACACCTCGCAGGGCACGGGTGACACGCAGAAGGCCGCGGAGGAGCTGACACGCATGGCCTCCGAGCTCCAGCGCATGATCTCCCGCTTCACGGTGTGACGATGCGCGCCCTGGTCGTCGACGATTCGCTCCCGGTTCGCCGCGAGGTCGGCCGCATGCTCGCCGACCTGGGATTCGAGGTGTACGAGGCGGTCCACGGGGCGGATGGGATGCAGGTCCTGTCCAAGCTCGGGGCGGTGGAGCTCGTGGTCCTCGACTGGCACATGCCG
>DATKJV010000023.1:0-13831 GCA_035543235.1 Anaeromyxobacteraceae bacterium | reverse complement strand
ACCCGGAGGCCGAGCGCTGCATCCGATGGGACGACCCCGATCTCGCCATCGCCTGGCCGCTCCAGGGGGCGAGCCCCGTCGTGTCCGCGAAGGACGCTCAGGGCAGGCCGCTTCGCGAGGCGCCGGTCTTCGAGAGCGGTGCGTAGGCGCCGGCTCTTCCGGAGCGCGCACGCGGCGACGCGCGTCGTTCAGGGGCGGGGGCCTGCATGGACCCGTCGCGCTCGGCGGGCTGGAGGATCGGCGGGTGCGAGCGGGCTTTGCGGCTGCGCGCCTCGAGGGGGAGAGGGGGCGGCCGCCACCGGCGGCTCCCGGGGGGTCACCACCTCCCGGGCGTCACGGGCTCCTCCCCATCGTGTCGGGCGCGCCGCGCGCCGCCGTCGGAGGGGGAGCGACGCCCGCCTCGAGGGGAGCCGGGCCCGACCCGGGACCGGCGCTCGCGATCGCATCCGCGGCCGGGCGCGCCGAGGAACGGACGGGCCGGGGACCCACCACGCGGGGGACCGTCGGCAACCGCAGCGCCTCCACGAAGTACCCCACCGTGAACTGGTCGTTGAAGCGCACGTCGTCGAGAGCGTGGAACCAGCGGGGGAGGTGTTCGCCCAGGAGATCCAGCACCTCTCGTGGCGGCCGGTCCTTGCTCGACTGGGCGAGCAGGCTCGCCGCCCGCGCCATCTCCTGTGCCATGAGGCGGAAGAAGCCTCCGTTCGGGGTGATGGAGACGATCTCGAGGCCGGCCTCGCGCACCACCTCCCGGTACCACTCCGGGGAGAAGCCCCCGAAGTAATGGAAGGGCAGCTGGTGGAGACCCGAGCCGAGCGGGGCACTGAGCAGGAGGCGGCCCCCCGGGCGGAGCAGCCGCGCCATCTCCCGTACCGCCGCCTCGGGGCGCGGGACGTGCTCGAGCACCTCGGTGCAAAGGACGACGTCGAAGGACGCGTCGGGCACGGGGATGGCCGTCACGTCGGACACGAGGTCGATGTGGCCGTACTCGACGCCGCCGCCAAGCTTCGCACCCTCGTACCGCTTGAAGTCGTGGCTCAGGTACTGGCAGTGCGCGAAACGGGGCCGATACGGGCAGGTGCCCGCTCCGACGTCGAGCACGCGGGCCCCGGCAGGGACGGACGCGGCCCGATCGGCGACCCAGCGATCCCGACGCCGCTGGTTGAAGTCGACGATCTCCTCGAGCGGGGCGCGGTCGCCGTGCGCGGCGATCCACGCGACCGCGCCGGAAGCGGTCGCCAGGGCGGCGGACGGTCCCGGGGCGGCGCTCGCCGCCGGTCGGGGCGTCGGCCCGTCCGACAGCCGTGTCCGGAGCTGCCGCCGCCACCTCTCCAGGGTGGGGGACTCCTGGGAGGACACGAGGCTCTGGGTGAGCAGCTCGTCGGCGCGCTCGAGGAGCTCCTCGCGGGACAGGGATCTGGCTTTGACCGCGACGGCGGTGACGTTCGAGAGAAAGGGCGGGTGAGGCCACGAGCGCTGGTCCATCCGGATGTCGCCGAATCCGAGCCGAGCCAGCGTGTGCTCCAGGCGGGCCGGAAACCAGTGGTCCACGTGGAAGGCCCAGTCCTCGGACTGGTCGCCGGCGAGGTGGCGCGCCACCGCGGTCTTCACGTGAAGGGGTTGGTCCGAGAGCATCGTGCGGGCGGATCCCTCGAGGTCGGGCGTCTCGACGACGAGGCGACCCCCGGGACGGAGCCACTCGTGCCACCGGATGAGGAGCGCCAGCGCCTCCGTGCGGGGGAAGTGCTCGAACACGTGGTGCGAGCGCACCTCGTCCACGGACGCGGTCGGGAAGCGGAGCTCCGCCACGTCCCCGAAGACGTCGGCCCGGGTGGCCATGATCGACGTCGGCGAAGGCGCGAGGTCGACGTTGACGTACCCCTCGAGGTAACGCTCGCCGCATCCGAGGTGGAGCCGGAGAGGCTGGCCGTCGTTCCACCGACCCGAGGCTCGCAGGGCGTGGAGCGTGGAAGCGGCATCCACCGGCGCGGAGGGGAGAGTGAGGCGCGCACCCGCAGACGGCAAAGGAGACGGGGGCGCTTCCGGGGTTCCCGCGTCGACGCTCTCGCGGGGCGCATCCCGTCGCGGCAGCGGGTTCGATGCCAGGAAGGCCTCGGCCGCGGCGCGCTCCGCCTCGCCAAAGGCGGAAGGGTGGTTGAGCGCGATCCGGCACCTCAGGTGGCGGTCCCACTTGCGAGCGGTGGTGAACATGCTCTCGGCCTTGGCACGGTAGAAGAAGAGCGGCTCGGCGACGTGCGCGAAGCCGAATCCGCGCGCCTTGGCGCCGATCCAGAAGTCCCAGTCCTCGTAGCCGAGGACCATGTTGGGGTTGTACCCGCCGAGCGCTTCCCAGACCTCCCGTCGATACGGGGAGCAGTAGTTGAGGCTGTTGCCGTGGCGGATGGAGTCCAGGCTCGCGAGCGGCCTCGCGTGCAACGGTTCCTCCCGCGCCCCGAAGGTGACGCCGTCGGTGCCGACGACGGCCACGCTCGCATCCGACTCCAGCACGGAGACGGTGCATTCCAGGAACTTCGGGTCGATCGCGTCGTCGGCGTCGAGCGGGACGACGTAGCGGCCCCGCGAGGCCCGGATGCCGGCATTGCGCGCGGCGCTCAGGCCGGCGTTCTCCTGCCGGACGATCCGGATGCAGCGGTCCGGGAGCCTCTCCTTGAGGCGCTCCGCCACCTGCGCGGTGTCGTCCGGGCTGCCGTCGTCCACGATGACGATCTCCCAGTCCGTGAAGGTCTGCATGACGACGCTGGAGACCGCGAAGGGCAGGAACTCCGCCTGCCTGTAGCAGGGGATGACGACGCTCACCGCGGGGCTCCCCGGAGCGGCGTCGTCGGTCGACGGCTGGGGGGCGCCTCGCACCGGAAGCGGCCGGGCGGCGAGGAATCGCGCTGCCTCCGCCCGCTCGGCCTCGGAGTAGGCCTTCGGGTGGTTCAGGATGAGCCGGGCCCAGAGCTGGCCGTGATGGGCCTTCGCCCGATCGACCATCGACTGTTCCTTCATCCGATAGAAGAAGAGCGGCTCGGCGACGTGGACGGCGCGCAGGCCGCGCTCGGCGGCGCCGACCCAGAAGTCCCAGTCCTCGTAGCCGAGCACCATGTTGGGGTTGTAGCCGCCGACCTGCTCCCACACCTCCCGGCGGAACAGCGACGTGCAGGTCGCCCGGTTCACCGTACGCAGGTGCGTGAGGTCGAAGGGGCCCATCTGCCACTCGCCGGTCTGCGCCCCGAAGAGCGCGACGTTGGTGAAGGCGATCGAGGCGCCGGCGTCCGCATCCAGCGCCGCCACGGTCTTGGCGAGGAAGGACGGGTCGATGGCGTCGTCCGCGTCGAGCGGGAGGACGAGGTCGCCGCGGGAGGCCTCGATGCCGGCGTTTCGCGCCGACGCGAGTCCCCCGTTCTCCTTCTCGATGAGGCGGATCCGGCGATCGCGGAGCCGCTCGGAGAGGCGCCGGGCGACCGCGGAGGTGTCGTCCGGGCTCCCGTCGTTGACGATGACGATCTCCCAGTCCTCGAATTGCTGCTGGACCACGCTCGCGACGGCGAAAGGAAGGAACTCGGCCTGTCCGTAACAGGGGACGATCACCGACACGCGCGGGGGCCGATCGCCCTCCGTGAACGGCAGCTCGATCTCCTCGTGGCACCCGCTCGGCACGTGGCCGCTCAGTGCCCCGACGTCGATCCGCAAGCCCGCGTCGAAGAGCGCGGCGAGGCGCCCGGGGGAGTGGTCCCCGCGGTTCCCGGCGCGGTTGGGGAACGCGTGCTGCACGACGTTCAAGGGCGCGCAGAAGGCGACGGACAGCGCGTGGCAGAGGAGGCGAGGGCGGCCGGGAAGCGTTCGCTTGGCGGCATCGAGCCGGGACTCGAGCTCGTTGGGGTTCTTGTACCGGAGCCCCGCGAGGAGCGGGGCGATGTCGGCGACGCGATACACCGAGCTCGAGACCTCGAGCGGATAGCCGAAGTCGAGCTCGGCCCGGGTCCAGTCGAAGGCCAGGACCTCGCCGTCCTGCTCGAAGGCGGGCAGGGCCTGTGCCCGGTCGAGCGGGTAGCAGTGGGTCGTGTTCCGCCCGAGCCGCAGCGAGAAGCCGAGCGACTCGGGATTCCGTTCGAGTGCCGCGAGAACGCCCCCGAGGCTCCACGCGCGCACGAAGAGCGCGTCGTCGACGACGAAGAGGACGTGGGAGGCGTCCCCGAGCGCCCCGAGCAGCGTCTCCTGGAAGCCCTTCTCGGGGAGGAGGTGCACGCCGGGGAATGCAGCCGCCACTCGCTCGTACCGGCGGTTCATGGCATCGGACGTGGCGAGGTACAGCACCTTCACCTGCAGGAGGCTCGGATCCGTGCAGGTGGCGAGAAGCGACCGCAGCGTGGCTTCGAGCTGCATCGGCCGATCTTTGCTGAAGACGATGGCGACGACGGGAGGCATGTGAGGTCCTTCCTAGGCGGGCGAGGAGGCTCGGGGGTGCGGGGAGGGGCCGACGTGTGGCGCCGCGCCGGGTGCCTGCGGGCGGGAGGACCCGAGGCCGGTCCGGACGGTGCACCTCTCGGCGCGAAGGACGGAGGCGCAGGCCTCGCCGTCGGACTCGAGCAGTGCTCGCGGTCGCTGCCGTGCCGCGCGGCGCAGGGCCGCCGTCGGCCCCGCGACGAGGAGCGCCCCGGGCAGCGGGACCACGAGCGCGAGGCCGGGTCCGGGGGCGAGCGCCCGGGACACCTCGTCGAGAAGGTCCGCGCCGGCGGTCGCGGCGGCCGGGATGACGAGGCACTCCTCCTCCCGGGCCACGGCGAGCCCGGCGTGGAGGGCGGCGGCGAGCCCGCTCGCCTGCACCAGCCGGGCCTGGGGGTTCTCCGCGACGAACCCGCGCACGAACTCGACCGTCGGATCGGTGGAACCCCCGTCGGCGACGACGAGCTCGTCGAACGGGAGGAGCTCGTCGCGGATGTCCTCGAGGCACCGGGCCACGCCGGAGATGGAGTCGAGCGTCGCCACCACGACGGACAGGGGGCGGCGGTCCGGTCCGGTCCGGCGCGGCGCCCGATTCAGCCGGCGGTCCTCCGTGAACTCGCGGAACCTGCCCATCCAGCGCCGGTGCAGCAACGCGACGTCCCCTTCGTCCCGGTCGAAGGGGCCCGGCGAGACGGACCCGTGGTGGCAGAGGACGCTCTCGGGCGTGTAGACGATGCGCCAGCCGCGCTCCCGCACGCGGAAGCACAGGTCCACGTCCCCGAGGCCGTTCACGTAAGCTTCGTCGAAGCCGCCGAGCGCCTCGCACAGGTCTCGCCGGATGAGGAGGCAGGACCCGGACACGGCCGGGAGGTCTCGCCTCGTCCGGCTGGTCTCCGCCGGCTTGCGGTGGTCGAGGGGGAAGGGGCTGATGGGGAGGGGCGAGGCATAGGCAACGCCCAGGCCGGCGTGCTGCAGGGTTCCGTCGGGGTACAGCAGCTTGGCGCCGACGACTCCGACGTCTGGCTCCTGATCCAGGATCCGCACCATCGGCGACAGCCAGCCCGACTGGGCCTCGGCGCCGCCGTTCGAGAAGAGCACGTAGCGGCCGCGTGCCACCCGCGCGCCCTGGTTGCGCGCCCGCGCGGGTCCCAGGTTCGACTCGTTCCGCAGGACCCGGATGCCGTTCAGCCGAGGGAGAGCGATCCGCGTCTCGTCGGTGGATGCGTCGTCCACGACGATGGTCTCGTGAGGCACGTCCTGCGTATGGAGCTTCAGCGAGAGGAGGCAGCGAAAGGTGTGGACCCACTCGTTCCAAACCGGGACGACGATCGACACGGTCGGATCGGGACCGCCGCAGGGGTCGATGCCGGCGCGGGCGACCCCCGCGCGAGCCGTCTCGGCGTCGCCCCGGCGGTCGGCGAGCCGGGGGAGAGCGGGTGGCGACGGGCTCGGCGGACGGTCGAGCCATGGCAGGCCGAGCGCGCGCGACAGGAAGGCCCGGGCGTCTCGCGCCTCCATGACACGGCGGCCGGCGTCGGCCACGCGGCGGCGCTTCGCCGCGTCGCCGCAGAGCTCCTCGCAGGCGTCGGCGAGCCGGCCGTAGTCCGCGAAGGCGACGCCTTCCTCGAACTCCCGCTCCTCGGCCGGGTCCGCCCCGCGCTCCGAGACGACGCAGCGCCCGTTCGCGAGCAGGTACGAGACCCGGACGATCTCGAAGACCTTCGCCTCGTAGTAGTGGACGTTCAGGACGACCTTCGCGCGGGCCACCAGCCGGTCGCGATCGGTGCCGTAGACCCCGAACGCGGCGTGGGCGCGAAGCCCGCGCCGGGAGAGCTCCGCGAGGACCGCCCGGCGTCGCTCGTTCATCGAGCCGTAGAAGAGGACGTCGATGTCCTCGTCGGCTGGTGCGATCCGGGAGAGCTCGGGGACGGATCCCACCGGGACCACCCGCGGCGCCGGGAGGCCCATCTCCGGGTAGCGGGCGGCGTTGCGCAGGCTGTAGTCCCAGACCTCGTGCTTCCGGTAGAGCTCCAGCAGCGGCCCCGTCATCCAGGTGGACTGGGGGTCGATCTGCTCGAGGTTGTAGAGGATCGCGTCCGCGGGGAGGGGTAGCGGATGGCTCGCGAGGAGGTTCGCTCCGAGGACGATGGAGCGCCGGTCCGGAAGCGGCGCGTGGCCGCGGACGACGTCCTGGCCCAGCGCGCGCAGCGCGTGGAGGAGCGTCTCGGCCACCTCCTCGAAGGCGGCGCTGTGGAGATAGCCCGGTGGCTGGACGACGACGACGGAGTATCGCTGGGCCACGACCCGCGTGCTGCAAGCGGGGTGCCGCGCGTGCCGCTCGCTTCGGCGAAGCACACCGCGGCCGCGCGCAGGCCTGCGCGGTGAACCTGCCGCGGGTCGGGGCCGTTCGGGCGCCCGGCGCGCCGATCCGGGGGGCGCGGCGCGAGAGGCGGCGCCGGTATCGGCGCCCCGTCATCCAGGTGACGCCCGGCGCTGACCGGTCCCCGTCAACCGCCTGACGCCGGCCTTCCACCTTCGGGGGGCTGTGGACCGCGCCTTCCCCCGCGACCGCGGGCCGCGAACCGGCTGGCCCGGCTCGTGCAGCGAGCGGAGGCGCGGCACCTGCGCCGCGCTGGAGACCGCTCATGACGTCGCAAACGACCTTCACCGACTCCGAACGCGCGAGCGCGCTCCTGCATTCGGCGGCCATCCTCCTCGAGGTGGGAGAGAGCGACATCGCGCTCGCCGGGCTGGAGCGGGCGGAAGGGCTCGCCGCCGGCGTCCCGCAGATCAAGAGGGCGCACGCCATCGCGCTCGCGCAGATGGACCGCCCGCTCGAGGCGGCCCGCCTGCTCCTCGACGAGCTCGCTCTGGCGCCGGACGACGGGGAGGCCTTCCGGACGTTCCTGGGGATGATCGACAGGGTTCCGCCGATCTCCACGCTTCCGAAGTCCTCGTTCTTCCGCCAGCTCCTCCTTCGCCTGGATTCCGCAGTGGAGCGGCGGTTTCTGGGGCGCGGCTACGGGTCCACCCTGCAGCGCGCCGCCCGCTACACGGCGCTCGTGCTCGGTCACGCGCCGGCCTTCGAGACCACCTTCGCCGCGCTCGCCGACGACGCCTCCCGCGACTGCATGCTCGAGGTGGCGGCGCTCGTGGCGCTCGGGGACGAGCGCGTCCGCCTCCACTTCGACGAGGAGGGGCTGGAGGAGTTCCGCGAGCGCTCCGAGAGGGAGCTCCTGCGGGAGCGCGGCGGAGAGCTCGGCCTCTACGACCTGAAGGCGGCAGGGGTCCCGCTCCGGGTCATCGCCACGGAGCGCTCGCTCGCCGCCTGGGCACACCTGGGGCAATACGAGCTCGAGCGGGAGGGGGCCCACATCGGACCGCAGCGCGGGGACGTGGTCATCGACGGAGGCGGTGGACTCGGCGACACGGCGCTCTGGTTCGCGCATCGCGCGGGGGCCTCCGGGCAGGTCTTCTCGTTCGAGATCGACCCGCAGCGCTGCGAGGTCTTCCGGCAAAACCTGGCGCTCAACCCCTGGACGCAGGGAAGGGTCGATCTCGTGCCCGAGGCTCTCGCCGCCCGCTCCGGCCCAGGCCCGGCGTCCGGCGGTCCCCCTCTCCGGTCGGTCGACGACTTCGTCGCCGCCCGGGGACTCGAGCGCGTCGACTTCCTGAAGCTCGACGTGGACGGCGCCGAGGCCGAAGCGCTCGCCGGCGCCGAGAAGACGCTCGCGCGCTTCCGTCCGCGGCTGGCCATCGCGGTCCACTTCCGGCCGGAGGACCTGGCCGTGATCCCGGCCCGGCTCCTCGGGATGGGCCTCGGCTACCGCATCTTCCTCGGCCAGTACGCCCCCGGAGCGTGGGAGACCACGCTCTTCGCCGTCTCCGACTATCAGTGACGGGCGGTCCCGAGGCGCCCCATCACAGGGCGTAGATCTCCCCGTACTTCGCCTCCACGTACGCGCGGAAGTCGCGGTCGCAGAGCCCGCTCCCCGTCGCGCGCGCGACGATCTCCTCGGCGAGAAGGGTCCTCCCGTGGCGGTGCACGTTCTCCCGGAGCCAGGCGAGCAACGGCCGAAAGTCCCCGTCCGCGAACCGCGCCTCGAGGTCCGGTAGCGATCGCCGGGCCGCGGCGAAGAGGCTCGCCGCGTAGAGGGTCCCGATGGTGTAGGTCGGGAAGTACCCGATGTCGCCCTGTGCCCAGTGGATATCCTGCAGGACGCCCTCGCGATCGCTCCGCGGACGGATCCCGACGAGACGCTGCATGCCCTCGTTCCAGGCGGACGCGAGCTCGTCCGCCTCGAGCGCGCCGCGCAGCAGCGCGAGCTCGAGCTCGAACCGCAGGGCGATGTGCAGGTTGTAGGTGACCTCGTCCGCCTCGACCCGCACCGGAGAGCGCTCGACGCGGTTCACGGCGCGGTAGTGGGCGTCGAGCCCGACTCCCGCGACCTCGGGAAAGAGCGCCGCGAAGCGGGGAAGGAAGTGCTGCCAGAACGGGCGCGATCGCCCCACGGGATTCTCCCAGATGCGCGACTGCGATTCGTGGAGCCCCATGGAGGGCGCCTGGCCGAGGACGTCCCGCCGGTGATCGGCCGGGAGCCCTTGCTCGTAGAGCCCGTGGCCCGCCTCGTGGACCGTGCTCATCACGGCGGAGATCGGCCGGTCCTCCAGGATCCGCGTGGTGAGCCGGACGTCGCCAGGGTCCGCCGCGAGCGTGAAGGGGTGCACGGAGCGGTCCTGGCGGCCGGCCTCGAGGTCGAAGCCGACGGCGGAGAGGACCTCCAGCGTGAAGCTCCACTGCCGTTCCGCGTCGAAGCGCCGCCCGCCGAAGGGATCCGGGGGCGGCGGTCGCTCCGCGATCCTGGCGACCAGCGGCGAAAGCCAGCCGGCGAGCCCCCGGAAGAGCGGCTCCAGCCGGGCGACCCGCATGCCCTCCTCGTACCCGTCGAGGAGCGCGTCGTAGGCCTCGCCGCCCTCCGGCACGCCCAGGCACCGGGCCTGCTCGCGCTTGAGCGCGACGACGCGCCGGAGGTACGGGGCGAACGCCGGGAAGTCGCTGGACTCCCGGGCGGCCCGCCAGGCGGGGAGGGCGGCGCTCTGGAGCTCGGCGAGCTCGCGCACGAGCCGCTCCGGGACGCGGACCGCGCGCTCCCGCTCCCACCGGAGTGCGCGCAGGAGCGCCTTCTCGACGTCGCCGAGCCCGGGCCTGGACGAGGCCGCCTCGATCGCGTCGGCCAGGTCCGGGGAGGTGAGGCCCCGGTGCACGGCGGCCTGCAGCGCCGCCAGCTGCTCCCCGCGGGCCTCCGCCCCGCGCCTCGGCAGGTAGGTCTCCTGGTCCCAGAGAAGGACGGCGATCGCGCCCTGGAGGGCACGGAGGTCGGCCATGCGCCGGACGACGAGGTCGAGGTTCGCGGAGGGCATGGCGACCATCTAGGGGCCAAGCCGGCGCGGGTCAACGCTTGCGGGGCAGGTTCTGGCGCGGCAGAGTGCCGGCGTGCGCGACCAACTGTACGAGAGCGTGCCTTACCGGGTGCCGGAGATCGAGCACCGCTACGGCCCCCAGGTCCACCTGCTCGCCGACCCCTTCCTCCTCGACCTCCTCGCGAAGCTGGCGGCGCGGGAGACCATCCAGCCGGCGCTCAACCGGCTCGCGGTGGACCTGTACCGGGGGCTCGCCCGCGTGGTCCTGAACGCCGAGTTCCCGCGGCGGGTCGTCGAGGTCCCGACGCGGATGCACGAGCGAAACCCCGAGGGCGTGTTCCGGGGGCAGATCATCGACCCGGGGACGCGCGCGGTGACGGTGAACATCGCGCGGGCCGGGGCGCTGCCGTCCCACACGGTCTTCGACCTCCTCAACACCGTCCTGGACCCGCGCCAGGTCCGACAGGACCACATCGTCATGAGCCGCATGCTGGGAGAGGGGGACCACGTCGTCGGGGCGGGCATCGGGGGCATGAAGATCGGTGGCGACGTCCAGGACGCCTTCCTCCTCTTTCCCGATCCCATGGGGGCGACCGGCTCGTCCCTGTCGCTCGCGGTGGACACCTACAAGAAGAAGGTCCCTGGAAGGGCCCGGCGCATCATCGGGATGCACCTCATCGTGACGCCCGAGTACCTCAGGCGGATGCGCGACGACCACCCGGACGTCGTCGTCTACGCCGTTCGTCTCGACCGCGGGCTCTCCCCGCCGGAGGTGCAGGGAACGATTCCCGGGACACTCTGGGATCGGGAGAGGGGCCTCGACGAGCACGACTACATCGTGCCCGGCGCGGGCGGCCTCGGCGAGGTGATGAACAACGCCTGGGTGTAGGCGGGGGAACGTCGCGCTACCATCCCCCGGTGCGCGCGCCCGGCATCGCCCGAGGCCTTCCCGCCGCGTTCTGGTGGCTCTTCCTCGGCCAGGGGGTGATGGCGCTCGCCACCTTCGTCTTCCCGTTCCTCGCCCTGTTCCTCGGATCGCGCGGCTTCTCCCCGGCGGCGACGGGGCTCGTCGCGGCGCTCTTCGGGGCGGGAAGCCTGCCCGCGGGCATCCTCGCGGGGCAGGCGGCGGATCGGCTCGGACGGAGGCCGACCCTCGTCGGATCGCTCGCCGCTGCCGCCGCGCTCACGGCACTCCTCCCGGCGCTCGCCTCGCCCCCGCTCGTGGCCGTGGCCGTCCTCCTCCTCGGCGTCGCCGTTCACGCCTGGTGGCCCGCCATGAACGCCATGGTGGCGGATCTCTTGCCGCCTTCCCGGTACGCCGACGCCTACGGCCTCCTCTACTGGGAACGGAACGCGGGCATCGCATTCTCGTTCGCCGTGGGCGGCGCGCTCGCGCGCCACGGGTACGGCTGGCTCTTCGTCGCCGATGCGCTGACCACCCTCCTCTTCGCCGGAGTTGCCTGGGCGCGCCTCGCCGAGACCCGCCCGTCCCCGTCCCCGGGCCGCCGGGCCGGCGAGGGGGCGGGCTATCGCGAGGCGCTCGCGGACCGGCACCTCGTCCGGCTCCTCGCGCTCCAGGTCGCGCTGCTGCTCTCCATGTTCCAGTTCATGGTCGCACTCCCCATCGCCATGACCGCGAAGGGGCTCGGCCCCGCGGACTACGGCCGCGCCATGGCGGTGAACGGTGTCCTCATCGTCCTCCTCCAGCCGGCGTCCGCCCGCCTCGCCGCTCGGTGGCCCGACGGCTCCGTCCTCGCCGCGGCGGCCCTGCTCGTCGGGGCGGGCACGGGTGCCTACGCTCTGTGCGCCGCTCCGTGGACCTATGCGGTCGCGACGGGCGTGTGGACGCTCGGCGAGATCCTCTTCATCCCGACCCTGTCCGCCGTCGTGTCCCGCCTCGCTCCCCCGGAGCTCCGCGGCCGCTACCAGGGACTCCTCTCGTTCGCCTTCGGCGCCGGGCTCGCGCTCGCGCCGGCGGTCGGGGGTGCGGTTCTCGGCGCCCTGGGCGCGACCGCCCTGTGGTCCGGGGCCGCCGCCCTGGCCGGGGCGGTGGCGCTTGGCCATCTCGTCGCCGGGCGCGCCCGCGTGCGCGCCCAGGGCGGGGCCCGGGAAGGGTAGGCGGCAGGGTGCCCCGTGTCCCAGGCGCCCGGCGAGGCTAGGATCTCCCGCGGGCGCGGCCGTCGACCCGTGCTCGGGGAGGCGGCCATGTCCGCAGCGGTGCAAGGCGCGATCGAGGGCTTCTTCCGTGAGTTCAACCGGGCCTGGCTGGAGGGGCGGCCCGTCGATGTCCTGCCGATGCTCCACCCGGACGTGGTCATCGCGCCTCCGGGTGGCGCCCCGCAGGTCCACGGTGCCCAGGCCTTCGTGGAGAGCCTCGAGGCGTTCATCGGCGTCGCGGAGGTGCACCGGTTCGACGTCCTCGGCGTGCGCGTGCACGCATGGGGGGACGCGCTCGCCGCCGCCTGGCTCGAGTACGACGTCGAGTACACGGAGTCGGGCCGGCGATCCCGCGAGCGGGCCGAGGAGCTGTGGCTGCTCGAGCGCCACGCTGCCGGCTGGCGGGCGCTGCTCCGGGACGTCCATCCGCCCCCGACGACGGGCTGAGCCCGGCACTCGTCGGTGGCCCTGCCTCCCTGCCGCGAAGGAGGGAGAGCCTTTGCGTCGGCGGTAGCCGTGCCGATGAGAGGGGGAGCCGCAACGGGCGGCAGCGAGGGCACTGTCATGAGCGTGAGCGCCGTCGGAAGCACACCGGTCGCACCGTCGTACGAAATCAGCATCTCCGTCCAGGTCGAGGTGGTTCCGGTCCAGGCATCGCAGGCCCCGACCGTCTCCCAGGGCGCGACCCTGCTGAGCCAGCTCCAGGACCTCGCGAAGACCGACCCGGACCGCTTCAAGGCGGTGATGAGCAAGGTGGCGGACGAGCTGCGCGCGGAGGCGCAACAGGCCTCCGCGGGGCGGGCCGTCCTCCTGAGCGCGCTCGCCGACCGGTTCGCGGCAGCGGCACAGGCAGGCGACCTCTCCCCGCTGGAGCAGGCGCAGGCTCCGAGCGCCGACGCGAGCTCCTCCCCTGCCGGATCGGCGCAGACGGCAACGTCCTCGGGATCGGCCGCCACCGACGCGAGCTCCTCCTCTGCCGCGTCGTCGCAGGCGGCCTCGTCTTCGGGATCGGCCGCTGCCCCCTCCGGCAGCAGCGATGCGAGCGCGGCGGACGGCTCCGGCCAGGCGGCGGCGCCCGTACGCCATCATCACCGCCACCACCATCGCCACGCTCGGGGCCACTACGGCTCGGATTCGTCGGCCGGAGCGTGGTCGGCGAACGGGATCGTGAGCCACGTCGCCGAGCTCGTCGCCGACGCGCTCCGGAGCGTCACGGAGCAGCCGGCGACGACGTCGGCGCCCGCGGCCGCGGCGGCGTAGCGGCACCGCCGCCGCGCCCCCCACCCGGGCCCGGCGGCCGCCGGGCCGAAGGTGTAATCACACTGACCTCATGGCCAGGTTCACCGCCTTCGTGCGGCGCCACCGGCGCGCGCTCCTCTCCGTCGTCGTCGCCGTGATCGCATACGGCCTCCTGGGCTTCGTCGTCGCTCCTCCGATCGTGCGCCGGCAGCTCGAGAGCCGGCTCGGCTCGGCGCTCCGTCGCCCGGTGGCCGTCCGCGAGCTCCACATCAACCCCTTCGCCCTCTCGATCACGATCCGGGGCTTCGTTGTCCAGGATCCGGACGGGGCGACGTTCGCGGCCTTCGACGAGCTCTACGTGAACGCGAACCTCCTCACGATCGTTCGCAAGGAGGTCGACCTTTCGGACATCCGCCTCGTCCGGCCCTTCGCGCGGGTCGCGCTCGACGAGAAGGGGCAGCTCAACTTCCAGGACCTCCTCCAGGGTGGCGGTGACGGCGGCGCGGTCGCGAAGGACGGCGGCGGGCTCTCCCTCCGGGTCGAGCGGCTCCGCATCGCCGAGGCC
>DATKJV010000022.1:0-3026 GCA_035543235.1 Anaeromyxobacteraceae bacterium | reverse complement strand
ATCGTGGCCCGGGGACCTCGCCCGGCCTTCGAGATGGAGCAGGTCATACCCGGTGCCGACCCCACCAACTGGGACACCGACCCGATCGTCGAGGCGAGCGAGCTCAACCAGGGCGGGGACTACCGCGGGGCGCGCGCGCTCCTCATGCGAGAGCTCCGGGAGGACCTTCGCTGCCTCGACGCTCATGCCCACCTGGGCAACCACATCTTCGACCTGCGTCCAAAGGAGGCGCTCCGCCACTATGAGGTCGGGGTCCGGGTCGGCGAGCTGTCGCTCGGGGCGGGATTCGACGGGGTCCTGCCCTGGGGTCTCGTCGACAACCGGCCCTTCCTGCGCTGCCTCCACGGGTACGGTCTCGCCCTCTGGCGCCTCGGCCGGTTCGCAGAGGCCAGGGCGAACTTCGAGCGCATGCTCTGGCTCAACCCCTCCGACAACCAGGGAGCCCGCTTCCTGGTCGAAGCTCTCGAGAACGGCATGACCTACGAGGCGTTCCAGGCGGAGGAGGACAAGGCCGAGCAGGCGATGCATGCGAGGGTGACCGCGAGCCGGAAGCAGCTCGCCGTGGACATGGACGAGCTATCCTTCGCGCTCGAGGACCACGAGAGCGGACACTCCTGGTACCTCGACAAGGAGGCGGGAGACATCCTCCTCGTGCAGGAGGACGGGGACGACGACCTCCCCGTCTCGCGGGACGAGCTCGAGGATGCGGCCCGTTTCGTCATCGTCGAGCCAGAGGAGACCCAGGTCGCCTACCGCGACATGGAGGAGTTCATCGCCACGGTGAGCGGCGCCCGCTTCCGCGAGCGGCTCGAAGACGCCATCGCCGGGAAGGGCGCCTTCGGGCGCTTCAAGCGGGTGCTGGGGGACGAGCCCCTAGAGCGGGAGCGCTGGTTCGCGTTCCGCAAGGCACGGCTCGAGGTCCGGGCCCGTCAGTGGCTCGCCCGCCAGGGCATCGAGCCGGTGCCCCGGAAGCCCGAGTAGGCGATGACCGGGGTGCTGGGGCGTTCCCGGTCTGGGGCGCCGTGCGCCCGTTGCGCGGTATTACAATCTGATGTATAAAGGATACGTGAAAGGACCCACGATATGTCCCCCAGGAAGCCTTCCGGTACGAACGAGCGCAGGGCGACTGCGGCAGAAGCCGTCGAGCAGGAGAGCCTCTCGACGAGCGAGAAGGTCATGCAGACCTTCCGCATGCCGCTCGACGTCGTCTACGCGTTCAAGGCGGAGGCCTCGGCCCGCGGCCTCGACGCGACCGCTCACGTCGTGAGGGTCATGGACGGGTACCACCGCTACTACGGGCTGCCCCGCGCCGTGGTCGAGGGGCTCGAGGAGGACCGGCGCGAGCTCGGCATGGACAGGTACGAGTACTTCCAGCACGTCCTCTACCGGCGGAGCGAGGCCGTCCAGGCGGATGGCCCCGGGTTCGACCGCCCGGGAAGCGGGAAGGGCAAGCGGTAGGGGACATTTCCCGTTCGAGTACCCGCCGAGTGAGGTGAGTGGCCATGGCGATCGATAGCGAGATCCGGGAGATTGCTCGCGACGTCGCCCGGGAGGTCCTGCGGGAGGAACTGACGCAGCTCGAGCGCGCTCTAGAGGCCAAACGGCCATCGCGTCCCGCGGTGGAGCCACTCCTGACCGTGGAGGCCGTAGCGCACCTCTGCGGGGTGTCGACGAAGACCGTCCAGCGCTGGATCGCGAAGGGGCTCCTGCGCGCGATGCGAAGCCCGGGCATGCGCGAGTACCGGATCACGCAGCGCGACTACGAGGCCTTCACCAGGACGACGGAACCTGTGGCTCCAGCGGGACGGGCCAACACCCGAGATGTCGAGAAGGAAGCGTCCCGGGTGCTCGCCGCGATGTCACACAGGAGTGCGAAGAGGTAGCGATGGCTCGGGGCGCAAAATGGAGAGGATCTGTCTTCGCGAGGGGCCGAGTGCTTTGGCTGAAGGTCAAGGGACCCGAGGGCTGGAAGCAGGTCCCGACCTCGTTCGGCGTCGGCGAGGAGAAGCGAGCGACCGATCTCCTGGCAAAGGTCAGGGACCGGCTCCTGGCTGGCGAGGGACTCGGCGGGCTCCTTGGGCCGGTGACCGTTCGTACTTGGGCCAACCGCTGGCTCGAGACCCGGAAGGGCCTCGTCGAGAACGAGAAGAGCGAGGGGGGCGCGCTTCGTCTCCACGTCCTCCAGCACATCGGCGACATGGAACTCGGCGAGGTGAGGCCAAGGCACGTCGCCTCCATGGTGCGGCAGTGGATCGCCGATGGCTACGCACCGCGAACGGTTCGGAACGTCTACTACACGATGAAGTCCATGTTCCGGGACGCGGCGGTCGAAGGGCTCATCGACACGACGCCCTGCATTCTCGGACGTGCCCAGCTGCCGCAGATCGTGGACGCGGACCCCGAGTGGCGCGCGAAGGCCCAGTACAGCCGTGACGAACTGCTGTCGCTCGTGAGCGCCACCCGCCTCCCCGAGCACGAGCGCGTGGCGAACGCGCTCCTAGGTCTCGCCGCGCTCCGCGTTGGAGAGATGGGAGGCCTTCGCTTCCGGAACCTCTCGCTCGACATGCTCCCGCTTGGGAGGATCGTCGTGGCACGGTCGTACAACAAGCGCGGCACGAAGACGAAGGTGGTCCGCTGGATGCCCGTCCACCCAGTGCTCGGGCACATCCTGCGCGAATGGCAGGCGCACGGGTTCGAGTTGACGATGGGCCGTCCGCCTGTTCCGGACGACCTCGTGGTCCCGACGCCCCCGCCACCGAAAGGGAAGGGCCGGCACTCACCGGCGTGGCGGATGCGGGACAAGAACTACACGCGGAAGTGCTTCCTTCGCGACCTACGGACTCTCGGCATCGATCCCCGACGCGTCCACGACCTCCGGCGGACCTTCATCTCGCTCGCCCGGGAGGATGGCGCGGACAAGGACGTCCTGCGGCGCGGAACCCACCAGCCGCCAAAGGACGTGATGGAGCTCTACACCAACGTCGAGTGGTCGAAGCTCTGTGCAGAAGTTGCCAAGCTACGGATTT
>DATKJV010000021.1:0-46280 GCA_035543235.1 Anaeromyxobacteraceae bacterium | reverse complement strand
GGCCTGGGGATTCGCGTCGAAGGCGCCCGGCGGGGGCGGGAGCGGCTCGGTGCCGCCCTCGTCCGGCCACCGCACCGGGACCATGCCGGCGTCGTTCTCGTAGGCGAGCTGCTCGGCCACGATGAGCGCCGCGACCATGCGATTCACCTCGCCCCCTGCCCGGAGGTCGTGGTGGCGGGAGACGACGGCCTTCACCTCCGGGGCGAGCTGCCACACGCCGACGAGGAGGCCGGAGGCCTGGGCGTGGACGGCGTCGAGGACGAGCGCCAGGTCCTCGGCCGGGAGCGGCCGGTTCCGGAGGTCGTCGGAGAGGGCCGTCAGGGCCGCCGCGATCCCGACGTCGTGGAGCAGGCCGCAGAGGAAGGCGGCCTCGGGATCGAGTCCGGCACCCTTCGCCACGAGCGCCGCGAAGTGGGCGGCGTAGCTCGTGTGCAGGCGCAGGCGCTCCATGGTCGACTCGAAGCCCGGGACGCGGAACACGCGCAGGTTGAGCGCGGCTTCGAGGACCACGTTGCGGAGCGTGCGGATGCCGAGCCGCACGAGCGCCTGGCGAAGCGACGTGGCCGGCGTCCGCCCCGAGTACGCCGCCGACTGGGCGATGGCGAGCACCCGGCCGGCGAGCATTCCGTCGCCCTCGAGGACGGAAAGCACCGAGTCGAAGTCCACGTCCGGCCGGCGCGAGAGCTCCATCACCTTGAGCGCAACGGTGGGAAGCATCGGGGGACGGTACGCCGAGGACGAAAAAAGACGCCCGAGGCGAGCCGTGATCTCGGAGGGGGCGAGGTCCCGGAGCGCCTCGGGCTCGGGGGAGCCGACGGGCAGCAGCACGCTCTCTCTCCTTGCGGCCTCCGTGCCACCTCGCCCGCCGAGAAGGCGCCCGGTTTCGGGGCGCTTCGCCTCGACGCGCCGGCCCCCGCAGCCGGGTGCGGCTGCCCCCGGGTCCGGGCCCACCCGACTCCTCGCGCCGGCGGCGTCGCCTACGGCAGCGACCCGCAGAAGAGGATGCGGGGGTAGGTGTACAGGTACGGGCGCTCCGGGCCGAGGAGCCCCGCCAGCCGCTCGCGGTACGCGGAAAGATATCGCTCCCAGAGGTCCCCGGGCAGGCGCCGCTCGTAGTCGGTGAGGAGCGTCCCGCGCAGCCACTCGACGACCTCCTCCACCCCGCCGAGCTCGTGGACGTAGACCTGCAGGCGGACCTGCGCGTCGCGGTATCCCAGACGGTGCAGGAGCACGGCGTAGTCGGGGGCCTCGAGCACCGAGATCTCCCGCACGTACCCGCCGAGCGCCGCGGCGAAGGGCTCCTCCGCGGCGAGCGCGTGCGCGAGGCGGTGGGAGGGGTGGGCGTGGTTCGCCGGGACCTGCACCGCGAGCTGCCCACCGGGCGCGAGGGCGGCCGTGATCGACCCGAGCAGCCCGGGGTGATCGGGGAGCCAGTGGAGCGCCGCGTTCGAGAGGACGAGGTCGAAGGGCGCCTCGCCCCAGCGGGCGAAGTCCGCGATGTCCATGCGCCGGAAGGTGAGGCCGCCGCCGGCGAGCGGCGCGGCCCTCTCGAGCATCGCCGCGGAGGAGTCGATTCCCACCGTCTCGCGGGCCGCGAGCTCCCGGTGGGCGAGCGCCGTGAGCTCCCCGGATCCGCAGCCGAGGTCCGCGACGCGCATGCCCGGCCGCGGTCGGACGAGCGCGAGCAGGTCGTGGAAGGGCCGGGACCGCTCCGAACGGAAGCGGGCGTACCGGTCGGGGTTCCAGGCGTCCTCGGGCAAAGGCCACCTCCGCGCGACCCGGATCTTCGCACGAAGCGGGTCGCCGATCCTCCGGAATGGCGTTGACCTTTCGCGGGTTATCTCCAACAATCCCGCCGCCTCTACTCCACGCGACCAGGAGCACCATGTCCTCGAACCTCCTCTTCACCGCGCTCGCGGGCGTCGCAGCGCTCGCCTGCACCTCGCCCTCCACCGCGCCTGCGAAGGCGCCGGAGGCCGTGCAGGCCCCCGACCCGAACGCCCCCGCCGCCAAGATCGGGGGCGAGGTCGTCACCAACAAGGAACTCGACGAGTACGCCAAGACGGAGCTCAAGAAGCTCGACCAGCAGTACCAGGAGCAGCTGTACCAGCTGCGGCGGGCGAGCCTCGACGCGCTCATCGCCAAGCGCCTCGTCGAGGCGAAGGCGAAGGCGGCGGGGAAGTCCCTCGACGACTACGTGCGCGCCGAGGTGATCGACAAGATCGCGGACCCGACGGCGGCCGAGGTGAAGGCACTCTACGACTCCGCCAAGGCCCAGGGGCGCGACCTCCCGCCCCTCGACCAGGTGAAGGAGAGCATCGTCCGCTACCTGAAGCAGCAGAAGGCGAGCCAGGCGCTGCAGGCCTACTACGAGAAGCTCAAGGCGGACGCCAAGGTGGAGATCCTCCTCGCCGCCTACCACCCGCCGCGCCAGACGGTGGAGGCGAAGGGACCCGCGAGGGGCCCCGACAAGGCTCCGATCGTCATCGTGGAGTTCTCCGACTTCGAGTGCCCCTACTGCGGGCGGGCAGAGCAGACGGTCGCCGAGGTGTTCCGCGCCTACCCCGACAAGGTCCGGCTCGTCTACCGCGACTTCCCCCTTCCCATGCACCCGAACGCCCCCAAGGCGGCCGAGGCCGCCCACTGCGCGGGCGACCAGGGCAAGTACTGGGAGATGCACTCGAAGCTCTTCGCGAACCAGCGCGCGCTGGAGGCACCCGAGCTCAAGGCGTACGCGAAGGAACTGAAGCTCGACCAGGCGAAGTTCGACAAGTGCCTCGACTCCGGCGAGAAGGCGAAGCTCGTCGAGGAGAACCACAAGGCCGGGTCCGACCTCGGGGTGACGGGGACGCCGGCCTTCTTCGTGAACGGCATGCTCGTCAACGGAGCGCAGCCGTTCGAGGCGTTCAAAGAGCTCATCGACGCCGAGCTCGCCCAGAAGTAGCTTCCCTGGCGCGGCCGGCGGCTCCCCGCTAAGGATGGGGCCGCCGGCTTCTCCCCATGGGCGCCTACGACCACGGCAGCATCTCGGCGATCGCCGAGCGTCGGAAGACGCGGCAGATTCGGGTCGGGCCCGTGGCCATCGGGGGCGGCGCACCCATCGCCGTCCAGTCGATGACCACCACGCAGACGGCCGACGTCGCGGCGACGCTCGCGCAGGTCGCCGCGCTGGCGGAGCACGGGGCGGACATCGTGCGGCTCGCCGTCCCGGACGAGGCGGCGGCGGCGGCACTCCCCGCCATCGTGCGCGGCTCGCCCGTGCCGCTCGTCGCCGACATCCACTTCGACTACCGCCTGGCGCTCCGGGCGCTGGACGCGGGGATCCACTGCATCCGCCTGAACCCCGGCAACATCGGGAGCCAGCAGCGCGTCCGCGAGGTGGTGAAGGCCGCGCGCGAGAGAGCCGTGCCCATCCGCATCGGCGTGAACGCCGGCTCGCTCGAGGAGGACATCGTCTCGCGCCACGGATGGCCCACGGCCGAGGGGATGGTCGAGAGCGCCGAGCGCCACATCCGGCTGCTCGAGGACGAGGGCTACCGGGAGATCAAGGTCTCGCTCAAGGCGCACGACATCGGGATGACGGTGGCGGCGAACCGGCTCTTCTCCCGGAAGTTCGACTACCCCCTCCACCTCGGGATCACGGAGGCGGGCACGCTCCTGACGGGCACGATCAAGAGCGCGGCCGGGCTGGGCATCCTCCTCGCCGACGGGATCGGGGACACGCTGCGCGTGTCGCTCGCCGCCGACCCGGTCGAGGAGGTGAAGGTCGCCCGCAGCCTGCTCAAGGCGCTCGGGCTCAAGTTCGGCGGGGCGAGCCTCACCGCGTGCCCGACCTGCGGGCGCTGCTCGGTGGCCATGATCCCCATCGCCGAACGGGTCGAGCAGCGCCTCTCCACGCTCAAGGGCGAGGTCAGCGTGGCCGTCATGGGCTGCGAGGTGAACGGCCCGGGGGAGGCCTCGGCGGCGGACGTCGGCGTGGCCTACGGCCACGGGGGCGTGGGCCTGCTCTTCAAGGCCGGCCAGATCGTGAAGCGGATGAAGGCGGAGGACCTCGAGGAGGCGCTCGTCGCCGAGGCCGTCCGGATCTCGAGCGAGCGCGCGCCCAAGTAGCGCGCCTCACGCCTCCACGTCGCCGCCCAGGTAGGCCGCCTGCACCCGCACGTCGGCCGCGAGATCCCGCGCCGGGCCCTGCAGGGCGATCTGGCCGCGCTCGAGCACGTAGGCGTGGTCGGAGACGCGCAGCGCGAGGCGTGCGTTCTGCTCGACGAGCAGGACGGTCACGCCCTCGCGCCGGATGGCCTCGACGATGCCGAAGATCTGCTGGACGAGGAGCGGGGCGAGCCCCATGGAGGGCTCGTCGAGCAGGAGGATCCGCGGGCGCATCAGCAGGCCGCGGACGATGGCGAGCATCTGCTGCTCTCCGCCCGACAGGGAGCCGGCGAGGAGCCGCCGGCGCTCGCCGAGCACGGGGAAGCGCTCGTACTGGGCCTCGATCATCTGCCGGACCTCGGTCCGGCCCGGGAGGGGCGGTCGCCCCTCGAGGGCGATGAGCAGGTTCTCCTCGATCGTCATCCGCCCGAGGATGGCGCGGCCCTCCGGCACGAGCACGATGCCGCGCGACACCGCGCGGTGGGCGGGCAGCCGGGTGACCTCCTCGCCCTCGAGGAGGACGTGGCCCCGCCGCGGAGAGACGAGCCCGGCGACGGCGGCGAGCGTGCTCGTCTTTCCCGCGCCGTTCGGGCCGATGAGGGCGACGGTCTGGCCGGCCTCGACCTTCAAGGAGACGCCGCGGACGGCCTGGACGTGGCCGTAGCTCACGTGCAGGTCGCGCACCTCGAGCAGTGGAGTGCAGGGGGAGCTCATCCCTCGCTCCCCAGGTAGGCGGCGATGACCGCCGGGTCGGTGGCCACGGCGGCGGGGGTGCCGTCGGCGATGACCTTGCCGAAGTTGAGGACGGTGATGCGGTCGCAGACGTCCATCACCAGCTTGACGTTGTGCTCGACGAGCAGGACCGACTGGCCGGTGCGGGTCACCTCCCGGATCAAGGAGGCGATCGAGCTCACCTCGGTCGGGTTCATCCCGGCGGTCGGCTCGTCGAGCAGGATCACCCGGGGCGAAGAGGCGAGCGCGCGAGCGATCTCCACCCGCCGCTGCTCGCCATAGGAGAGGTTGCTCGCCCGCTCCCTGGCCCGCTCCTCCATTCCGACCCGGGCGAGGAACGCGAGCGCCCGCTGCAACGCGTCCGCCTCCTCTCGCCGGTACCCGGGCAGGAACAGCATCCGCTTCCACAGCGGGTCCGACCGGCGCAGGTGCGATCCCACGAGCACGTTCTCGACCGCCGACAGCGCGGGGAACAGCCGGATGTTCTGGTAGGTGCGGGTGATCCCGAGCGCCGCGATCCGGTGGGACGGCAGGCGGTCGATGCGCCGCCCGCCGAGCGAGATCTCGCCGCCCGAGGGGCGGATGAGCCCCGAGACGAGGTTCAGGAGCGTCGTCTTCCCCGCGCCGTTCGGGCCGATGAGGCCGTGGACCTCTCCCTCGCCGACGGCGAAGTCGACGCCGTCCACGGCACGGAGCCCGCCGAAGGTGCGCGCGACGCCGCCGAGCCTAAGCAAGGTCGGCCTCCGCCCGGCGCGCCGCGAGCCGCCGCCGGATCCGCGCCGGGAGGGACGCGATGCCGTTCGGGAGGAAGAGGATGACGAGCAGGAGGACGAGGCCGTTCACGAAGAGGCGGAGCGGCCCGGGCTGGAGCCCCACGTGGCTGCCCAGCTCCCGGAGCACCTCGGGAAGCAGCGTCAGGAACGCCGCGCCGAGCACGGGCCCGTAGAACACCGTCGTGCCCCCCACCACCGCGTAGACGAGCATGTCCACGACCCGGCCGAAGCCGTAGTTCGCCGGGGCGACCATGAAGTTCAGGTGGGCGTCGAGAGCGCCGGCGAGGCCCGCGAGCGCCGCCCCGAGCACGAGCATCGAGAGCTTGTAGGCGGACGAGTCGATGCCCATCGTTCGCGCGGCCGGCTCGTCCTCGCGGATGGCCTCGAGCGCGTAGCCCGCGCGCGATCCCTGGATCCGCCACAGGACGAAGAGCGCCGCGGCGAGCGCCAGGTAGATCATCCAGATCCCGGTCCGCTGTGGGATGGCGACGAGGCCGAGCGCCCCGTTCGTGAAGTCGAGGTTCACGAAGAAGATTCGCACCACCTCGCCGAACCCGATGGTGGCGATGGCGAGGAAGACCCCCTTCAGGCGGAGCACCGGCAGCCCGAGCGGGACGGCGACGAGCGCGGGCGCGACCGCGCCGGCGAGGAGCACGACGGGGAACGGAGCCGCGGTGTGCAGGGTGAGGACGGCGGCCGCGTAGGAGCCGAGCGCCATGAAGCCGGCCTGGGCGAGCGAGAGCTGTCCGCACGAGAGGGTCGTGTAGACGGAGAGCGCGAGCAGGCCGTTCAGCCCGATGAAGGCGACCGTCGACTGGTAGGTGAGCCAGAGGTCTCGCAGCGAATCGGCGCCCACGCGCTCTCAGGCCTCCCGGAGAGCCGCCGCCCCGAGCAGCCCGCGGGGGCGGATGACGAGCACGAGGAAGAGGACCCCGAAGGCCACGGCGTCCCGGTAGGAGGACCCGAGCTTCGCGACGGTGAACACCTCGAGGAGCCCGAGCGCGAAGCCGGCGATGGCCGCGCCGGGCATGCTCCCCATGCCGCCGAGGATGATGACCGCGAGCCCCTTCAGCTCCACCGTCCGGCCCATGTCCGGCGAGACGCTGTTGAAGGCGAGACCGAAGAGGACGCCCGCGGCCGCGCCGAGGGCGGAGCTCACGAAGAACGAGGCGGCGATGACCCGGTCCACGTCGACCCCCAGGATGCGGGCGGCGACGGGGCTCTCGGCCACCGCCCGGATGCGCCTCCCGAGCGCGGTCCGCTTGAGGACGAAGGTGAGGGCGGCGAGCATCGACAGCGCGATGCCGATGATCACGAGCTGCAGCTCGGAGACCACCGCGTTCCCGAGGTGGAGGCTCCGGTCGGGGACGATCCCGAACGGGAAGCGCTCCACGTCCGGTCCGAAGAGCTGCAGCGCGAGCGCCTCGAGGATGGTGGCGAGCGCGATGGAGCTGATGAGCCCCGTGACGTTGGAGTCGCTGCGGCCCCGGAGCGGGCGGAAGGCGAGCCGCTCGACCGCGAGCCCCACCAGGCCTCCCACCCCGACGGAGATCGGGAAGGCGACGAACATGGGCAGGTGCAGGTGGAGGACGAGCAGCAGCGCCACGTATGCGCACAGCATGAACACCGCCTGGTGCGCGAGGTTCAGGATGTCGAGCACCCCGAACACCAGCGTGTAGCCGAGCGCGAACAGCGCGTAGATGCTGCCCAGGAACAGGCCGTTGACGATCTGCTGGCCCACGCCGCGCCGGTCGCCCTACTGGAGGATCTCGAACTTGCCGCCCCGGACGACCTGGACCGCCGCCGGGTGGTTGCCGTCCCGGTTGGGCAGGAAGGAGAACTTGCCGAGGGGGGTCGGAAGGTCCTTCACCTTCGCGAATCCGGCCTTGATGTCGTCCCGCCCGCCCTTCAGGCCCGCCTGCCGGATGGCGTCGGCGATCACGAGGACGCCGGTGTAGGCCTGGGCGGCGAACTGGTCGGGGTCCGTGCCGCGGGCCTTCATGGCTGCGATGAAGGCCTGGTTCACGGGGTCCTGGCTCGCCCGGTTCCAGGCCGTCCCCACGAGCACGCCCTCGGCGGCCGGGCCGGCGAGCTGGATGAACTTCGTGCTGTTGAAGCCGTTGCCGCCCATGATGGGGCCGGTGTAGCCGAGCTGGCGGGCGGCGACGGCGATGCTGCCCGCCTGCTCCACGAGCGCCGACACGAGAAGGATGTCGGGCTTGAGGTCCTTCAGCGCCGTGAGCTGTGCGTTGAAGTCCCGGTCCCTCGTGGCGAAGGTCTGGATGCCCAGGATCTGGACCCCGGAGGCCTTGAGCGCCGCCTCCATGACGTCGAATCCCGCCTTCGTGAAGGCGTCGTCGTTGCCGTAGAGCAGTGCCGCGGTCTTGAAGCCGAGCTTCTGCCTCGCGAGGGCGAGCGCCGCCGGGATCACCTGGGCCTCGGTGAGCGACACGCGCCAGACGTAGTCGCCGATGTCCGTGATCCCCTTCGGCGCCGTGTTCGAGACGGCGACCACCGGAACCTTGGAGGCCTGGGCGATGGGGTCCGCGGCCGTGGCGGTCGTCGAGAGCGTGGGCCCGATGATCGCGCTCACCTTCTCGCGGTTGATGAGGCGCTGGAAGACGGTGATCCCCTGGTCCCGCGAGGTCCCGTCGTCGTCGAGGACCAGCTCGAGGGTCACGCCCGGGAGCTTCCCGCCCTTGTTCACCTCGTCGACGGCGAGCTGGACGCCGGCCTTCTGCTGGGCGCCGTAGGCGGCCGCGTTGCCGGTGAGCGAGAAGACGCCGCCGATCTTGACCGTCTCCGCGGCGCGGGCGCTGCCGGCGCTGATCGCGAGTGGGGCGAGGAGGGAGAGGAGAGCAAGGCGCATTGTGTCCTCCGGGGGAATCGCGGGGTCGAGACCTCGGGTCGTACACCACGGCCGGAGCCGGGGCAAGAGATGCGAAGGATTCCGGGCGGGTAGCTGCGAGGGGCGACGCTTGACCGCGGGTGCGGCCAATGCCGGCTCGCGAGACGGACCGCGAAGACCGAGGACGAACGATTCTTTCAGTTCGGCCCGGATCACCCGCCAGTTCTTGACGAAGATCAAGAGAAATGGTGGGTTGCCCGACCCCGGAGGGTGCAATGACGCGATGCAACTTGCGACCGGCGAACCGTTAGTGCGAGAAACTCACACACTCGTCACGGATGGGAAGTGGTCCGGCGAGAGGCGTCGCTTCCTCGATTCAGTCTTTGAACCGGAGGACACACGTGAGAATCAAGGCTCTCTTTGGTTTGTTCCTACTCTCTGTGGTCGGTGCAGCTCGCGCCCAGACCGCGCAGCCCACCCCCAACGTCGTCGTCGAAGAGAAGAAGCTCGAGTCCGTGACGGTCGTCGTGAAGGAGGAGCCGAAGCCTCCGGCGTGGGAGTTCGGGTTCCACGGCTTCATCGGCGGCATGCTGTACATCCAGGATAGCCCGACTGGCTTGAGCGGCGGCGGGCAGGCCCTGTATGCCGTCCCGTCGGCGGCCGGGCAGTCCACCTACGTGACGGACAAGCCGGTGTTCTCCGGCGACGTCCGCCAGACCCGCCTCAACTTCTCGATGAAGGGCCCCGAGGTGATGGGCGCGATCCCGAAGGGCGTCGTCGAGATCGACTTCTTCGGCGCGTACCAGGTCGGCGTCGGCACGCCGGCGACAGTCTGCACGAACGCCACCTGCACCACGACCGCCGCGGTGGCTCCCGCCGCCTACAACGGCTTCGGCGAGCAGTCGGTGATGCCCCGGCTCCGCTTCGCCTACGCCGAGCTCGCCTGGGAGAACGTGACCCTCTGGATGGGCCAGCAGAACCACCTCATGTTCGCGACGGCCCCGGTGAGCGACGGGCACATCGCCTTCCCGCTCGGCTACGCCGGCGGCAACATCGGCTGGAGGTCGCCCGGCTTCTACGCCTTCTTCCGGTTCGGCTCGGCGGACGTGAAGAGCGAGTTCGCGGTCGAAATCGCGGAGGCGACCTGGACCTTCGGCGGCTGGAACCCGGGCACGGCGCAGTCGGGTGGCGCCTTCAACTTCGACGCCGCGAGCGCCTCGGGCCTTCCCATGGTCGAGGCCCGCTACAAGCTCACCTCGAAGGTCGTCCAGTTCTGGCTCTGCGGCCACTGGAACAACCTCGACCTGAACGGCCCGAACGAGACGGTGAACTCCTCCTCGGCGGCCAGCAAGGCGACGCAGCGGACCGTCCTCGCGGGCGGCGCCGGCCTCCAGTTCAACCTCGGCCCGGTGACCCTCTACGGGACCGCCTGGTACGGCAAGAACACGGGCGGCCTCCTCGGCAACCTGGTCCAGTTCAACGCAGTCGCCCCCGCCGGGCAGCCGCTTGCCGGCCAGTACACCGACCTCTTCGGGTGGGGCATGACGGGCCAGGTGGGCTTCAACTTCACGAAGGACCTCTCGCTCTGGTACCTCATCGGCTCGTCGCAGCTCGTGAACTGGGTCGAGGCGCAGGAGTACGGCTACGCCCGCCTGCGCAACGTCGACAACTCGGCGATGCTCCGCTACCGGGTCGGCGGGTTCTCGTGGTCGTTTGAGTGGGTGAACTTCTTCACCACGAACCGCCTCAACGTGACCGAGACGTACGCCGTCCGCGCGAACCAGTACGCCATCAACGGCATGTACTACTTCTAGTAGCGACGCCGCATAGCATCGGGGGCCCCTGCGCGACCGCGCGGGGGCCTTCACTTTTTCGGGGCCGGAACGTGCGCGGCGCTTCCAGGACCCCACCCGCATTTCGGGTCGACTCCCCGGTCGAAGGCTCCTAGGATGCCGGGCCGTGCCCAACGAAAGCGCCCTCCACTTCGTCGTCGACGACGGCCCCGAACCCCACCGCGAGCGGACGAAGCAGCTCCTCGCCGCCCACCCCGGGGCGAAGGATCTCCAGGGCCCCGAGCCCTGGTCCGCCGCCATCGCCCTCGCCGTCGTCGCCCTGCAGCTCGGGCTCGCCTGGGTGCTCCGCGGGTCGAGCCCCTGGCTCGCGCTCCTCGTCGCCTACCTCGTCGGTGCGGTGGCCGTGCACGCACTGTGGGTGCTCATCCACGAGGCGGCGCACAACCTCATCTTCCAGCCGCCTTGGGCGAACAAGGCGACGAGCATCGTCGCGAACCTCCCCATCCTCTTCCCGAGCGCCATCGCCTTCCGGCGCTACCACCTCTTGCACCACGCCTGGCAGGGCGACCCGGAGATCGACGCCGACCTGCCGAGCCCGGCCGAGGCGAGGCTCGTAAAGAACTCCGGCTGGCGGAAGGCGCTGTGGCTCCTCTTCTACTTCGCCGTCCAGGGGCTTCGCGCCACGCGCTTGAAGCGCATCCAGCTCTGGGAGCCGTGGTACGTGGTGAACGTGGCGGTGCAGGTCCTCTTCATCGTGGCCGTCGTCCACGTCGCCGGCTGGACCTCGCTCCTCTACCTCTTCCTCTCGAGCGCCTTCGCCATCGGGCTGCACCCTCTCGGGGCGCGCTGGATCCAGGAGCACTACCTCACCTTCCCGGGGCGGCAGGAGACCTTCTCCTACTACGGGGCGGCGAACGCGGTGGCGCTGAACGTCGGCTACCACAACGAGCACCACGACCTCATGCGGGTGCCCTGGAGCCGGCTGCCGGCGCTCCACCGGATGGCGCCCGAGCTCTACGACGGGCTGCACAGCCACCGTTCGTGGACGAAGCTCCTCTGGCGCTTCCTCTCCGACCCGAGCATCTCGCTCTACAGCCGGGTGATCCGCCACGGAACGGCGCCCGAGGAGCACCCGCAGCCGGTCGCCTGACGGGCCGCGGGCAGCGGCAGGCCTCGCGGCCCCCGAGCGCACCCCGGGCGTCCCTTGGGGTATAACCCGCGCACCATGGCCCCAGCCCGCTTCAGCCAGCTCTTCATCCCCACCCTCAAGGAGGCACCGGCCGACGCCCAGGTCGCCTCGCACAAGCTGCTCGTGCGCGCCGGCTTCATCCGCCAGCTCGGGGCCGGCATCTACGACCACCTGCCGCTCGCCCGCCGATCGCTCGCCAAGGTGGAGCGCATCGTCCGCGAGGAGATGAACGCCGTGGGCGGCCAGGAGTTCCACCTGCCGGCGCTGCACCCCGCGGAGATCTGGCGGGAGAGCGGCCGCTGGGAGGTGATGGGCGAGAACATGTTCCGCCTGAAGGACCGCAAGGGCGCGGACTACTGCCTGGGGATGACCCACGAGGAGATCTTCACCGCGCTCGCCCGCGACGAGCTTCGCAGCTACCGGCAACTGCCCCAGGTCTGGTACCAGATCCAGACCAAGTTCCGGGACGAGCCCAGGCCCAAGTCGGGGCTGCTCCGCGTTCGCCAGTTCGCGATGAAGGACGCCTACTCCTTCGACGTGGACCAGGCGGGGCTCGACAAGAGCTACGAGGATCAGCGGCGCGCCTACGAGCGCATCTTCGCGCGCTGCGGCCTGGAATTCGTGGCGGTGGAGGCCCACTCCGGCGCGATGGGGGGAAGCGCCTCCCAGGAGTTCATGGTCAGGACCGACGCCGGCGAGGACGACGTGGCGGCGTGCCCGCGGTGCTGCTACGCCGCGAACACCGAGACCGCGCAGAGCCACGGCCCGAAGGCCCCCGTCGACCCCGGCGAGCGGCTGTCCGCCCCGCGGAGGTTCCCGACCCCCGGCGTGCGGACGATCGACGCGCTCGCCGCCCCGCCGCACGGGCGCCCCGCCGCGCGCCAGCTGAAGACCCTCGTCTACGTCGCCGACGAGCGTCCGGTGCTGGCGGTCGTCCGCGGGGACGACGAGCTCAACGAGGCGAAGCTCCAGACGGCGACGGGCGCGAGCACGGTCCGGCCCGCCCACGCCGAGGAGATCCGCCCGCTGCTCGGCGCCGACGCCGGGTCGCTCGGGGCGGTCGGCGTCGCGAAGGTCTCGGTGTACCTGGACGGCTCGCTCCGCGGCGCCGCCGGGATGGTCACCGGCGCGAACGAGAACGACTTCCACCTGGAGGGCGTCGAGGTCGCGAGGGACATCCCCGCCGCGGCGACGTTCGCGGACCTGCGCAAGGTGAAGGCCGGCGAGCGCTGCCCGCGCTGCGAGGGCGAGCTGGAGGTCTTCAAGGCGCTCGAGGTCGGGCACATCTTCAAGCTGGGGACCAAGTACTCCGCGTCGATGAACGCGCGGGTGCTCACGGCCGACGGCAAGGAGGCCCCGCTGGTCATGGGGAGCTACGGGATCGGCGTCGAGCGGGTCATGGCGGCCGCCGTGGAGCTGCACCACGACGCCGACGGCATCGCCTGGCCGTTCGCCATCGCCCCCTTCCACGCGACCGTCCTCACCCTCGGCAAGGAGCCCGAGCTCGCCCGCGCGGCGGAGGACGCCGCCGCGGCGCTCGAGAGGGCGGGCATGGAGGTCCTCTTCGACGACCGCGACGAGCGCGCCGGCGTGAAGTTCAAGGATGCCGACCTCATCGGGATCCCCCTCCGCGTCGCCATCGGCAAGAAGGGGCTCGCCGACGGCAAGGCGGAGTGGAAGCTCCGCCGCGGCAAGGAGGTGGTGCTCGTGCCCCTGGCGGAGCTCGAGGGGCGCGCGCGCGCGCTGCTCGCCGCGGAGCTCGCCTAGCGGGGCAGGCATGCGGCTCAAGCTCGCCATCGGACCCGACGGGCAGGTGGTCTTCCCGGAGCGCGACGCCGCGGCGCTCGGCCGCCTCGACGGCGATCCGGTCGAGATCCACGTCGTCCGGGGCTCCTTCGCGATCGTGGAGCGACCCCGGGAGGACGGCCAGGGCTACCTCGCCGGCTCGCTCCGGGCGCTCTCCGCCCCGGAGGTCTTCCATTTCATCTCGACGGCGCTCAAGACGGGGACGCTGCTGCTCTCCTTCGGCGGCGTCGAGGGCGGCCCCGGCGCGCTCCCCGAGACACCGGAGGGGCTTCGCCGCAAGACCGTGAACTTCCGGGACGGGCAGGTCACGTTCGCCTCGTCGTCCGACCGCGCCGATCGCCTGGGCGCCGTCCTGTGGCGCAGCGGGCTCGTGCGCCCCGAGGACCTGGAGCGGTGCTCCCGCCTCGTCCAGGCCGGCCGGCCGCTCGGCCAGGTCCTCGTCGACGAGGGGCTGCTCGACTCCGGCCAGCTCTACGCCGCGATGACGCTGCAGGTCCGGGAGATCGTGCTGAACGCCTTCCTCGAGGAGGACGGGGACTTCGTCTTCGTCGAGGGGCAGCCCGACGAGCGGAACTCGGTGAAGCTGCCGGAGCGCACGCGCGACCTGCTCCTCGAGGGGATGCGACGGCGCGAGGAGGCCGAGCGCATCGCCGCGGTGGTGCCAGACCGCGAGGCGCGCGTCCGCCGGTCCGGGGGCGTCGCCTCGGGCCTCGGGGAGCACGAGCAGCGCCTGCTCGCCGCGGTGGACGGGACCCGGACGGTCCGCCGGCTCTTCGACGAGACGCAGCTCGGGCTCTACGAGGGGCTCCGGACGCTCGCGTCGCTCGCCCGCGGGGGGCTCGTGGACCCGATCCCGCCGCGGACGCCGGCCCCCGACGAGGCGGTGCTCGTCGTGCCCGAGCCGGCGAGCGCGGGCGGCCCGTTCGACACCTACCGCCGCATCTTCCGGTTCATCTACCGGGAGCTCGCGCGCGTCCAGCCCGACGCGGCCCGCCGCCTCGACAGCTTCTTCGCTCGCCTGCCACCCGCCCAGCGCCTCATCTTCAAGGGCGTCCGGTTCGGGAGCGGCGGGGACCTCGACGTGGCGCTCGTCCTGCAGAACGTCCGCGCCGAGGGGGGACGGGAGGGGGCGGCGGCCCGCGCGCGCGCGCTGGAGGCGCTCGAGTCCTTCCTGGCCTTCGCGCTCTTCGAGGCGAAGAACTGCCTGCCGCGCGAGGTGGCGGAGCGGGTGCTGCGCGAGGTGGGGCGCATGCAGGTGGGGAAGGCGTGATGGAGCCCCGGGAGAGGATCTGCGCGGCGCTCGACTTCCCGACCTGGCGGGAGGCGGAGCCGTTCGCCCGGGCCGTGGCGCCGGAGGTCGGCTGGCTGAAGGTCGGCCTCGAGCTCTTCGCGGCCGACGGTCCGTCGGCCGTCCGCGAGGCGAGGGCGCTCGGGCGGCCGGTCTTCCTGGATCTCAAGCTCCACGACATCCCCAACACGGTGGAGGGCGCGGCGCGCGCCGCGGCCGCGAGCGGCGCCTCGCTGCTCACGGTGCACGCGGCCGGCGGCGAGGAGATGGTGCGGGCCGCGGTGCGCGGGGCGGCGGGCCGGCTGCGGGTCGTCGCGGTGACGGTCCTCACGAGCCTCGACGACGCCGCGCTCGGGCGGGTGGGGCTCGCCGGTCCCGCCGAGGAGGCGGTCCTCCGGCTCGCCCGCCTCGCCGTGGGCGCGGGCGCGGCCGGGCTCGTCTGCTCGCCGCGAGAGGTGGCTGCCATCCGGCGGCAGCTCGGGGCGGAGCCCCTCCTCGTCGTCCCGGGGGTCCGTCCGTCCGGCGCGGCGCGCGGGGACCAGGCGCGCGTCGCCACCCCCGCCGAGGCCGTGAAGGCGGGCGCTGACATGGTCGTCCTGGGGAGGCCGCTCCGGGAGGGCGGGGATCCCGCAGCGGCCGCGCGGGCCATCGCCCGCGACCTCTAGACCGGGTGGCGGTCGGCTCTACCGCCCCAGCCGGCGCAAGAGCACGTACACCGCGCCGGCGCCGCCGTCCTGGGGCCGGGCGGTGGCGAAGGCGAGCACGTGGCGGCCGAAGCGCGCCGTCGCGAGCCAGCTCCGGAGCGCCTCCTTCAGCACGGGGACCTGATCCCGGGAGTGGAGGCCGCGTCCGTGGACGAGGAGCACGCAGCGCTTCCCCTTCTGCCGGGACTCGCGGAGGAAGGCCTCGACGGCCGCGCGCGCCTCCCCGCGACTCAGGCCGTGCAGGTCGAGGTGCCCCTGCACGGAGAACTCCCCCCGCCGGAGCTTTCTCACCACCTGGGGGTCGAGTCCCGAGACGGTCCCCTCGATGAACTCGTCCGAGTCGGCGATGTCGAACGGCGCGTCGCCCGAGACCAGCGACTCGAGCGCGCGGAGCGCGTCGAGGTCGGGGTGCCAGAACTCCGCGGGCCCGGGGCGGGGGGTTCGCCCGGCGACGACCTTGTCCCGCTCCGCGACCGGGCGCGCGCCGGCGGTCGCCTGGGCCCAGAGCTCCTCGTCGCTCGGGTCCGGGGCGCGGCGCGGGGGCGGCGCCGCCGGCGGAGGCGGAGGCGCCTTCGCCGCGGGGCGCATGTCCCGCAGCTTTCCGAACGGATTGTGGAAGGGCTTCTTCTTCTCCGCCACGCCCGAGATACTAGCCGCCGCCGCCCCGGGCGGCGACCCGGGCGCCGGCCCGCCCGGACGGGGCGGGCATGCCGCGGGCCCTTGTCCCCGGCGCGGCCCCGTCTAAGCTCGTGCGCGGATGGACATCGAGGTCCAGTGCCCCTACTGCGGGGAGTGGGTGACGATCTTCGTGGACCCGTCCGGCGGCGAGGAGCAGACCTACGCCGAGGACTGCCCGGTGTGCTGCCGGCCCTGGCTCGTCCATGCCCGAGAGGAGGAGAGGGGCGGCTTCGCGGTGGGGGTGACCCGCCAGGACGGCCTCGAAGCCTGACGCCCGGCCCCCCCCGAATCCTCGCGGCCGCCCCGGGCTCTACAGTCGGAAAGGGAGACCATGGCACCCATCGGAATGCAGCGGAAGACGGCGCTCGGCTACGCCGACGCGCTCGCCAAGGTGGCGGAGGCGCTCAAGGCGGAGGGCTTCGGCATCCTCACCCGGATCGACGTGAAGGAGACGCTCCGGCAGAAGCTCGGGGTCGACTTCCGGCGCTACGAGATCCTCGGGGCCTGCAACCCCCCGCTCGCCCACCGGGCGCTCTCGGCCGTGCCCGAGATCGGGGTGATGCTGCCCTGCAACGTGGTGGTCTTCGAGGGCGACGACGGCAAGGCGGTGGTGACGGCGGTGGATCCCATGGACACGATCGCAGCGGCGCAGCCGGCGCTCCGGCCCATCGCCGCCGAGGTCCGGGAGCGCCTCGCCCGGGCGCTCGACAAGCTCGCGCCGTGAGCGGCGCGCTCGGGCCGCTCCTGTTCCTCGGGGCCTACGTGCTCCTCCAGGCGGCGGTGCTTCCCCGCCTGGGCGTCGGGACGTGAATGGCCCCGCCGCGCCCCCGTGAAGGGGCGCCGGACGCGGAGGCGGCGCCCTCGTGCGGAGGGCCGGGCCCGCGCCCCGGTCAGAAGACGAACTGATCGCCCTGGGCGCGAAGCGCGGTCACCGCGGCGAGGTTCACGATCGACTGCACGTCCGTGCCCATCTGGAGCACGTTCACGGGCTTGTCCATCCCGAGCAGCACCGGGCCGATGATCTCGGCGCCCCCGAGCGACCCGAGCATCTGGTAGGCGATGTTGGCGGAGTCCAGGTTCGGGAAGACGAACACGTTCGCGTCCTCCTTCAGCGAGGAGAACGGGAACTCCGGTACCCGGACCTCGGCCGAGGTGGCGATGGCCACCTGGATCTCGCCCTCGACCTCGAGGTCGGGACGGATGCGGCGGACGATCTCCGTCGCCTTGCGGACCTTCTGCGGGCTCGCCCCCTTGGCGGCGCCAAAGGACGAGTAGGAGAGCATCGCCACCCGGGGCGCCACCTCGAAGTAGCGGGCCAGGTCGGCCGTGGTGACCGCTATCTCGGCGAGCTCCTGGGGGTCGGGGTCGATGTTCACGGTGCAGTCGGCGAAGAACTTGAAGTCGTTCTTCGTGACGACGATGTAGACGCCGGCGGCGCGCCGCCCCTGGCGCGTGCCGATGACCTCGAGGGGTGCGCGGATGCCGTCCGGGTAGCCGGTGGTGAGCCCGGTCACCATCCCGTCAGCGTCGCCGCGCTCGACCATGAGCGCGCCGAAGTAGTTTCGCGTTCGCACCCGCCGCCGCGCCTCCTCGAAGGTCATGCCCTTGCGCGCGCGGACCTCCCAGAGCCGGGCGACGTAGCGGTCGAACTCGGGGCTGTCGACGGGGTCGACGATGGCGACGCCGTCGAGGCCCTCGAGCCGCTTCTCCTCGATGGCGGCGCGGATCTTCTGGACCGGCCCGAGGAGGATGGGCTCGGCGAGCCCCTCCTCCCGGAGGATCTGCGCGGCGTGCTGGATCTTCTCCCGGTCGCCCTCGGGGAAGACGATGCGGGCGAGCTTCTTGCGGGCCTTGGCGTAGATCTGGCTCATGACCCCGTGGACGCGGCTCTGACGCTTGCGCAGCCGTTCCCGGTACTCCTCGAGGTCGATCTTCTGCCGCGCCACGCCGCCGTCCATGGCGGCCTTGGCGACCGCCGGAGCCACCCAGAGGAGCACGCGGGGGTCGAGGGGCTTCGGGATGATGTACTCGCGGCCGAAGCTGAAGCGCTCCCCTCCGTAGGCGCGGGAGACGGACTCCGGCACGTCCTCGCGGGCGAGCTGGGCGAGCGCCTTCGCCGCCGCCATCTTCATCTCCTCGGTGATCCCCTTTGCGCGGACGTCGAGTGCGCCGCGGAAGATGTACGGGAAGCCGAGGACGTTGTTCACCTGGTTCGGGTAGTCGGAGCGGCCGGTCGCCATGATGACGTCGGCGCGGGCGCTGACGGCGTCGGGGTAGCTGATCTCGGGGTCCGGGTTCGCGAGCGCGAAGACGATGGGGTTCGCCGCCATCGACCGGACCATGTCCTGGGTCACGAGGCCCTTCGCCGAGCAGCCCAGGAAGACGTCCGCCCCTTGCATCGCGTCGGCGAGCGTGCGGGCGCGGGTCTCGATCGCGAACGGGGCCTTCCACTCGTTCATGCCCTCGGTGCGGCCCTTGTAGACGACGCCCTTCGTGTCGACGAGCGTGACGTTCGCCTGGCGGACCCCGAGGGCGAGGTAGAACTTGGTGCAGGCGATCGCCGAGGCGCCGGCGCCGGAGACCACGACCCTCACCTTCTCGATCGGCTTTCCGGCGAACTCGAGCGCGTTGAGCAACGCCGCGCCGGAGATGATGGCGGTGCCGTGCTGATCGTCGTGGAAGACGGGGATCTGCATCTCCCGCTTGAGCCGCTCCTCGATGACGAAGCACTCCGGCGCCTTCACGTCCTCGAGGTTCACGCCGCCGAAGGTCGGCTCGAGGGCCTTCACGACGGTGCAGAACTTGTCGATCTCCTTCGCGTCCACCTCGATGTCGAAGACATCGATGTCCGCGAACTTCTTGAAGAGGACGCCCTTGCCCTCCATGACGGGCTTGCCGGCATGGGGCCCGATGTCGCCGAGGCCGAGCACCGCCGTTCCGTTGGAGATGACGGCGACGAGGTTGCCGCGCGTCGTGTACGTGTAGGAGAGGTCGACGTTCTCGGCGATCTCCAGGCATGGCTCGGCGACGCCGGGGCTGTAGGCGAGCGAGAGATCGCGCGCGGTCGCGCAGGGCTTCGTCGGGACGACCTCGATCTTTCCCGGCCGCCAGGCGGAGTGGTAGGCGAGCGCCTCCTCCTTGCGGATCTTCTTCTTCGGGGTCTCGAGGTTCTTCGGGGGCGAGAAGTCGGTGGCCATGGGCGCTCCAGTCTCGGGGCGGGAAATCGACAGAAAAGCCCAGCGGGAGGGATCGGTCAAGAAAGGAAAAAGACGCGCCGCGTTACTGTAAAGCATGTAAATGCGCGCTGAAGCTGATTTCCCTTCGATGTCGATCCCGCCGGCGGAGACGGTCGGAGTTCAGCCGCGGCCCGTCCGCCGGGCCTCGAGAGCCTCCATCTCCTCCACCGTGCGGGGCCAGTCCTCCTTCAGGAGGCGCGCGAGCGAGCGGTCCGAGAGGATGCGCCCCCCGGTCTGACAGCGCGGGCAGTAGTTGGTCTCGTTGTCGGCGCGGGCGATGCGCTGGACCGGGGCGCCGCAGTCCGGGCAGGGCCGCCGGTGGCGGCCGTGCACGGCCATCCCCTCGCGGAACGCGGTGACCCCCTCCGGGAAGCCGCCCCCCGCCGCCGCCCGCAGCCGCTCCGTCCACTCCGAGAGCACGAGGCGCGTCGCGTTCCGAAGGCGGTCGACCTCGTCGTCGCCGAGGCGCCGCGACAGCGCGACCGGGGAAAGGCGCGCGCGATGGAGGATCTCGTCCGAGTAGGCGTTGCCGATGCCCGCGAAGAGCCGCGGGTCCGTGAGCGCCCGCTTCAGCGTGTGGTTCTCCCGCAGGAGCGCGTCCCGAAACGCGTCGCGGCCGGCCGTGAGCGGCTCGATCCCGCCCCGGTCGAGCGCCGCGAGGGCCGTGCGGCCCGCGACGAGGTGGAGGGCGGCGCGCCGCTTCGTCCCGGCTTCCGTGAGGGTGAGCGTGCCCCTGGGGAAGTCGAAGGCGGCGAGCGCGGCCCGTCCGAGCAGCGCCGCCCCCGGCTCCTTCCAGTGGAGGCGGCCGGCGATCATGAGGTGGAGCGAGAGGAAGAGGTCGCCGTCGAGCGCGAGGACGATCCGCTTCCCCTGGCGGGTGACGGCGCGGACCACCCGCCCGAACGCCATCGGAAGCGGGGGATCCGCCGTGCGCACGAGGAACGGGGCCTTCACGCGCACCCGCTCGAGCGGCTCACCGTCCACCCGCGCCCGCAGGGCCTCCACGTACACCTCCACGTCGGGCAGCTCAGGCACGCCACCATTGTACGTGGCAGCGGCGTGGCCGCGGATGGTAGAAGCTCCCGTGGCCCGCACCTCCGTCCCCGGATTCCTCGTCCCTCCGCTCGCGGCGCTCGCCTACGTGGTGGTGCTCGCAGCCTGCGTCGCCTGGCTCCCGCTCCTCGCCCTGATCGTCGTGGTCACCTGGCCCTTCGACCGCAACCGCCGGGCCGCGGGGCGCTTCCTCCGCTTCGTCGGGGCGCTTCCGACCTACGCATACCTCCCCTGGCGCGTGCGAACCGAGGGGCGTCCGCCGAGGACGGGGGCCTACGTGGCGGTCTCGAACCACCAATCCTCCCTCGACATCTTCGTGCTCTCCCGCATGCCGCGGGAGATGAAGTGGATGGCCAAGGAGGAGCTCTTCCGGCTTCCCTGGTTCGGATGGATGTTCACCCTCTCCGGAGACATCCCCGTCCGGCGCGGCGACCGCGAGAGCGGTGGGGATGCGCTCACCCGGGCGCGCCGCTACCTCGACCGCGGCATGCCGGTCATGATCTTCCCGGAGGGCACCCGGAGCCGCGACGGCAAGATGCTACCCTTCAAGCCCGGCGCGTTCCGGCTGGCCATCGAGGCCCAGGTCCCCGTCCTCCCCATCGCGGTGTGCGGGAGCGCAGACGGCATGCCGAAGGGGAGCCCGTGGATCCGCCCGACGCTCTTGTACGTGCGCGTCCTCGAGCCGGTCCCCACCGCCGGGATGACCGGGGCCGACGTCGTTCGCCTCTCCGCGACGGTGCGGGAGCGCATCGGGAGCGCCGAGGCGGAGCTCCGGGCCGAGCGCGAGGCCGAGGGTTTCTAGGCGGCGGGTCGCGAACCTGCCACCGCGCCGACCCCGTGCTAGCCTCGACGCGACATGTCCCCCGAGCTCCCGCCGTCGCATCTTCACGCGTTCCGCGCCGTGCCGCGCACCGGCGTCATCTTCGTCACCACCGAGGCCGGCAAGCGCGGCTTCGGCCGCGAGCCGGGCTGGTGCAACCTCGGGCAGGGACAGCCGGAGACGGGGCCGCTCCCCGGCGCGCCTCCGCGCATCCACCGGATCGCCATCGAGGTGGACGACCAGGAGTACGCCCCGGTCCCCGGGATCTGGGAGCTCCGCGAGGCCATCGCCTCCCTCTACAACCGCCTCTATCGACGGGGGCTCCCGTCCCAGTACTCGGCCGAGAACGTCGCCGTGTCCGGGGGGGGGCGGGCGGCGCTCACGCGGGCGGCGGCCAGCCTCGGCCACGTGAACCTCGGACACTTCCTGCCCGACTACACGGCGTACGAGGAGCTCCTCGACATCTTCAAGGCGTTCACCGCGATTCCCATCCTCCTCGAGGGGGAGCGCGGGTACGCCTTCACGGTGGAGGACCTCCGCAAGGAGGTCACCGGCCGCGGCCTGGCGGCGCTCCTCATGTCGAACCCCTGCAATCCCACCGGCAAGCTCGTGCAGGGCGACGAGCTCGCCCGCTGGGTATCCCTGGCGCGCGAGCTCGACTGCGCGCTCCTCATCGACGAGTTCTACTCCCACTACGTGTGGACCGGTGCCCCGGGGAGGCTCCCGGTGGAAAGCGCGGCGCGGTACGTGGAGGACGTGAACCGCGACCCCGTCGTCGTCTTCGACGGCCTGACGAAGAACTGGCGCTACCCGGGGTGGCGGGTCACCTGGACGCTCGGGCCCAGGCGCGTCATCGAGGCGGTCGCCTCGGCCGGCTCGTTCCTCGACGGAGGCGGTTCGAAGCCGCTGCAGCGCGCCGCGGTCTCGCTCCTCGCCGACGACGTGGTGGACGCGGAGACGAGCGCCATCCACCACACCTTCGGCGAGAAGCGGTGGAAGCTCCTCTCCGGGCTGGAGAAGCTCGGCATTCGCACCGACCGCGCGCCCGACGGGACCTTCTACGTGTGGGGCAACGTCTCGCAGCTCCCGCCGCCGCTCGCCGACGGGATGGGGTTCTTCCGGGCGGCGCTCGAGAAGAAGGTGATCAGCGTGCCCGGCGAGTTCTTCGACGTGAACCCGGGCCACCGCCGCAGCCGGCAGGCGTCCCGGTTCCGCTCCTACGTGCGCTTCTCCTTCGGGCCCGGCCTTCCCACCCTCGAGACCGCGCTCGACCGCCTCGCGGAGCTGATCGCCGAGGCGGGGCGCGGGGCGCTGCCGACAGCCCCCTAAGGGGGTACATCTCCGTGTCGGTCCCGTGACGGGACCGAAACGAGTCTGTGGACCGCCCACATTCGGCTACCGCTGCAGGGGAGCCGGCGACAGGATGCTCTGCGGGCTCGCAAGGGGAAGCGACCCTCAAGGGAATCCAACATGCACGCCTCTCGGGCCAACGCGATCTTGAAGCTGTGGAACCTCGTGCACACGGGCCGGCCGGTCCTCGTGGAGCGCGAAAAGGCCGAGGGTGCGAAGGCCCGCGGACCGAAGACCGGAGCCCCCGAGGCATCCGAGGCGGGGCACTCGGCCCCCCTGGCGAGCGCCACCGGGTCCTGATCCTCGGCGCACCGCGTCGAACGGGGCACCTCGAGTCATCCTCGGGGAGGTTGCCCGACTCGTCGGGCGTCCGCGCCGAGCGGGAAGTCGGGACCCAGGTTGCGGATCCCCTCCGCCACGGCCCGGCAGACGTTCTCGACGAGATCCTCCCTCGCGTTCACGACGAAGAGGTGGGGACCGAGAGCCCAGGTCTCCCGGAACATGCGCCGAGCCGCGGACGCCTCCTCTCCGAGCGCATCGGCGAACATCGGCAGGACCTTGTCCGAGAGCCTGAGCGCGGTGTCGACCACGAAAAGCGCCACGTCGGGCCGGACCGCGCGCACCCGGCGCAGGAACGCCTCGACCTCCGCTTGCAGGATGTGCTTCGGCGGTGACGACTTCGTCTCGAGGTACACGAGCTTTCCCTCGGCGGCGGCCACCACGTCGAGGTCCCCGCCCACCCCCCGCGCGCCCGATCGGACGCCGACCTCGACCTCGAACCCGAGCCGTTCGCGGAGCTCGCGTGCGAGCCACCACTCGAGGGTCCCGCCGAACGACCGGGCCCCGTACAGGAGCCGGTAGCGGCCGCCGGGCAGCCGGCGCGCGAGGCCCCAGGCGACGAGCTCCTCGGCGTACCTCCTGCCGGTCCGAGCGGGGACGTAGCGAGTCGCCCGCCCCGGCGCGAAGCCGCCGGGGGCGAGGATGGCGCCCCTCAGGAACAGCCGGAACGCATAGTGGCGAAGGCGCGCCGCGAAGGCCCGTGCGAGCGGCTCCCCGGCGCCGGGCGGGAGCGGCAGGTCGGGCCGCGCGAGGGAAGGCGCCAGGCCTCGTCGCCTGAGCATGCGCAGCGGTTCGGAACGGAGCGGCCCGGGCGGGCCTCGCGCGCCCCGGCGACCCGCGGCATCGGCCTCGATCTCCCGCGCGGTGGGGCGCTTCGGCATCGCCCCATGGTACCGCTCCCGGTCCGGTCGCGCGCGCTAGCTGCCGTGGGAGTGGCCGTGGTCGGTGCCGGGCGCGTGGTCGTGCCCGTGGGCGTGGACCGTGCCGTCGGCGTGCCGGTGCTCGTGCACGTGCTCGGCGTGGGAGTGCTCGTGGCCGGCGCCGGGCGAATGGCCGTGTCCATGGGTGTGGACCGTGCCGTCGGCGTGGCGGTGCTCGTGCACGTGCTCCGCGTGGGAGTGCTCGTGGCCGGCGCCGGGCGAATGGTCGTGTCCATGGGCGTGGACCGTGCCGTCGGCATGCCGGTGCTCGTGCACGTGCTCGCCGGGCAGGTGGTCGTGGGACGAGGCGCCGCCCTTCCGGGCCGGCACGCGGGCCTTCTGCTCCTCGAGCCAGGCCACCCACTCCGCCATCCCCTGGCCGCTTCGCGCCGAGAACTGGATCACGCGCGGACGCGGCATGACGCGCCTGAGGCCCTCGAGCACCGACTCGACCCGGACGTCGAGGTGGGGGAGCAGGTCGCACTTGGTGAGCAGGACCAGGTCCGCTGCCTTGAACATGACCGGGTACTTGAGGGGCTTGTCCTCGCCCTCGGTCACCGACAGGGCCACGACGTTGGCCGCCTGGCCCAGGTCGTAGATGGCGGGACAGACGAGATTGCCCACGTTCTCGATGAAGAAGACGTCGAGATCCCCGACCGCGAATCCGTGCAAGGCGTGGTGGACGAGTTCCGCGTCGAGATGACAGCCCTGGCCGGTGGTGATGGCCCGCGACGGGATGCCGGCCCTCTCGAGCCGCCTGGCGTCGTTGTCGGTGGCGAGGTCGCCGGACACCGCGCCGAGGCGCCATCGCCCCCGCACCGCGCCCGCGGTCGCCTCGAGCAGCGCGGTCTTGCCCGCACCGGGCGAGCCCATGAGGTTGAGCGCGAGCACCCCCTGGTCCGCGAAGTGCTCGCGGTTGTGCCCCGCCACCCGGTCGTTGCCGGCCAGGATCTTCTCGTGGACGTCGACGGGAACGAGCTTCGTGTCCCCGCACCCGCAGGTCGCGCACATCAGGGAACCTCCATCTCGATGGTCTCGAGGACGATCTCGTCGCCGCCCGGCGCCAGGCGAGCCGGCACGCGGCAGGCGTCGCACGCGAGCACCTGGCCCCGGTGGATCTCCCGCCCGCAGCCGGGGCAGCTCCAGCGCGCCTCGACCCGCCGGACCTCGAGCGGGGCGCCCTCGCAGAGCGTGCCGGCGCGGAACGTGTCGTAGGCGATCGCGAAGAGCTCGGGATCGACGCCCGAGAGCTCGCCCAGCGCCACCACCACCCGATGGACGGACGAGGCGCGGCGCGCCCGGGCCTCGGACTCGACGCGGGTGACGAGGGACTGGATGAGCGAGTACTCGTGCACGGAGCGCCCCCGCCTCAGCAGATCCGCGGCAGGGGCTCGCCGTCCGGCTCTGCGAGAAGCCGGCGCCCCATCCCGGTGTCGAGGATCACCTGTCCCGGACGCTCCGCGACCGCCGTGCCGACGACGGCGGCGCGCCGGCCGAGCGGGTGAGCGCGGAGAGCGGCGAGCACGCCGTCGGCGGCTTCCGGCCTGACGCCGATGACCGCCTTCCCCTCGTTGGCGACGACGAGGGGGTCGATGCCCAGGACCTCGCACGCGGCCCGGACCTCCGGGTTCACGGGAACGTCCGGCTCGCGCAGGACGACCCCCACCTTGGCTTTGCCCGCCATCTCGTGCAGCACGGAGGCGAGTCCGCCCCGGGTGGGATCCTTCATGGCCACCACGCCTTCGCCCCCGGCGCGCAGCGCCGCGCGGACGAGGCCGTTCAGGGGGGCCACGTCCGAACGCAGGTCGCCCTCGAGGCCCAGCTGGTGCCGGCGGGTCATCACCGCCATGCCGTGGTCGCCGATGGTTCCCGTGACGATGATCCGGTCGCCGGGGCGGAGGCCGGCATCGGTCACGACCCGGTCGGCGAGCGCCACCCCGGTGGTGTTGAGGACCACGCCGTCGACCTCTCCCCGCCCCATCACCTTGGTGTCCCCGGTGACGATGGGCGCGCCCGCCTCCCGGCTCGCCTCGAGCATCGAGTCCCGGATCCGCTCGAGGTCGGCCCGCGGGAAGCCCTCCTCCAGGATGACCGCGCAGGTGAGCCCCAGCGGCTCCGTGGCCCCCATCATGGCGAGGTCGTTCACCGTGCCGGACACGGAGAGCCGGCCGATGTCTCCACCGGGGAAGAAGATCGGATGGACGACGTGCGAATCGGTCGTGACGACGAGCCAGCGGTCGCCGACGCGCAGCGCGGCTCCGTCGTCGAGAGCGGAGAGGCCGATCCCGTCGACCGGCGAGGCGAGGGCGAGGAAGACGTCCTCGATGAGGGCGCGCATGGCGCGGCCCCCGGCGCCGTGCTTCAGCGCCACCTTCTCGCCGGCCATCAGGCCACCTCCTGGAGGTCGGGGTGACCCCCGTATACGTGCCAGATCTTGCAGGCCCCCTCGGAGGACACCATGCAGGCGCCGACCGGCGTCTCGGGCCGGCACTCCTTGCCGAACAGAGCGCACTGGTCGGGCTTCGCGAGCCCCGACATGATCGAGCCGCAGATGCACTGGTCGGCGAGGACGTTTCGCGAGGCGCCGCCGACGGCGGCGGTGTCGATCCGGAAGCGGTGCCGCGCGTTCACCCGGTTCCACTCGGGCTTGAGCTCCAGATTGCCCCGCGGAACTTGGGCGATGCCCCGCCAGTTGCCACCCACGACGTCGAAGACGCGCCAGAGCTTCTCCTGCGCCGGCCGGTTCCCCTCCCTCGTGACGCAGCGCGGGTAGCAGTTCACGACCTCGGGCCTGCCGAGGCGGATCAGGCGGACGAGCTCGAGGACCGCCGCGAGCACGTCGAGCGGCTCGAAGCCGGCGACCACGACCGGCGTGCCGGTCCGCTTCGCGAACGGCTCGAAGATCCCGTATCCGGTGATGGTGGCCGCGTGACCTGCGGCCACGAACCCCTCGATGTTCGTCTCCTTCATCTCGCTCACGACGTCCATCGCGGCCGGGACGTACTTGTGGGACGACAGCACGGAGAAGTTCTCCGGCACCCCGGCGAGGATCACGGCCGCCGTGGCCACCGCGGTGGTCTCGAATCCGCTCGCGAAGAAGACCACCTGCTCGGCCGGGCGCTGCCGGGCGAGGTCGACCGCCTGGGAGACGCTGTAGACCACCTCGACCTTGCCGCCCTCGGCCTGCGCGTCGGCGAGCGACCGGGACGTCCCGGGCAGCCGCAGCATGTCGCCGTAGGTGCAGACCCTGGCGCCCTGCGCGGCGAGCGCCACCGCCTCGTCGACCTCGGGCGTGTCGGTGACGCACACCGGGCAGCCCGGACCCATGATGACGTCGAGCCCCCGCGGGAAGGCCGCCCGCAGTCCGAAGCGCGCGATGGCCTGCTCGTGGCTGCCGCAGACGTGCATGACGGACACCGGTGAGTGACCCACCAGCTCCACCTCGCGGGCGAGCGCGTCGGTGAGCTCCCGCGCCTTCTGCGGGTCGCGGAACTTGAGTTCCTCGGGGGCGCTAGCCACGGTCCCGCTCCTTCCCCGAGGCGATCTCCGAGCGCACGTCCTCGGCCATCAGGTCGCCGCTTCCCGCCTCCTTCAGGATCTGGTCGAAGAGCGCCAGCGTCTCCCCGACCTCGGAGGGCGGGATGCGGCGGATGGCGAATCCCACGTGGTTCAGGACGTAGTCGCCCGCCTGCACCGGCTCGTCCACGATGTCGAGGCGCAGCTCGCGCTTCACCCCGAAGAAGTCCACCATCGCGGAGAGGCCGTCCTCGGAGATCGAGAGAACCTTTCCAGGAACGCCGAGACACATGGTCGACCTCCGTGTTCAGAGCGGCTCGGCCGCGTCCGCGACGAGGACCTGGCCGAGCGCGATGCCGCCGTCCCCCGGTGGTACCTCGCCGGGAAGGTATACATCGAACCCGGGAGAAAGCTCGCGTGCCACGAGCTCGGCGAGGCGGGCGTTCTGGAAGACCCCCCCGGTGAGGACGACGGGGAGCCGGCCGTGCCGCGCCCCGGCGTGGCGGACGAGCTCCGCGGCCGCCGCTCCGAGCGCGCGGTGGAACCGGACCGACAGGGCGCCGGGGCCGACGCCGGCCTGCACGTCCGCGGCCAGCGCCCGGAGCGCGGGGCGCCAGTCGAGCTGCCAGGGAGTGCTCGAGAGGTCGATCTCGAACGGGTAGCGGCCTGGTGCCGCGTCGTCGGCAGCGCTGTCGAGCGCCAGTGCGACCTGGCCCTCGAACCGGGAGAGCCCACGGGAGAGCGCGAGCGCCCCGACCGCGTCGAAGAGGCGCCCCACCCCGTGGGCGCGGGGCGAGTGGAGCGATGCCCGGATCATCGCGCGGATGGCCGCGAGCTCGCGGGGCGCCCGCCCCGCCAGCACCGGGAAGGCGCCGAGCGGGGGATCGCCCCCGAAGGCGTCGTCGAGGACGGCGAGCGCGAGGCGCCACGGCTCGCGCACGGCGCGGTCGCCGCCCGCGAGCGCGATGGGGCGCAGCGTCCCGATCCGCTCGAACCGTTCGTAGCGGGCGACGAGCAGCTCCCCGCCCCACGGCGTCCCGTCCGTGCCGAGGCCGACCCCGTCCCAGGCGAGCGCGATCACCGGCCCGGGGAGGCCATGCTCCGCCATGGCGGCCGCGGCGTGGGCGTGGTGGTGCTGGACCGCGATCGCCGGAATTCCCTGGGCACGGGCGCGGGCGCGCGCGTAGCGGGTCGACAGGTAGTCGGGGTGGAGGTCGTGGGCCACGCGGACCGGCGCGAGCCGCAGGAAGCCCTCCATCCTCCCCACCGCGGCCTCGAAGGACTCGAGCGTATCCAGGTTCTCGAGGTCCCCGATGTGCGGGCCGAGCACCGCCTCCGCGCCGGCGGCGAGGCAGAAGGTGTTCTTGAGCTGGGCGCCGCAGCCGAGCACCGCATTCGCGAGGGAGCGGGAGAGCGGGATGGGGCGCGGCACGTAGCCGCGCGACCGCCGCAGGAGCACCGGGCGCCCCGCCACGACCCGGGCCACCGAGTCGTCGGCCCGGGTCTCGATCTCCCGGTCGTGGAGGAGGAAGAGGTCGGCGATGCCGCCGAGGCGCGTGAGCGCCTCCGCATTCGCGCAGGCGATGGGCTCCTCGGACAGGTTGCCCGACGTCATCACCAGGGGCCGCCCCGCCGCCTCGAGGAGCATCTGGTGCAGGGGCGAGTAGGCGAGCAAGAGCCCCACGAGCGGGCTCCCCGGTGCGACCTCGGGGGCGAGCCCGGCGTCGGGCCGCCGTCGCGCGAGCACGATCGGTCGCTGCGCCGAGGCGAGGAGCGCCCGCTCCTCCCCGGAGAGATCCGCGAGCCGCTCCGCCGCCTCGAGAGCGTCCACCATGACCGCGAGCGGCTTCTCCTCGCGCCTCTTGCGCTCGCGAAGCCTGCGGACCGCCGCGGGCGACGTCGCGTCGCAGGCGAGGTGGAAGCCGCCGATCCCCTTGACCGCCACGACGCGGCCGTCGGCGAGTGCCCGGCCTGCTTCCGCGATCGCATCCGGGCTCTCGACCGGCGTGCCGTCCGGCCTGGCCAGGAACGCCCGCGGCCCGCAGGCCGGGCACGCGTTCGGCTCGGCGTGGAAGCGCCGGTTCCCGGGGTCGGCGTACTCGCCGCGGCAGGCCGGGCACATCCGGAACGGGGCCATCGTGGTCGCGGCCCGGTCGTAGGGCACGCCCCGCGCGATCGTGAACCGCGGCCCGCAGTCCGTGCAGTTGGTGAAGGGGTAGCGATGGCGGCGGTCGCGGGGGTCGCGAACCTCGGCGAGGCAGGCCGGGCAGGTCGCGAGGTCTGGAGGGATCGTGACGCGTCGATCGTCGGCGCCGTCGCTTGAAACGATCGCGAAGCTGCTCGTTGGCTCGGCCGGGATTGGGGCGGAGAGGATCTCCCGGACGACGGCGGCCGGCGGTCGCTCGGCGCGGAGGCGGGCCTCAAAGGCGTCGAGGACCGCCGCGCTCCCGAAGGCCTCGACGACCACCCCCCGGGCGTCGTTGAAGACCCGGCCCGCGACCCCGCCCTCGCGGGCGAGCCGGTACACGAAGGGGCGCATGCCCACCCCTTGGACGGTCCCGAGGATCCGGATGCGGCGCCCCTCGAGGGGCAGGGCGTGGGCCGGGCCTTCCATCTCTCGCCCCGAGGGAGCGGGCGCGGCCGCAGACCTGACGGGCGAAGGAGTCTAGCAGCGGCGCGCCGGCACGAGCAAACGGCCCCGTCGCGCCGTCAGCCGGCCCCCGCGCCGAGGTAGGCCCGGCGGACGTTCTCGTCCCGGAGCAACTCGGGGCCGGTGCCGGCGAACCGGATGTGCCCCTGCTCCATCACGTAGGCGCGGTCGGCGACCTCGAGTGCCCGGTACGCGAGCTGCTCCACGAGGAAGATCGTCACCTCGCGCGAGCGCTTGAGGCGCTCGACGAGCGCGAAGACCTCGTCGATGATCACCGGCGCGAGCCCCATGGATGGCTCGTCGAGGAGCAGGAGCTTCGGCTTCGCGACGAGCGCCCGGGCGATGGCGAGCATCTGCTGCTCTCCGCCGGAGAGCGTCCCGGCGAGTTGACCGCGCCGCTCCTCGAGCCTGGGGAAGGTGCGGTAGAGGGAGGCGATGTCCTCCTCGACCGCCCGCCGCTCCCCCCGGCGCAGGCGCAGGTAGGCGCCGAGCTCGAGGTTGTTCTCCACCGACTGCGTGGCGAAGACCTTGCGCCCCTCCGGAACCTGGACGAGGCCGAGGGAGGCGATGCGGTTCGCGGCGAGCGCGACGATCGAGCGCCCCTGGAAGCGGACGTCGCCCGAGGTCGGCCGGAGGAGCCCGGAGACCGTCCGGACGGTCGTGGTCTTGCCGGCCCCGTTCGAGCCGATGACCGCCACGAGCTCGCCCTCCTCGACGTGCATGGACACGCCCTTCAAGGCGCGGATCTTCCCGTAGTCGACGACCAGGTTCTCGATCTCGAGGAACGCCATGGCCTAGCCCCGCCCCGCCGAGGCGGTGGCCGTCGGGTGCTTGCCGAGGTACGCCTCGATCACCGCCGGGTTGGACTGGACCTCGGCGGGCGACCCCTCGGCGATCTTCCGGCCGAAGTCGAGCACGGTGACCACGTCGGAGATGGTCATCACCATCTCCATGTGGTGCTCGATGAGGAGCACGGTGATCCCCGCCGCCTTGATGCGCCGGACGATGGCGTTGATGGCCTCGATCTCGGCCGACGTGAGGCCCGCGGCGGGCTCGTCGAGGAGGAGGAGCGCCGGCGAGGCCGCGAGGGCTCGCGCGATCTCGAGCAGCCGCGCCTGCCCGTAGGAGAGGTTGGAAGCCTTCTCGAAGGCCTGTGCCTCGAGCCCGACGAAGCGAAGCAGCGCATAGGCCCGGACCTTCGCCGCCCATTCCTCCCGGCGCGCGGACGGGGTGGCGAGCGCCACCTGCCAGAGGTTCGATCGGAAGGACTCGTGGAGCCCGACGAGGACGTTCTGGAGCGCGGTGAGGTCGTTGAAGAGCTGGAGGTTCTGGAAGGTTCGGGCGAGGCCGAACCGGGCGCGCTGCGCGGTGGTGAGGGCCGTCAGGTCGTGGCCGAACGACGAGATGCGCCCCGCCGTCTGCTGGTAGACCCCGGTGAGGACGTTCACGGTCGTGCTCTTGCCGCTCCCGTTCGGGCCGATGAGCCCCCGCACCGTCCCCCGGGGGATGGTGAGGGAGAGGTCGTTCACGGCGGTGAGCCCCCCGAAGCGCATGGTCACGCCGTCGAGCGCGAGCGCCTCGCCGCGGCGCTCGGCGGCGTCGGCGAAGACGTCCATCCCGTCGGCCGCCGCCCGGAGAGCGGCCCGCTCCCGCTCCACGCCGCCGCCGGTCGCGCGGGTGAACAGGCGGCGCACCACCCCGGCGACGCCGTCGGGGAGGAAGAAGAGGACGACGAGGAGCAGAACGCCGTACACCATGAGCCGGGCGTCCGCGAAGGCCGTGAACAGGTCGGGCAGGAACACGAAGATGGTGACGCCGATCAGGTTCCCGAGGATGGAGCGGGTGCCCCCGAAGATGAGCGCGATGAGGAACTCGACCGAGAGGTTGTACGAGAAGGTGTTCGGCGCGACGTAGGAGTCGAGCTGGGCGAACAGGCCGCCCGCGAGGCCGGCCACGCCCGCCGACAGGACGAAGGCCGAGACCTTGTAGTAGGCGCGCGAGATGCCGGAGCAGGCCGCGGCCACGCCGGAGTTCTTGATCGCCTCGAAGGCGCGCCCCCAGAAGCTCTGGCCGACGTTGCGCAGGGCCCAGAGCACGCCCACGAGGAACGGGTAGACGACGAGGAAGTAGTTGTTTCCGCCGAGCGACCAGCCGCCGAGCCTGAGCGGTGCGAGGGTCACGCCCTTCGTGCCGTTGGTCCACGCCTCCTGCTCGTTGATGAAGGTGAAGATGATGAACCCGTAGGCGATGGTGATCACCGCCAGGTAGGGGCCGGACGAGCGCAGCGCCGGGAACCCGAGGATGAAGCCGGCGACGGCGGCGAGGAGGACCCCGAGGGCCAGCGCGAGGAGGAAGGGCCACTGGGGGAAGAAAGCGATGGCGCTGTCCCCGTTGAGCGCGGGCGGGGCGGTGAGGACCGCCACCGTGTAGGCGCCGATGGCGAAGAAGCCGGCGTGCCCGATGGATACGTCGCCGATGTAGCCCACCACCAGGTCGAGCGACGCGACGAGCAGGGTGTAGACGAGGATCCGCCCCAGGATGCCGTGGACGTAGTACTGGTTCTCGACCACGAACGGGATGGCGAGCGGGCCGAGGAGGAGCAGCGGGGCGAGCCGCGCGGCGAGGGGAGCCCGGGGCTCGGTGCTGGGGCCGTCCGCGCTCATAGCTTGCGGATCGCCCCCTTGCCGAAAAGCCCGGACGGCTTCACGAGCAGGAGCACGATGAGGAAGACGAAGCCGGGGATGTCCTTGTAGCCCGTCGACACGAACCGCGCGGTCAGGCTCTCGGACAGCCCGATGATGAGACCCCCGACGATGGTGCCGTACCCCGACTCGAGCCCGCCGATGATCGACGCGGAGTAGGCTTTCACGCCGAGCACCGTGCCCATCGTGGCGGAGACGAGCGTGATGGGCGCGACGAGGAGTCCTCCCACGGCGGCGATGGCCGCCGAGAGGGAGAAGGAGAGGAGGATGACGCGCCTCTGGTCGATCCCCATGAGGCTCGCCGTCTCCTTGTCCTCGGAGACCGCCATCACGGCCTTCCCGAGCAGCGTGCGCGACTTCAGCGCCTCGACCGCGAACACGATGCCCAGCGAGACGAGGATGACGAGGATCTCCTGCGGGTAGATGCCGATTCCGCCCGGGCCCCCGATTCGCAGCGGGGCGTCGCCGAGCGGGGAGCGCATCTTGAAGTCGTCCGTGCTCCAGAAGACCTCGGCCCCGTTGCGGAGCACGATGCCGATCGCGAGCGTCGCGAGGATCCAGGCGTGCTGCGACTTCTTCTTGAGCGACGGCTCCACGGCCAGCTTCTGGACGAGGACGCCGCCGATGGCCCCCACGGCGATGACGCCCGCGAGCGCCCCCGCGTAGGGGAGGCCTCTCGTCATGTACAGCACGAACCCCGTGACCCCGCCGAGCATGAGCACGTTGCCGAGCGAGAAGTTCAGGATCTTCGAGGTGGAGAAGGTGATGTTGTAGCCGAACGCGACGAGCGCGTAGATCATCCCCTGCGCGATGCCGGACCAGAGCAGCTGGAGGGTCTGCATTCCTTCGCGCGCTCCGCGGAGGGGGCGGCGGGGCCGCCCCCTCCCCCGCCTCACTTCGCGGGCGGCGTGACGACCCCGTCCTTCACGACCCCCATCACCACGTGCTCGGCCTTCACTGCCTCGTGGTCGGTGGGAGAGAAGGGCTTCGTGTACGTCCCGGTCACGCCCTGGTACGTCTGAAGCAGGTTCTCGAGCGCCGCCTTGATCTTCGGGCCCTCGGTGGAGCCAGCCTGCTCGATGGCCATCTTGATGAGGTACATCGAGTCGTAGCCCTGCGCCGCCGCCACGGCGACCGCGATGGGCTTCTCGTTGAACTTCTTCCAGTAGGCCTCGAGGAAGGCGAGCTGCTTCGGCGTGGACGCGCCGGCCTCGATGAAGGTCTGCGGCATGGTCGCGCCGTTCCCGTTCTTCCCGGCGTTGTTGATGAACGCGGACATGGACAGGGTCCAGCTCCCGATCATCGGGACCCGCCATCCGATGCGCTCCATGGAGTTCGCGACGGCGGCGAGCTCGGGTCCGATCCCGTAGACGAGGAGCACGTCGGCGCCCGCGCCACGCGCGTCCTGCAGCTGGGCGGTCATGTCGGTGTCCTTGAGCTTGAACTTGCCGACGTACACGGCCTTCACACCGCGCTTCTCGAGCGCCTTCTCCATCTTGGCCCGGCCGTTCTGGCCGTAGTTCGTGTCGTCGCAGAGGAGAGCGGGCTTCTTGAGGCCGCGCCGCTGCACCGCCTCGGAGACGATCATCTCCGACTGGATCAGGTCGCCCGCGGCGATGCGGAACACGTAGTTGTCCTTACCGTAGACGTCGAAGAGCTCGTTCACCTTGGCGCCCGCCGAGACGTTGACGAGCTCGGGAACCTTCTTCTCGTTCGGGTAGCGCAGCGCCGCGTCGGCGACGCCGGTGTTGATGGGCCCGAGGACCGCGACCACGCGCTCCTTCTCGAGGAGCTCCTGCATGATCTGCCCGCCCTTCTCGTTCTTCGCCTCGTCGTCTCGCTCGACGAGCTCGACCTTGCGCCCGAGGACCCCGCCGGAGGCGTTGATCTCGTCGGCCGCGAGGCGGACGCCGTTTCGCATGGAGACGCCCATCCCGGCGGAACCGCCGGTGAACGGGCCGTAGACGCCGATCTTGACGGGCTCGCCGGCGGCGGCGGCGAGGAGCACCAGGGCAGCGGACAACGCGTGCATCGGGGACCTCCCAATCGGAAGAGGAGACGATTCCGGCGCGCGCCGGAACACTGCAATTTACAGGGCAAGGTGGCGGTGCGCCACCCGGCGTGGACGCGAACCGCGTGCTGCGCTGCGCCAAGCCCGACTAGCGAAGGGACCCGAGCGCCGCCTCCGTCTCGCGGACGAGGGACAGGATGATGTCGGAGCAGCTTGCGCCCTGCCGCGGCGCGGGCCCCTGCCCCGCCCAGAGGGACAGGAGCTCCGGGTTCCCCGTGCGCGCGGCCGCCTGACGAAGGTCCTGGGTGAGCGAGTTCTGGAGCGGATAGGGGAGGACCGGCTGTCCCTCCATGCGCTCCATGAAGCGGTTGCGGAGCCCGCGGGCGAGCCGTCCGCTGAAGGCCCGGGTGAGGCCGGTGCGGTCGTCCTCCGAGGGGGTTGCGACCGCGCGCTTGTAGGGCGCGCTGGCGCCGCTCTCGGCGGATGCGAGGAAGGCGGTCCCCAGCTGGGCCGCGGAGGCGCCGAGCGCGAGGGCCGCGGCGACTCCGCGGCCGTCCCCGATCCCGCCCGAGGCCACGACCGGGACCTTCACGCGCCGGACGAGGCGAGGTACGAGCGCCATGGTGCCGATGAGCCCCCGTTCCGGCGGCCCGACGAAAGTGCCCCGGTGCCCGCCGGCCTCGGCGCCCTGGGCCACGACCGCGTGAACCCCCGCGGCCTCGAGGAGGTCCGCCTCCCCCTCGTGGGTGGCGGTTCCCAGGAGAATGACGCCCGCGCGCCTCGCCCGCTCCATCAACGAAGGCGGGAGGACGCCGAAGGTGAAGGAGAGGACGGCGAAGCCCTCGGAGAGCGCGGCGTCGAGCTGGTCCTCGAGGCGCGGCAGGCCCGACGGCGCGGGCGGCGGACCGAGCCCGGCCTCGTCGCGGAAGGGGCGAAGCGCCGCCTGCGCGCGCTCCACCTCCGCGGGCGACGGAGGCCGCTCGAGAGGCGAGGGCGCGAAGAAGTTCACGGCGAACGGACGGGCCGTGCGGCGACGGATTTCGCGCACCGCCTCCCGGACCGAAGCCGGTGGGAGGTACCCCGCCGCGAACGAGCCGAGAGCGCCTGCGTTCGAGCCGGCCGCGACGAGCTCCGGCGTCGAGGGGCCGCCGGCCATCGGTGCGACGACGATGGGCCACTCGATCCCGACGAGCCGCGTGAAGTCGTTCTGGTTCCACATGGGGTCCTCGCACACCGGCGGTTGCCGGCACCGCGACGATATCCGCGCACGGGTGGCGGGGCCCGTCCTCGTTGGGCCTTGCCGCCGAGGGAGCCCCCCGCCAAGATGCCAGGATGCGCCTTTGCGCCTCGCCGGGGGCCAGTGGTCCGGATCGCCGCGCCGCGGGGAGGCCATGAGCGCAGAGGAGGCGGCGCCGCGGGAGGATCGCCCCCAGCGCCGGCGACCGCTCGATCTCCGGTTCGCGGGAAGGACCCTGCTCCACGCGCTCGTCGTCGGCGGCATCGTCGGGCTCGCCGGCGCGCTCTTCTTCGCGGGACTGGAGTTCGCACAGCGCTCGCTCATCGAGGGGGTCGCCGGCGTGGACCTGATGCGCGCCCGAGGGGAGCGCTTCCTCGCGCCGGAGCCCGGACGCCTGTTCCGCCCCTGGCTCGCGGTGCTCGTGCCGGCCGCGGGCGGCCTCCTCGCGGGTCTCTTGGCGCTCATCGCCCCCGAGATCTCGGGGGGCGGCGGCGACGCGGTCATCGAGGCGTTCCACCGCGGCGGCCGCATCCGGCGGCGCGTCGCACCGCTCAAGGCGCTCGCCGCGTTGGTGGCCCTCGGAGCCGGCGGGTCAGGGGGCCGCGAGGGGCCGACGATGCAGGTCGGCGGGGCGCTCGGTGCACTGCTGTCGGGCTTCGTCCCGGCCACCCGCCGGGAGCGGCGCGTCCTGCTTCTCGCCGGCGTCGCCGCCGGAATCGCCGCGGTGTTCCGCACGCCGCTCGGGGCCGCCCTGCTCGCGGTCGAGATGCCGTACCGGGACGACTTCGAGTCCGACGCGCTCGTCCCCGCCATCCTGGCGAGCGTGACCGCTTACGGCGTCGTCATCGCGCTCTTCGGGGAGACGACCCTCTTCGGTTCGCTGCCGCGCTTCCCCCTTCGGCCCTGGCAGCTCCCGCTCTACGCGTTGCTCGCCCTCCCGGTGGCGCTCGCCTCGGTGGGCTTCGTCGCCTTCCTGGACTCCATCCGGGGGGTCTTCGCGGGGCTGCCGGGGCCAGCCTGGGTGCGGCCCGCGCTCGGCGGACTCTCGATGGGGCTCGTCGCGACGCTGGCCGTGACCGTGCTCGCGGCACCGCTCGGCGTGCCCGGCAACGGCCTCGGTCTCTTCGGGGGCGGCTACGGGCTCGCCCAGCTCTCGCTGACCGGCGGCGGGAGCCTGCCGGAAGGGTGGTGGCTCGTGGCGCTCCTCGTCGTGCTCCTGCTCGCCAAGATGGCGACCACGGCGCTCGCGGCCGGATCCGGCATGCCGGTCGGAGACTTCGCCCCCTCGCTCGTCATGGGTGCGGTCGTCGGCGACGCCTTCGGCCAGGCGGCGGCTCTGCTGTTGCCGGGCTGGCAGATCCAGCCCGCGACGTTCGCCCTCGTCGGGATGGGGACCTTCTACGGTGGCATCGCCCGCGCGCCGCTGTCGGCCGTGGTCATCGTCTCGGAACTCGCCGGGAGCTACGACCTCCTCGTTCCCATGATGCTCTCGGTGGCGGTCGCGTTCGTCGCCACGCGCCGCTGGCCGCTCTATCCGGCCCAGCTCCGCCGGAGGGCATCCGGGCCGGGGCGGGCGGGAGCGGCGGCGCGGACCCGCCTAGCCGCCGACGCCGCGCCAGATCTCCAGGACTCCGAAGGCGAGGAGGATCGCGGCCGAGGCGCGCCCGAGTGCCAGGGCGACCTCTTCCCCGAGCCGCCGAGCCAGCGCGAAGAGGATCACTAGGGCGACGTTGCCCGCGACGAGCAGCAGGTAGAAGCCTCCGACGAAGCCGAAGGCGCCGGACGGCGCCTCCGCGTACGCTCGTACGACGGTCGGGCCGGCGACCGTGGACCAGTAGAGCCACGGGCCCGGGCCGAGAGCGTTCACGAGCATCGCCCGCACGAACTCCGGGCCGCCCCGTTCGATCGCCTGCGCGGTGGACGGTCTCTTTGCGGAGAGGGTGCGCCAGGTCGAGACCGAGAGCCAAAGGAGGAACGCGCCGCCCGCGACCTGTAGCGCGCGCAGGAGCGCCGGGGGGGCGCGGGAGAGGGCGGCGAGGACGAGGAAGACGACCGGACCATCGCTCGCGAGCGGGGCGAGCGCGAGGGGAAGCGCGCGGCGCAGGCCGAGGCGGAGCGAGCGGGAGAGGAGGAAGGCCTGGAACGGTCCGGGCGACGCCGCCGCACCGAAGCCCAGCGCCGCTCCCTCCGCGAACCGGGTCCACATCGCCGGCAGGGGAGGCTATCGGTCCCGAGGCGGATTGTCGAAGCGGGGCGCGCAATCCCTGCGCTTGATCCGAGTCAATCCGCTTCGCGTTTCTTCGGAACCGGTGCCGACCCCGAACCCATCCTGTATCCTCCGCCGTGCGCTGGGCTCTGCCCCCTGGAAGGCTGGCGAGGCGGAGCGCGCGGTTCGGGAGGGTCCATGCACGAGGAATACAGGTACGACTACAGGACGGTCGAGGGGTACATCCTCTCGGCGATCGCCTGGGCCGTGGTGGGGCTCGTCGTCGGCTTGCTCATCTCCGTCCAGATGTTCGCGCCGTCCTTCAACTTCAGCCCGGCGACGACCTTCGGCCGCTTGCGTCCCGTGCACACGAACATCCTCGGGTTCGGCCTGGGGGTCGGCGCGATCTTCGGGCTCTCGTACTACATCGTGATGCGGCTCACGAAGCGGCCGCTCCTCTTCCCGAAGCTCGCGCGCCTGCAACTGTGGCTCTTCAACGTCGGCATCTTCGCCGCGCTCGTCACCCTGATGATGGGCTACACGCAGTCGAACGAGTACGCCGAGATGGAGTGGCCCCTCGACATCGCCATCGTCATCCTGTGGGTGATGTTCGCGGTGAACGTGATCGGCACGATCGTCGTCCGTCGCGAGGAGCAGATGTACATCTCGCTCTGGTACATCCTCTCGACGGTCATCGGTGTGGCGATCCTCTACATCGTCAACAACCTGCCGATCATCGCCGGGCCGCTGAAGAGCTACCACCTCTTCGCCGGGGTGAACTCCGCGAACGTCGAGTGGTGGTACGGCCACAACGTGGTGGGCTTCGTGTTCACGATGCCCATCCTCGCGATGTTCTACTACTTCCTTCCCCGGACGACGGCGCTGCCGATCTACAGCCACCGCCTCTCCATCATCGCCTTCTGGTCGCTGGTCTTCGGCTACCTGTGGACCGGGGCGCACCATCTCGTCTACACGCCGCTGCCCGACTGGCTCCAGACCGTCGGAATCGTCTTCACCCTCTTCCTCATCGCGCCGTCCTGGGGCTCGGTGGTGAACGGGTACTTCACCATCGGAGAGGACTGGTCGAAGATGCGGACCAACTACCTCGCCAAGTTCTTCGTCCTGGGGATCACCTTCTACGGCCTCCAGACCGTCCAGGGGCCCACCCAGGCGCTGCGGGTCGTGTCGCAGCTCATCCACTTCACCGACTGGGTGCCCGGCCACGTGCACATGGGAACGATGGGCTGGGTGGCCCTCACGGTGACCGCCTCCATCTACTACGTGGTCGCGAAGATCTACGAGACCGAGATCTACAGCGTGAAGCTCGCGAACACCCACTTCTGGCTCGTGCTCGTCGGGCAGCTCATGTTCTCCATCACCATGTGGATCACCGGCATCCAGCAGGGCGCGATGTGGAAGGCCACGACGCCCGAGGGGACGCTCCAGTACACGTTCATGGAGAGCCTCGTGAAGAACTACCCGTACTGGCACCTCAGGAGCCTCGCCGGGACCATCTTCATCGTCGGCATGCTCTTCTTCGTCGCGAACGTGCTCCTCACCATCAAGAAGGGGCGGCAGCTCGAGGCCGGCCCGCGGACCGCACCGGCCGCCGCGGCCTAGGGAGGGGGAGAGCCATGGCCCAGATCGAAAAGAAGCCCATCGCCTTCTCGCTGGTCGTCGCCGTCGTCGTGCTCATCGGGTCCGTCGTGATGATGGCGTACCCGATGACCCGGCCCGACATGCACCCGAAGCTCGAGACCCTGAAGCCCTTCACGCCGCTCCAGCTCGCGGGCCGGGACATCTACCAGCGGGAGGGCTGCGTCGGCTGCCACACCCAGACCATCCGGCCGCTGAAGAGCGAGGTGCTGCGCTACGGCGACTACTCCAAGGCGGGCGAGTTCTACTACGACCACCCGTTCCTCTGGGGCTCCAAGCGCACCGGCCCTGACCTGGCGCGCGAGGGTGGAAAGCGCCCGGACGCCTGGCACGTCGCGCACTTCGACAACCCGCAGGCGATGGTGCCGCGCTCCAACATGCCGCCCTACCCGTGGCTCAAGGCCGCCAAGGTGGACGTGGCCGCGACGCGGCAGCACATGGAGGCGCTCGACCTGCCCTTCACCGCGGACCAGATCGGCGACCTGGGGCGGAGGACGGAGCTCGACGCGCTCGTCGCCTACGTTCAGCAGCTCGGGACGGCGGTGAAGCGCACCGCGGAGGGTGCGGTGATGGCGATCGACGCCACGGATCCGTTCCTCGGCAACCCCCAGGCCCTCGCCCGCGGCCAGACGATCTACGAGAACAACTGCTCGCCCTGCCACCAGGACAACCTCCAGGGCGTGCCGGGCGCGTTCCCGAGCCTCGTCGCTCCCGACGAGTTCCTGGGCCAGAAGCCGGACATGCCGGACGGGGCCTACTACCTGCTCATCTCCATGGGCTCGGACGCCAAGTCCATCATCGGGCGCAAGGGGGAGCCGGGGGGCGGGATGACCGCCTTCGGCACCCAGCTCTCGAAGGACGACATCTGGTCCGTCATCGCCTTCATCCGCTCCAAGCAGGGGCACAAGTAGGAGGGTTCCATGGCTCCCGACGAGCTCGACGACATCCACGCGTTCGAGGCGAAGGACACGGCGACGCGACTTCCCTGGGGCTGGGTCCTGCTCCTGTGTGGCCTCGTCGTCTGGGGGGTCTACTACGGCTGGACCTACACGCCTCCTCGCTGGTCGCAGGCCGAGGCCTACGAGAAGGCGGCGGAGGTCGCAGCCACGACCGGGTCGAACATCTTCGCCACGGTCTTCTTCACGGTGGCGGCCATCACGGTCGCCGTCGTGCTCCTCGTCGCGGTGAGCCGCAAGCGCGCCGCGAAGGGCAGCTAGGAGGGCGCCGGTGCACCTGCCGCCGGGAGACGTCGTCTACTTCGCCTTCGGGGTCCTCCTCTGCGCGGCGATGGTGTGGGTGATCGTCCACTACTACGCAGGCAAGCGGAAAAAGAGCATCGAGGAGGCTAAGTTCAAGATGCTCGATGACGACGACTAGGCGAATCGGACCGTGGCGGCGGTGGGTGGGAGCGGCGCAGGCGGTGGCCTTCGCGGCGCTCCCGTTCGTCCGCGTCCGCGGGGAGAGCGCCCTCCGCTTCGACGTCCCGACCCTGCGGCTCCACTTCTTCGGCGCCACGCTGTGGATGGGCGAGTTCTTCGTGCTCCTGCTCGGCACGCTCGCCCTCGTCTTCGCGTTCCTCCTCGTCACCCTCGTGTGGGGAAGGGTCTGGTGCGGCTGGAGCTGCCCCCAGACGCTCCTTTCGGACCTCACGCAGCCGCTCGCGAGCGAGCGGGCGCGCCGGAAGGGGCGGCCGCTGCGGCTGGCGGGGGCCTGGGCGCTCGTCGCGGCGGTCTCCGCGCTCTTCGCCGCGGCGACCCTCTGGTATTTCGTCACCCCCGGAGAATTCCTGTCGCGCCTGGCAGCCGGGCGGCTCGGGCCCGTGCTCTCGTGGTCCTGGGCGGTACTCGGCGCGGTCCTGTTCCTCGACCTGGGGTTCGTGCGCGCGAGCTTCTGCGCGTCGGCGTGCCCGTACGCGAAGCTACAGGGCGTGCTCTTCGACGCGAGCACGCTCGTCGTGGCCTACGACCAGCGGCGAGACGACGAGTGCATCGACTGCGGAGCCTGCGTCCGGGTGTGCCCGACCGGGATCGACATCCGGGACGGGCTGCAGGCCGCGTGCATCCACTGCGCCGCCTGCGTGGACGCCTGCCTCCCCATCATGGCCAAGCGGAAGCGCCCGACGCTCGTCGACTACTTCTTCGGCGAGCCCGGCGCGCCGCGGCGTCGCTTCCGGCCGGCCGTCGCCGGCCTCGCGGCCGCGACGGCCGTCGCCATGGCCGGCACGGTCGCTGCCGCCGTCCAGACGGGCCGGAGCTCCCTCGACCTCTCCGTCGCGCTCTCCAGCCAGTACCGCCCGCGACGCACCGAGGACGGGCGTGTCGTGAACGCCTACGCCGCCGCGCTCGAGAACCGCGGGCGCGAACGGGTGACGGTGCACCTCACCCTCGACGCCGGGGGGCGGGAGGCGCACCTGCGCCCCGACGAGGTCGCGCTCGCGCCCGGAGAGCACCGAGCGTTCACCGTCGTCGCCACCGTGAGCGGCGGGAAGCCCGGCATCGGATCCGCCGAGGTCACGGCAGAGGCCGCGGGACACGCGCCGGTCCGTGCGCGCGTGCCGTTCGTCGTACCGGAGGCGCCTTGAGCCCGATCCTGAAGGTCTTCATGGTCCTCATCGCCGTCGCCGCGCTCGGCGCCGTGGGTGCCGCGATCTACGTGGGGACGCGGACGTTCGAAGGGACCGTCGTGTCGGATCCCTTCGAGGAGGCGGCCCACTACGACGAGGCGCGCCACCGCGCCGAGGCGCTCGGCTGGACCCTCGCGATCGAGTCCGAGGGGCTCCGGGTCGGCCCCCAGGCCCTGCGCTTCTCGCTCGCGTCCCGCGACGGGGCGCCGCTCGAAGGCGTCGACGCGCGCGTCCGCCTCTCCCGGCCCGGGAATGCCTGGCAGGACCAGACGGCGGTCGCGCGCCCGTACGGGCCCGGGCGGTTCGCGGCCGACGTGGCAATCCCTGCGGCGGGAATCTGGGACGTGGAGATCCGCGCCTCGCGGGGGGCGGACCGGCTGGCCTTCCAGCGGCGCGTCCAGGTCGGGCCGTGAGAGGGCGGGGATGAGGGCCTGGGCACGGGCCGGTCTCCTCGTCGCGCTCGCGGGTTGTCCCCGGGCTCGGCAGGACCCGGCCCCCTGTGACCTGAACCGCGGCGCCTGCGCCGCGGAGTCCGCCGGCGTCGCGATCCACCTCGAGCTCTCCCCGCGCCCGCTTCGCCCCCTCACCGAGCTCGAGGTGTCGGTGACGCTGTCATCGGGCGGCGCGCCGCTCGACGGGGCGTCCGTGGTGGTCGAGCTCTCGATGCCCCGGATGTACATGGGCGAGAACCGCGCGGCACTCCGCCCGGTCGGCGGAGGGCGCTACGCCGGGAAGGTCGTGCTCGTGCGCTGCGCGAGCGGCCGGCGGGACTGGGTGGCGGACGTCCTCGTCCGCCCGTCGGCCGGCCCCGAGGCCCACGCCCGGTTCTCCTTCGAGGCGACCGAGTGACGCACACCGGCCTCCTCCTCGCCTTCGGAACCGGGCTCCTGGGGGGCTTCGGTCACTGCGTCGGCATGTGCGGGCCGCTCCTGCTTGCCTTCGGCCTCGCCACGCCGGGCGCGCCCGCGCGCGGGCTGCGCCCGCAGCTCGCCTACCACGCGGGCCGGGTGACCACCTACGGGCTCGTGGGCGCCGCGATGGGGCTTGCGGGTTCGTTCGTGAACGTCGCCGGGCGCATGGCCGGTCTCCAGGACGCAGTGGCCGTGCTCGCCGGTGCGCTGATGGTCGCGCTCGGGGCGAGCGCCGCGGTCGCCACGGGAGGACTACGGTCGCTCGAGGGGCGGCTCGCGGGCGGCGTCGTGCGGGCGGCCCGCGGGCTCGTCGAGGACGCCGTCGGGCGCGCCTATCCCCTGGGGCTCTTGATGGGCCTGCTCCCCTGCGGTCTCTCGTACTCGGCGTTCGCGGGGGCGGCGGCGACGGGCGGTCCCGCCACCGGGTTCCTCTTCGCGCTCTCCTTCGGCGCGGGCACGCTCCCCGCGCTGCTCGCCGCCGGGTGGGTCGCCGGGCTCGTGTCGGCCCGCGCCCGGGGGCTCGCGTACCGCGCCGGCGGCGCGCTCGTCGCGCTCCTCGGCATCCTGTTCGTCCTCCGGGGGCTGCACGTCCATGCTCCGCTGTGATCATTGCCTGCTCGACTTCCCGGAGCGGGAGGCGGTTCGCGAGGCGACCCCGGCGGGCGTGAAGGTCTTCTGCTGCGCGGGATGCCGCGCCATCTACCAGCTCATCCAGGGGGAGGGGCTCGAGGCCTTCTACGCCGGGAGGCGCTGGAGCGAGGCCGGCCTGCCGGCGCCCCCGGAGGCCCAGCTGGAGGTCGACGCGTTCCGGTCGGCGGTGCGGGAGCTCCCGGGCCCCCTCGCCGAGCTCGACGTCTACGTGGAGGGGATCCGCTGCGCCTCCTGCGTGTGGTTGAACGAGCGGGTGCTCCAGCGGACGCCGGGCGTCCGCTACGCGCGGGTGAACTACGCGACCCACCGGGCGCGGATCCGCTGGGATCCGGCCTCGACCGGGCTCGAAGGGGTCCTCGGCCGCATCCGCGCGGCCGGCTACCTGCCGAAGCCCTACGGGGAGAGCGAGAGCCAGGCGCTCCAGCGCCGGGAGACCCGTGATCTCCTCGTCCGGCTGGGCACGGCCGGGTTCCTCTCCTCCCAGCTCATGGTGCTCAGCATCGCGCTCTACGCCGGCTACTTCCAGGGCATCGACGCCCCCACGCGGAAGCTCCTCGAGTGGGTGGCGCTCGGGCTCACGCTGCCCGTGTACCTCTACGCGGGGGCGCCCTTCCTGCGAAACACCTGGGTCGGCCTCGCGCACCGCCGCTTCAACATGGACTCGCTCATCGCGCTCGGCTCCGGCGCGGCCCTCGCCTACAGCATCTGGCAGATGGCGCGAGGAGGCGAGGTCTACTTCGACACGGCTGCGATGATCGTCACGCTCGTGCTCGTGGGGCGCTACGTCGAGGCGGCGGCCAAGGGACGCGCCTCGGAGGCGGTGTCCCGCCTCGCGGGGCTTCAACCGCGAGAGGCGCGCCGGCTCGAAGCCGGCGGCGCGTCCGTCCGCCGCGTGCCGGTGTCGGAGCTTCGCGCCGGCGACCGGGTCGAGGTCGTGCCCGGCGAGCGCGTCGCCGTGGACGGGGTGGTCGTCGAGGGGAGATCCGAGGTGGACGAGTCGCTCGTGACGGGCGAGTCGCGGCCCGTCGCGAAGGAGGCTGGGGCGAGCGTCATCGGAGGCACGGTGAACCTCCACGGGTCCTTCCGCTTCCAGGTCACTCGGACCGGGGCCGATACCGTCCTCGCCGGGATCATCCGGGCGGTCGAGGAGGCCCAGGCCGAGCGGCCCCGCATCCAGGCGGTCGCCGACCGGGTGGTGGGGTACTTCGTGCCCGCCGTCCTGGGTCTCGCGGTGGCGACGGCCGTCGCCCACCTCCTCCGCGGCGCACCCGTCGCCCAGGCGATGATGACCGGGGTGTCGGTCCTCGTCATCGCGTGCCCCTGCGCGCTCGGCCTCGCCACCCCCCTCGCGGTGCTGCTCGCCACCGGCGTCGCGACCGCGAGGGGCCTGCTCGTGCGGGGAGGCGACGTGTTCGAGACCGCGAGCCGGGTCGACGAAGTGCTCCTCGACAAGACCGGCACGGTGACGCGCGGCCGCCCCTCGCTCCGAGAGGTCATCCCGCTCGACGGGTCCGCGCCCGAGGACGCGCTCCGCCTGGCGGCTGCGGTGGAGCGCCGATCGGAGCACAGCTTCGGCCGCGCCGTCGTGGAAGCGGCGCGGATCCTTCCCCGCGAGCCGCCGGAGGCGCGCGGGTTCCATGCCATCCCGGGCAGGGGAGTGGTGGCCGAGGTCGACGGGACCCCGCTCCGCATCGGGAGCCGGATGTTCCTCGCGGAGAACGCGATCCCGCTCCCGCCGGAGGCGGAGGCGCGCGCGCGCACGTTCGAGGAGGCGGGGGACAGCGTGGCGTTTCTCGCCGCGGGGACCCGTGCCATCGCCGTGCTCGTCGTCTCCGACGCGCTGCGCCCGGAGGCCGAGGAGGCGATCCAGAGACTCCTCCTCGACGGCGTCCGGCCGGCGCTCCTCTCCGGCGACAACCGCCGGACCACGGAGGCGGTCGCGGCTCGCCTCGGGATCGCGGTGGCCGGCAGCGAACTCGCACCTCCGGAGAAGCGCGAGGCGCTGGCAGCCCTGCAGCGCGAGGGGCGGCGGGTCCTCTTCCTGGGCGACGGGGTGAACGACGCGCCCGCGCTGACCCAGGCGGACCTCGGGGTCGCGATGGGCCACGGCACGGACGTCACGATGGAGAGCGCCAGCGCCGTCCTCGTGCACGACGACCTGAGGCTCGTGCCGGACCTCCTCGCCCTCTCGAGGCGGACCTACCGGATCATCCGGGAGAACCTCTTCTGGGCGCTCTTCTACAATGTCGTCGCCATCCCGCTCGCGGTCTCGGGCGTCCTCCATCCGATCGCGGCCGCCGCGGCGATGGCGGCGAGCTCGGCGTTCGTGGTCGCGAACTCGCTGCGGATCCGGCGCGCGATCCCCGCGCGCGGGGGGTGACGTATGGACCTCGGCTTCCTCATCGCCATCTCCCTCGCGCTCGGCGCCGTCGCCTGGCT
>DATKJV010000020.1:0-2855 GCA_035543235.1 Anaeromyxobacteraceae bacterium | reverse complement strand
GGTGAGTGTTGATCACACTCGACATCGCCTCGCAAACCCGATCAGGATTATCCAACTCCAGCCCAGAATCCGCCGCCCTGCGCGGGCGGCGGATCTGGCGATTAGGGACACCCCCTAGTCGACGCGCCCAGTGTGATGCCGGCCGTGGGCGGGGCTTAAGCACTCGGCGCCAAGGGTCAACCTCCGAATGGGTCCATGACGCCCAAGCGAAGGGCGGAACCGGGTTTGCCAGATCGGGGCGCCCCGCTCGTTACGAGGCGAGAGCTGGTCCGGTGGATTCGCCCTTTCGGCCCGGCCCAGCCACGCCTTCATCCGCTTAAGGAACGCAACTGCCTCGGCATCGCGGGCGAGCGAGCATTCTACGCCTTGGCCTTGGAGGCTTTGACGATGGTGCTGAATAGGAGCCTGTCGATCCAAGATGACTTGTCCGGTTCCTCGGGCGAGTGCAGCAGCGCATCGGGGGCCGTTCCGCCCGCGACAGCCTGCATGTTAGCGTCGTTCAGTTTCCGCAGCGTGCTCCTCTTCTTCGGATTTCGCATGGCAAGTCCTTTCGTAGGCATTTGCAGAGTCCCGCCCCACTGCCGGGGTTTGGACAGGGCACGAGGGAGATCCTGACGGCAGACGCGCGTCGAACATAGGGGCGAGCGGCAGGGGCGGGCAGCGCGCCTCCGGGCACGGTCGGAGGGTCGAGGCGGATGCCGGCCACGGCCCAACCGTAGCCACCGCGTCTGCCATCAGGGCGTGCGCTGCTTCAAGACCCGGCAGGAATCCTCGACGCCGTTAACGCAAGAGAGCTGGGTCTGCTGCAGCTCCCGGCACTCAGCCGTATCGGAATACCCGAATCCGGCCGACACGCCGAGAACGGCGCCAAGGGCGGCAACCCCGACGCCCACACCGATCAAGGCAGCGGCCTCGCTTTGGCTCATGGTGCAAATTCCGCTGCTGAGAGTTGGGTTGGTAGGGCAATTGTTCGAAGCACCCACAGCGATGGCGCCGACACCGCCAGCCAGCAGGAGCGCCCCACCCACCGTATCAAGTACCGGTGATGCCACGGACGTGGTGCACTCGGCCGGAGGCGAAGGGGCGACGGGTCCGGGCGGGGCCTTGTGAACGAACATCCACGAGCGACTTGGAACGCGAACGACCAAGCCAACGCGACAGCGAACCAGCGGTTTGGTCCCAGCATGACGCCCTCCCCCCCCAGGAACTCGTACTCCAAGCGCGAAGCCCCCGAGTGAGCCTTGCGGCGCCCATCCTTCCCGACGAAGACGAGGCGCGGGCGTCCGATCTGACTCAGACGGAACGCCACCACGTCCTCGGGTTACCTCGCCGAGCGGTTGGCGTGGGTCGTGTCGGCGCACGGCCGCGGGCTGACGAAGGCGCGGAAGACCCGCCTCTCCCCACTATCCGTCCGGGCGGGCGAGATCCTCGCCTCGCTAGCGGAGCGGGAAGACGGGTTCGTCTTCGGCGAGCTCGGCGGCCCGCGGCGCGCCTTCAAGCGGGCGGCGAGGGTGGCCGGGATCGAGCGGGCTTGGATGCACCTCGCCCGCCACCTCGGGAGCACCGCCATCGGGCGCTCCGGGGCTGGCGTCGCGGACCTGATGCGCTTCGGCGGGTGTCGAGCGTGAAGATGGTCGCCCGCTACACGCACGCGGACCACAAACGGATGCTCGCGCTCCTCGACGGCATTCCGGGGCACAGTCGGAGCACACTCCCCCCCGCAAAGGCGACGGGCGAACCCGCGTGACCGGATTCGCCCGTCTTTTCGCTGCGATTTGGTGGACCCGACCGGGATCGAACCGGTGACCTTCTGAATGCCATTCAGACGCGCTCCCAGCTGCGCCACGGGCCCATGTTCTCAAGATGGTGTCGCCGCTTCGTCCTCCAGACGCCTCAGCTGATCCCGGTGAGCCGCCAGCCGCTCGGCGAGCGCCTCGACCTCCCGCATCAGGTCCCTCAGCCCCTCGGGAACCACCGCCCGTCCGTCGCGCGCCAGCTCGTAGAACTGCTCGCCGAGGTCCGAGTACCTTCGGTCGAGTTCGCGACGCGCGAAGGCGGCGTCCAGCCTCTCCTTCCCCATCTGGGAGCGGCGGACGATCCGGTCGCGGAGGTGGGTCAGGAAGCCTCGGATGGTCACTGTCTCCCCCGGAGCGGCCCAAGTCCGCGGCGGGAGGAGCTTTCTAACGCTCCGCGCCGCCGTTCGTCAAGCTCTTGTCGGCCCCGCTTCCGCATCTTCCCCTGCCTTCCCGCTGGCCAGCCGCGCCCTCTTCCCGGCCCGCCGCACGAGCCGCGCCATGAAGAACCCGGCCCCCGGGTGGAGGTGGGGCCAGCGCCTCGCCTGCACCTCCAGCGCAAACCCCGGGTTGCCCCGGAAGAACTCCTCGACGACCGCCTCGCCCTCCTCGCGGAAGAGGGAGCACGTGGCGTAGACGAGCGCACCCCCGCGCCGGACGCGGTCGGCTGCCCGGGCGAGGACCTCTCCCTGCATCGTCGCGAACCGGGCGACGGCGTCGTCGCTCGCGCGCCAGCGCGCGTCCGGCTCCCGCGCGAGCGCGCCAGATCCGCTGCACGGCGCGTCGACCAGCACGCCGTCGAAGAGCCCGGCGGGCTCGTCGGCCGCGACCGCCACCTCGACCCTCGCCCGCGCCGCCCGCCGCGGCAGCGCCCCGAGCCTTCTGGCACTCGCGTCCCATGCCGTGACGCGGGCACCCAGCGCCGCGAGGCCGATCGCCTTGCCACCGCTTCCGGCGCAGAGGTCGAGCCAGGCCTCGCCCCGACGCGGACGGCAAAGGTCGACGACCGCCTGGCTGCTCTCGTCCTGCACCTCGGCGAGCCCGGCCCGGAACGGCGAAGAA
>DATKJV010000019.1:0-68769 GCA_035543235.1 Anaeromyxobacteraceae bacterium | reverse complement strand
GCTACATGGTGGAGTGCGGATTCCATTCGCTCAAACGCTTCCGTGCAGTCGCAACTCGCTATGACAAGAGCGCTCGCAACTTCCTCGCAGTCGTCCACGTCGCTTGCATCATGGCGTGGCTTAATTAGGGACACCCCCTAGAGGCGAGCGACAACCCCGGCGAGCTCACGGTCGAGGGCGTCGCACCCCTGCTCGACGCCCTCGGCGGCGACTTGCTGCTCATCCTGGTCGCGGGAGGCGTGAAGCAGACGGTCGTCGGGACCGTCCTCGACATCTTCATAGGCTCCTTGCTCACCCATGAAGACGTCCAGAGCTCGAGCTATTGGACTCGCCTGGCGATCACCGACCGCGCAGGCCGGATCCTCTACTGCTACCTCCAGACCTGGGGCTCCACCTCGCCCCTCGACGCGGACGAGGTCGCAGCGGCAATCCGAGCCGCCCTCCGCGACGTCCCCGGGAGATGAGCACGCGAGCCCGACGACCTTGCCGTCGAGGCGCGTCGCCTTCCCGCCATCGCCGCGCCAGCCGACCGGTGCCTGTCGCCGGGTCGGCGTAGAACCGCCTTCCTGGCGCCTAGAGCTTGTCGGCTTCCTTCTTCAGCTTCGCCTGGCGTCGTTCGGCCTCGAGCCGCTCGGCCTGCGCCTCCGCGGCCTTCTTGCGTGCCCACCACTCCCTCATCCGGGTCGCATCGTAGTACTCGACCCGGGGACGAAGGCCGGACTCGGATCCGTGCGACTGCAGGACGAGGGCGATGGCTGTCTCGCGACCCGGGCCCCACCAGTGCATCGCCCACGCCCTGCCTTGTCTTTCCAACGCTTCTTCGGAGATGCCGTCCCGGTCCACCTGGTCGCACTTCCCGTACTTGGACTCCAGGAGCCGGCCGAGCTCGTCGTACTTCGCGATCCGCCCGGCGGGCCCTCCCTCCATCACGAACGCCACGCCCACCTTGATGAGCCGGCCGTCCAGGAACCAGAGGTTGAAGGTGACCGGCACCCCGGTGATCTCCGCGGCCTTTGCCGTGAAGCACGATTCGTGCGGCCCCGTCTCCCCTGCCTCGCAGCTCGTGAACGGCGCTCCGAGTGCCTTCTCCGCCTCGGCGCGCGTCATCCCGAACTTGACCGCCAGGTACCCGTCGATCTCCTTCTGCATGACGGCGTCGGCGAAGTACGGCGCGATCGCCAGCACGAGAGCGGCGAGCTTTTTCACGATCCAGCCCTTTCCGGGGTGTCGGCTCTTGTCGCACCCCGTACCACTTTGAGTGGACCCAATAATAGCGCGGCGGGACCGGCCGAGAAGAACGCGGACCCGGGGCAGCGACCGCGTTCGCCGGTCGCAAGAAGCGACGGCCAGGGGCCCACCCTTCCTCGGGCGCCGCTCGGGCCGAATACGGTCCCGGCAGCGCGGAGCCGACGGAAGCGCCCGCGGCTTGTCGCGACGACGCGCCCCGGCCGCGGATCCGGAGCGGGGACGGCCCGTTCGCGACCGACATCCGAAAAGGACCGTCGGGTCCCCGGGGCCCGACAGGGTCTACGGACCGGCTCCCACGAAGCTGAAATCCGAATCCGAGAGCTCCTGGCTGACGATGTTCACGCACTCGACCACGAGACCCGAGTCTGACTCATCTTCGACAGTTCGGTTCCGAGAGCGGCCTGAATCCGAGAGGTTGAGTGCGTGCACAGAGCTCTAGGCACTACGCCCGTGCCATCTCGTCGGTGACCGCTGGCGGGTCTGGGATGTGCTCGACGACGCGCGGCGGGCGCACGCCAGCGGCAGTGAAGGCGGCGGATGCGTGGCCGCGCAGTTCGGTGCGGAGTCGGTAACGCCGCTCGTCGAGAGACACCTCGACCGCCTTCACCTGGTCGAGGTCGCGCATGAGATCAGGCCAGGAGCAGTAGACCTCGGCCGCATCGAGGCGGCGCTGGAGATCGACCTCGAGGCGCAGCGCGAGGAAGCAGCCGACGATGTGTCCGACCGTGGTGTCGTCGTGGTGGTGGTAAAGAGGCCGGACGTCGAGCGTCTGCTTGGTTTCGCGGAAGGCCCGCTCGACTCGCCAAAGGCTCTTGTAAGCGAGAGCCACCTCGGCGGTGGGGAGGTCTGTGCTGGTGCGGAGCACGAATTTGCCGTCGAGCCTCTGGTCGCGCTCGATCGCCTCGCGGTCGATGGTGATGGCGCTCTTGTTGACCTTGAGGAAACGGGCGAAGCCCTTGTTGCCGACGACCGACTTCGGGCTGTGCGCGAGGGCGGCCGCCAGCTTGGCGAGGAGTGCCTCCCGAGCGGCGGCGTCCTTCGTCGCCTCGGTTGGATTGCGGCAGACGACGTAACGGCGATCCTCGACCAGGACCTCCTTGACCTCGAGGTTGTCGGCGACCTTCTGGTAGCGGCCGGCGCGGACGAGCACTTCCTCGTTCACCTCCTTCTGCTGGCGCATCCGGCAACCGAGGATGAAGTCGAAGGGCGCCTCGGAGTGGTCCTCGAGCAGAGCGATGGTGTCCTTACTGATCATGCCGCGGTCGGCCACCACCACCGCCCGGCGGATACGGAAGCGCTCCCGCAACTTCTGGATCATTGCCACCAGGGCCGGTTTGTCCGCGGTGCTGCCCGGAAGGATGTCCCAGGCGATGGGCCAGCCCTGCGCGTCGACCGCCAGGCAGATGACCACCTGCGGCTGGTCGGGCATGCGGTCGCGCGAGTAGCCGCGCTGGCGCAACCCCGTTTCCTCGAAGCGATAGACGAAGGTGCTGGTGGTATCGATGAAGATGAGGTCGACGCTCTGGGATAAGAGATCTCGGTCTCGGAAGAAGAGGGCTCGCTCGAGTTCGTCGCGCACCTCTTCCAGGAACCCGACCGTCCGGTAGAGGTGGTGCAGCGCGATGCCATCGAAGCCGGGAGCCTCCACCGTGCGCAGCCAGGCAGAGCCCTGCAGATCGCTGCCCGGCGCGCAGAGCCGCTGAAGAGCGAGCGCGAAGGCGACGCGCTCAACATCGAAGCCGAAGCGCCGTCCATCGGCGAGCTTGCGCAGCAGCTCGGGCATGCGCTGCTCCCGCCAGAGCCGCTCGAAGACCAGCGCCGGGCCCCAGCTGCGCGCTTGGTGAGCCTGCAGTCCCTCCTCGCGTACTCGCTCGACCACGCGCAGGCGCTCACTGAACTTCGCGAGCGAGCGCAGAAGGCCGTCCAACGTGCCATCCGCGACGACCTGATCTCGCCGGCCCAGGTTGCCGATTACGCGCTGCCGAACCCGGGCGCCGTCGCGCACGGACTCGACGATCTGGAGGTACTCGTACGTCCCGCTCGACTGGACGCTACGCTTCACGCGGATGAACACGTGCTGAAGATCGCACTCTCCCAGCGAATCCCGCAATGATCCTTCGGGGTAGCACCATGCGTCCTAGGCACTACATTTCGCGTCCACGAGTCGGCCCACCGGGCTCAAGGGATCGAAACCATGGGACTTGGGCGTCCAGGCGGGCCACGAAACTGTCGAAGATGAGTCTGACTGTTCCGTCGCGGAGCAGCTCACGGTCGGGTATCGGCTGGACACCACTGCGGACACGGCTCCGGAGAATGGGCTCGCGAAGGTGATGACGTACCGTCCTGCGCCTTGACGCGAGAGGCTCCACCCCGCGCCGACCGCCGGGGCGCCGCTCAAGTAATAGGCCGAACCCCGAACGAGTCGGAGCTGTTCGGCGCTTCCGCTCCGGGGTGATCCCGTCGTCGCCACCTTCGCATCGTTCGGGACGGGCGCGACGGGCGCCACGGTCCCCTGCACGCCAACCGCCATCCAGGATGCGACTGCCGCTCCCAGCACCCCCCGACGTGCGTTCATCGTGCCCTCCAGCTCGCGAACACGCAGCAGGCGTGCAAGCACATCGACTCATCGTGCGACCTGGCCATTCGCTCGACGGTGCCCAGACGGGTGCCAACCCGGCAGGGGCCATGCGCGGGGCGCCTCTCGCTGCGCCCGCGAGGCGCGGATCGGCCGCGGGAGCGGCGCTCCCGCCCGGGAACCGCCGGTGTGGGAAGGTCCGTCCATCGGGACTGGCGCATCGTCCGGCGGCCCGCCCCGGATCGGTTCTATCGCCCGCCACCCGCGATGCGCACGTTGCGAGGGGCGCGGATGGCAATCGGGGGACCGTCCACTTCCGGCCTGGACGCACTCGCACCGCGAGTGTTACCGTCCCGTGGGCTGCAGCGCGCGGCGGGTGAGGGTACGGCATGATAGGCGCGGGAGTGGTGCTGGCCGCGACGCTCGCGGCATGGCCCGAACCCTGGGAGACTCACGACTACGTCCTCGAAGGGGTGTTCGTCGGATTGTCGCTTTTGGACCTCGGGCAGACGTCTGCGGCGCTCAGCGCCGGCGCGGCCGAGAACAACCCGGTCCTGGGCCCGCACCCCTCGAACGTCAAGCTCGTCGGCTATTTCTCCGTCTGGATCGTCGGCCACGCCGCGGTGACCTGGCTCCTCCCTCGTCCCTGGAGGGAGGTCTGGCTCGGGATGGGGATCGGGTGCGAGGCGGCCGTCGTCCTCGACGGTGCGTGGAACCGCGGCAGGTTCGTCCTGCGCGTTCCGTGGTAGCGGCGGCAGCCGGGTGCTAGGCTCGGGGCCGGGAGGCCAGCAAATGCACAGCGAGCCCCGTCGCGCCACGGTGCCCCGGCTCTACGTGCTGACCTTCTGGCTCTTCCTGGCACTCGCCCTCCTGGTCCCCGGCTACCACGTCATCGCATACGTGCACGACCGGATCGTCGTCGGGCAGGACTTCGACTGCTTCCGCCAGGAGCTCGCGCGCGAGCTTGCGGGAGAGAGGGCAAGGTCCGACCGCAAGGGGCGCGCCATCGATGTGCTCTGGTCGTCGGAGGCAGCGGAGAAGTGCAACGTTCGCCTCGTCGAGGGGGACCTGACCTCTCTCGCCACCTACAGCACGCGCGCCTGGGAGCTGGAACTCATGTGGCGGCCCCCGAACCCATTGGCGACGCAGTTCGTTCGCCGCGCCGTCTTCCGATCGGTGCTCGCGCTGCTGCCGCTCGCCGCGCTTCTCCTGCTGCGGCCCCGCCCGCGCTAGCTCCCGGTGCGCCGCCCGCTCACGTGTCGGTTCGCCCCGGTGCTCCCAAGCGGGTCGACGCTCACGACGGTCCGCCCACGGGCGCGGGCGCGATCTACACTTCGAGTGGCGGGCGCGGGGGTCGCCCCGGGGGCCTGTGCGGGGGGATTGGGGTCCCCAAGGCAACCTCGCGCCCGCCGCCCTCATCCGTACCAGAGCCCGGGCCCCTGCAACACCCGGAGCGGGACTCTCCGTGAGTACCGCTTGGGGCGAGTCCGGGCCGCGACTCTTAGTCGTATTTTTCCGGAAACGATGCTCTCGAGGGTCGCCGTGCTAGGCCTCGAGGGGGATCGAGCGGACCCTCTGGACGCCCACCTGCACCTCCTCCTGGAGCCGCCGGACGTCGACCTTGCCGACGAGGGTCCGCGGCAGGTCCTGGCGGAACTCCACTTCGCGCGGGCAGCTCCACTTGATGAGATGGCGACCGCACCAGGCGATGAGTTCCTCCTCGAGCGCCCTGCTCGGAGCCGTCCCCGCCCTCAGCACGACGAGGGCCTTCACGCGCTCCACCTGGCGTTCGTCCGGGACGCCGATGACGCACGCCTCGGCGACCGACGGGTGGCGGCGCAGGACCTCCTCGACCTGACCGGGATAGACGTTCATCCCTGACGACTTGATCATCCTCTTCAGCCGCTCGCGGAAGTAGAAGAACCCGTCGGCGTCGGCCGCGAAGAGGTCGCCGGTGTGGAGCCAGATCTTGCCGTCCGGATGCCTCCGCAGGGCCTCCGCCGTCTCCTTCGGGCGGTCGAGGTACCCCTTCATGACGGCCGGTCCGGAGATGCACAGCTCCCCGACCTCCCCGGGCGGCTGCTCGTCGGCGGCACCGACCGCGACGACCTTGGCGAGCACGTCGGGGAACGGCACGCCGACGCTTCCCTCCCGGTACTGGGAAAGCGGCATGCAGATCACCGCGGTCACGGTCTCGGTGAGGCCGTAGCCCTCGAGCAGCTTGAGCTTCCCGCCTCCGGCCGCGACCATGGCCTCGAAGCGCTCCTTCACCGTTCGGGGGAGTCGGTCCGCGCCGCAGAAGGCGCCCTTCAGGAACGACAGGTCGGCCCCGCGCAGGGACGGGTCGCGGGCGAGAGCCTCGAAGAGCGTCGGCACGCCGACGAGGTAGGACGGCCGCTTCGTCCGAATGAGCTTCGCCACCAGGGGGGCGTCGAACCGCGGCACGAGCACCACCTTCCCGCCCCCCAGGAGGAACGCGTTCACGCACACGCCGAGCCCGAAGCCGTGGAAGAGCGGCAGGAGCGCGAGGATCGAGTCGCCAGGCGCGACCTGTCCCCAGGAGGAGGCCTCCATGGCCTCCGCCACGACGTTCCGGTTCGAGAGGAGGATGCCTTTGGGGGTCCCGGTCGTCCCGCCGCTGAAGAGGATCACCGCGACGTCGTCCGCCTTCATCGCCGTCCCGGGAGGCGCCGGATGGCGCTCGCGCATCAGGTCCTTCCACCACGCCACTGCCGGGTCCGGCGGAACGCGCGGGATCGCCCGCCCCCTGGTCAGGCGGAAGAGGACGGCCTTCGGCAGGGGCAGGTAGTCCGCGATCCCGGTCAGGAGAATCCTCTCCAGGGCAACCTCGCGCGTGGCCTCGCGGAAGGCGGGATAGAGGGCGTCGAGCGCGACGGCATGCGTGCTCCGGCTCGTGCGGAGGTAGAAGGCGATCTCCTTCGCCGGCGAGAGCGGGTGGATGAACGCGCTCGTCGCCCCGATCCGGCTCCCCGCGTAGAGCGCCGTCACCGCCTGGGGGCAGGTGGGCAGGGCCACGAGGAACCTCGAGCCCTCCTTCACGCCCATCGCGTGGAGGCCCGCCGCGCAGCGATCGACGTTGGCGAGGAGTTCCCGGTAGGTCGCCCTCCGGCCGAAGAACTCCCAGGCGATGGCGTCGGGAACGCGCTCGGCGGTCCGCCGGAGCGCCTCGTACAGGGTCACGTCGGGGTACGCGAGCTCGGCGGGCACGTTCCCGTAGGCCGCCAGCCAGGGGCGCTTCTCGTACATGCGGGCCTCCGCCTTCTCCAGGCAGCGCACGCCCTCGGGCCGAGGCAAGCCCCCCGGAGGGCGTACTCCGCCCCGCCCGGGCCATCCGGGAGCGCCTCTCCTCCGGCACGTTCTCCGCGGGCGGGTTGCGGGTCTCCGGCCGCCCGGCTAGAGCCCCTCGAAGCGCGTCCTCGAAAGGGAGGGACCCATGCGGCGACGATGGCTTCGCAGGAGCGGGGCGGCAGTGGTGTGCGCGGCGGTCGGCCTGGGCGCCGCCTTTGCCCAGGCGCCCGGCTTCACGCGCACGGAACTCCAGCGGGCCGACCTCGGCGTCCCGGGGCGCGAGGTCGTCGTCGTCCGTGTCGACTTCGCGCCCGGCGGCAGCGTCGGGCGCCACACCCACTTCGGCGATGAGGTCGCCTACGTACTCGACGGGAGCCTCGTCCTCGAGGTCGAGGGCAAGGCGCCGCGGGTGCTGCACGCCGGCGAGGTCGCGTTCATCCCGGCGGGCACGGTCCACGCCGCCCACACCGAGGCCGGCCCCGCACACCTCCTCGCGAGCTACATCGTCGAGAAGGGGAAGCCGCTCGCGGCGCCCGCGAAATAGCGGATCGGGCTCCCGCCGCCGGGTCCATGTCCGGAAAACTACCCCTCGTTCGCGAGCTTCGTGCAGTCCGCGATCCAGGGAGGACACACCGTTTCCATCGACATGGACACGTCGGCGAGATCGACAGGTGCCCCGTCAACGTGAGCCTCCTCTTCACGTTCGATTTCACGCTGTCCGTCAACTTGCTCTGACGTCTCGGGGGCGCCCGCGGACGGGCGGCGCGCGCCGGTCGCGGGACCCGAATAGGGGTATATAATGGTATTTATTGGTGCCAGGCCGGCGCGGGACGCCCCGGCGCTCGCGCCGCCGCCGCCGCTCTCGTTTGCGCTTTGCCTGGGTCGCCGACCGCGCTACCTGTTGTCGCGTCATGGACGCACGGAGTCGGAGATGGGCCGCAGCCGTCGCTTGGGCACTCCTGCCAGCGGTCGGGACCGCCGAGGAGGCCTCGCCGCGGCTCGCGCAGGGCGAGGCGGTGATGCGGAGCTTCTGCATGTCCTGCCACGGAAAGGACGGCAAGAACCCGCTCGAGCCGCGCCTCACCCCGGAGCGCTGGGGCGATCCGCGGGACGCCTACGCCAACATCGGGCGGCTCTCCCAGATCCAGCCGCGGATGGACCAGCCTTTTACGCGCAGCGACGAGGACCGCCGCGCCCTTGCGGAATACCTGTCCGTCCTCGCCCAGCAAAACCGCATACCCCTCTGGCGCGCGGCGGCGCCCTACGTCGCCCTCGCGGCAGCCGTCGCCGGCGCCGGCGCCTTCTTCCTCCGGGCGGTGAGGCGGGGCCGCTCGACGTAGCCCCGCTGGGCGCGGGCGCCCCCCTGCTCCCGAAAGGGGGCGCGGCCGTGCCAATATCCACGCGCAGGGCGCGGCGAGCGACCGCGGCCTCCTGGGGAGGGAGAGGATGCGCGTCGTCGTTGCGCCGGACTCGTTCAAGGGCAGCGCCTCCGCGGTCGCGGTGGCCGAGGCGATGCGGCGCGGGGTCCTCTCGGTGTTCCCGGACGCGGACGTCCGCACGCTTCCCATCGCCGACGGCGGCGAGGGGACGGTGGAAGCGCTCGTCGCGGCGACCGGCGGCCACCTCGAGCAGCGGACCGTTCGAGGACCGCTGGGAGACCCGGTCCGGGCCACGTGGGGCATCCTCGGCGACGGTCGCACCGCCGTCGTAGAGATGGCCGCCGCCTCGGGCCTGCCGCTCGTGCCCCCGGGGCGGCGAGACCCCCGCATCGCGAGCACCTTCGGAACTGGGGAGCTCGTGCGCGCGACGCTCGACGCGGGCCTGTCGAGCCTCATCATCGGGATCGGCGGCAGCGCGACGAACGACGGCGGCGCTGGAATGGCTCGCGCGCTCGGCGCCCGCTTCTTGGATGCGGACGGCCGGGAGATCCCGGAGGGCGGCGCCGCGCTCGCTCGCCTCGCCCGCATCGACCTCGACGGCCTCGACCCGCGGGTCGCCGCTTCCACCATGGTCGTCGCCTGCGACGTCGACAACCCTCTCACGGGCCCGCGTGGCGCCTCCGCCGTGTACGGCCCCCAGAAGGGCGCGACCCCTGAGGTCGTTGCGGAGCTCGACCGCGCGCTCGGGGTGTTCGCGTCGGTCGCCTCCCGGGCGACGGGCCGCGACGTGGCCCTTCTCCCCGGCGCCGGGGCCGCCGGCGGCCTCGGCGCGGGCCTTCTCTTCTTCACCCCCGCCCGGCTGCGGCCCGGCGTCGAGATCGTCCTGGAGGCCACCCGCTTCGACGAGGTCGTCCAGGGGGCGGACCTAGTGGTCACGGGCGAGGGCCGGACGGACCGCCAGACGGCCATGGGCAAGGCACCCGTGGGCGTCGCGGCGGCCGCGAAGCGTCGCGGGGTCGCCGTGGTGTGTGTCTCCGGGGGGCTCGGCGACGGAGCGGAGGCAGTCCTCGACCGCGGCATCGACGCGCTCGCGAGCGCAGTGCCCGGCCCGATGGCCCTCGAGGAGGCCGTCGCCCGGGGGGCGAGCCTCGTCGAGGCGGGGACGGCACGGGCGTGCAGGCTCATCCGCGTCGGCATGGGGCTTCGGCGGACGGACCCCTGAGCGCCCGGGCGCTCCGGGTTTCGTGCAACCCGCGGACCGCTCTGCGTTTTTTCGCCGGTCGCGAGATTGATCCGGGGCGAAGCCGGCCTTACGATCGCCGCCAACAATCTCCGCCCCAACGATTGAAGGAGGGTGCCCGGATGAAGGCTCCCCGCAAGGAACGCAAGAGCGTCTTCGACGAGTCCATGGAGGCGTTCTACAGGGCCGCCGACCTCATCCGCCTCACCCCCCGGGTCCGGCTCGAGCTCGAGGAGCCCGACTTCGAGCACATCTTCTACATCACCATCGACACGCGCGACCGCCTCGTCCCGCTGTCTGCCGACGAGGAGGCCCACTTCAAGGACCTGCCCGCCTCCTCCGTGAAGGCCGGCGAAGCGCTGGAGCCGCTCGCGAACGGCCAGTTCGTCCTCCACCGGCGCGCCCTGCTCAAGGCCGACGTCACGCTCCGGGAGGGCGTGCTCCGCATCCCCAAGCGCGGCCTCTTCCGCATCGAGAAGGGCGGCCCGAAGAAGTTCAAGGCCTACCGCATCCAGTACAACCAGGTGCGCGGCCCGTACAAGGGCGGGGTCCGCTACCACAAGGACGTGTCGCTCGACCTCTTCAAGGCGCTCGCGGCGGACATGACGTGGAAGACCGCCATCGCCGACATCCCCTTCGGGGGGGCGAAGGGCGGCGTGCGCATCGATCCCCAGTCCTACTCGAAGGAGGAGATCGAGCACGTCACGCTGCGCTTCATCTACAAGCTGAAGAACCTCATCGGGCCCTACGTCGACATCCCCGCGCCCGACGTGAACACGAACCCCGCGATCATGGCCATCATGATGCGCCAGTACACCGACGGCGCGCGCATGCCCCACGCCATGCGCGGGGTCGTGACCGGCAAGGACGTGCGCATCGGCGGCTCGGAGGGCCGCACCAAGGCCACCGGCCAGGGCACGGTCTACTGCCTCGAGGAGTGGGCCCGGTGGCGCGGCGTGAGCCTGAAGGGCGCCCGCGTCCTCATCCAGGGCTTCGGAAACGTGGGCTCGGCGTCGGCAGAGATCCTCCACGCCATGGGAGCCCGCATCGTGGCCGTCCAGGACGCTTACGGGACGGTGTACGAGGAGCGCGGCATCGACATCCCGGCGCTCCTCGCCCACTGCTACGGGAACCCCGAGAACCTGCGGCGCTCGGTGGCGGGATTCTCGGGCGCCCGCGCGCTCCCTCCGGGCGACTTCTGGTTCCTCGACGCGGACATCGCGATCCCCGCGGCACTCGGCGGGGAGATCACCGCCGACGTCGCCGATCGCATGCGCGTGAAGGTGGTGGCGGAAGCGGCCAACGGCCCCACCACCCCCGACGGCGACGAGGTGCTGCGCGCCCGCAAGATCGACCTCATCCCCGACATCATCTGCAACGCCGGAGGCGTCACCGTCTCTTACTACGAGTGGCTCCAGAACCTCCGCATGGAGCACTGGACCGAGGCCGAGGTGAACCGGCGCCTGGAACGGGCGATCAAGTCCAACTACGCCATCATCCGCGACATCGCGCTCGACACGACGCAGCGCACCGACGCCCACGACTCCCGCAGCTTCGCCATCGGCCGGCAGACCGACATGCGCACCGCCGCCATGGTGCTCGCGCTCAAGCGCATCGAGGCCCACTACCTCCTCGAGGGCTTCTCGCAGTAGGCGCCGCGGCCGGCGCCGCGTCCCCGCCTCAGGCGTCGTCCCCGCACACGGCGGGGAGAAGCGCGTCGCGGCGGCTCGCGAGGAGCGCGCCTTCCCGCGACAAGACGCGGGCGTAGGCGATCCACCCGACCGCGCACAGCGCGGCCCACCCGCCGACGAGCGTCCACGGCGAGTCGAGGCGCAGGGCGACGAGCACCGGCAGGGAGAAGAGGCCGCCCACCGTCGAGACGATGCCCAGGCCGACGAGGCCGGACAGCGCCGGTACGGTCGCGCTCCGCTGGACCGCGAAGGAGGCCGCCTTGGGGTTCAGGATGGAGACCAGGTTTCCGGCCCCGTACAGGTAGGGCGCCATCCCGGCGTGGAGGGCCAGGGCCGCGGGCAGTGCCCAGCTCGGCAGCGGACGCCCCGGGACGAGCACGAGGAGCGAGGAGGCGAGGAAGAGCGCGAGCGAGTAGGCGTAGAGGACGGCGTTCTTCGCGAGGAGCACCTCCGCCCCATCCACCGGGGCGAGGTACGCCAGCCGGGCGCCCCCCCGCTCCCAGCCGAGGGAGTTCAGCCAGAACGCCTGGCTCGCGACGTGGGCGTACGCCGCGAGGCCGAACAGCGGCAGGGCACGGATCACGTCCCGTGCCTCGCGCGGGATGCGCGGCTCGAGCCCGAGCCCGACGAGCGCCGCCACCGCGGGAACGAGCACGGCGTAGATGCGGGCGAGGGGGTGCCGCAGGAGGTACTTCCACTCCTTCTCGACGAGCGCTCCGAGGCGCCCGCCGACGGGAAGCGGGAGTCTCGCGTCCCCCTTGCCCCCGGCCCGCGCCGCGCCCGCTCCCGCCCCACGCGCCTGCCCGAGCGCGATGGCGAAGGCGAGCCGGCCCGCGCCCGCGGCCCCGGCGGCGAGGAGCCCGAGCCAGGGGAGGCTCCGCGCTGGCTCCCGTTCGTAGAGGTGGCGCGCGGCGGCTGCGGCGCACGCGCCGGGCCAGGCGAGCCAGCGGGCGATCCGCAGGGCGGGGAGCGCCTCCGCGAGCGCCTGGAGAGGCCTCGTCGCCGAGGCGGCGAGGTAGAGGAGGATCGCGACCGACGCCGCGACCGAGAGGACGATGGCCCACTCGCGCGAGCGACGGCTCGACAGGACGAGCGCCAGGAACTCCTCGAGCAGCGCCGCGTAGAGCGCGGTCGCCAGCGCGAAGAGCACGAGCAGCGCGCCGAGCAGCAGGAGCCAGGCGCCCGGCCGCGCGATCGCCGCCCCGGCGAAGATCCCGGCGAGGAGGACGCCCCAGAACAGCGTCACCGGGTCGGCGGCGAGCCCGGAACCGAGCCCGAGCGCGTACACGCGCCAAGGCGGGATCGGGTAGACCAGGAAGCGCCGGAGGTCGATCCCCTCGCGCTCGTTCAGGGAGAGGCTCACGGCCGTCCACGTTTGCCAGATGCCGAAGTAGACGGCGACGGCGGTGACCTCGGTCCGCAGTCCCCCGGGGGCGCGCACCGCCTGCCACGTCCCAAGTCCGAGGAATACCGCGAAGAAGAGGCCCACCGGCACGGCGACGAGCAGGAGCGTCACTCGTGCCACGCCCTCGCCGATGCCCGCCCTCCCCGTCAGGCGGCGCCACAGGAGGCGCGCACGCAACTCGATCACGGCCCTGGCGCCGCCCTTCACGGGCTCGCTCCGCGGAGCCAGGAGAGACCGGGGGCACGGGCGCGCTCGTCGCCGACCATCCGGATGAACGTCTCCTCGAGCGACCCGCTCGCGCGCACCTCGGCGAGCGTGCCCTGCGCGACGAGGCGCCCGCGGTGGAGGATGCCCACGTGGGTGACGAGCCGCTCCACGACCTCGAGGACGTGGCTCGTCAAGAACACCGTGAGGGCGCGTCGCGCGACGAGCTCCTGCAGCATGCGCCGGATGCCGGAGACCGCGACCGCGTCGATGCCCTCGAAGGGCTCGTCGAGGAACAGGAGCTCGGGGCCGTGGATGAGGGCGCACCCGAGCGCGAGCTTCTTCTTCATCCCGTGGCTGAAGTCCTGGACGAGCTTGCCCCCCTCGGAGGCGAGCTCGAGCGCGTCGAGCAGCTCCGCCGCCCGCCCGGCAGCGGTTTCCCGGTCGAGGCCATACAGCTGCCCGTGGATGCGCAGCATCTCGGCCCCGGAGAGGCGCTCGAACAGCGCGAGGCCGTCCGGAACGACGCCGATGCGCGTCTTCACCGCCGAAGCGTCGCGCTCGATGTCGGAGCCCAGCACCCGGGCCTCCCCTCTGCTCGGGCGCAGCAGCCCCGTGAGCATCCGCATGGTCGTGCTCTTGCCCGCGCCGTTCGGCCCCAAGAACCCGTAGAAGGCGCCCGTGGGAACGCGGAGGTCGAGCCCGTCGACCGCCGGCTTGCCGTCGAAGCTGCGGGAGAGCCCCCGGGTCTCGATCGCGAGCATGGCAGACACGGCTAACGCGTCGGCACGGCCAGGGCAACAGGATGCGCTCAATGGACGGTGACGGGGCGATCCGGCTGCGCCTCGAAGTGGAGGAAGCGGACGCCCATCCCGTGCACCGACGCGTGGACCTCGGCGGCGGGCGAGGCCCGGCCGACGAGGTGGCACACGTAACGGACCTCGGCGACGGCCGTCATCTCTCCCGAGGACGACGGGAAGGTGATGCGAACCTGGGAGGCGATGGGCTGAGGCGTCGTCGTCTCGACGAACATCCCGCCCTCGGAGATGTTGCGGGCCACGCCCATTCCGAAGCCGCGGTCTCCCTCGAGCCACACCGGAAAGGCCTTGTCGAGCCGCGGCGCGGCGCGCCGCTCCGGGCCGCGCCGGCGCGCCGCCTCCCCTTCCGAACGGCTCCAGAGGAACTTGAGCATGAACTCCCCGTCGCCCCTCCTCGGCACGCTAGGGCACCCCCCGCGTGTCGTCAAAGATCCGACGGGCGACCACCTCTCGGCGCTCCGGGCACTTCCCTCCCACCCGGGGGCGCGCCGCATGATGAAACGACCCCCGGAGGAGCCCGGTGCCCGCACTCGTCATCGCTCTGACCGTCGTCCTCGCCGCCGCCCCCGAGCCGTCGCGCGCGGAGGAGCCCTTCGACGCCATCCGCCGCCAGGCGCAGCCCCTCGAGAGCCTGGCGGCCTTCCTCGAGCGCTACATCGGTTCCTGCCGGGACATCTACACGCGCGCCGACTGCGAGCGGAACGTGGCGTCGGCCCGCCGCGCCTTCCAGGGCAAGAAGCTCGTCGCCCGGGTCGGCGACGGCGCCGCGGAGCTCGTCCGGGCTCGCTCCGGCGGCGGCCGCTTCCGGATCGAGTTCGTGCCGTTCATCGACGGCGGCGGGCTCGCCCTCACCCATGGCGCCCCGCTCCGCCAGGACGATCGAGGCCGTCCGATCATCGGGCTCGTCGTGCTGCAGGGGGAGCTCCCGCCGAGCGTCGGCGACCTCGAGTTCCAGTCCCCGTTCCGGACCGGGAACGTGGAGATGGAGGTCGTCTTCGAGGTCCAGGGGACCTGGAAGATGAAGCGGCGCGACGGAGGCTTCTACGAGGGCGTCAAGGCGCGCTTCCTGGCGCTCCGCCTGGTCGACCCCCGAACTGGCGCCGAGATCGCGTCCCGCGTCCTGTAGGAGCGCGCTCCCCGGGAGCCCTCCGGCGGACGGCTCCGCCGCCTCCACCCGACCGGGCGCGACCCGAACGCGAGCGCGAGCGCGAAAAGCCGCCCGATCGCTCCGGCCCACCACTCCGCCCGCGACATTCCGCTCACCGGCGTGGCTTCCTACCACGGAATGCCACGTCCGAGTCGCGCGATGGTGTCCAGCGCGCGCCCCGGGCGGGCGCCGACCGCCGGTTGAAGGTGCGCGACGTCGGCTCTTGGCTCGCCTACTTCTTCTCGGGCGCTGGCGCCTCCGCCTCCGGGAGGCGGATCGGTACGAAGGTCGCGTTCGCGCCCCGGCGCACGCGCAGCAGGACGACGTCGCCCGGCTTCGCCTTCGCGACGAGCTTTGCGACCTGGTCCGGCTTCGAGACAGCCTGGCGGTTCACCTCGAGGATGACGTCCCCGCGCTGCAGGCCGGCCGCGGCGGCCGGTCCGTCCGCGCTCACGTCGGCGACGAGCACGCCCTCCCCGTCGAACTTGAGCTCCCGGGCCATGTCGGGGGTGAGGGCCTGCAAGCGCAGCCCGAGCTTCGGACCCTTCGCCTCCGTCGCCGCCGCGCCGCCCTCGCCCTCCTCCGGCGCCTCGCCCCGCGCGAGCATCTCCTCGTCGGGCCGCTTCGCCACGGTGAGAACGAAGTCCTCCTTCTTCGAGTCGCGAAGCACGGTGACGGTCACCTTGTTCCCCGGAGAGACCGCCGCCACCGCCCGTGTGAGCTGCCCCGGTACCTCGACGGGCTTCCCGTTCACGGCCACCACGACGTCCCCGACCTTGAGGCCGGCCTTCGCCGCCGGGGTCTTCGGGACGACCTGCTCGATGAGCGCGCCCTTCGTCGACGCCGCGAGCCCGAAGCCCTGCGCGAGGTCCGGAGTGAGTTCGCGAACCGTCACGCCCAGGTACCCGCGCGCGACCTTCCCGCCCTTCTCGAGCTGCGGGAGGCTCTGCTTCGCCAGGTTGATCGGGACCGCGAAGCCGATGCCCTGCCCGATCTGGGGCGAGACGATGGCGGTGTTGATGCCGATGACCTCGCCGCGCATGTTGAAGAGCGGGCCACCCGAGTTGCCGGGGTTGATGGCGGCGTCCGTCTGGATGAAGTCGTCGAACGGACCGGCGTTGATGGTCCGGTCCTTTGCCGACACGATCCCGAAGCTCGCGGACTCGCGCAGGCCGAGGGGGTTCCCGAGCGCGAGCACGAAGTCCCCCTGCTCGAGCGCGTCGGAGTCTCCGAGCGGCACGGTCGGCAGGTCCGTCGGGGCCTTCTCGAGTCGCACGAGCGCGACGTCTGTCGGCGGGTCCTTGCCGACCACCTTCGCCGAGAACTCCCGGCCGTCGGCGAGCCGCACCTTGATCTCGGTCGCGTCGCCGACCACGTGGTTGTTCGTCAGCACGTAGCCGTCGCGGTTGATGATGAACCCCGAGCCGAGCGCGTTCGAGCGGAACTCCGGCATCTCGCGGGGCTGGCCGAAGTAGCGCTCGAAGAAGTCGCCCCAGGGTCCTTCCGGCATGCCGGGATTTCGCGGCGCGGGGGCGGTGCGGGGATGGTTCTTCACCACGGTCGACGTGGAGATGTTCACGACCGCCGGCTTGAGCTGCTTGATGAGCGGCGCGAGCGACGGAAAGGGCTGCACCGGCGGCTGCGCCGGCGGCGTCGCCGTGGCCGCCTCGTGCCAGAGCTGCTGGGCAGGAGCGGCGGGCGCGCCGGCGTCGGCCCGGCCCTGCCGGCTGCACGCGAGCGTGATGGCCACCACGGCGGCCGCGAATACGAACCCGGTGAGGACTCTCTTCATGTTTTCTCCGCTGTTGTCATTCGTTTGGAACCGATCCCAGAACCGCGACCAGGCCGCCCGGTATTCCCGCCGAGGCCCGGGCGTCACGCCTGCGGAAGCCGGCCCACCCGCACCCGGGCCGGGCGCAGCACCCGGTCCCCGAGCCGCCACCCCGGGCGAACCTCGTCGACGACGAGCCCGTCCTGGGCCGCGTCCGCCACGGTAACGAGGTCGACCGCCTCCGCGGTGGTCGGGTCGAAGGGCGTCCCGCGAAGCTCGAGCCGCACCGCGCCCAGGTCGGTGACGCGCTTCGCGAGCCCCTGGAGGGTGAGCCGGACTCCCTCGCGCAGATCGCGCAGCGCGGGTGGCTCCCCGGAACCGCTCGAGCGGGACGCGTTCCAGGCGCGCTCGAGCTCGTCGTGCGCCTCGAGAAGGGCCTGGATGACGTTCGCCCGCTCGGCGGCGACCACCCGGTCCTTCTCCCTCTCCAGCCTCTGCCGATAGGCGCGGTTCTCGTCGACGAGAGCAGCGTAGGCCCGCTGCAGCTCCTCGAAGCGCGCAGCCGCACCCTCGTCCCGCGCGGCCGCCGGTGCCCGCGCCGCGTCCGGAGGGTCCTCCCGCGGCTCCCCGTCGGGACCGAACCGACGCCGGTCCGTGACGCGGATGGCCGGTTCCTTCCCCTCCGGCTCGCCGCCGGCAGCCTGGTTCTCTCGTCCCCCGTCTGACATGGGTCGCTCCGCCCTCCTCTGGCCGTCGAAGCTAACCACGCGATCCGGCGTGTCAATTCGATCAGAGGCCGAGCAGCTTGGCGACGGTCTTCTCGTCGGCTGCAGGGAACTCGTACTGGTCGAGCTCGTCGGGGCGAACCCAGCGGTGGGTGTGGACGCGGATGTGCTGGATCGCACCGGCCCGGATCTCGCAGCGGTACACGCAGAAGTCGATGTCGTAGCTCGCGTAGGAGTGCTCCACGTGGATGACGCGTTCCCCGACGCGGACCGCGATTCCCATCTCCTCGTCGAGCTCGCGCGCGAGCGCTTGCTCGTCGGTTTCCCCCGCCTCGACCCGTCCCCCCGGGAACTCCCACAGAAGAGGCAGGGAGGCCGTCGGTGGGCGCTGCGTGATGAGGTACTTCCCCTCCTGCTCGATCATCGCGCCCACGACCCGGATCTTGCGCCGCATGATCGCCTCCGCGCCACCAAAACGCGATGCGGCATTGTAGAATCGACGCCGGATGCCGTCCATCCGCTTTCTCGGCGCCGCGGGTACCGTCACCGGTTCCCGCTTCCTCGTCGAGGCGCGCGGCCGACGGGTGCTCGTCGACGCCGGCCTCTTCCAAGGCCTGAAAGAGCTCCGGCTCCGCAACTGGGCGCCGTTCCCGGTCGCACCGACCTCCCTCGACGCGGTGGTCCTGACCCACGCCCACATCGATCACACGGGGGCGCTGCCGCGGCTCGTGGGGGAGGGCTTCCGCGGACCGGTGTACTGCACGCCCGCCACGGCCGACCTCGCGGGGCTGCTCCTCCCCGACTCCGCCCGGCTGCAGGAGGAGGAGGCTCGCTACGCGAACCTGAAGGGTTACTCCAAGCACGCTCCCGCGGCCCTTCCCCTCTATGACGAGGAGGCGGCGGCTCGCGCGCTGCGCCTCCTCGAGCCCCTCCCCTACCACCAGGAACTCGAGGTCATCCCGGGGGTCCGCCTCTCGCTCGCCCGGGCAGGCCACATCCTCGGAAGCGCCCACGTGCTCCTCACCGCCGAGGCCGAAGGCGATCGCCCAGAGGCGCTTCGGATCCTCTTCTCGGGCGACCTGGGCCGCTACGGGAACGCGGTGCTGACCGACCCGGAGCCGCCTCCCGCCGCCGACGCACTCGTCGTCGAGTGCACCTACGGCGACCGCTCCCACCCTCCGGAGCGGCCCGCGGACGCCCTCGCGCGGGAGGTGACGGACGCGGTCTCCCGCGGGGGGACACTCCTCGTGCCCGCGTTCGCCGTCGGCAGGACCCAGGAGCTGCTCTTCCTCCTCCGGGAGCTCGAGGACGCCGGGCGCATCCCCACGCTTCCGGTGTTCGTCGATTCGCCCATGGCGGTGGATGCGACGCCGATCTACCGCGCCCACCGGGAGGACCACGGACCCGAAGCCGCGGCCCTCTTCGCCAGGGGCAAGGACCCCTTCAAGACTCGCCGCATCGCCTTCGCACGCACCCCCGAGGAGTCCAAGGCCATCAACGACGTCCGCGGCCCGTGCGTCATCATCTCCGCCTCCGGGATGGCGACGGGGGGACGCGTCCTCCACCACCTTGCGCGCCTCCTGCCGGACGATCGAACGACCGTCCTGCTGGTCGGCTACCAGGCTGCAGGCACCCGCGGACGGAGCCTCCAGGAGGGGGCGGCTCGCGTCCGCATCCACGGACAGGAGGTCCCGGTCCGGGCGCGCGTGGCGAGCCTCTCCTGCTTCTCGGCCCACGGGGACCGGGACGATGTCGACCGCTGGCTGAGCGGGATGCCCGCGCCCGCGCGGACCTTCTGCGTCCACGGCGAGCCGGCCGCCCTCGAGGCCACGGCGAGCCGCCTTCGCGCGCGCGGATGGACGGCCCACCCCGCCCGCGACCAGGAGGAGGTCGCCCTCCCGTGAGCCCCGGGCTCCTCGCCGACGGGGCCATGGGGACCGCCTTGCTCGCCCGGGGCCTCCCGGCGGGGCACCTCCCCGAGGAGTGGGTCCTCGAGCGGCCGGAGGAGGTGGCCGCGGTGCACCATGCCCACGCCCGGGCGGGTGCGGCGGTGCTCCTCACCTGCACGTTCAACGCCGCGCGGCTGCCGGAGCGCGGGTTGGCCCGACACGCCGACGGCATCTGCCGAAGCGCGGTCGTCCTCGCCCGCTCCGCCCGCGCGCGCCTCGTCGCCGGCTGCGTGGGCTCGACGGGCCTCTCCTCGGGGGACGGTCCCCCCGGGCTGGCGGAGCGCTATGCGCGGGCCTTCCGCGCTCTCGCTGCAGCGGGCGCGGACCTCCTCTGGACCGAGACGCACCCGCTGCTTTCCGAGGCGCGGACCGCGCTCGCCGCCGCGCGGCGCACCGGCCTCCCCGCCGTCGCCACGATGCACTTCCGCGAGGGCCCTCGCGGACTCGAGGCGGTCGACGGGACTCCGGCCGAGGAGTGCCTGGCGGCTCTCTGGCGGGACGGCGCGCACGCCGTCGGGGCGAACTGCGTCGAGGCGGGCGCACCTCTCGCGGCGCTCGTCGCCCGAGCCGCCGCCCGCGTGGCCGTGCCGATCGCCGTGAAGCCCAGCGCGGGGCTGCCCGCGGCCCCCGTCCCCCCGGAGGTCTTCGCGGCCCGCCTGTGGCCGGCGCTGCGCGCCGGCGCCCGCATCTTCGGCGGCTGCTGCGGGACGGGGCCCGAGCACCTCCGGGCACTCGGCCACGCCGCGCGGAGCGCGTAGGCGCCTCAGGCGCGGGGGTAGGAGCCCAGGACGAGGAGCATGTGGACCCGGTGGCGCACCCCGGCGAGCGCGTCGGCACACTCGAGATCGGCCCGGTGCCCCTCGAAGTCGAGGAAGAAGACGTAGTGCCCGACCGCGGTCTTCGTCGGCCGGCTCTCGATGCGCGACAGGTTCACCCGCCGGGTCGCGAACTCGGCGATGACCTCGTAGAGCCCCCCCGGACGGTCGCGGTCGAGCGTGAAGGCGATGCTCGTGCGGTCCCTCCCTGACGGACGCTCGTCCTCCCTCCCGAGGAGGAGGAACCGGGTGAAGTTCTCGGCGGAGTCCTGGATGGACGCCTCGAGGACGGCGAGTCCGTACCTCTCCGCCGCGCCGCGCCCGGCGATGGCCGCCGTCGCCGGCTCCTCCGCCGCACGGCGAGCGGCGTCGGCCGTGGAGAGCGTGGGCTCGGTGGGGACGCCCGGGAACCGCCTCCGCAGGTAGCCCGTGCACTGGCCCAGGGCCTGGGGATGGGAGAGGACGCGCCGCACCTCCTCGACGCGCGTGTTCGGGCGGGCGAGGAGGTGCTGCTCGACGGGAAGCACCAGCTCGCGCCGGATGCGCAGTCCGGGCCGGTGCACCATGAGGTCGAGCGTCGCGCCGATGCTGCCCTCGATGGAGTTCTCGACCGGGAGGAGCGCCACGTCGACCTCCCCGCGCAGCGCAGCCTCGTAGGCGTCGCCGAACGTCGGGTAGGGGCGGCGCTCGGCGCCCGCAAGCACGTCGCAGCGGCCAACGGCCTCCTCGCTGAACGTCCCCGGTGGCCCCAGGTATCCGACCTTCATGCGGGCTTTCTAGCAGGGGCTCGGGCCGCTTGTCAGGTCCCCGGCACCGAGGTGGGAGCCGGTCCCACGGTGACGGGCGAGCGGCCGACGGGTAGCCTCGATATCATGACGCTCGCGCGCGCCCGGCTCCACGTGTTCCTGTTCGTCGCCACGCTCCTCGCCCTGGGCCTGTTCGTGAACGGCTGCGGGGGCCTCCCGGGGCTGACGCAAGGCGGGAGCCAGGGCGGCGGAGGCTCGGGCGGCGGCGGGGGCTCGGGCGGGGGGACGGCGACCGGCTACGGCGTTCCGCAGCAGGGGTACCCCTCCTGGCAGGAGCGCGCGCTTCTCGTGCTCACGAATGCCGTCCGCCTCGCCCCGCTCGACTACCGGGCGAAGTACACGGCCGACTATCCGGCGTCTCTCGCGGCAGTGAACGCGCTCGCGTCCTACCCGGCCGTCGGGCCACTGCGGTGGAACGAGGCCTTGAACGAGTCGGCGCGAGCCCATTCGCTCGACATGGCGACCTACCCGTGCTTCCAGCACAACTCCTGCGACGGCACGCTGTGGAGCACTCGAATCGAGAGCTACTACACGCTTTCGGGGACCATCGGGGAGAACATCGCCGCCGGGTCGCCGGGGCCGGTCGACCCCCGCTACGCCATGTGGATGTGGCTCTGCGACGAGGACGGGTCGGCCTGCTGCGCCGACCTGACCTGCGACGGGCACCGCGCGAACATCATGCGCTCCGTCTACCGGGCGCTCGGCACCGGGTACGCGAGCGTCGCGACGTCGCCGTACGTGAACTACTGGACGCAGGACTTCGGAGGCGTGTTCGACGGCTCGGCTCCCCCGCTCGTGGACGGGAGCCACGTCTTCTTCCCCTCGAACGAGGTGACCTTTCTCGCGAACTACGTGGACGCAGCCGCCCCGCGCTCGGTGACCGCGGTCGTCGACGGCGCGGCCCTCGCCATGGCGGTCGACCTCGGCTCGGCCGCGTCTGGCACCTATGCCGCGACGGTCCCCACGGGCTCGGGTTGCCGCACCTACCACTTCGAGGCCCTAGACGCCTCGGGCTCCACCTGGCGCTATCCCGCCTCGGGGGAGTTCCGGACATTCGGCGAGGGCGGCTGCTCGACCGACTGGGCACCGTGAGGGCGGACGCCCCCGCGCGGGGCGCCTTTACCAGCCTCGCCTGAAGGCCTACCCTCCCTCGCGGAGGATCGTGGCGATGGGCTCCCGGTTCTCGCGGCGGCTGCCGCTCCTGCTCGCGGTGCTCATCATGATCGCGGTCGCGATCGCCATCGGCATCGCCGTGGCCGGCCGCATGTGACCGCGGGTCAGTTCTTCCGCGTCATCTCGAACACCATGGTGGAGGCCTTCCCGCGGTCGAGGAAGACCCATTCCTGCGTGTGGCGCGACGGGTCGCTGGCGGAGACGGTGAGCCGCTGCATGCGACCGGGGTGGGTCTTGAGGTTCGTCCCGTCGACGAACTCGAACGTCATCCGCTCGGGGGTGCTGTCCGGGGTCGCCTTCATCCGCGGCTGGTTCATCGCCGCACAGTAGTGCGTCGCCAGGATGGGTCCGTCGTCGGCGTGAAAGAGCGTCACCATCTCGTGCGGACCGCCCGGGTCGGTGACCAGCATGACCGCGGAACCCGCGGACACGACCTTGATGGTGGCGACCGTGGGGACCGCCTTTCCGTCTCCCGCGGGATGCGCCGTCCCCTGCCATTCGCCGGACAGCGACTTCAGCTTCTCGAGGATCGGCGACGGCGGACTCGCCTTCTGCGCGTCGTGCGCCATTTCCTCGCCCGCCCGTGCGGCAGGCACGAGGCCAAGGGCGACGACGGCGAGGCTCCCTGCGATCCGGGCGTTCATCACGGCCTCCCAGGCGGCCAGGGCAGTGGTCGAAGGACCTGCGAACCGCCAGCCCCCTGATAATCGAGGAGCCGCAGGGGGGCACCGGGACCGCGCGCGCCCCATGCGGGGGGCTCACCGTCGGAGGCGGGCGTCACTCCTTGAGCCAGGTCGGCGGCAAGAAACTCCCCGGCGCAGCCGGGTTCTGGAAGCGGACGTAGGGCGCCCCGTCCGCGACGGCCATGTCGAGCAACCCGTCACCGTTCAGGTCGCCGAGCGACACCCACTGCGGGCCCCAGTACCCCTGGTAGAGCACGGGCGCGTTGAGGACGCCCGCCGTCGTCGAGCTCTGCAGGAAGACCGCCACGGACCCCGGATACCCCGGTGGCCCCGCATTCGCGACCACGACGTCATTGCGACCGTCGCCGTCCAGGTCGCCGACGGCGACGGAGCAGGTGCCGTAGTCGAGGGCCGGGTAGCGGACGGCCGACTGGAAGGTCCCGTCCCCGACCGCGCTCTGGAGGAGGACGAGGACCGCTCCCGTGTAGTCCGCGACGATCAGGTCGGGATGCCCGTCCCCGTTCATGTCCGCGATCTGGACGGCCGCCGCGTAGGTGCCGGCGGGATAGTCCACGCTCGGCTGGAAGGTGCCTGGCGTCGCTCCGTGCAGGAGCACGGAGACGGCACCGTTCTCGGTGGAGACCGCGAGGTCCAGCTGCCCCGCACCCGTGAGGTCGGCCGCGGCGACCCCCGTCGGCTCGCCGCCGACCGCGAAGGGAACGGCCGCCCCGAAAGCCCCGGCCGCCTGCTGGAAGAACACCTGGACGGCGTTTCCCCCGGCCGCGGCGACGGCGATGTCGAGCTTTCCGTCCCCGTTCAGATCCGCGAGGAAGACGTCGCGCGGCAAGAGCGCGCCCAGGGAGAGTTGGAGAGGCGTCCCGAACTCCCCCGGGCTTCCAGCGGTCTGGAACTGTACGTCGACCGAGTAGCTGCCGCTCACGGGCTGGGCGTTCGCGACCGCCACGTCGGGCAGCCCGTCGCCGTTGAGGTCACCCACCGCGATCGCCACGGGGGCGCCGGCGGCCGAGCTCTGGACCGGGGCGGCGAAGGTGCCCGGGGCGGACGGGACCTGCAGCCGGGCGCTCAGGAAGCTCTGTGTCGGATCCATCGCGAGGATCGCGGAGAGCACGTCGGGATGGCCGTCGCCGTCGACATCGGCGACGGCGATCGACTCGGCGATGTAGCCGCCACTCCCGGTGGTCCCCGACGAACACCCGACTGCCGCCAGAGAGGCGAGCGCCGCGCCAGCGAGAACCAACGTCCGCGAAGGTGTGGATACAGGTGCCATGAGGTGACCTCGTCTTGTGATCAACACCCCGGAAGCGGGGCGGTTCCGGCCCTTGAGCCGCCGCGCGGACATCGTGTCCGACCTCGGCCGCCACCCGGAACACCCGGACGGGGCGGACTATTCACGCGGTTCGCGCGAGCCCCTTCGCCGCGGCCAGGCTGACCCGCGTGCTCGGGATTCGGAGGGTCGGCCTATCCGACTTGGGCATGCAGCGCGCCCGCGCGGGACGAAGCCCCGGCATGCGCTGGGTCTAACCCGCAAGGGCGGTACCACGAGGACCGTCGTCGAATTAGCCTCTCGCCTGATCTTCGAGCATGAACCCTTGGAGGAAGCCATGCGTACACCCCGAACCGCCTCGCTCGTCGCCGCAGGTGCGCTTCTCGTCCTCGCCTGCGCGAGCCAGAGCGGCTTCGTCGCAGGGAAGCAGGACCCGGCCGTCCAGAACGCGCTGCAGACCGGGCGCTTCGAACTCGGGTGTGCGGGAGCGACGGCGAACGTGCTGTCGAGCACCTACGTTCCGGGCAAGGTCGAGCAGGCGCAGTTCGTGATCGGGGTCTCCGGCTGCGACAAGCGAGCGATGTACTCCGTGAGTTGCTCGGCCGACAACGACACGTGCAGCCCCGCCCAGGCGGTGAAGATGGATACGGGCACGGCGACGCCGCCCGCGCCCCCCGCGCCGAAGCCCGCGAACTGAGGACTCGCCGCTCGGCGAGCCGCGCAATCGGGAGGTCCGTGCTCCGCTCCCCGCGCGGACGTGAAGCCGTGGCGTAGACACGGCGGTTCTCGCCTGACCTCGGTCAAGCGCGAAGCCGCCGGGCGCTTCTGCCGGCGGCGGCTTGCCTCGCCCGGGGTCGACTCGCCGGCCACCCGTCGGCGAGACGGAAAGTCCAGCATTCCGCAGGCCTACGCGCACCGCACCTCCTCGCGGAGAGCGGGGGCGCGGCCCAGCGTTCCGGCTTCGCGTCGTCCCTCGTCCTCGACTCTTGCGGTTTGAACCCCAGAAGTGGGAGTTTGTAGGCATCCGAAGCCATCCGCCGGTCGAGGCTTACGGCCAACGGTCCATCCCGAAGAGCTTCCGCGCCGCGCGTTGACTGCGCGCGCCGGCGCGGCGGGCTTCCTGCCGGATGGTCGCAGTACCGGGAGTTCGGATGAACGTTCTCGTCCTCAACTGCGGGAGTTCCTCGGCAAAGTTCGGGGTCATCGACTCCCACACCGGCCAGGAAGCCATCTCGGGCGTCGCCCAGCGGCTCGGGTCCGCCCACGCGACCCTCGACTGGAAGCTCGACGGGGCGACGCACACGCGCGACCTCCATCACGCCGACCACGACGCGGCGTTGCGCGCGATGGTCGACCTCCTGAAGGGGGTCGGCGTCGCGTCCGGCCTCGCGGGCGTCGGGCACCGGGTGGTGCACGGCGGCGCCCGATTCTCGGGCTCGATCCCGATCACGCCCGAGGTCGTCGCCAAGATCCGGGAGTGCATTCCCCTGGGGCCGCTCCACAACCCCCCCAACCTGCTCGGCATCCAGATCGCGCAGGAGCTCTTCCCCGATCTTCCCCAGGTGGCCGTCTTCGACACCGCCTTCCACCAGACCATGCCGCCCCAGACCTACCTCTACGCCGTCCCGTACGAGTGGTTCGAAAAGTACGAGGTCCGGCGGTACGGCTTCCACGGTACGAGCCACCGTTACGTCTCCAAGGAAGCCGTCCGCCGGCTCTCCCTCGACCCGGACGACCACGCGATCGTGACGGCGCACCTCGGCAACGGCTGCTCGCTCGCGGCGGTCCGCAACGGCCGCAGCATGGACACGACCATGGGGCTCACGCCGCTCGACGGGGTGGTGATGGGGACTCGCAGCGGGTCCATCGACCCGTCGATCATCGCGCACATGAAGAAGGCGCTGCACCGCTCCGCGGACGACGTCATGGAGGCGCTCAACAAGCGCTCGGGGCTCCTCGGCATCTCGGGCCTGAGCAACGACATGCGGACGCTCCAGGAGGCGGCCGACCAGGGCCACGAGCGAGCGGCACTGGCCATCGAGAAGTTCTGCCACTCGGTCGCGAAGGCCGCCGCAGGGATGGTGGTGTCGCTCGGGCGTCTCGACGCGTTGGTCTTCACGGGCGGGATCGGAGAGAACGCCGTCCGCGTCCGCGCGAAGATCGTCGAGCTCCTGGGGTTCCTGGGCCTCAAGCTCGACGCCTCCGGGAACGAGAACCACGGCCGGGAGCACACCGGGCGCATCACGAGCAGCCGCCATCCGCTCGCGGCGGTCATCCCGACGAACGAGGAACTCGAGATCGCGATGGACACCGCGAGCATCATCGCCGCGTGGAAGAGCGTGGCCGCCTGAGCGGCGTCGCGAACGAGAAGAGGACCCCGATGGCCCGCACGCTCCTCGTCGCACCGGCCGGGCGCCAGGTCGGCCTCACCACGGCGTGCCTCGGGCTCGTCCGCGCCCTCGACCGGCAGGGGGTCCGGGTGGCCTTCGCGAAGCCCATCGCGGCGCGCGGCGAGGACCATTCCGTCGCGCTGATGAAGCTCGGCGCCAACCTGCGGGTACCCGATCCCGTCGCGCGCGGCCTCGCCGAGGACCTCCTCGCGAACGGGGACGACCAGACGCTGATGGAGAGCGTCGTGGCGCTCTGCGGAAAGGCGGCAGCGGGAGCCGACGTCCTCGTCGTCGAAGGGATGTGGCCCGAACCGGGCATGGTCTACAGCACGCGGGTCAACGCGCTGATGCTCAAGGCCCTCGACGCCGAGCCGGTCCTCGTCGCCGCTCCCCGGGGAGAGACGGCGGCGGAGCTCGCGAGCGCCGTGGCCATCGCGGCCCGCGGCCTCGGCGCCGTCGGCGACGGCCGCCCGGTCGGCTGCCTCGTGAACCGCGTCTCGCCGCGCGGCCGACCCGCGCCGGTCGCGGAGCCGCGCACGCACTGGATCGACGCTGCCGTCGAGGAGGAGGAGGTCGCGCCGGCAGACCTTCGCGCCTACGCCGCGGCGCTCGAGGCGGAGGGCCTGCGGCCGGTCGGCGTCGTCCCGGCGCTGGGCGCCCTCGCCGCTCCCCGGGTCAAGGACCTGGCCGACGCTCTCGGCGCGAAGGTGCTGCGGCCGGGCGACTACGAGCGGAGGAGGATCCGCAACGTCGCCCTGTGCGCCATGGCGGTCCCGGGCTCCATCAAGGTCTTCCGGCCGGGGACCCTCCTCATCACCCCCGGGGATCGCAGCGACATCGTCGTCGCAGCGGCGCTCGCCGTCCTGAACGGCATGCCCCTCGCCGGGCTGCTCCTCACGGGAGGCGTCGAGCCGGAGCCGCACGTCTTCGCCATGTGCGAGCAGGCCCTGCGGACGGGCCTCCCCGTCCTGGCGGTCCCGGCAGGAAGCTACGCGGCGGCGAGCGCCGTCGCCTCGATGAACCTGCAGATCCCCGTCGACGACGCCGAGCGGGTCGACCGGGTGATGACCGCCGTCGCCGACCGCGTCGACTCGGGCTGGCTGCGGACGCTCTGCGGCGCGAGCCGCGAGCCGCGCCTCTCCCCCCCGGCCTTCCGCCACCGCCTCGTGCAGGCAGCCCGCGAGGCGGACAGGCGGATCGTGCTTCCGGAAGGAACCGAGCCCCGGACCGTCGTCGCCGCGAGCATCGTGCAGGAGCGGGGCATCGCGCGCTGCGTGCTGCTCGGCGATGCCGACGAGATCCGGGAGGTCGCCACCAAGCAGGGCCTCACCCTCCCCTCGTCGGTGGAGATCGTCGATCCCGCGAAGGTCGCCTCGCGCTACGTCGACGCCCTCGTCGAGCGCCGAAAGGACAAGGGGATGACGCCGGAGATCGCGGCCGGCGAGCTCGGCGACAGCATCATGGTCGGCACCATGATGATGGCGCTCGGGGAGGCCGACGGGCTCGTCTCCGGGGCCGTTCACACGACTGCGCACACCATCCGGCCGGCGCTGCAGATCATCAAGACGGTCCCTGGCTGCAGCCTCGTCTCGAGCGTCTTCTTCATGTGCCTTCCCGAGCAGGTGCTCGTCTTCGGCGACTGCGCGGTGAATCCCAATCCCACCGCCGTCCAGCTCGCCGACATCGCCGTCCAGAGTGCCGAGTCGGCCCGCGCCTTCGGCATCGAGCCGCGCGTCGCCTTGCTCTCCTACTCCACCGGGACGAGCGGGGCCGGCGAAGAGGTGGAGAAGGTGCGCCAGGCGACCGAGCTCTCGAGGAAGCTCCGGCCCGACCTGGCGATCGACGGCCCGCTGCAGTACGACGCGGCCGTCATGCCCGACGTCGCTCGCCAGAAGGCCCCGAGGTCGCCGGTGGCCGGCCGGGCCACCGTTCTCATCTTCCCCGATCTGAACACCGGCAACGTGACCTACAAGGCCGTCCAGCGGAGCGCCAACGTCGTGAGCATGGGCCCGATGCTGCAGGGGCTCGCGAGGCCGGTGAACGACCTCAGTCGAGGTTGCCTCGTCGAGGACATCGTCTTCACGATCACGCTGACCGCCATCCAGGCGCAACAGGCCGCCGCCCGCGGCCCCTGAAACGCCCGGCGTCCACGCGCGGGCCGCACGCCGCCGCCAGCCGGGACGCTCCCCCGGCGGGCCGCACGCCTCGGCCGCCCCGGGCCGGCGGGCGCTCGGTCGTCGCACCGATACCCGCAGTCGACCCCACTGTCGGTCCTAGGCTATAAGGCGACCGAGGTCCTGCGAAGGTCTCCGGGAGGAAGCGTGACGACCGACCGAGGTGGTCCGGCAGCCCCCGCTTTCGGCGCGCCGGCGACTCGCACGGGAGCGCTCATCGCGGCTGCGCTCCTCGCGGCCTGCGGGGGCGGCGCAGCCCCCACGTACATCATCTCGGGCAGGGTCAGCGGAGTCGCGTCTGCCGGGGTGATGGTCGCGCTCTCCGGCGACGCAGCGGCGACGACCCGGACCGATGGCGCAGGGAGCTACGCCTTCACGGGTCTGAAGAACGGCACCTACGTCGTCTCGCCGGCCCTGGCCGGGTACGTGTTCCGGCCTTCGAGCCTCCGGATCACGGTGAGCGGGAACGGGGTCATCGGCCAGAACTTCGCCGAGCTCCCGGGGCCTCCCGCCATCGCCGCGGTCACGGCGACCCCGTCGACGCTGTACGTGGGACAGGTGGCCGCGTTCTCGGCTCGTGCGTCGAGCCCCGCCGGCCTCGCCCTCTCGGACTCGTGGGACTTCGGGGACGGGACGCCCGCCGCGACGGGAACCACGGCCACTCACTCTTTCGCCTCGGCCGGCACCTACGCGGTCACGGTCACGGTCTCCGACTCGAACGGGCTCTCGTCGCAGGCGACGACGCCGGCCACCGTGCTGCAGCCCTCCACCCCGCCCGCCGAGGACAACGCCCTCGTGCCCTACTGCTCCGGTGCGCTCTGCGCGGCCGCCGACGCGTCCACGTACGCGGGGAACGGGGTCGGTATCTGGCGCTACAACAACGCCACCTCCTCGACCGCGACGATCGACGTCTCGGTCGGAGGCGTCACCTCCGCCGACAGCGTGACGCTGCTGTTCTCGAACGGCCTCGCGTCGCCCGCCGCCACGATACCTTCGGCCGGGCTTGGCCCGCGGGGCTTGCGCGTGCTCCGGCCATCCGGCCCCGAGGTCCTGGCGTCGGAGGCCGACCCGCACACGGCCCTCGTGCTGCGGAACCTCGGGAATGCCCGACGCGTCGTGGCCGAGCGCGGGCGCGCACCCTCGGCGAGGGCCGCGCCGGCGCTCCCCCAGCCGACGCCGGCCGTGGGGACGTCCCGGACCTGGTACGACAACAACGGCGTCCCGTCACCCGTCGCCTACACGGCGACCGTCCACTACACGTGTCTGCTGCCGACGGGGCGCTCGGCGGTGTTCTGGCTCGATCCGAACGTGATCGCCGCCGGGGCGGTGACCGAAACCATGCTCTCCCAGCTCGAGGGCTCCTTCTGCGGACAGGCCGGAGGATACGCGCAGCTGACGGCGCTCCTCGGGGACGTCTGGGGGCCGGCCGCCTCCTCCTTCAACGACCTCATCCAGGACGGCACCGGTGCCCCCCTCGACGTGAACGTCGTGATCCTCCAGGTGCCGGCGGGCACGCCCTGGGGCGGCTACTTCGACTCCTCGAACAACTTCCTCGCCACGTCGGTCGCGACCTCGAACCAGGCGCTCGCCTTCTTCATCAACGGATCGAACCTGGCGAGCAACGTCCGCTACTACATCTCGACGCTGCTCCACGAGTCGACCCACATGATCAACTTCTACCAGCGGGCCGTCGTACGCGCGACCGTCCACGACACCTGGCTCGAGGAAACCTCGGCCATGATGACCGAGGACATCGTCGTGCCTGCCGTGGACTCGGGATACGACTCCGACACGTTCGTGCGCGTCCCGACCTACCTCCAGAGCGGCGGCGGCGTGAGCTACGTGAACTGGCCGACGCTCGCCTCCGCGAGCTACGGGCTCGGCGGAGGATTCGGCGCCTTCCTGAACCGGCGCTACGGCCTCGCCGTGTACCAGGGGCTCGTGAGCTCCTGCAACGATGGCCCGAACGGTGTGACGAGCTACGCGTGTCTCGACGCCCTCATCGCCCAGCAGGGAGGGACGGGCTTCGCGGACGACTTCGCCCGGTACGGCGCGTCGGTGTTTGGGCTCCTGCCGGCCGTGGGCATCCCGTGGGGCTTCGGCTTTCCGGAGACCTCGGCAGGCCGTTACGTCCTCGGCGCCATCGACGTCTCGGTGATGGTCGCGACGCGGCCTGCCGTGGCCGCGGCGCTCCCGGGCGGCTTCACTGCTACGACCCAGACGTACGTCGTCGACACGGTCGCCGCCGGGCAGACAAAGTACGCGCGATCGGGAGTGGAGGTCCCTGCGCAGACGACGCTCCTCGTCGTGGTGGAGCCGACCCCCGTCGCGCCGACGTGCGCCTCGGCACCGGCCGGGTCGTGTGCCTCGACGGGGGAGGTCTACTGCGGAAGCTCCGTCTGCTGCTCCGCAACGTTCCCGTACTACTGCCCCGGCTCGAATCTCTGCTACGCGAACCCGACCGGCGCGGCGCTCGCCTGCGGGACCGAATGCGTGGCCTGCGTAACCCCGCTCCAGGTGAGCTGCACGGTCGCCCCCGCCGGCACGTGCGGCGCGACCGGGGAGGTGTATTGCGGCAACCGCGCCTGCTGCCAAGCGGCGTACCCCTTCTACTGCGCCTCGACCAATCTCTGTTACGCCTCCCAGGCGGGGGCCGCCAATGCATGCGGAGCGAGCTGCTCCGCCTGTAGGTAGGGGAGTTCCCCGTCGCTCGCCCGGATCGACCTGGCCCGGGCCCCCGCGCTCACGCCACGAGGTGCTTCACGGTCTGGAGCAGGGCGTCGAGGCTGAAAGGCTTGAGCAGAAAACCGTCGAACGCGAATGGCTCCTGCTTCAGCTGAGCGACGCGCGGCTCCGAGAAGAACCAGCCCGACATCGCGACCACGGGGACAGCCCGGAGGACCCGGTCCCCCCGCTGCTTCATTCGAAAGTTCCACCCGCTCATGCCGGGCAGGATCAGGTCGAGGATGATGAGGTCCGGCTTGATGTCCTTGGCGAGCGAGAGCGCAGATAACCCGTCGCCCGCCGAGAGCACCCGGAACCCCTCCTTTTCGAGGGTGTCGGCGATCACCTCGCGCAGCGGCTCGTCATCCTCGACGACGAGCACGGTCTTGTTGAGGCCCGACGGTTCCGCCACGTCGGCATTTTCCGAGCGACATCTGGCGGGTTGCCTTGATCCCGCTCGCCTTAACGTTTCTTCACTGATCGGAGGCTTTCGGCGAGGAACCCCGCGGGTCTGAGCGTGTACGTGTCATGGCACGGACGGGACGATCCGCAGAAGGCGACAGCCGGGGGCGCGGCGCTTGGTCTATCGCACACTTGTTCTCATGGGGTTCCTGCTCTGCGCGCTCGTACTCGTGCTCATGAGCCGCGCCCGAGAGTCGCGCAGGCTGCGCCCGGGCGAGTGCATCGAGTACGGTCACCACGAGGGAGCGTCGAGGGACCATTCGCCTAGGGTCGTCCGCATCGTTCGAGAGACCACGCCCGGCGAGTACCTCGTCGCGAGCGGCATGGCGGCGGCCGTCGAGCCTCGTTTGGAGCACCTGCGAGCCGAGTCGCTGGGCTCCTACTGGATCAGGGTCGAGTGCGAGACCGGGCCGCGGCCCGTCTCGCGCTAGGGTCTGCGACGCGCCTGGATGAGCACCTCCTGCTCCGCCGCGACGGACCGACCCGCTCCCGACGCTCGAACCGGTTCTCTCGAAGGCGCGATTCGGCGACGTTGCGCACAGCCAGGCCGGCAACGGCCGCCGGCCAGTTGCGACTCAAGCGGAGGGACCCACACCGCGCTGGGGCCGGCAGCATGGCGCCGAAACCGACCTTGGCGCTTCCTTGCCCCCGGACCGTGTGACTAGGGCAAACGCCCCACATCCGCTTACACTGCCGCGAGAATCGCGTGGGGCGTGCCCTTGGAACCCCTGATACATCGACGGGCTGCCAGGATCCTCATCGTCGAGGACGACGCGGTGTATCGCGAGTTGATCGCGACCGTCCTCGAAGATGCCGGCTACCAGGTCGTTCAGGCGTCTGATGCACCCGCCGGCCTCGCGGTACTCGAGGGGGAGGACAACCCGAACATCATCCTGCTCGACATTCGTCTGCACGGGATGAACGGCTGGAACTTCCTGTCGAGAAAGCAGCAAATCCCCAAGGCTGCCATGATCCCGGTTGTTGTCATGTCGGGGGAACCACCCCCGCGGGCTCCCCGCGGGATCGTCGCCTGGCTGGAAAAGCCGGTGGGGTGCGACGCGCTGCTGCGATTGGTGAAGCCCTTCTGCGCAATCGCTCCACGGCTGCCCGCGGATCAGGGAACGCCGACCGGGAATACCGGCAAGCCGCTGGAGCACGGCTGAACGGCTGCATCCGCGCCCACTCCGACGGGCGAGTTCCGTCAGATGCACCGGGAGGTGCTTGGGCGGCATGCGGCAGGCGTGCGGTAGTCATGCCTCACAGCCACTGCTCCCCGAGCGCTCCTGCGGGGAGGCTCGTCCGTCCATAGGATCGCGAAGGTTGCGCCAGCGACGGAGGGGACGCGCCTTCCTTCCGCTCCGCATCCCGTGACGAGCCAAGGAGTGGGAAAGGAACGGCGCGCCCCGCTCCCGGGCACCGGGCTCGGCAATCGCGGTCGGAAAGGCAGGGCAGGGCAGCCGGCGAGCCGTGCCGGGAGGGGGAATGGCAGCTCGCCGGCTGAGCCCCGGGCTTCTCCCGAAACAGAAGCCGACGCGCACTGTACCCCACGCGGGAACGCCGCTGCGTTTACCAAGTGTTTCGATGTGTGAAGCGCCCAACCGGTCGGGCCAGTTGGGCCTGCCCGAGGTGGCGGCACCCGAGGCGAGCCCGCCTCACTGCTCTATCCGCGTAGATTCCGAGAGGTCCCTGACCGGAACGATCTGGTCCTGCGCGTGATCGACGAACCCCGAAGGACGAAGGAACGGCCGACTACGGCCCATAGCACATGTTGATGAGGCCCATACCGCAACCGACCGTGAAGTTCACCCCGGAAACATCGGCACCACTGACGGTTACTCTCCGGCACACAGGCCAGACACCTGGGGTGACCGGTGGGTCCCGGCGCGGGCAAACCAGACCTGCCGGGGCGCACGCGTGGGACGCGTAGACTGCGTAGGTGCCATCGGCGATGTTCGTGAACGAGTAGGCGCCGGTCGTGCGGGATGGCGTCGCGGCGTGCAGAACGCGGATGTTGGGATACCCGGTTCGCAAGCCCATGTAGACGGCGCACGCGCCAGATGCGCCGACGACGGTCCCTGAGATGGTGTGGCCGCCCTGACCGAGCACTGCCTCCCCGCCTGGCACCGCAGCGGCGTTCTCCTCATCGACCTCCGTCCCGCCGCAGCCCGTGCTCGCGACGACGAACGCCACGAACAAGACACGCAGAGTCATGGCAGACCTCCTCTGATTACCAACCTGTGAACCCGGCCTGGCAGCGCAAAGCCCAGTTTGGGTCGCAGCGCGGACCGAATTGATCTCCGCTACCCGCGGGGGTCGGCCCGCCAGGGGAGCGCGTCGCGGCGGGCCGGACATGCATCTGGCGACGAACGTGTCATCCCGACTCAGGTGTTCGGCGAGTCCCCGCAACCGTGCCCTCGTCGTGCGCACAGGTACGTCTGCGGCACGCGAATGTCACGACGGCCGATCTCGCCAGGAACGGGGTGGTCGAGGGTCTGCGTGGGCCGCGTGGCTCAGCCGAAGCCGTGGCAACCCCACGGAACCGGGCTCTTCTGTGGGCGCACCTGGTCTCGAACCAGGAAGCCCACCGTGCGAAGCACCCGACGGGGCTGTCCGAGGTCAACGCGTTGCGGGTCTGGGCCTACCTCAGCGTCGCGGTACGGGCTCGAAAGGGACTCCCGTGTGGGGTCTCACCCTCGGCCCCACTGGCGCCCCCGCGCTTGATGCACACCTTCACCAAGAGTGCGCGGAGAGTGCGCCTGCGTCCCGTGCGGGACGCTAGAACTACGGGGAGGACACCGTGACCAGGGGAGCCCGAGGTTTCGTTCTTGCACTTGGGGCCGCTTTGTTCGCTGGGTGCCACGCGTCTGCCAGTGAAACGTCTGCGCCGACTGAGAAGGCAGACATGCTCGCGATGGCACCGCAGGGGCACGCTCTCGCCTGCAGTGGAGCGCAGTCAAGTACGGCTCTCGCGGCCGGGGGGAACCGCACGTTCACCGGGCTTGTCTTCACGAACGACAACGACGCATCGATTTCAATCGACCGGCTTGTCGTTTACGCAGTCAGCGGAGCCAAACTCTGCGATATTGCGAATCCGATGACCCTTGGTCCGCGGCAGATTTGGGTCTGGACCACGCCGCCACAGTCGTGCATTCCCGTCGCGGCGAACAACATCGTCGGCGCGCTTCGGTTCGTAGTGTGGTGGTCGTACGTCACTCCGATCACGCCGCCCGCCGCGCATCCCTTGAATCCGCTGGACGGCTACGCCTCGGTCATCGCCGACGATCCATCGACATTCATCGTACGGGGTCGGAGCACCCAGAGTTGTAAGCCGATCTGGGACTAGGGCCAGCACCGTAGGGCAGGAGGGCATCCCGGACAGCGCGGCCCTTGCCTCTCCTCGCGGAGTACGTGGATGTGGAAGCTCAGGGCCGGGTCCCCGCGCCTGCCTTCCCGGCGGCATTGCCGGCAGACCCACACTGCTTCGGTGGGGTACTGGAACACGTCGGGCAGGGAAGTACGCAAGTGCCGCCTGCTCTCATCGCCACTAGAGAACGAGCCAGCGTAGGACGTGACCCGCCCCATCATCTTCTCGCAGGGTGGTGGGGCTTCTCTGGGGGTCGGCGACCACGCGGTTCGCCTACCGAAGGCAACTTGCACCCACATCCTCGATGGCGTCGCAGAGGGACGACCAGAAACCTCGCCCGGGGTCGCACTGTCGGTTCGGAACCTTGCGCGTTCAACCCACCACCTCAAGGTGGCGTCTGCTCCCGTTGCGTTGCATTCGTTCGCGCTTGATAATCTTTGTGCGCTCTCTCGACGTTGACTTATAGGCGACGCAGAGCGTGCCCCCCTACCCGACCCCTTCGCTGCCGACGTTGCGTGGCTGTAGGCGCCGGGCTGAGAGCGTGGGCGCGGCGCCCGGAGGCGCCGCCTACCTTTGCACAGCCGTGGTGACGGGCATCGATGCCCAAGGGGGCGCCGCCCAAGTAGCCCAGGCGGCGCCTGCGGGCATGGGATCAAACCACCTGGCGTAGTGCACTTCGGGGCCCACGAGAAGTTACCCAGGGGCAATACCCCCGCAGCCGACCCGTTTGAAGTTCACGCCAGTGACGTTACGACCGCTCACGGTCACCTCTATGCTCGGTGGAGAGAAGATCTCAAACGACCCACCGCCGACCGACCCCGCATTGCAAGTACCCAAAGGGATAACACGGTAGGTTCCGTCCGCGACTCCCGTGAACGAGTATGTCCCAGAAGCGGAAGTCGTCACTCTCATCACTGCGTCGCCCGGGAGGAAGGGGGGCTTACGCAAGCCGACGTTGCCGTGAGAAAGGCCTATAACAGTGCCCGAGATAGTGTGGCCGGACTGAGTGAGTGCTGCCTCTTCGCCAGGAACTACCGCAGCGGTCTGCTCGTCGGTCTCTGTCCCGCCGCAGCCCACGATCGCCACTACAAACGCCATGAACAACGCGCGGAGAGTCATGGGAACCTCCTTTCACTACGAAGGTCTCAACTTGTGGTGGCGACGCAAAGCCCGCTTCGGGTCACGCCCCGAACCGATGTGCACCCAGACCGATGTCCGATACCCGTGAGGGTGGCTCCGCTGCGAGAGTGCACGGCAGCAAATGATCGGGCGGCCCCGTCGCCAGGACCGCCCGCCTATGCTGCCTCGCCCTAGTTACTTGCCATCGCAGCTGCTGCACTTGCCGATCGTGTCCCCGTGGTTCGCATGGGCAACAACGCCGCTAACCGGGACCGAGATGGACTGACGGCCGTTGTGGCACATCTCGATCGTGTTCGGGATCGGCACGTGCTGGCTCAGGAAGCCCTGGGCCATATCGCCGTCCAATCGAGCCCCGAGGTTGAACAAGACATCCCATGTTGTATCGTAATAGGCGCTTGAAATCAGTCCCGCCATCAAGTTAGTCGATGGGAAAAGAGCCGGGGCACCCGAGTCGCCACCTTCGCAGAAAACCTCGCCCTTGGTCAGGTCCGCGAGAGTAAACAACGTTCCCGCCCAGAGGTCATTGAAGTCGGCCAGGCCGCGCCGGCGGGTTCCCGTTCCGAACAAATTACCAATCGCCAAGTAGTCGGTCGGGTCTATGTTGGCGCCGTACCCAACGTACTCAAATTGCTTGCCGTCCAGGTACCCTGCTGTGAAGAGAGCTTCGACAAGGCCCTTTGGCGGAAGCACGGCATACTCGTCCAGCCAGACGTTCTCTTTGAAGTAGACCAAGGCCACGTCGTGTCCAAATACCTCATCTGATGGCCAATTGTTCATGTCGAAGAGCGGATCAATAACCCATGTGTACGACGGGTACGGAATCAGGTGGCGAGCCACCAACTCGCCAAATCCGGCCGCGTCCGGGTTTCGAATGGCAACCGGGTCGAATGTGATCGCCATTATCAGACCTTCGGGCAGGTTATTAGGATCAACGCCCCACCAGCAGTGGGCCACACCAACCGCGATCTTTGGAGCCACCAAGGTCAGGGTACACCCCTGGTGCCAGCCCGGGGCGTTCAGTGACGTGTAGATCGCGGTACCGACGTAGGGATGATTCTGCTTGTCCGGCACCCCATTAAAGAGCTCGTTGGTGGCCTCCGGCGACTTGGCCGTGAGGCCACCGGTCGGATCGGAACCACATGACGTGAGAATGACGAGAGTAGGGATGAAGAAGACTGCTGCTAGAACTACTCCAAGACGAAAACCTCGACGCGACCCGGTGAACATGTACACCTCCCCGTGGGGACGGTCACGAGACAGGGACTTCCTCCGCGTGAACTGCCCCGCCGTACCGAAGGTGTGACCCCGAACCGGGAGCGCAAGACCCTGCCCGGGCCAAGAAGCGCACCCAGATCGATGTCCGATACCCCACGTGGCGGCGTTCGCTTGGGACGTACAGCAGCTCAGGCGGGCCACTGGTGCGGCCGTCGCTGGTCACTTCATCGCGAAGACCGAGTCCGTGCAGGTGGGTGCCGTGAAGGAAGCACAGGACGCGCCGCCCCTAGGCGTCTCGATGTTGATTTTCGATGAGCTGCAGCCGCTCCCGTCCTACAGCGGCACGCTTCTTCGGTATGATGCGGAGCGCGACCGCGTGATCCGGGCCTTCTTGGAGAGCTTCTCGGAGACTACCGTCGCGCTCGACAAGTTGGACTTCAGCCTAGCCGGACCCGGCAGCAGCAAGGAGTGACCCTGAGCTCCCGGTCGAAACCCTAGGACCCTTCCGGGGCGCTCGGGGGCCCCAGGAAGGGGGCGGTATTGCCACCTCAAATGCCACCTCAAGGCGTCCTTCTCGGGTGCCTGCAAGAGAAAGGGCGGTTAGCCAACCAGGCTAACCGCCCATACTCTTTTGACTTTCTGAGTGGGCGCAGCAGGTCTCGAACCTGCGACCCCCGCCGTGTGAAGACGGTGCTCTACCGCTGAGCTATGCGCCCGGAACCGAACGGGCGCGTACTATGCCCGCGGGGTAGTGTGGTGTCAACGACTCCCCTCGTCGCGGCTCGCGGCCGAGTCATCGAAGCCCGAAGCGTCCGGCGCCTGCTCCGCAGCGTCGACCTGCCGTGAGAGTTCCCGGATCTTTCGCTTGAGTCGCGCGATCTGGCGCGACACCTCCTCATAGTCGGACTTGGCCGGAAGTCCTGCCGCCCTGAGCACCCTCTCCTGCACGACCCCCAGCCGCTTCCGCCCCCGCTGCGCGAGGCCCACCGCAGAAGCGAGGACCTCCTGGCCCCGTGGGTCGTCGAGCACCGCCTTCGCCGCGCGCCCCACCATCCGCATGCCCTGCTCCATCAGGATGCCGCCCACGCTCTTGCGCTCGCTCACGCACGCACCTCGTCCGGGAATTCGGTCGCCACCTCGCGAAGGACCTCCTCCACGATGTAACGGAACGAAGCGCGGCGCACGAGGGCCTCGAGGTCGCCCTGCACGCGCACCCGCCCAGACAGGGCCGCCTCCACCGGGTCTGCCTCCCCACGGAGGAGCTGCTTCCACAGCCGGTAGGGCGCGCGCACCACGTACGCCGGTCGGATCTCGAGGATCTCGTCCTCGTCCTCGAGCAGGCGCCACTCCGCGATGCGGCCTCGCTCCTGACGCCCCCACGCCGCGACGCTCCGCGGGAGGGCTGGCGGGTCTGCCTCCACCACCGCCGCGATGTCCTTCCCGAGCCCGTCGAGGGCTCGCGGAAGGTCCGGGTGCCGGTTCACGGCCGCAGCCATGGCCGCAAGCCAGGGGCGGGAGGGAAACCGCACGGTCAGGCCCGTTTGAGCCATCCGAAGAGGCCACCCCGGCGCGGCTCCGGCGAGAATCCGCTCGCGCGCCCTCGGGCGGACTCTGCCAGAGCGCGCTTCACCGCCTCCGGCGTGTCCCGGGTCGCGAAGTCGATCTCGACCATCCCCCTCTGGGGGTCGTCGAAGCTGACGCGCAACAGGCACTCCTCGTCGAGGCGGAAGTCGATGCGCCGGCCCGTGGCCGCCGCCGGCAGGCGGAGCGACCCGAGGAACTCGTCGTCCACGATCTGGTCGCTGTCGCCCTGGTAGATGTCGATCTCGATGGGCTTCCCGGGCTCGCGGGGCGGAGGCAGGCGGAAGCTCCGTGTCGCGGGGATGGGCTGGTTCTTCTCGAGGACCTTCCGGAAGCGGTCGTTCGGGGCCGCGATCCCGATGGGCATCGAGAGGACGTCGACGAGCGTGACCGAATCGATGCTGTCGAGCGAGTCGCCGAGGAGGGCCGCCCCCAGGGCGACGCACTCGTCGGGGTGCACGCCCTTTCGGGCCGCCCGGCCGAAGTGCTCGCGGATCCTGTCCTGGACGAGCGGCATGCGGCTCTGTCCGCCGACCAGGATGATCTCGTCCACCGATTCCGGCCGGATCCCCTTCTCGGCCAGCACGCGGTCACAGAGCTCGAAGGTCCGGTCGACGAGGTCGCTCGTGAGCTCGTTCAGCTGGCTGCGGGAGAGCGAAAGCCTCAGATCCAGCGGCTTGCCCTTCCGCTCCTCGAGGAAGGGCAGGTCGATGTTCGTGTGCGGGATGAGGGAGAGGTCGATCTTCGCGGCCTCGGCGGCCTTCTTCACGCGCTGCATGGCGATGGGCGACTCGGCGAGGTCCACCTTGTGCTCTCGCCAGAACTGGTCCAGGGCGTAGTCGATGATGCGGTTGTCGAAGTCCACGCCACCCAGGAAGGTATCGCCGCCGGTCGCGAGGACCTCGAAGACGTTCTGCTGCAGCTGCAGAACGGACACGTCGAAGGTCCCGCCCCCGAGGTCATAGACGAGGATCTTCTGGTCGAGCCCCCGGTTGAATCCATAGGCGAGCGCAGCCGCGGTCGGCTCGTTCACGATCCGCTTCACGTCGAAGCCCGCCTGGCGCCCTGCCTCCTTCACGGCCTGGCGCTGGTTGTCGTTGTAGTAGGCGGGCACCGAGATGATCGCCTCGGGGACCGGCTTGCCGAGAAAGGCCTCGGCGATCTTCTTCAGGTGGGCGAGCACCATCCCCGAGATCTCGGGGAGGGTGTAGACGCGCCCGCCGAGCGAGACGGCCGCCTCCCCCTGCGGCCCCTCCACGATGTCGTAGGAGTAGTAGGAGCGGAGGTCTTGGACGACGCGGGAGTTGAACTTCCGCCCGATGAGGCGCTTCGCGCCGTAGATGGTGTTCTTGGGGTTCGTGAGCAGCTGGTCCTTCGCGGCGCCGCCCACGAGGAACTCGCCGCGGTCCGACAGCGCGACCACGCTCGGGAGGATGAGGCTCCCCTTGTCGGTGGGGACGACCCGGGGAATCCGGTTCCGCACGTGCGCCACGCACGTGTTCGTGGTCCCGAGGTCGATCCCGATGATGGTCTTGTCGCGGCCGGTGGTCGCGGACATCGCCCTGTTTCTAGCACAGGGTCCGCCGCCCTTCCCCTTCCGGACCGTGGGCGGATGTGCGCCTGGCGCGCCCTTGCGCGCCCTTGCGCCGGCCCCTCCTAGAACGGCACCTCGTCGTCGCCGCCCCCCTCCTCGCCGGCGTCCGCCGCGAAGAGGGCCGGGAGAGTCATCGCCGGCAGCGGAGGGCGCGCCGCCGGCTCGAGGGCCGGGGTGCCCCGGCCGTCCTCGAGCTGCCATCGGTCGTACACGGCCGGCTCTCCGGGAAGTTCCTCGATGAAGCGAGACGCCTTGAGCACCACCCGCTCCCGGTCCCTCGGCGCGGCCACGAGCGGATACGAGAGGGTCAGGTCGTCCTTCGCCCGGGTGCAGGCGACGTAGAAGAGCCGGCGCTCCTCCTCCTCGCCGTCGGGGTCTCGCAGTGCCTGTGCACTCGGGAATCGGCCGTCGGCGAGCCAGACCGCGAAGACCGCCCGCCACTCGAGCCCCTTCGCCTGGTGTACGCTCGAGAGCACCATCTTCTCGTCGGCCTCGTCGGACTCGGTCACGGTCTCGGCGGTGAGCTCGGTGAGCAGCGCGATCTCGGAGAGGAAGGTCTCGGCGTCCTCGTAGCCTCGCGCGTAGTCCGCGAGCTGGCGGATGTCTTCCACGCGGGACTCGGCGTTGACGAAGGCGGCCCGGAGGTACTCCTCGTAGCCTCCCTCGAGGACCCGGTCGATGCACTCCCCCGGCAGGTCCTTCGTCGGCGGCCGGGACATTCCCCGCAGGAGCTCCGCCGCGCGCCGGTAGCCGTCCCGCCCCTTCGCGGGGACCTGCGCCGCGACGTCGGGAGAGAGGAGCTCGTCGACCGTCCCGCCGCCTCCACGTCGCCTCGCCGCGAGCGCGGCCCAGACCGCGTCCGCCGTCATGCTTCCGATCCCCGGCGCGAGCTTGAGCAGGCGCTTGAGCGCGAGCTCGTCGCCCGGGTTGTGCACGAAGCGGAGGTGCGCGAGCACGTCCTTGATGTGCGCCGCCTCGAAGAACCGCACGCCGCTGCGGACGACGAAGGGGATGCCACGCCGCGCGAGCTCGAACTGGATCTCCATGGAGTGGTGGTGCGCGCGGTACAGGACGGCGATCTCCGAGAGGGGAAACCCCTCGTCGCGCAGCTCGAGCACCCGCTGGGCCACGAAGGCGGCCTGCTGCTCCACGTCCCGGCAAGGGACGACGGCCGGCAGCGCCCCCGAGGGGCGCACGCTCCGGAGGTCCTTCGGGAACTGCTTCAGGTTGTTGGAGATGGAGGCGTTCGCCAGCTCCAGGATCTCCGGCGTCGACCGGTAGTTCACAGTGAGGTGGAACCGGCGCGCGTCCGGGTAGCGCTTCTCGAACTCCAGGATGTTCGCGAAGTGCGCCCCGCGGAAGGAGTAGATGCTCTGCGCATCGTCGCCGACGACGCAGAGGTTCCGGTGTCCCGAGGCGACGAGGTCGACGACGTCCCCCTGCAGGCGGTTCGTGTCCTGGTACTCGTCGACGAGCACGTGCCGGAACCTGCCCGAGAGCGAGCGCCGGACCTCCTCGTGCTCGACGAGCAGGATCTTCCAGTTGAGGAGCAGGTCGTCGAAGTCCATCGCGTTCATCGCGTGCTTGCGCTCGGCGTACCGGCGCGCCACTCGCAGGATGTCGTCCGTCAGCGGGGCGAACTGGGCGCGGCGCTCGACCACCACGTCGGCGAGCGGCGTCTGGGTGTTCACCGCCATCGACACGAGGTCGAGGAGGACGTCCGCCTTCGGGAAGCGCTTCGCACCCACCGCCAGGCCGCAGTCGGCGATCGACGCACTCATGACGTCGCGGGCGTCTTCGCGATCCAGGATCGAGTAGCCCCGCTCGTACCCGAGAAGCGTTCCGTGCTCGCGGAGCACACGGTGGGCGACATGGTGGAAGGTACCGCCCCAGATCCGCCGCGTGTCGAGCCGCGCCACCTCCTCGACGCGCCGCAACATCTCTCGCGCCGCCTTGTTCGTGAAGGTGAGGAGCAGGAGCGCCTCGGGGTCGAGACCGCCGTGGAGGAGGCGCGCGACGCGCCACGTGAGCGTCCGCGTCTTCCCGGAGCCCGCGCCCGCGATGACGAGGACGGGTCCCTCGCCGGCCTCGACGACCGCGAGCTGCTCGTCGTTGAGGTGGCCGCCCGAGTCGAACGGGGCTCCCGTTCCGGTCGCCGGGCGAAGCTGGTAGCGGCGCGACATCTCAGGGATATCCCTACCAGGGGCCTCGGACACCGGGTGTGGGGGCGTGTCGTTCGATGTGCGATAAACTGGACGAGACCTCTTCCCCAGGTAGCATGCCGGGCATGGCGGCATCTCGGCGTCTCGGCGCGTGGATGGCCCTGGGCCTCGCAAGCTGCGCCGGCGCGAACGCGACCAGCCGCTCCACCCTGCCCCCGCCCGCCGGCGATGGCCGGGTCGGCTCCCGCTACGAGCGCGGCGCCGACCCGGCCCTTGCTTCGGCGGAGGCGCCCCGCCCCGAGGTCCGGCGTGCGGTCGACACGGCGGAGTCGCTCGTGGGCCGCCGCTCCGTCGTCGTCGACGGTCGCGACTACGGACCCGACTGCACCGCGCTCGTCCGGGCCGCCTTCGACCAGGCCGGCCACCCCCTGCCGGCGGCGGCCCGCGACGTGAGCTCGATCCACGCCGTCGCCGAGCGGCGGGGCACGATACACGCCGGCCTGAAGAGCTTCCCCGGCGACGTGGTCTTCCTCGCCGACCGCCCCGGCGGCCCCCCGGCCCACGTGGGGCTCGTCGCGCGCGTCGAGCTCGACGGCACCGCCATCGTGCTCTACCGCCTTGCCCGCGGCGTGGCCCGCGTCCGGGTGAACCTGGGCTACCCGACCCGCATCGCCGATCCGGCCACCGGCCGGCGCCTCAACGACACGCTCCTCGTCGGGTCGTCCGCGGTTCCCGCCGGCAGCCTCGTCGTCGGCGTCGCGAGCCTCCTGTAGCGCCGGCCACTCTCAGCCCCCCCGGGACGCCGAAGCCCGCCGTTCACCGGCTCGGAGCCGCGGCAGCTTGCCCGTCGGCTGGGGCGGCGGTGCCCCAGCCGGGACTGCCACCGGTGGCATCGCGGGCGCCGGGGGGGCGAGGATCTCCGCCTTGAGCGCCTTCGCCCTCTCGTGCTCCGGGTTGGCGCCGAGGATCGCGTCGAGCGCGGCCACCGCCGCGTCCCGCCGGCCCTGGGCATAGAGCGAGAGGCCGAGGATGATCTGCGCCCGCAGGATCTCGGGGTGACTCGCGACGACCTGGCTGAGCGACGCCGCGACGTCCGGCGCCATCCCCGCGTGCCGCTTCAGCGCCGCGGCACCGAGTGCCACGGGGACCCAGGGGTCCTTCGGCGCCCGCGAGGCCACCTCGGCGGCCCGCTCCGCCTCTCCGTCGAGCCCGTAGTACACCGCGAGCACCCGCGAGATATCGGGATTGCCCTTCCCGCCCTGGGTGAGCCCCCGCAGGAGCGACACGGCTCGTTCGCGCAACGCGCGCGACCGCTCCCGGGCCGGCTGCGCCTCCGCCTGCACGACGCTCATGCGCTTCACGAGATCGGCCTCCCGAGCGCTCCAGCCCGGGGCGCGATCCCGTTCCTCGAGCGCGCGCCTCGCCTCGAGCTCCCGGAAGCGTTCCTCGGCGGGCCCGGCCTCGGCCGCCGCGTCGTCCGCGAGGAGCAGCAGGGCGAGTGCCTCGTCCGCCCGTGCTGCGCCGTAGGCGGGCGCGATCGCCACGGCCTCCCCGAACTTCGCCGCCGCCTGCTCCAGGCTCGCGCGGTCGTCCCGGACGAGCAGTCGGTCGCCCGCCGCGCGGAGTTCGAGCGCCTCCGTGGGGACGCGCCCCTGCCAGGCAAGCCAGCCGGCGGTTCCTCCGGCCCCGGCGACGGCGAGGAGGAGCGGCCAGATCCATGCGCGGCGCCTCCGCGATCGGATGTCGGCAGCGATCCCCGACACCGTGATGTCGCCCGGTGCCGGCTGCGGCGGCTCCGGCGGTGCCTCGGCCGGGGCGCTCGGGAGGGGAGTCGCGAGCGAGCGAGGGGCGCCACGGGCGTCGGCCACCTCGGGCCCGGGCGGCTGCCCGAGCCACGTCTTCTCGCCGGCGGAGGCGGGGAACGCCCGGAAGACGTGACCGCAGCGCGTGCAGCGGACCGCCGCACCGGACGGCGGAAGCCGGGCCTCGTCGAAGGCATAGGTGGTCGAGCATCGCTCGCACTGGATCCGCACGAACCCTCCGGGACAGCGAGAGCCTAGCCCACCCGGCCGCCGCGGGCTACGGTGGGCGCGCATAGCACAGCGCCGCACCCGGAGCGGTGCCCGAGGCTCGCCTCGAGTGCACGGCGGACCGCCCGCCGCTTCCCGCTTCCCCGGGCGCCGGAACCGGCTTATGGAAGGGCTCGCCGGCCCGAGAGCCGCGCGGGCCGAGGAGGCATGGCGATGATGCACGTGGTCGTCGACGGGGAGACGCTCCAGATCGAGGAAGTCGAGGCCGTGGCCGTGGGCGGCGCTCACGTGGAGCTCTCACCGGCGAGCCGCGAGCGCGTGTCGGCCGCGCGGGCGCTCGTCGACGCCCACGCCGCGGAGGACATCCCGCACTACGGAATCAACACCGGCTTCGGGACCCTCGCCGAGGTCCACATCCCGCGGCAGGACCTGGAGCGGCTCCAGCGCAACCTCGTGCTCTCCCACGCCGCGGGCGTCGGCTCGCCCCTGCCCATCCCGGAGGCGCGCGCGCTCCTCGCCCTGCGCGTCAACGTGCTCTCCAAGGGGCGGAGCGGGATTCGCCCCGAGACCCTGGATCTGCTCGTCGAGATGCTCAACCGGGGGGTCGTCCCGGTCGTTCCCGAGCGCGGTTCGGTCGGCGCCTCCGGGGACCTCGCTCCCCTCGCCCACCTGGCCCTCGTCGTGATCGGCGAGGGGGAGGCCTACGTGGGGGGGCGGCGCATGCCCGGCCGGTCGGCCCTGGCGGAGGTCGGCCTCGCTCCCGTCGCGCTCGCCGCCAAGGAGGGCCTCGCCCTCGTGAACGGGACCCAGGCGATGGCCGCCGTCGGCTCCCTCGCGCTGCTGCGCGCCGAGCGGCTGGCGTCTCTCGCGGACCTCGCCGGCGCGATGACGCTCGAGGGGCTAAAGGGCTCGCACCGCCCCTTCGAGGCGCACATCCAGGAGGCGCGCGGCCAGCCGGGGCAGTCGTTCGCCGCGGCGCGGCTCCGGGCGCTCCTCGCCGAGTCGGAGATCCACGCCTCGCACCAGGGGCCCGACTGCCACAAGGTCCAGGACCCCTACTCGCTTCGCTGCATGCCCCAGGTCCACGGCGCCGCCCGCGACGGGATCGCCTTCTGCCGGGCCGTCCTCGCGCGCGAGGTGAACGCGGCGACGGACAATCCGCTCGTCTTTGCCGAGCGCGACGACATCGTCTCCGGGGGGAACTTCCACGGCCAGCCCGTGGCCCTCGCGCTCGACGTGCTCGCCATCGCCGCCTCGCACCTCGCCACCATCTCGGAGCGGCGCGTCGAGCAGCTCGTGAACCCGTCCCTCTCCGGCCTGCCGCCGTTCCTCGCCCGCAACCCCGGGCTCGACTCCGGCTACATGATCGCCCAGGTGACGAGCGCCGCGCTCGTCTCCGAGAACAAGGTGCTCGCCCACCCGGCGAGCGTGGACTCCATCCCTTCGTCCGCCGGGCGGGAGGACCACGTCTCCATGGGGATGACGGCCGCTCTCAAGGCGCGCCAGCTCGTCGAGAACGTGCGAACCTGCCTCGCCATCGAGCTGCTCGTCGCGGCCCAGGCGATCGACCTTCGCAAGCCTCTGCGGCCCGCCGCCAAGGTCGCACGGGCGCACGAGTTGATCCGGGCGAAGGTCCCGCACCTCGACGAGGACCGGGAGCTCCACCGCGACGTCGAGGCGGTGTGCCGCCTCGTCGACTCGGGCGCGCTCGACCTCTAGTCTGCTGCCCCTACCCCGGCTTCTTCTGCCCCAGGCACAGCGCCTGGTTCAGCGCCACGATGGCCCGCTTGTACGCGCCCCGGTCGATGACGAACTGCATGTTGACCTGGCGGTAGGACTGGGAGAAGCAGTTCACGTTCACGTCGTTGTCGGCGAGGACCTGGGCCGCGCGAGCGAGCACGCCCGGGATGGCCATGTTCGAGCCGATGACGCAGACCACGGCCGCCGGCGCCACGGTCACCTGCTCGTAGGCGTTCTCGAGCTCCTCCGCGAACGCCGGGGTCACGGACTTCTCCCACACCACGTGGGTTATCGAGTTCGCGTTCGTCGCCTTCAGGATGTACGAGATGCCGTACTTCTTGAAGATCTCCATCAGTCCGAGGTCGAACCCCACCGTCCCCACCATGAGCGGGTCATGGATCTCGACGATCATGACCTTCGTGGTGCCCGCGATGACCTCGATGCGGGCCTTCTCACCCACGTAGTCCTTGGTGATGAGGGTGCCGGGGTGGTCGGGCTCGAAGGTGTTCTTGAGGCGGATAGGGATGCCGGCGAGCTCCATCGGCTTTGCCGCCTTGGGGTGGATGGCCTCCATGCCCACGTCGGCGAGCTGGTCGGCGACGTCGTAGTTCGTCGCCCCGACCACCACCGTGTTCCCGGCGCCCACGATCTCCGGGTCCGCGGACGACAGGTGGAACTCCTTGTGGATGACGGCCTCGGCCGGCCGGATCTCGACGGCGATCTTGCTGAACGTCACCTCGGAGTAGCCGCGGTCGAACTCCCGCATGATCCCCTCGACGCCCTTCGTGTACCCGGTCGCGATGACGACCTCCTTGTTCGGGTCCACGCCCACGAACGACTTGTGGATGCGCTCGTCGATGGTGATGGCGTCGTCGTCATCGAAGCCGGTGAGGTCCATGAAGAGCGCGCGGACGCCCTTCGCCCGGAGGATCTCCACGCTGTTGAAGGCGCTGTGGGCCTCCCCGATCGCGGCGAGCATCTCCCGGGCCGCGAGGAGCACGTTGTCCCGCCGGAGGTAGCCGCTCGCCAGCACGTGGCGCATCGAGTCCAGGTACCCCTTGAGCCCCAGCATGCGCCGCTCGAGGAACCCGTCCGCGACCCCGAGGTCGAGCCCGACGCCCGCAAAGCCCTGGTTGATGGCCTTCAGCTTCCCGAGCAGGGCGTCGAGCGCCGCCGCGTAGTTATCGCCTGCCGCGAACTTCGCGTACACGCCGGGCACGCCGGTCTTCTTGTGCTCCAGCAGCTCGTTCGTCACGCCGGCGTAGGCGGAGACCACGTACACCCGGCCGTAGACCCGCGAGCTGTCGCGAAGCATGATGTTGCGAAGCACCTCGTCGAACCGCGACATCGAGGTGCCACCGATTTTCTCGACAGTGATCATTTCTCCATCCCAGGGGCGGTCGGGGGGAGAAAAAGAACCACGAACCGCGCCACGGGGCAAGGATCACGTGCCCGGCGACCGCGCTAGGCAGAGCGGCGGACCGCGCTCCGGATGGCCTTGCGCAGCCCCTCGAAGCGCACCCGCGCCTCTGCCTCGGCCGGCGCCACCCAGGCGTGCGCGCCGTGCTCGGCGGACAGGCGGACCTCCGCGCCGGCCGGCACGCGCGCCACGAACGCCTCCTCCACGGCCGTCCGGAGTTCCGCCTCCGGCTCGCCGCGCAGGCTCGGATCCAGCGCGAACCCGTGCCTGTAGCCGAGAGGCTCCACCGCTGCGGCGATGCCCGTCTCCTCCCCGAGCTCGCGGGCGGCGGCCCCGGCGGCCGTCTCCCCGGGCTCGATGCGGCCCGTGACCGGCTGCCAGAAGCCCCCGCGGGCCTCGGTGCGGCGCAGCAGGAGGACGCGCCCGTCCGCCGCCACCGGAACCACGGACACCGTCGAGAGGTCGAAGGCGCGGTCCTCCCTGCGCCGCCCCAGGAGCTCGGAGATGTGATGGGCGAGCCGCTCCTCGACGTCCCGGGGCCTCGGGGAGGCGCGCCCCGCCGCCGCGAGCTCGGCCGAGAGGCTCGTCACGCCCAGGCCCGGATCGGCGATCCCGCAGGGCACGATGGCGCGGAAGTGCGCGAGGTCGGGCTCGACGTTGAGCGCGATTCCGTGGGTCGTGATCCACCGCGAGATGTGAACGCCGACCGCCCCCAACTTCCGCGCCCCCACCCAGGTGCCGCGGTGCTCGGGGTGGCGCGCCGCCCGGATGCCGAAGTCCCCGCAGGTGAGGATCATCGCCTCCTCGAGGTCCCCGACGAACCGCCGGACGTCCGGCCGGCCCGACAGGTCCACGACCGGATACGCGACGACCTGACCGGGCCCGTGGTAGGTGACGTCCCCGCCGCGATCGGTCTCGTGCACCTCGAACCCCGACTGCCTGAGCCATTCCGGCGAGGCCAGGATGTTCGACCCATCCGCCCCGCGCCCCAGCGTGAAGACCGGCGGGTGCTCGAGCAGGAAGAGCCAGTCCGTCTCCGCGGGCGCGCCCGCGCGCAGCCTCGCCGCGGCGAGCTGCATGAGGGACAGGCCGTCGGCGTACTCGACGCGCCCGAGCCGGTGAACGCGAAGGGTCCGCACGCCGCCCCTCACGCCTCGGCGGAGGCGCCCGCCTTCCCCTTCCGCGGCCGCTCGGGCCGGTTGAGCATGTGGATCGCCTCGCCGAGCGCTGCCTTGCAGGCCTCCATGAACGCCTCGGGCAAGGTGGGGTGGGCGTGGATGGTGAGCGCCACGTCCTCCAGGTACGCGCCCATCTCCAGCGCCAGGGTCGCCTCCGCGATCAGGTCGGACGCCTCCGGGCCCGCGATCGTCACCCCGAGCAGCAGCTTCGACTCCCGGTCGGCCACGACCTTCACGAACCCCTCCCCGTGCTGGATGGCGAGCGCACGGCCCAGGGCGCCGAAGGAGAACTTGCCGACGATCGGTTCGAGCCCCTGCCGGCGCGCCTCCTCCTCGGACAGCCCGACCGACGCGACCTCCGGGTCGGTGAAGATCGCGCCCGGGAGCGCTACCCAGTCGCGCTCCGATCTCTTCCCGGCGACCACCTCGGCCGCGATCTCCGCCTCCTTCGAGGCCTTGTGGGCGAGGAACGGCGGCCCGGTGACGTCTCCGAACGCGTACACCGACGGGACGCTCGTCTGGTACCGCTCGTTCACCGAGACGTACCCGCGGGCATCGAGCTTCACGCCCGTGGCCTCGAGGCCTAGCCTCTCGGTGTTGGGGCGGAAGCCCACGGCCACGAGGACCTTGTCGGCCTCGATCACCCGCTCCGCGCCGTCCGCCTCGACGGTCACGAGGAGGCCCTTCTCCTGTCGCTCGAGCTTCTTCGCCTTCGCGTTCACGAGGACCTCGGCGCCGCGCGCCTTGAGACCCCTCTGGACGAAACGGACCGCGTCCGGGTCCGTGCCGGTGAGCAGCCCGGGCAGGGCCTCGACCACGGTCAGCCGGGACCCGAGCTTCGCGTACACGGTCCCGAGCTCGAGCCCGATCACGCCGCCGCCGATGACGACCAGGCGGCCGGGAATCTCCGGGACGTCCACCGCCTCCTTCGCGCTCCAGACCCCGTCCCCGAACTCGAAACCCGGGATCTGCACCGGACGCGCCCCCGTGGCGACGAGGATGGCCGGCGCCTCGAGGCGCGCCTTCCCGGCGGCGCCCTCCACCTCCACCGAGGTCGCGCTCGTGAGGGTCCCCGTCCCCCGGACGACCTCCACCCCGTTGCCCTTTTCGAGCTGGGCGACCCCTCCCACGAGCTTCTTCACCACCTCGTCCTTGAACTGGCGCAGCCGGTCGAGGTCGATGCGCGGCGGCTCTGCGAGGATCCCGCGCGACGCGGCGTGGCGGACGTCCTCCACGAGGTTGGCCGCCGCGATGAGCGCCTTGGACGGGATGCAACCCCAGTTCACGCACACGCCACCCAGCGACTCGCGCTCGACGAGCGCCGTTCGCTTCCCGAGCTGCCCGAGGCGGATCGCCGCGACGTAGCCGCCCGGCCCTCCCCCCACCACGATCGCGTCGAAGGTCTTCGTTTCCATTCCCGATGTCTCCCGTGCGCTCCCTGAGATATACGGCGCTTCCCCCACCCGCCGCGACCCGTCACGCCCCGTCAGGGGCGGCTCCCCGACCGCTTGCGGCGCCGGGACCGTTCGGCGTCGGTCACCGGCCGAGCCGACGCCGGAGAGACCCCGGTGAGCTCGCGGACGACGGCTCCCGCCGCTGCGAGCCCGAAGGCCCCGGTGACGAAGGCGACGCTCCCGAAGCACTTGGCGGCGCGCCGCCCCGGCTCGGGCGCCCGCACCCCCGGGATCCCCGCCTCGTCGCCCGGGAGGGCGATGGCCGGGCGCGGCGCCTCTCCCGACCATACCGCGAGCACGCCGAGCGGCGCCGAGGCCCGGATCCCGTGGCGCCGCCGGAGGTACTTCCGGACGTCCTTGGCGAGCTGGTCGGTGTGCGACTCGGAGAGGTCCGTCACCACCACCGCCGTCGGGTCGAGACGTCGAGCGGCGCCGAGCACCGTGACGACCGGAACTCCCAGCTCGAGCCCGCGAGCGATGGCGTGCAGCTTCGCCACCACGGTGTCCATCGCGTCGAGCACGTACGAGACGCCCGGCGCGAGCAGCCGCGGAGCGCTCGCCTCCGAGTAGGCCTCGCACGCGCCCTCGATCAGGGCCTCGGGCGCGGCCCGGCGGAGCCGCTCCGCGAGCACCTCGGCCTTGAAGCGGCCGAACTCCCCGTCGAGCGCGTGCAGTTGGCGGTTCGCGTTCGTCGGGTCGACCCGCTCGCCGTCGACGAGAGTCAGCCGTCCGACGCCGACCCGCGCGAGCGCCTCCGCCGCAAAGGAGCCCACCCCCCCGAGCCCCAGGACGACGACGTGGGCTGCGCGCAGCCGCTCGACGGCCTCGAGACCGAGGAGGCGGGCGTTGCGATCGAGCCGAGGCGGGACGGCGTCCATCAAGACCTCGCCGAACCGGCGGGCGGCGCCGGCTCGAGGCGGAAGAGGCGGCGCGCGTTCGCGGTCGTCACCGCCTCGAGGTCGCCGGCGTCGAGGCCGACGGCCGCCGCGAGCGCCTGCGCGATGAGCGGAAGGTACGAGGGCTCGTTCCGCCCGTGCCTCGGCCAGGGAGTCTGGTCGGGTGCGTCGCTTTCGAGGAGCAACCGTTCCCGCGGCACCGCTCGCGCCGCTGCGAGCGGCTTCTTCGCGCGCGGGTAGGTCGCAGGACCGGCGAAGGCGAAGTGGAGGCCGAGCCGCGCGAAGGGGGGCACGAGCTCCGCGCTTCCCGAGAAGCTGTGCAGGACGCCCCCGGAGGGCAGCCCCTCCCGCTCGAGGAGCGCGAGCAGCGGCTCGTGCGCGCGCAGCGCGTGGAGCATGACCGGGAGCCCGAGCCGGCGCGCGATGGCGAGCTGGCCGTCGAGCACCGCCAGCTGCCGGTCCATGGGGGCACCCGCCGCCGCGGTGGGCCCGTCGAGGCCGCACTCGCCCACCGCCACCGCGCCGCCGCGGCGCAGCCGCTCCTCGAGCTCGGCGAGGAGCCGGTCGTCGTCCCTCGGGTCCGTCTCGGGGAGAATCTGCGGGTGGATGCCGAGCCCCGCGTGGACCCCGGGCGTCGCCCGCGCGAGCTCGAGAGCGCCGTCCCAGCCCCCGGGGCCGGTCGCGGGGACCAGGAGGACCTCCACCCCGGCGTCCCGGGCCCGCTCGAGGACGGCGGTGCGGTCCCGGTCGAACTCCGCCTTGTCGAGGTGGCAGTGGGTGTCGATCAAGGCGCCCTCGCACGTGCCGTCCGCGCCTTGCGCCGCAGGGGTCGGACGCGGACGGCTAGGCCATCCGGAGGAGGAGGAGGCTCGGGTCCTCGAGGTGCCGGATCACGTCGTAGACGAAAGCCGCCGCCTGGTCGCCGTCCACGACGCGGTGGTCGCTCGTCAGCGAGACGTGCATGACGTCGCGGACCACGACCTGGCCGTCGCGCACGACGGGCGTGGGCCGGATCCGGTGCACGCCGAGAATCGCCACCTCGGGGTAGTTGATGACCGGGGTCGCGAAGAGCCCGCCGAGCGCCCCGAGGCTCGTCACCGTGAAAGTGGAGCCGCCGACGTCCTCCGGGCGGAGCTTCCCGGCCCTCGCGTCCGCCGCGAGCCGCTCGATCTCCCGCGCCACCTCGAGGATCGATCGCTCCGAAGCGCGCCGGAGCACCGGAACGGAGAGGCCGTCCTCCGTCGCGGTCGCGATGCCGACGTCGTAGAAGCGCTTCAGGTGAATCTCGCCCTTTTCCTCGTCGAAGGAGGCGTTCAGGTACGGGAAGCGCCGGAGCGCGAAGACGGCGGCCTTCACCACGAACGGCAGGAACGTGAGCTTCACCCCCTCCTCGCTCGCGGCGCGCGCCATGCGCTCCTTTGCCCGCACGAGCTCCGAGACATCCGCCTCCTCGACGAAGGTGAAGTGCGCGGCGGTGCGCTTCGACCGGGCCATCTTCTCCGCGATGCGGCGGCGCAGCCCGCGCACCGGGACGATCTCGACCGAGCCCGAGGACGCCGCCCCCGGGGCGCCCGCCTTCCCGTTGCGGGCGTGCACGCCGAGGTCGGCCTTCGTCACACGTCCGCCCGGCCCGGTTCCGCGCACGGATGCGAGCTCGACGCCGATCTCCCGGGCCAGGGCACGGACGGCAGGGGTGGCGAGCACCTTGCGGCGCTCCTGCGCCGGGGCGTCGTCGTCCCCGTCCCCGCCGGGCAGCGCCGCCGTCACCGCGGCGCGCGCCTCCTGTGCGAGCGACTGCGCCTCGGTGGCGCCGGTCGCGGCGACCCCCTCTCCCTCGACCTCCATCTCCAGGAGGGCGTGGTGGACCTTGGCCACGTCCCCTTCCTTCCACAGGAGCCGTGTCACCCTCCCCCGCTTCGGGGACGGAATGGTCACGGTCGCCTTGTCGGTCATCACCTCGACGAGCGGCTGGTCTTCGACGACCGCGTCGCCCTCGCGGACGAACCACTTCAGGACCTCGGCCTCGACCACTCCCTCGCCGATGTCGGGCAGGACGAACTGGTAGGCCATGGCACTCCCTCGCCGGCAACGCCCTAGTACGCAACCACCTCGCGGATGGCCCGGTGGATGCGCGGCGCGCGCGGAAGGTACTCGTTCTCGAGCGTGTAGGGGAACGGGGTGTCGAAGCCGGTCACGCGGGTGATGGGGGCCTCGAGGCTGAGGAAGCAGCGCTCCTGCAGGAGCGCCGAGATCTCCGCTCCGAACCCGCACGTGCGCGGCGCCTCGTGGACGACGATGGCGCGGCCGGTCCTGCGCACGGACTCGACGAGGGTGTCGATGTCGAGGGGCTGGAGCGACCGGAGGTCGATGACCTCGGCCTCGACGCCCTCCGCCGCCGCGGCTCGCGCCGCCTCGTCCGCCTCGTGCCACATGGCACCCCAGGCGATGACAGTCACGTGCTTGCCCGGGCGCGTCACGTTCGCGGACCCGAGCGGCACGGTGTAGTCGCCCTCTGGGACGTCTCCGCGGGCTGCGCGGTAGACGCGCTTCGGCTCGAAGAAGAGGACCGGATCCGGGTCGCGAATCGCGCTCAGCAGGAGCCCCTTCGCGTCGTACGGGTTCGACGGCACGACCACCTTCAGCCCGGCCGTGTGGATGAAGTGGGCCTCCGGGGACTGCGAGTGGTAGTGGCCTCCCTTGATCCCCCCGCCGTAGGGCGAGCGGATGACGAGCGGGCAGGCGTACTGGCCGCCGGACCGGTACCGGTACTTCGCGACCTCGTTCACGATCTGGTCCATCGCCGGGAAGATGAAGTCCGCGAACTGGATCTCGGGCACGGGCCGGAGCCCGTAGAGGGCCATCCCGAGCGCCGTGCCGACGATCCCGCTCTCCGCGAGCGGCGTGTCGATGACCCGGTCCGAACCGAACTCCTCCTGCAGCCCCTGCGTGGCGCGGAAGACGCCCCCGAACTTCCCCACGTCCTCCCCGAGCACGACGACATTCGGGTCGCGCCGCATCTCGATGCGCAGCGCGTCGTTCACCGCCTGGATGATGTTGAGCGTGGGCAAGGGCGCCCTCCTCAGCGGGGACCGGGCCCGCTCGCCACCGCCGGGTCTGCGGCCGCGGCGGCCCGTAGCTCGGCGAGTTGCTCCCGCTGCTGCCAGAGCGGCTCGGCGTACACGCCGTCGAACAGGGTCTCGAGCGCCGGCTTGGGCGCGTAGCCCGAGGCCTCGTCGATGGCTGCGAGAATCTGCTCCCGCGCCTCGGAGCGGACGCGCTCGGCCTGCTCCGGAGGCAGCAGGCCGCGCACCGCGAGGTGCCGCTCGAGCCGGAGAATGGGATCCTTCTTCCTCCACGGCTCGACCAGTTCCGGGGGTCTGTAGGCGCGGGGGTCGTCGGAGGTGGAGTGGCCTTCCACGCGATAGGTCACGCACTCGACGAGGGTGGGCCCCTCGCCCCGGGCGGCGCGCTCGCGCGCCCGCCGCGTCGACGAGCGCACGGCGAAGAGGTCGTTGCCGTCCACCCGCTCGCCGCGGATGCCGTAGGCCACCGCCTTCTGGGCGAAGGTCTCCGACGCCGTCTGCTTCTCCCGGGGCAGGCTGATGGCCCAGCCGTTGTTCCGGCACAGGAAGACCACCGGGACCCGGTGGACGCCGGCGAAGTTGAGCGCCGCGTGGAAGTCGTTCGCGCTCGTCGCGCCCTCGCCGAAGTAGGTGAGCGTCACCATGTCGTCGCCGCGCAAGCGCGCCGCCCACGCCGCGCCGACCGCGTGCGGGATCTGGGTAGCGATGGGCGAGCTGATGGAGGTGTAGCGCCCCTGCCGCCAGGTCTCGTGGCAGGGCATCTGGTGCCCGAGCATCCGGTCCCCGGCGTTCCCGAGGAGGTCGCACACGAACGTGACGAGCGGCATCCCACGCATGAGCGCGGCCGCGTGCTCCCGGTACGAGGGGAAGATCCAGTCTCCATCCTCCATGGCGGCCGCGGCCCCGATGACCGCCGCCTCCTCGCCGATGGCCCCGACGTAGAACCCGATCCGCCCCTGCCGCTGGAGCATGATCATGCGCTCGTCGAGCTCGCGCCCGAGCACCATCCAGCGGTGCAGGCGCAGGACCTGCTCGTCGGACAACCCCACCTCCGCGGGGTCGGCCGCTCCGTCCTCGCGCAGCGCGGTTCGCATCGGGAACTGGCTCTCGTACGAGGGCGCTGCCGCCGACCCGCCCGCCTGCGCGCGCGTGCGAGCCTCCTCGATGTCCCGAACCCTTCGCATGGTCGGCTCCCTCCTTCAGCGCGGCGCCCGTCGGCCGCGGAGCTCGCCCTGGAGGAACAGCTCCCCGGCCCGGTAGCTCGACCGGACGAGCGGGCCGCTCGCCACGTACCGGAACCCGCGGCGCTTGCCCATCTCCCGGTAGAGCTCGAAGCGCTCCGGGGTCACGAACTCCACGACCGGCAGGTGCCACGAAGACGGCCTCAGGTACTGCCCGAGCGTGAGCACGTCGACCCCCGCGGCGCGCAGGTCGTCCATGGCCTCGCCGACCTCGGCCTCGCCCTCTCCCAGGCCGACCATGATCGACGACTTCGTGACGACGCCCGGGAACTCCCGCCTCATGGCCGCGAGGACGCCGAGCGTCTGTTCGTAGCCGGCGCGGGCGTCGCGGACGACCGGGGTCAAGCGGCGGACGGTCTCGAGGTTGTTCGCGAAGACGTCCGGAGCGGCACGCCCGATGCTCCGCACCGCCTCGAGGTCGCCCTGGAAGTCCGGGGTGAGCACCTCGACGAGGAGCCCCGGGATCTCCTTCAACCGGCCGATGGTCTCGGCGAAGTGGGCGGCCCCGCCGTCCGGCAGGTCGTCGCGGTCGACGCTCGTCACGACCACGTAGTCGAGCCCCAGCGCCCGCACCGCGTCGGCGACGCTGCGGGGCTCGTCGGCGTCGAGCGGCGGTGGCCTGGCGGCGGTCTTCACGTGGCAGAAGCGACATCCGCGCGTGCAAGTGTCGCCCATGAGCATCACGGTCGCCGTGCCCCCGCCCCAGCACTCGGCCACGTTGGGGCACATCGCCTCCTGACACACCGTGTGGAGCGAGAGTCCGCGCAGGGTCTCCCGGACCCGCCCGTAGCGCTCGCCGCCGGGCACGGGGACGCGGAGCCAGGAGGGCTTGCGCGCGTTGGCCGGTAGGCCGCGTGCCCGCAGCGCCGCGAGCTCCGCCTGGGCCGCGGCGCGATCCGCCTGGTCGTCCAGCACGGGAAGTCGTCCGCTGTTGGGGGTTCGCATGGGGCGGGGCGCTCTCGCCGCCGGCCATCGCCCGGCGGCACACGTCTCGCTACCTCCCGCGGCAGTCCTTAGCGCGGCGGCCTTCTCCGTGCATGGTATAAAACGGCGTTGCCCCTCGCCAAGGGGCTCACTTGGAGGGCGGACCCGTTGTACGACCCTGCGGTCGAGGAATCGCCCCGCGTCCTCATCGTCGACGACGACGCGGTGGTGCGGGACGCCATCGGCGTGGTCCTGTCCGAGGAGGGGTACGCCTGCCACGCGGCCACCGGCGCGGAGGCGGCCCTCGAGGCCGCGCGCGAGGCCGAGCCCCACCTCGTCATCAGCGACGTGAAGATGCCCGACAAGGACGGCATCTGGCTCCTCGACCGGCTGCGCCGTGAGCACCCGAACACGGCCGTGGTCATGCTGACCGCCTACGGCGACACGGAGGCGGCGGTCGAGTGCCTTCGACGCGGCGCGTCAGATTACCTGCTGAAGCCGCCCAAGACGACCGAGCTCGTCCGGGCCATCGAGCGTGCCCTCTCCCGGCGCCGCGACGAGCTCGCCCGGCTCCGCTACAGCAAGAGCCTGCAGCGAACGGTGAAGGAGAAGACCACCGACCTTCGCCGTGCCCTCGTCGAGGTGGAGGCCGCCTACAACAGCACCCTCTACGCGCTCGTCGCCGCCCTCGATGCGCGGGAGCACGAGACCGGGGACCACTCCCAGCGGGTCGTCCGCTACACCCTTGCCCTCGCCGACCGGATGGGCGTCCCGGTCGCCCAGCGCAACGACATCGCCCGGGGCGCGCTCCTCCACGACATCGGAAAGATCGGCGTCCCCGACGCGATTCTCCTGAAGCCCGGGCCGCTCTCCCCGTCCGAGTGGGAGGAGATGCGACGCCACCCGCAGGTGGGGTGGAACATCCTACGCTCCATCGGCTTCCTCCACGTGCCGGCGGAGATCGTGCTCTCCCACCAGGAGTGCTGGGACGGCTCCGGCTACCCGCGCGGCCTCCGGGGCGAGGCCATCCCCCTCGGGGCGCGCATCTTCGCCGTGGCGGATACGCTCGACGCGATGACGAGCGATCGCCCGTACCGCAAGAGCCAGGGGTTCGTGAAGGCCATCGCGGAGATCACCCGGTTTTCCGGGACCCAGTTCGACCCCCGCGTCGTGCAGGCGATGACCGCCATCGGCCAGGCCGGCCTCGAGGCCATCGCCCGCCTGGAGAGCCGGCCCCTGTGACCGCGACGGGAGCCACCCAGCCGCCGCTCTCGGACGCTCAGGGCCGCCGCATCACCTACCTGCGCCTCTCCCTCACCGACCGCTGCAACTTCCGGTGCAGCTACTGCAACCCGCACGGTCTCGGCTGGTCGGGCGGCACGCCGCTCACGCGCCCCGAGATCCGGCAGCTCGCCACCGCGTTCGCCCGGATCGGCGTGCGCCGGGTCCGCCTCACCGGCGGGGAGCCCACCCTGCGCCGCGACCTGCCCGACGTGGTCGGGGACCTGCTCGCCGTTCACGGCATCGAGGAGGTCGCGCTCACGACGAACGGGCAGCTCCTCGAGGAGCAGGCGGCACGCCTGCGCGAGGTCGGCCTCGCCCGGCTGAACGTCTCCCTCGACACGCTCGACCCCGACCGGATGGCGCGCCTGGCCGGGCCGGCCGCCGACCTCGAGCGGATCCGGCGCGGGTTCGCCGCGGCCGCCCGGGCGGGCTTCGCCTCCCTCAAGCTGAACGCCGTCGTGCTTCGCGGCGAGAACGAGGCGGAGCTCGGCGACCTCGCCCGCTTCGCATGGCGCCACGGGGCCGTCGCCCGCTTCATCGAGCTCATGCCCTTCGGGGGAGGCGTGGCGGTGCCGGTACCGGAGATGGAGCGGCTCCTCGCGAGCCAGGGTATCCATCTCGAGCCCGACGCGACCCGCGGCTGGGGTCCGGCGCGGCACATGCGCGGCAGCGGCGTCGACGGGGATCGTCCGGTGAGCGGCCTCGTGGGCTTCATCGGCGCCTTCTCCGAGAACTTCTGCGCGGACTGCAACCGCGTCCGCGTGGCCGCGGACGGCACCCTTCGGGCCTGCCTCGGCGGCCGCGAGGAGGTGGCCCTCGGCGAGGTCCTGCGCGCAGGAGCTTCGCTCGAGGATCTCGAGGCCCGCATCCGGGAAGCGGTCTCGCGGAAATCCGAGCGCCACGACCTCGGCGCCGGGCCCCTCCCGCCCATGGTCGCGGTGGGCGGCTAGCGGTCCGCTGCGCCGACGCCACGGCCCCGTTAGCATTCCCCGAAGGAGGCCTCTCCATGACGAGGATCATCGCCGCCGCGGCCGGAGCCGCGCTCGCCCTCGCCGCCCGGGCGGCCGACCCCTTCGAGCTGCTTTCGCTCGACGAGGTGGATGCGATGCGCGCAGCGGCCGACGTGGCCCTCTACGACGTGAACCCCGCCGACGTCTACCAGAAGAACCACCTCCCCGGCGCGCGCCTCGTCTCGGGAGAGCTCGCGGCGCTTCTGCCCGGGGACAAGTCCGTCCGGCTCGTCTTCTACTGCGCGAACCCGCATTGAACGGCGAGCCACGCGGCTGCCCGTGAGGCGGCCCGGCTCGGATACGCGAAGGTCTACGTGATGCCGGCCGGCATCCAGGGATGGGTGAAGGCCGGCAAGCCCACCCGGAACGGCAGCGGCCCGTAGCCCCTAGTGCGCGACGACGCGGAGCGGGTCCGCGCGGGGCGCGTCCTCTTCCGCCTTCCCGGCCGCCTCGCCGAGGTGGCTGTGGATCTTCATCGAGCAGAACTTCGGCCCGCACATCGAGCAGAACTCGGCCGACTTGAAGGCTTCGTGCGGTAGCGTCTCGTCGTGCATGGCGCGCGCCGTGTCCGGATCGAGCGACAGCGCGAACTGGCGGTTCCAGTCGAAGGCGTAGCGCGCCCGCGAGATGGCGTCGTCGCGATCGCGCGCGCCGGGGCGGTGGCGGGCGATGTCTGCGGCGTGCGCCGCGATCTTGTAGGCCACGATTCCCTGCCGCACGTCGTCGGCGTTGGGCAACCCGAGGTGCTCCTTCGGCGTGACGTAGCAGAGCATCGCCGCGCCGTGCTGTGCGGCAATGGTCGCCCCGATGGCGCTCGTGATGTGGTCGTAGCCGGGCGCCACGTCGGTGACGAGGGGGCCGAGCACGTAGAAGGGGGCCTCGTCGCAGAGCTCCCGTTCCTTGTCCATGTTCATCGGGATCTGGTCGAGCGGGACGTGGCCCGGCCCCTCGACCATGACCTGCACGTCGTGGTGCCAGGCGCGCCGCGTCAGCTCGCCGAGCACCGCGAGCTCCGCGAACTGCGCTTCGTCGGAGGCGTCCGCGAGACAGCCCGGGCGGAGCCCGTCTCCGAGGGAGAAGGCCACGTCGTACCGCTTGAAGATCTCGCAGATGTCGTCGAAGTAGGCGTAGAGGGGGTTCTCCTGGCCGTTCGCGAGCATCCACTGCGCCATGAGCGCCCCGCCCCGGGACACGATCCCCGTGATGCGGTGGGCCGCCTTGGGGATGAAGTCCCGAAGCAGCCCCGCATGGATGGTCATGTAGTCGACGCCCTGCCGCGCCTGGTTCTCGATGACCTCGAGCAGGAGCTTCGGCGTGAGCTCGGCGACGTCCTTCACGTAGGCCATGGCCTCGTAGATCGGGACCGTGCCGACCGGCAGCGGGCTGTGGCGGAGGATCGCCTCGCGGATGCGGGGGATGTCCCCTCCGGTGGAGAGGTCCATCACCGTGTCGGCCCCGTACTTCAGGCAGATGCGAAGCTTCTCCAGCTCGCCCTCGACGTCGCTCACGACGGCGCTGTTGCCGATGTTCGCGTTGATCTTGCAGGTGGCGGCGATGCCGATCGCCATGGGCTCGAGCTCGGGGTGGTTCACGTTCGCCGGGATGATCATCCGGCCGCGCGCCACCTCGGCGCGGACGAGCTCGGGAGCGAGCCGCTCGCGCCGGGCGACGTGCCGCATCTCGTCCGTCACCTCGCCCCGTCGGGCGTAGTGCATCTGGGAGACGTTCGGCTGGCCCCGCCGCTTCGACACCCATTCCTTCCGCATGCGTCCTCCGACCCTCCGCCTTCAGGGAGGGAGAGGGTAACGACCGACCTCTGCGAAGTCAAACGACCCGGCCGGCGCGCGGCGCGCGCCTTGCGGGTCGCGCCGCCTGACGCCGGCGCCCCCCCGAGGGGCCTACTTCGAGAGCGCGTGGAAGGCGTTCCGCCCCGCGTAGCGAGCGGCCTTGCCGAGCTCCTCCTCGATGCGAAGGAGCTGGTTGTACTTCGCGATGCGGTCGGTCCGCGAGGCGGAGCCGGTCTTGATCTGGCCGCAGTCGCAGGCGACCGCCAGGTCGGCGATCGTCGTGTCCTCCGTCTCCCCGGAGCGGTGGCTCATCACGCTCGTGAACCCGGCGCGGTGCGCCATCCGCACCGCCTCGAGGGTCTCCGTGAGGGACCCGATCTGGTTCACCTTGACGAGGATGGAGTTGGCGATGCCCTGCTCGATGCCCTTCGCGAGGCGTTCGACGTTGGTGACGAACAGGTCGTCCCCGACGAGCTGGATCCTCCCGCCCAGCTTCTCGCTCACGAGCTTCCACCCCTTCCAGTCGTCCTCGGCGAAGCCGTCCTCGATGGAGACGATGGGGTACTTCTCGACGAGACCCGCGTACCAGTCGGCGAGGCCCCGGGCATCGAAGGTCTTGCCCTCCCCCTTCAACGCGTACTTGCCGGTCTTCTTGTCGAAGAACTCGGACGCCGCGCAGTCGAGCGCCAGCGCCACGTCCTTTCCGGCCTTGAGCCCGGCCTGCTTGACCGCGTCCAGGATGAGGGAGAGCGCCTGCTCGTTGCTGTCGAGGCTCGGGGCATAGCCGCCTTCGTCCCCGACCCCGGTCGACGCGCCCTTGCCCTTCAGCACCTTCTTCAGCGCATGGAAGACCTCGGCCCCGTATCGGAGCGCCTCGGCGAAGGTCGGCGCGCCGAGCGGCACGACCATGAACTCCTGGATGTCGACGTTCGAGTCCGCGTGGGCGCCCCCGTTCAGGATGTTCATGAGCGGCACCGGGAGCGTCCGGGCGTTCACCCCGCCGACGTAGCGGTAGAGCGGCTGCTCGTGCCCCTGCGCCGCGGCCTTGGCCGCCGCGAGCGAGACGCCGAGGATCGCGTTCGCCCCGAGCTTCGCCTTCGTCGGGGTCCCGTCGAGGGCGAGCATCCGGGCGTCGAGCCCCGCCTGGTCGGATGCGTCCATCCCCACCACCGCCGGGCCGATGACCTCGGAGACGTTGCGGACCGCCTTCTTCACGCCCTTCCCGAGGTAGCGCTGCTTGTCCCCGTCCCTCAGCTCCAGCGCCTCGTGCTCGCCGGTGGAGGCGCCGGAGGGGACGGCCGCCCGGCCGACGTCGCCGGACGCCACGGCCACCTCGACCTCCACGGTCGGGTTGCCGCGGGAATCGAGGATCTCCCTCGCGCTGACGTTGATGATCTCGGTCATGACCGCTCCCTCCTGGGCGAGGCTATTTGCCCGTTTGCGCGCCTTCCCGTCAACGCCTCGCAAGGGTTGAGCAGCGATCGCTTGACCATCCCGCGCCGGCGGGCTAGAGGCCCAAGTCGTCACGGGGAGGAAAGCAAAATGGCCAAGCTGCTCGACGGGAAGGTGGTGGTGGTGACCGGCGCCGGTGGAGGAATCGGCCGCGCCCACGCGCTGGCGCTCGCTCGCGAGGGAGCGCGCGTCGTCGTGAACGACCTCGGCAGCGACCGCCACGGCGGAGGGCACGCGGGGCAACCGGCCGACCGCGTCGTGGCCGAGATCCAGGCCCAGGGGGGCGAGGCGGTGGCGAGCCACGACTCGGTCGCCACCCGCGAGGGCGCGGACGCCATCCTCTGGACGGCGCTCAACAAGTTCGGGCGCGTGGACGCCTGGGTGAACAACGCCGGGATCCTCAGGGACCGGACGCTCCTCAACCTCTCGGACGACGACTTCGACCGGGTGCTCGACGTCCACCTGCGGGGGACCTTCCTCTGCACGCAGGTGGCGGCGCGCGCCATGAAGCTCCAGGGGGGCGGCGGACGAATCATCAACACCTCGAGCCTGTCCGGCCTCATCGGGAACTTCGGACAGGCGAACTACGGGGCCGCGAAGGCCGGCATCTACGGCCTCACCCGCGTGGCCGCCCTCGAGCTCGAGCGTTTCGGCATCGCCGTGAACGCCATCGCCCCGGTGGCGCTCACCCGCATGACGAGCGACCTCAAGATGTTCCAAGGCGCCAACGAGGGCGACCTCGGGCCGCAGTTCATCGCTCCGGCCGCGATCTTCCTCGCGAGCCACCTCTCCGACGGCATCACCGGGCAGGTGCTCGGCGTCCAGGGGGGCAAGATCTTCCTCTACCGGATGGAGACGACCGGGGGGGTGGAGAAGGAAGCGGGCGCGGGCCCCTGGACGGCCGAGGAGATTCGGGCGGCCTGGGACCGCATCAGCGCGTAGGCGCAGCCCCGTAGTCGATGATGATCACGCCCCGGTCCGGAGTGCCGGGCGCGTCCGTGGGCTCCTCGCCGCCGCCGGGAGGTGGCGGCAGCGGGATCTCCACCGCCGGGCGATCGTCGCGCTCGCGCTCGCGGCGCTTGATCTCCTCGATGACGAAGGCGTCCAGCATCGCACTCGCCAGGGAGGCCGGCCGGTGCCCCCCTTGGCCCTCCGAATCCTTCCTAACGGCCCGGACCCGGTCTGCAAAGGCCGGGGCGGTACCGCCTCGACCCGACTAGCACGGGCGCCTCGGGGGGGTCAAGGAAGCCCCGCCTCGGCGCGCGCCCGGAACGCCTCGAGCGTGCGCGGGAGCTGCACCTTCGTGAGTTCGTCACTCACGCGGTCGACCACCGCCTGCGGGATGAGAGGCGGCTTCGTGACCTGGACCTCCACCGTGTACCGCGCGAGCGTGTTGCCGGCGTGGGGCATGAGCTCCCAGGCCCCGCTCGAAACCTTCATCATGTCTCCCTTGACGAGCGACCAGGTGACCTTCTCCGGACGCACCTCGATGTGGCGCAGCACGTACTGGATCGTGCGGACGCCCAGGTCGACGCGGTACTCCACGTCTCGGTGCCCCTTCGCCACGTGGACGACCTTGCAGCCGCGGACCGAGGGCACGAACTCCGGGTAGCGCTCGTAGTCCACGACGAGGTCGTAGAACCGGTCCACCGGCACGCGGACCACCATCTCCCGCGAGATCCTCGACGCCATGGCTCCTCCGAATCAGGTCACGGCTACCAGCCGTAGTTGGGCTTCTGCGGGAAGTGGTGCTCCGCCTCTATGTAGCGGACGGTCGCGGTCCGGCTGCGCATGACCACCGAGTGCGTGCGGGCGCCGTCGCCCGTGTAGCGCACCCCCTTCAGGAAGTCCCCGTTCGTGACGCCGGTCGCGGCGAACATGACCTCGCCGCGGGCGAGCTCGTGGATGCGCAGCACGCGGTCCGGGTCGCCGAGGCCCATGGCCCGCGCCCGCTCCCGCTCGCCGTCGGTGCGAAAGGCGAGCCGACCCTGCATGTCACCCCCCATGCACCGGAGCGCCGCCGCGCTGATGACTCCCTCCGGCGCGCCGCCGGTGCCGATCAGCATGTCGACGCCGGTGTCGGGCAGGCAGGTGTTGATGGCCCCGGCGACGTCGCCGTCCCCGATCAGCTTGATTCGCGCCCCGGCCTCGCGCACCTCCCGGACGAGCTCCGCGTGACGCGGGCGATCGAGGATGACGACCGTCAGCTCGTCGACGCGCTTGCCGACCGCCCGGGCCACGGCCTCGAGGTTCTCGCGCGGCGGCCGCAGGAGGTCGATCACGCCACGGGCGCCGGGGCCGACGGCGATCTTTTGCATGTACGTGTCGGGGGCGCGCAGCAGCGAACCCTTCGACCCCATGGCGATGACGCTGACGGCGTTCGCCGCGCCGGTGGCGCACAGGTTCGTTCCCTCGAGGGGATCGACGGCGATCTCGATCTCCGGGGCGCTCTCGCCTCCGCCGCCCACCCGCTCGCCGATGTAGAGCATCGGCGCCTCGTCCCGCTCCCCCTCGCCGATGACGACCTCGCCCCGGATATCGATGTCGTTGAAGGCGCGACGCATGGCCTCGGTCGCGGCCCGGTCCGCGGCGTCGTGGTCCCCGCGCCCCATCAGGCGGGCCGAGGCGAGGGCGGCGGCCTCGGTGACGCGAACGATCTCGAGAGCGAGGTTGCGGTCCATGCGGCCTCCGGCGGCCTAGCGGGCGAGGTCCTCGCCGACGGCGAGGCGGTCGATGAGGTCCCGCGGCATCCGCCGCACCCGCCCCTGGGTGTCCACGCAGGCGTGCACCGTGAACCCGGAGGCGACCCGATCCTCCCCCCGCCGCACGTCGTACTCGAACCGCGCCGTCGCCCGACGCGCCTCGGTCAGCCGGATCTCCAGGCCGAGGAGGTCGTCGTAGCGTGCCGGAGCGTGGTAGGAGACCCCCGCCTCCACGACGGGAAGGAGCAGCCTCTCCTGCTCCTCGAAGTCCCGGTAGGTCAGGCCCTTCGCCCGCAGGAACTCGCTGCGGCCCGCCTCGAAGTAGCGCAGGTAGTTCGCGTAGTACACGACGCCCATCTGGTCGGTGTCGCCGTAGATGACCCGGATCTCGATTCGGACCATGGCGTCGCGGGTCCCCTCCCCAGGCGGGTCAGACGGTCTCGATGCGAATGAAGCGCGTCGGCGCGAGCGTCGCGTCGAACTTGTCGATCTCCCGGATGGCTGCCCGCAGGTCCGCCTCCCGCGCGGCGTGGGTCATGATGACGACCGCTACCGGCGCGCCCTCGAGCTGGTGCTCCCTCTGCTGGACTGCGGCGAGCGAGATGCGTCGGTCCGCCAGGGTCTGGGCGATCCGGGCGAGCACCCCGGGAACGTCCTTCACGTTGAAGCGCAGGTAGTACGGGCAGCGGACCTCCGCGCTCGACTGCAGACTCACGAGCGGCTGCACCGGCGGCAGGGGCACGCGCCCCGGGCTCCCCGACAGGATGTTGCGCGTCAGGTCGATGATGTCCGACACCACCGCGCTGCCGGTCGGCATGGCTCCGGCGCCCTGCCCGAAGAGCATCGACGGGCCGAGCGCCTCCGAGCGAAGGAGGACGGCGTTCATGGCGCCGCGCACGCCTGCGAGCATCGAGCCCGCCGGGATGAAGGTCGGGTGCACGCGGGCCTCGATGAGATCCCCGCCCGGGCCCCCGTGGGGTCCGCAGCGCCGGGCGACCGCGAGGAGCTTCAGCGCATAGCCCGCCTCTCGACCCCAGGCGAAGTCCTCGGGCAAGAGACCCAGGATGCCCTCGGTGAGGACGTCCTCCGGCTTGATGCGCGCGCCGAACGCGAGCTGCGCGAGCACGCAGAGCTTCTGGGCGGCGTCGCCGCCCGACACGTCGAGCGTCGGATCGGCCTCGGCGTAGCCGAGGCGCTGGGCCTCGGCGAGGGCCACGTTGAGCGGCTCGCCGCGCTCCGTCATCGCCGTGAGGATGAAGTTCGTCGTGCCGTTCACGATGCCATAGAGCGCCTGGATTCGATCGGACGCGAGGGCCTCGCGGAGCGTCCGGATGATGGGCACGCCCCCGCAGACCGCGCCCTCGTAGTACACGTCGACGCCCTTCTCCTGCGCCGTCCGGAATATCTCGTCGCCGCGAAACGCGAGCAGCGCCTTGTTGGCCGTGACGACGTGCTTGCCGCGCTGCAGGGCGCCCACCACGAGATCGTAGGCCTCCGTCGTGCCCCCCACGAGCTCCACCACCACCGCGATCTGCGGGTCGTCGAGAAGGTCCTGGTAACGCGTGGTGAGGAGCGATCGCTCCACGTCCACCATGCGCTCCTTCCCCGGGTCGCGGACCGCGACGCGCCGCACCGAGATCCGGGCTCCGAGCCGCGCCTCGATCTCCCGAGCGTGGCTCCGCAGGATGGAGAGCACGCCTCCACCCACCGTGCCGAACCCGGCGATCCCGATCCCCACCTCTCTCATCGCCGCTCCTCCGTCCGGTAGGACGCGAGCTCACCGATCACCTGGGGCGTCACCTTGCCCTGCACCACCGCATAGGTCTCGATGCGCACCGGGCCCACGCCCGGCGCGTAGGAGATCTCGAGCACGTTTTCCGCGTCGGGTCCGGCTCGCGTCCTCGCGCGCACCCGGACGCAACCCTCGAAGGTCCCGGCCGGCACGTGGACCGTCTCCCCGACGCCGGCGATCTCGTAGTGCTCGGTCGAGCCGACGCTCACCACCGAAGACCAGCGCCGGCCGACCTCGAAGGGCGTGCAGAGGATCCGGCGGCTGCGGTCCTCGATGCAGTCGCGCCCCGCCCGAAGCGCACCGCGCGCGCTGTCGACGTAGTAGCCGTCCCGGTCGAGGGAGACGATGCGGACCGTCCTTCGCCGCGCGTCTCCCACCGCCAGTTGCGGGGAGCGGTCGACGTAGGTCCATTCGTTGCCCACGGCGAGCGGGAAATACCTGCCGGGGCGCTCGGGGGCGCTCGCGCCTGTCGGCAGGTCTCCGGCGTGGGCACAGGCCGCGGCGGCAGCCGCGAGGAGCAGGAGGGCGAGCCTCGGCACGGGGCGCATCTTACCCTCAAAGCGCAGCGGCGGCGCGCCTCACGGCCGCGCCGGCGCGGGCGGAGGGGAAGCGCCGCGACGGCGAAGGGTGGCGAGGGAGTCGCGCGCGGCCTTCTTCACCGCCGGATCCGGATGCCCCTCGGCCAGCGTGCCGAGATATGCCTCCGCCTCCGGTCCCCCGATGTCGCCGATGATGAGCACGAGCTGGGTCACGAAGTCGCCTTCCCTCCGCTGCGTCAGGCCGATGAGCGGGCCGACCGCGCGCGGATCCCGGATCTGGGCGAGTGCCCCGACGGCCCGCTCGACGACGTCCGGGTCGGGGTCGGAGAGCCGGCGGACGAGCCCCGGCACGGCGGCCGGGTTGCGGCGCTCCGCAAGCACCCGGACGGCAAGGTCGCGCGTCCGCGCGTCGCTCGACTCCAGGTCGCGCAACACCTCGGGCGTGGGCTTCGCCGCCTCCCCGAGCGCGAGCCCGAGGGCCGCCACCGCGCGGCCGGCGGCACCGTCCACCGCCCGGCGCAGCGCGCTCCCCAGGTCCTCCCCGGGACGCACCGCCTCGCCGTAGCGGACCGTCTCCTGGTAGTCCTCCCCTTCGTCTCCCCGCGCGACCCGGAGGCCGAGCACCACCTCCACGCGGCCCGCCGGTTCGACCGGCAGCCGCGCGTCCAGGAGCGCAATCGTCGCGCGGCAACGCGGGACCCCGCTTCCGGGCTCCGCCGGCGGCACCGAGAAACCCGGGGCGCCAGCGAAGGCAGCAAAGGCCGCGCGCCGGAGGTCGTCGCGCTCGAGCCCCCGGACGTCCGCCGCCCCTTCTCCCGCCACGGACACCGCCGTGACGTAGCAGGCCTTGGGCGAGGGCCGGCAGGCCCCGGCGACGGCGAGCGCGACGAGCGCGGCTACCCTGGAGGACCGCAGCCCGGCGACCTCGGCCGGCACGCCCTATCCCTGGTCCCCGCCCCCGCTCGTCGGCCCCGGCGCAGGGGGCGCGGGCGTCTCGGGGGGCCTCGGGGCGCCGTCCGTCTGCGCCGGGCTGCCCCCGCCATCGGAGGCACCGGGCGCTGGCGGCTCTCCCTCGCGCCGCTCTCCACGGCCCCGGCCGCCGCGCCTTCGGCGCCGGCGTCGGCGCCGACGCTTCTCTCCCGGCTCCCTCTGTCCTTCTGGACGCGTCTCCTCGGCGGTCTCCCCCTCGGGTCCCTCGACCTCGCCGC